>NZ_JBBCKP010000011.1:0-345672 GCF_037153275.1 Pseudomonas sp. USHLN015
CTACCTGGATTCGTCGCTCATCTGCGTCAGCGGCGAGCCTTGCCCGCGTGCGGGTTACTGGGCAGCGATGGATGTGGACTTCTTCTGGATCACCGTGAAAGGCAAAGCCCGCCAGCGCTTCAAGGAGGGGGAAATCTTGCCCACGCTGACCCTGGAGCAACGCACGCCACGCATATGGCCGCTGCCGGAGAAGGTCACCGTAGGGCCGGAGCGGGTCAGGTGGAGGATGCTCGGTGAAGCCTAGGGCTCGGCTCCGTCTGGTGGATGAAAAGAGCGCCATCCGCCCTACACGGCGGTCATGTTCATCTGCTGGCCCGGCCGCTTTTTGTAGGGGCGACTTCAGTCGCCAAGCGGTGCGCAGCACCGCCGCTTTTGTACGAGCGAATGAATTCGCCCCTACAGGTCTGCGCCATCCGGGCTGAGAAGCCTGACCAGGCGCTCTTCCAGCTCACGGCCGGCGCTGCCCTGGCCTTGGCGGCTGTAGAGGGCCAGGCGCACGCCCTGGATGTCGGGCAGGCCGCTGTCGGCGTCGAGCACGCGGTGTTGGTCGGTGGCGACGCGCAGGGGCAGGAGGCTAATGCCGAGGCCGGCGGCGACGGCGGAGCAGACGCTGGCGAGGCTGGCGCTGGAGTAGGCGATGCGCCAGCGGCGGCCCTGCACGTCGAGGCCGTGGAGCATCTCGTTGCGGTACAGGCCGCCGGCAGGGAAGGCCACCAGGGGCAGGGGCTCGCGGCCCAGCGCCGGGTTGTGGTGGCTGTCGAACCAGGCCATGGGCTCCGGCCAGGAGGCGAGGCAGTCGTCGCTCTCGCCCATCTGCTTGACCAGCAGCAGGTCGAATTCGCCGTCCTGCCAGGCACGCCGCAGGTCCGGGCCCAGGCCGCAGGTGACTTCCAGGCGCGTGCCGGGGTGGTTGGCGGCGAAGGCGGCGAGCAACGGCATCAGGCGTTCGGCGGCGAAGTCCTCGGGCACGCCCAGGCGCAGCACGCCGGCGCTTTCCAGGTCGCCCATGGCGTCGCGCGCCTCTTCCTGCAGGGCGAGGATGCGTCGCGCGTAGCCCAGCAGGCGCTCGCCCTCGACCGTGGCCACCACGCGACGCTGGCTGCGGTCGAGCAGGCGGCAACCGGCGTCTTCCTCCAGGCGTCGCACCTGCTGGCTGACGGTGGACTGGGTGAGGTGAAGGCGTTCGGCGGCGCGGGTGAAGTTGCCGCAGTCGGCCACCGCCACGAAGCTGCGCAGGAGTTGCGGGTCGAACATGAGGCATGCCTCCTGCCACTGGTTTGCATGGTGATATTTAATTTCAGAATACCTGGCCGGCTGGACATAATCCGCAGGTTTTCCTGACTTTCGGAGATTCCCCATGGCGGATGACCAGGCGTTCCTGCAACGGGCCGTCGACCTGGCGCGTGGCAACGTCGAGCGCGGCGGGCGGCCCTTCGGTGCACTGCTGGTGAAGGACGGCGAGGTGCTGGCCGAGGCGGTGAACGAGATCCACCGGAGCGGCGACCCCACCGCCCACGCCGAGCTGCTGGCCATGCGCGCCGCCAGCCGCGCCCTGGGCCCGCGCCTGGATGGCTGCGTGATCTACGCAAGCGGCCAGCCCTGCCCGATGTGCCTGGCCGCCATGCACCTCAGTGGCGTGAGCCGTGCGGTGTTCGCCATCGCCAATGAGGAGGGCGAGCCCTTCGGCCTTTCCACGGCGGGGGTCTACCAGCAGATGGCGTTGCCCCTGGCGCAGCAGCGCCTGCCGGTGCTGCACCTGCCCCAGGCGGGCGCCACCGCGCTCTACCGGCGCTGGAAGGACCTGCATGCACCAGACTGAAACCCGCCCTCCGCGCGTCGCCTGGCTGCTGCTGGTGGCCCTGGGGCTGAACCTGCGGCCGATCCTCGGCTCGGTCAGCCCGTTGCTGGGGGAGATCCGCGCGGCCACCGGCCTGAGCTTCCAGGGCACGGCGCTGCTGACCACGCTGCCGGTGATCTGCATGGGCCTGGTGGCGCTGGCGGCGGTACGCCTGGAGGCGCGCCTGGGCGAGCGGCGCGGCGTGGCCATCGGGCTGGTGCTGATCTTCGGTGCCTGCCTGGCCCGCTGGCTGTGCGACCGGGGTGATGCGCTGCTGGGCACGGCGCTGCTGGGTGGCATCGGCGTGGCGCTGATCCAGGCGCTGGTGCCGGCGGTGATCAAGCGCCAGTTCGCCGGCCGCGTGGCGCTGGCCATGGGGCTGTATTCGGCCTCGCTGATGAGCGGTGGCGGGCTTTCGGCCCTGCTCAGCCCGGTGCTGGCCAGCCATTTCGGCCATTGGCAGGCGGGGTTGGGCTTCTGGCTGGTGCCGGCGGCGCTGGCGCTGCTGTTGTGGCTGCGCCTGCCGCTGGCGCGGGACGGTTCGCCGCGCGCAAGCGCTGGGCCAGGGCTTCTGGGGGATCGCCGAGCCTGGCTGCTGGCGCTGTACTTCGGGCTGATCAACTGCGGCTACATGAGCATGGTGGCCTGGCTGCCGGCCTTCTATCAGCAGTTGGGCTGGAGCCCGACCCGCAGCGGTTCCCTGCTGGCATTCATGACGCTGTTCCAGGTGCTGGCGGCGTTGACCATGCCGGCCCTGGCCCAGCGCGGCGTCGACCGCCGGCCGCTGCTGACGCTGTGCCTGGCCGCCCAGGCGGTGGGGTTCGCCGGCCTGGTGTGGGCGCCGCAGCAGGCGACCTTGCTGTGGGTGGCGCTGATCGGCTTCGGCCTGGGCGCCTGTTTCGCGCTGAGCCTGATCCTCACCCTCGACCACCGTCGCGACCCGCGCGAGGCGGGGCAGCTGGCGGCCTTCGTGCAGGGCGTCGGCTTCCTGATCAATGCGGTCTCGCCCTGGTTGACGGGCTGGCTGCGGGAAGTCACCGGGAGCTTCACCAGTGCCTGGGTGGTGCTGGTGGTGATGGTGCTGGCGATGCTGGCGCTGACCCGGGTGTTCAGCCCGGCCAGCTATGGGATGGCGCCGGGCGGCGAGGTGCCGGCCCGGGCCTGAGGCGGGTTACTGCGACTGCTTGCGGTTGACGATCTGCGCGGCCTTGACGATGTCGGCGCCGATGTCGGGGGTGAACTGCTCCCACACCGGCTGCATGGCGGTGCGCCAGGCCTGGCGTTCCTCGGGGCTGAGGGTCACCAGCTGGGTCTTGCCGCTGCTCTGGATGCGCTGGCGGTCGGCCTGGTTCTGCTGCTCGGCGGCGTGGTTCACCGCGAAGGTGACCTCGTCGATGATCGCTTCCAGCTCGGTGCGGGTCTTGTGCGGGATGGCGTACCAGGTGCGCGAGTTGCTCACCAGCATGTAGTCCAGCACACCGTGGTTGGTCTCGGTGATGAAGGGCTGCACGGTGTTGAGCTTCTGGCTGTAGAGGTTGGACCAGGTGTTCTCGGTGCCCTGGACCTTGCCGCTCTGCAGCGCCGCGAAGGCTTCGGCGAAGGGCATCGGCACGGCCTTGGCGCCGAGCTGGGCGAACTGCGCCTCGAGCACGCCGGAGGCCTGGATGCGGAAGGACAGGCCACGGGCGTCGGCCGGCGCGTGCAGGGCGCGGTTGGCCGACATCTGCTTCATGCCGTTGTGCCAATAGGCCAGGCCGACGATGCCCTTGTCTTCCATGGAGCGCAGCAGCTGGCGGCCCTTGGCGCGCTTCTGGAAGCGGTTGACGGCTTCGAGGTCGTCGAACAGGAAGGGCAGATCGAAAATCTGCAGCTGCTTGGTGTACTGGTCGAACTTGGCCAGCGACGGGGCCAGCAGGTCCACCTTGCCGTCCTGCAGGGCCTGCAGTTCGTCGGCGTCGCCGAACAGGGTGGAGTTGGGGTAGACCTCCACCTTCACCTGGCCGCCGAGGCGCTCCTGGACCAGTTTCTGGAACATGAGCGCACCCTGGCCCTTGGGCGTGTCGTCGGCGACCACGTGGGAGAAGCGCAGGGTGATGGGGGCTTCGTCCGCCACGGCGTGGCCGAGGGGCAGGCTGAGGACGCAGGCCAGGACGGCGATGTACTTCTTGATCATTGATGTCCCTTTCTTGTTATCGGGCAGATAAATGCGCCCCCGCGGGTGGGCGAGGGCGGCAGGCACAGCGGCTTCCATCGGGGGAGTCCGGCTGAGTCCTTGTCGTTATGGTAGTTCCCGCTCCGGTAGTTTGCCGGTGCGGTATCGGGCAGGGGCTGGCGGGTGGCCATCGACTGCGACCGACCGGCAATTATCTCCCAGAGCCGGCGCTCCAATGAGCGGAGCACTGCTCAGTTCTGGCAAATCGCCGCGTGCCGGGGTGACGTGTCGTCGGCGGGTCGCGTCGCCCGTGCCCCTGGCGGATGACCGGCAGGACGGTCGCGACCCGGCCAGCTATACCCAGTGGAGGTCCGGCCCGCCTGAAGTCGCCGTGGCCTTCCCGGAGGGCTCCATGTCGCACCCTGCCAGAACCGCGCTCGTCACGGGCGCCTCGAGAGGAATAGGCGCCGCCATCGCCCTGCGCCTCGCCCTCGATGGCTTCCAGGTCGTGGTCAACTACGCCGCCCGCCCCGAGGCCGCCGAGCAGGTGGTCAGGTCGATCACCCAGGCTGGCGGCAAGGCCTACGCCATCCTCGCCGACGTCAGCGACCCGGCGGCGGTGGCCGCGCTGTTCGACCACGCCGAGATGGAGTACGGCGGCCTCGACGTGCTGGTGAACAACGCCGGCGTCATCCAGCCCGGGCAGATCGATCTCGCCGACACCAGCGAGGCGCTGTTCGATCGCATCTTCGCGGTCAACGCCCGGGGCACCTTCAACACCATGAAACTCGCGGCCAGGCGCCTGCGCGACGGCGGGCGGATCATCAATTTCTCCACCAGCGTGGTGGGCCTGGCGCTGCCGGGGTACGCCGCCTATGCCGGCTCCAAGGCAGCGGTGGAGGCGATGAGCCGGGTGTTCGCCAAGGAGTTGCGCGGGCGCGGGGTGACGGTCAACTGCGTGGCGCCGGGGCCGACCGCCACGGAGCTGTTCCTCGATGGCAAGGACCCCGGCACGGTGGAACGCCTGGCCAACCAGGCGCCCTTGCAGCGCCTCGGACGCCCTGAGGACATAGCCGGTGTGGTGGCCTTTCTCGCCAGTGACGAGGGCGGCTGGATCAACGGCCAGACGCTGCGGGTCAACGGCGGCATCGTCTGAAGCGCTTCAACGCCATCGGAGCCGGGAAAAACACCTGCAAGCCCTGTACAGTCGCGGCGCGGAATCCCGCTCTGCGGTCGATCGATACAGGTGGAGTATTGGCATGGTGAAGGGAGGCAAGGCGCTGGGCCTGGCGATGACGCTGCTGATGGGCGGCGCGGGCGTGGCCGAGGCGGCATCGCAACTGCTGTGCGGGATGCGCTGGTCGAGCGAGAACGAGGCGGTCGACCAGCGCCTGGGTGGCGATTGCATGCTGGTGACGGCGGAGGGGGCGTTGCGCGTGCCGCAACTGTTCCAGCAGGTGGGCGGGGGGCTGCAGGCCGGCCGCTTCGCCTTCAAGCGTGACGACCTCTGGGGCTATGCCGAGGGTGACGGGCGGGTGCTGGTGGCGCCTTCGCTCAGCATCGCCCGGCCTTTCGTCGAGGGGCGGGCGATGGTCTGCCGCGAAGAGGCCGAACGACGCTTCTGCGGCTACCTGGGCCTGGATGGCGAGCCGGCCTTCCCGCTGGCCGAGGGCCTGTATTTCCTCCGTGACTACCGGGGCGGCCAGACCCTGGCGGCCCCCGATGGCGGCCGGGGCAACTTCTATATGGACGGCAGCGGCAACCGCCAGGAACCGGGCGCGAGCGCGGCCGGGCGCTGCAACGCCTGGGTGCTGGAAACCCGCTCCGCCCGCGCCCTGGGTCGCTTGCCGGCGGATGGGCGGTTGCCGCTGCCGGGGGCCGATGCCCAGCATCCGCTGGGGGACTGCGCCCAGGCGCTGGAGGCGGTGCCGCCCCTGGAGCTGGACCTGGCGGCGCTGTTCAGCGAGTGGCTGAACCTGCAGGTGACCCAGGTGCATGCCCTGAACGAAGGCGTGCGGGTGATGGCCACGGACGGGCCCTGGGGCTGGGGCCTGCTGGATGCGCAGGGCAAACCGCTGTTCGGCCCGGCGCCCCGGCTGTACAGCGAACCGCTGGAGCTGAGCGTGCGCGAAGGCCTGCTGCCGGTACGCCTGCCCACGGGCGAGAACCTGGGGCAGGTGCAATCGCCGAGCACGGTGCGCTTCATGGCGCCGGACGGCCGCTACCCGGTGCCGGGCGATTTCGAGGACGCCCACGGCTTCCACGAGGGCCTGGCGGCGGCGCGCTCGCCGCAGAGTCACCTGTGGGGCTTCATCAATCACCAGGGCGCCTGGGTGATCGCCCCGAGCTACGCCGCCGTGATCGAGGACTTCGACCAGGGGCGGGCGGTGGTGAGCCTGGGGCTCGCCAACGAGCGCGGGGTCGAGGCGCTGATCGACCGCAACGGGCAGGTGCTGGCCCGTTACGACGAACTGCTGGCGCGCCACTTCGCCGACCCGCAGCTGGAGCAGTTGCCGGAGCCCCTGCCTTTCCTGCCCTGCGCGCTGAGCGGCGCGAACTACCTCTCGCCCGAGGAGCGGCGGGTGGCGCTGGCCGGGCAGGGCGGTGACTGGGCGGGTTTGTGCGGTGACGATCGTTTGCGCGCGAAAGCGCAGCAGATGGCGTTGCGCCTGCACGGCAGCCTGACGCCGGAGCGCTCCATCCTCCAGTGGGCCGCTGCCGTCGAGGCCTGGCCGCAGCGCTTGCGTGACTGCAAGGCTGATGCTGCGTGCCAGCGGGCGCTGCTGGAGGAAGGGTTGAGCGACCCGCATTGGGCGCCGCCAGGGATAGGCGAAGTCAGCTCGGCACTGCCCGACCTCCCGGGCACGGTACCGCCGGCAACCCAGGAACTCCTGCGCCAGCAGGTGGCGCAGTCGGGCAGCTACACGGCCGAAGACGAGGACATGGGCGATGGCTGGGGTGACGCGAGCCTGGGCTTCGGCCTGGTCGACCTGGGCCAGGGCAGGCCGGGCATCCTGGTGTCGCAGAACGTGCAGCGCAGCAACGCCCAGTGGCTGTTCGAGATGGACGCCGCGGGGGCGCCGCGCCTGCTGCTGGAAGGGGCGGGCCTGCTCGGGAGGGTGGCCGGGCCGCTGAACGAAGGCCATGCGCCCGTGCGCCTCCATGCGGACCAGGGGCAGGGCGTTTCCGATTGGCGCTTCGATGGCAGGGCCTATGTGCTGGAGGCGTCGTGCTGGCAGGCCTGGGGCACGGATGTGCTGTTCGCCTACGACTGCAAGCCTGCCGGCCCCGACTCAGGGCGCTAGGGGGAACTCCAGCACGAAGCGCGTCCAGCCGCCGGCCGATTCGCAGCGGATGCTGCCGCCGTGGGCATGGACGATGGAGCGGGTGATGGCCAGGCCGAGGCCGGCGTGTTCCGCCTGGCCTTCGCGGCGCGCCGGGTCGGCGCGGAAGAAGCGGTCGAACAGCCGGGGCAGCAGTTCGGCGGCGATCGGCGCACCGTCGTTGGCCACTTCCAGGCGCACCCGCGCGGCCTCGTGCTGCACGCTCAGACGGATGTGGCCGCCCGGCGGGGTGAAGCGCAGGGCGTTGTCGATCAGGTTGGACAGGGCGCGGCGCAGCATGGCGCGGTCGGCGGGCAGCGGCGCGTCGCCCTGGCGCGTGAGGCTCACCTGGCCGTCCTCGGCCAGGGGCGCGAAGAACTCCGCGAGGGCATCCAGCTCCTCGCCCAGTTGCAGCGGCTCCAGGCGCGTGGCCAGCAGGCCGTGCTCGGCCTTGGCCAGGAACAGCATGTCGTTGACCATCTGCGCCAGGTGCTGCAGCTCCTCCAGGTTGGAGTGCAGGGCTTCGCGGTAGGTGTCGCCGTCGCGCGGCTGGGCGAGGGTCACCTGGGTCTGGGTGAGCAGGTTGGACAGCGGCGTGCGCAGCTCGTGGGCGATGTCGCTGGAGAAGGCCGAGAGACGCTGGAAGGCGTCGTCCAGGCGGCCGAGCATGGCATTGAAGGCGCGGGTCAGTTCGGCCAGCTCGGGCGGCACCGGGTCTTCGGCGAGGCGGATGGTGAGGGAGTCGGCGGAGACGCCGGCGGCCACTTCGGCCATGCGCCGCAGGGGGCGCAGGCCGCTGCGCACGGCCCAGGCGCCGAGCAGGGCGGTGGCCAGGGCGCTGAGGCCGACGGTGAGCCAGATCAGCCGTTGCATGCGTTCGAGGAAGTGCTGGTGGTGGGTGATGTCCAGGCGCAGCTCTAGCCGTGGCGAGTCCGCGCGCGCCGGCTCCAGCGGGGCTTCGAAGCGGCGCCAGGCGATGTCGCCGTGGCTGTCGTGACCGGCGCTGGCCACCGCCAGGCTGTCGAACCAGGGTTCGCCGTCGGCGCCGATGATGCGCAGGGCGAGGTCGGGGTGGCGCTCGAGTTCCGTGCGCAGCTGGTCTTCATGGGGCGCCAGGTCGCCGGGTTGGCGGGCGGGGCCGAGGATGCTGCGGAACACCTCGGCCTTGCCGTCCAGCAACTGGCGGTCGAGCTCGATGAAGTGGGCTTCGCTGGCGCGGTCGAAGAGCACGCCGGCGATCAGCGAGACGGCGGCGGTGCTGGCGGCGAACAGCAGGCTGAGGCGGGCGCCGAGGGACAGGCGGCGCATCAGGCGTCCCGCGCCTCGAGCACGTAGCCCATGCCACGCACGGTGTGGATCAGCTTGGTCGGCCAGGCGTCGTCGACCTTGGCGCGCAGGCGGCGGATGGCGACCTCGATGACGTTGGTGTCGCTGTCGAAGTTCATGTCCCAGACCTGGGAGGCGATCAGCGACTTGGGCAGCACCTCGCCGTGGCGGCGCAGCAGCAGTTCGAGCAGGGCGAATTCCTTGGCGGTGAGGTCGATGCGCTGGCCGTCGCGCTCGACCCGGCGGCGCAGCAGGTCGAGGCGCAGGTCGGCCAGTTGCAGGCTGGTATCCTGCTGGCCGGCGCTGCCCCGGCGCAGCAGGGTGCGCACGCGGGCCAGCAGCTCGGCGAAGGCGAAGGGCTTGACCAGGTAGTCGTCGGCGCCCAGCTCCAGGCCGTGCACGCGGTCTTCCACGGCGTCGCGGGCGGTGAGGAACAGCACCGGGGTCTCCAGGCCGGCGTCGCGCAGGGTACGCAGCACCTGCCAGCCGTCGCGGCCGGGGAGCATCACGTCGAGGATGATCAGGTCGTGGTCGCCGGTCAGGGCCAGGTGCTGGCCGGCGATGCCGTCGCTGGCGAGGTCGACGAGGAAGCCGGCTTCGCCCAGGCCCTGGCGCAGGTACTGGCCGGTCTTGGGCTGGTCTTCGACTATCAGCAGTTTCATGGGGCTCTCGGGGTGGGCGATGGCTGCTTTTATACCGCGCCGGCGGCTGCGGGTGGGGCTTGCTGACAAAGTTGTAATGTTCCGGTCAGCCAGGCGGCAGCCTGGGTTGCCTAAGGTGGTGGCATCCCACTCAAGGAGCCTTGCCATGAAAACCACCTTGCTCGCCCTGGCCATCGGCCTGTCGACCAGCCTGCCGGCGTTCGCCGATTCCTCCGCCGGGCGCTACGCCTTCGGTCATCCGGCCAAGGCCGCCGAGGCCGACCGCACGGTGGAGATCACCCTCGGCGACATGTACTACGAGCCGGCCGAACTGGACGTGAAGGCGGGCGAGACGGTGCGCTTCGTGCTGAAGAACACCGGCACCCTGTTGCATGAATTCAACCTGGGCGACGCCGCCATGCATGCGTCGCACCAGAAGGAAATGCTGCAGATGCAGCAGATGGGCATGCTCACTCCCACCGGCATGAACCACGACATGGGCCAGATGGACCACAGCAAGATGGGCCATGACATGGCCGGCATGGATCACGGCGCGATGATGAAGCACGACGACCCCAACAGCGTGCTGGTGGAGCCGGGCAAGACCGCCGAGCTGACCTGGACCTTCAGCGCCGCCACCGGCCTGGAGTTCGCCTGCAACATTCCCGGCCACTACCAGGCGGGGATGGTCGGCCGCCTCAAGGTCACGCCATGAAGCGCACGCTGATCGGCGCCGGGCTGCTGGCCCTGGCCGCCGACGCCCTGGGTGGCGGTTACGACCTGGTGATCGATGAAGGCCGGGTGGAGCTGAGCGACGGCAGCCGGCCGGCGCTGACCATCAACGGCCGGTCCCCCGCCCCGGAGCTGCGTTTCAAGGAGGGCGAGGAGGTGGAGATCCGTGTCACCAACCGCCTGGATCGCGACACCTCGCTGCACTGGCACGGGATCATCCTGCCCTATGACCAGGACGGCGTGCCGGGCATCAGCTTTCCCGGCATCAAGCCCGGGCAGACCTTCACCTACCGCTTCCGCCTGCAGCAGTCGGGCACCTACTGGTACCACGCCCACAGCGACTTCCAGGAGCAGGAGGGGTTGTACGGGCCGCTGGTCATCGAGCCGCGTGCCCGCGAGCCCTACCGCTACGACCGCGAGTACACGGTGATGCTGTTCGACTGGCAGGACGAGAAGCCCGAACGTACCCTGGCCAACCTGAAGAAGGACGCCGAGTACTACAACGACCAGAAGCTGACCGTGGGGGATTTCTTCCGCGATGCCGGGCGCGATGGCGTCTGGGCGACGCTGAAGGACCGCTGGGCCTGGGGCGGCATGCGCATGTCGCCGACCGATATCGCCGATGTCAGCGGCTTCCGCTTCCTGGTCAACGGCCGCGACACCGCGCAGAACTGGACGGCGCTGTTCAAGCCCGGCGAGCGGGTGCGACTGCGCATCATCAACGCCTCGGGCATGAGCTACTTCGACCTGCGCATCCCCGGCCTGCCGATGACCGTGGTGCAGGCCGACGGCAACGACGTGCTGCCGGTGACGGTGGACCGCCTGCGCATGGCGGTGGCGGAGACCTACGACGTGATCGTGCAGCCCACCGAGGACCGCGCCTATTCGCTGCTGGCCGAAGCCATGGACCGGCGCGGCCTGGTGCGCGCCACCCTGGCCCCGCGCGAGGGCATGGCCGGCGAGGTGCCGCCGCTGGGGGCGCCGCGTCGCCTGACCATGGCGGACATGGGCATGGCCCACGACATGGGCGACATGGATACGGGCGATATGGCGGGCATGGACCACGGCGCCATGGGCCACGGGATGCCGTCGGTGCCGGCGGGCAACCCCGACTACGCGCCGGGCAGCGGCGTGGCGCCGGAGGCCGAGGGCGGGCGGGTGCTGGTCTACGGCGACCTCAAGGCGATGCGCCCGGATGCCCGCTACCGCGCGCCGGACCGCACCATCGAGCTGAAGCTCACCGGCAACATGGAGCGCTACTTCTGGTCGTTCGACGGGGTGAAGTATTCCGAGGCCGAGCCCATCCGCCTGCGCTACGGGGAGCGTGTGCGCTTTCGCTTCGTCAACCAGACGATGATGAACCACCCCATGCACCTGCACGGCATGTGGATGCAGCTGGACAAGGGCAACGGCCGGCTCAACCCGCTCAAGCACGTGGTCAACGTCGCTCCGGGCAGCACCCTGGAGGTGGATGTGCCGGCCGACGCCATCGGCGAGTGGGCCTTCCACTGCCACCTGATCTACCACATGGCCAGCGGCATGTTCCGCAAGGTGGTGGTCGATGCGCCCGACGGCAGCAGCCGGTCCCTGGGCGATGCCATGGACATGAAGGAGGCCGCCCATGCGCAGCATTGAATGGGGGTTGCTGGCGGTTCTGACCAGCCCGGCGGCGCTGGCGATGGACATGGATGCCATGCCCGTCGGCTACTTCGGCTTCGATCGCCTGGAGAGCCGTTTCCACGGCGACGACGCCCAACTGGCCTGGGCGGCGGAGGGCTGGTACGGCACCGACCTGCACAAGCTGGTGCTGAAAAGCGAGGGGCTGCGCGACGCCGGCGGGCCGACCGTGGACAGCGAGACGCAGCTGCTTTACCGGCGCATGGCGAGTGAGTTCTTCGACTGGCAGGCGGGGTTGCGCCACGACGACCAGCCGGGGCCCTCGCGCAGCCATGGGGTGCTCGGCATCAAGGGCCTGGCGCCGCAGTGGTTCGAGGTGGAGGCGAACCTGTTCGTCAGCGAACGGGGCGATACCTCCCTGCGCCTGGAGGCGGAGTACGAGCTGCTGCTGACCCGGCGCCTGGTGCTGGAGCCGCGACTGGAATACGACCTGGCCCTGGCGGATGACCGCGACCTGGGGCGTGGTGCGGGTGGCAGCACCCTGGAGACCGGGCTGCGCCTGCACTGGCGGCTGGCGCCGGATTTCTCGCCCTATGTCGGCTACGAGTGGGAGCGCACCTATGGCCGCAGTGGCGATTGGTTGCGTGAGGCGGGCGAGGCGGACGAGGAGGGCGCCTGGGTGGTGGGGCTGCGGGCCTGGTTCTGAGCGGGCGCCGAGCGGGTTTTGCGGCGGGTGGCGGCCTGTATACAATTGCCGGGTTTTCCCGCTCAGGTCGCCTTCCTCATGCAGCATCCCGCCGAACACTCGCCGCTGGGCAAATCCAGCGAGTACATCAGCACCTACAGCCCGCAACTGCTGTTTCCCATCTCCCGCGTGGCGAAGTGGAACGAACTGGGGCTGACGGCGGAGACCTTGCCTTATAAAGGCGTGGATTTCTGGAACTGCTATGAGCTGTCCTGGCTGACCCCGTCCGGCAAGCCGGTGGTGGCCATCGGCGAGTTCGCCATCCCGGCGGATTCGCCGAACATCATCGAGTCGAAGTCCTTCAAGCTCTACCTCAACTCGCTGAACCAGAGCGCCTTCGCCGATGCCGCCGCGCTGGTGGCGGTGCTGGAGAAGGACCTGTCCGCCGCCGCCGGTGCACCGGTGCAGGTGCGGGTGCGCAGCCTGGCCGAGGTGGAGGCCGAAGGGGTGGCCCGTGCCGCCGGCGTCTGCATCGACGACCTGGATATCGCCATCGCCAACTACGAGCACCCGCAGCCGGAGCTGCTGCGCGCCAACGCTGGCGAGGTGGTGGAGGAGGCGCTGCACAGCCACCTGTTGAAGTCCAACTGCCCGGTCACCAGCCAGCCGGACTGGGGCACCCTGGTGGTGGAGTACAAGGGCGCGCGCCTGGATCACGCCAGCTTCCTGGCCTACATCGTCAGCTTCCGCCAGCACTGCGACTTCCACGAGCAGTGCGTCGAGCGCGTCTTCCTCGACCTCAAGCGCCTGCTGAACCCCGAGTACCTGACCGTGCATGCCCGCTACGTGCGCCGGGGCGGCCTGGACATCAACCCCTACCGCAGCACCCACGCGCTGGCACCGGACAACGGGCGGCTCGCCCGGCAGTAGGCGTCCCATTTCCCGGGCCAAAGCCCGGGCTAGCGCCCAGAACGCAAAACCCCGGCACAAGGCCGGGGTTTTTTGTTGCAGCTGCCGTCAGATGCCCATGTTCGCCAGGCTCTGGACGATGTTGCGCAAGGTGCCGGCCAGGGTCGGGTGCTTGATCTCGAAGCGCTCGACCGCGAGGTTGACGCCATCCACCAGGCTGTCGTCGGGCGGGGTGGCCGGCTCGGCGGCCAGTTGCAGTTCGATGTCCTGGATCAGCGTGTTCAGCTCGGCGCGCTCGTGCTCATCCATCGGGGCGTCGCTGGCCAACTGCTCGCGCAGTTCTTGCAGTTGCTGCTGCAGGCGTTCAGACATGGCGTTCTCCTTTCATGTGACTCAGGAGTGGACCTCGGGCGGCTGCCAAAAGGTCCCTCGTGTCGTTGAGATTAATCCAGGAGTGCCGCGCGCGCCTGATCCCGATCAAGGCTGTAACAATTGCCGGCTCAGGGCTTTTCCCCCTTCTGCCGGCGTGCCGCCAGGTCGTCCAGGCAGGCGGGCAGCTCGCCCAGGTGGTCGATCACCGAATGGGCGCCCAGGCGGTACAGCTCCAGGGTCGCGCGGGCGCGTAGCGGGTCGCGTTCGCTGCTGGGCAGGGCCTGCCAGTCGCCGAGGGCCTGGCCGCAAAGTCGCCCGCTGGCGGCCAGGCCCACGGTCCACAGCCCGGCGTTGAGCCCGGCCTGGATCAGGCGCGGCTCGCCGCTGACCAGCACGCAGCCTTCGAGGCGGTCGACGCCCAGGCTGGCGAGGGCGCTCCAGCAGGCGTCGGGCGCGGGCCAGGGGCGGCAGTCGGGGTCGTTGCCGGCAGCCAGGGTGCTGGCCAGGGGGGCGGAGAGGGCGTGGGCAGTGCCTTCGGGCAGTTCGTCCAGCCAGGCACCGGGGATCTGCCGGGTGGCCAGGAGGTCGAGGAGCTGGTCCAGGCCCGGGGCCGCTTCGGCGTGTTCGTCGGCGGCGCTGGCCAGGGCTTCGGCGAAGCGGGCGAGCTCGGCGGCCTTGGCCGGGCGCTGCAGGGCATGGCCGAGGGCCTGGGTCGGCGGCAGGTTGGCGGCTTCCTGCAGGCGCTCCGGGGCGCAGCGGGGCAGGGTGCGGGTCAGGGCCACGGGGAGGGTCCGGGCGCCGAAGTCCACGAGGCAGCCGGACAGGCCGAAGAGCAGGGCGTTGAACGCGGGCGGTGTGCGGGTGGGCATGGCGAGGTCATCCTGACGGGGTCAGGTCCAGCCTAGCTTCGGCGGATGACGCGGCGATGACGGAAAGATGACGCTCAGGCGCCGTCCATCAAGGCGCGCAGGGCGGCGGGCACGGGGACCGGCCGGTTGCTGGCGTGATCGACCCAGACCAGCTTGCAGTAGCCTTCGCCGTAGGTGGATTGCGGGTCTTCCTCGGTGCTCAGGCGATGCTCGACCACCAGGCTGGAGGTGCCGACCTGGCCGGCGAACAGTTCGACGACCACGGTGGCCGGGTGCACCACGGGGCGCAGGTAGGTGTGCAGGGTCTGCAGGACGACCGGGCCCTGCTCGACGTTGCTCATGGGGATGCCATGGCGCTCGAACCAGGCGACCCGGGCTTCTTCCAGGTACTGGATATAGAGGGTGTTGTTGACGTGGCCGTAGCTGTCCATGTCGCCCCAGCGCACTGGGATGCGGGCAATATGAAGCAATCGTTTTTCCTGCATCGGTGGCCTTCGCTATGCTGCCTATTGCGTTCCCGATGGCCGTATAATGCGCGCCTCACCGGGCTGCCCGCGGGGCTGCCACACTACTTTTCTCTAGGAGAGTCTGCAATGCGAATGATCGGCACCGGGTGGCTCGATCGTCTTGGTCGTGTGTGCGTCGTGGCTGGGCTGGCGCTGCTGCCGCTGGCGGCGGGTGCGGCGGAAAGCGATCCGTGGGAGGGCGTCAACCGGGTGATCTTCCGCTTCAACGACACCCTCGATACCTACGCGCTGAAACCGGTCGCGCAGGGCTACCAGGCGGTGACCCCCGACTTCGTCGAGGATGGCGTGCACAACGTGTTCAGCAACGTCGGCGATGTCGGCAACCTGGCCAACGACCTGCTGCAGGCGAAGTTCCACGACGCCGGTGTCGACACCGGTCGCCTGATCTTCAACACGACCTTCGGCCTGCTGGGCGTGTTCGACGTGGCCACCCGCATGGGGCTGCAGCGCAACGACGAGGACTTCGGCCAGACCCTGGGCGCCTGGGGCGTGGGCAGTGGCCCGTACGTGGTGTTGCCGTTGCTGGGCCCGAGCACCCTGCGCGACGCGCCGGCGAAGATCCCGGACAGCTACCTCGGCCCGTACCCGTACATCGACCATGTGCCGACCCGCAACGTGATCCGTGGCGTCAACGTCATCGACACCCGCGCCAACCTGCTGTCGGCGGAGAAGTTCATCCAGGGCGACAAGTACAACTTCATCCGCAACGCCTACCTGCAGAACCGTGAGTTCAAGGTGCGCGACGGTGAGGTCGAGGACGACTTCTAGGCCTTCGTGGGCATGAAAAAGGCGGCCATCGGGCCGCCTTTTTCGTTTCAGGTCATCGCTCAGCGCATCGAGATGATGGCGAGCCCGATGGACTTGCCACCGTTCTCCCCGTCGCTCACGCGCACCACCTCTGCCTCGGCTTCGAGGCCCTGCAGCTCGGCGTGATCGGATGGGATGTGGACCTTGACCTTGTCGCCGATCGCCAGCTCCACGTCTGCTTCCAGCTGCATGCCGGTGCTGGAGAGGTCGCGGCAAAGGGCGGGAATCTCGCGTCCGGCATGATGCAGGACGACATGGGCTTCGACTTGCATCCGGATGAAATCGCGTTTCTCGCTATAGGCTCGATCGCTTTGGCTCATTGCCACTGTCCTCTTGTATTTGATGGACTCTCCCCGAGCTTCTTATAACTCCCGTCGATTTCTTGTGTAAAGGCAGGTTTCGACAATCGGTGCACGCTTGAATCGCCCCGCGGATGGGAGTACCGTCTGCGCCTTGAAGCGAACCCCCATACGCGCACCAGGGCCTTGGGCCGGGTGTTCAACCAGCCCGTCCCCCGGCGCCGTTTGCCTGGATACTCCATGCACAATACCAGTGCCAAGCTGCTGATCATCGATGACGACGAGGTAGTGCGCGCAAGCCTTGCAGCCTATCTGGAAGACAGTGGTTTCAGCGTCCTGCAGGCTGCCAATGGCTTGCAGGGGCTGCAGGTTTTCGAGCAGGAACATCCCGATCTGGTGATCTGCGACCTGCGCATGCCCCAGGTCGACGGCCTCGAACTCATCCGCCGCATCAATCAACTGCAATCCGATACCCCGGTCATCGTCGTGTCCGGCGCGGGTGTCATGAGCGATGCCGTCGAGGCCTTGCGCCTGGGTGCCGCCGACTACCTGATCAAGCCCCTGGAAGACCTGGCGGTGCTCGAGCACTCCGTGCACCGGGCCCTGGATCGCTACGCCCTGCGCGTCGAGAACCAGCGCTACCGCGAGGAGCTGGAAGCGGCCAACCGCGAGCTCCAGGCCAGCCTGCACCTGCTGCAGGAAGATCAGAACGCCGGGCGCCAGGTGCAGATGAACATGCTGCCGGTGACGCCCTGGACGGTGGACGGACTGAAATTCGCCCACCAGATCATCCCGTCGCTCTACCTGTCGGGGGACTTCGTCGACTACTTCCGCGTGGACGAGCGCCGCGTCGCCTTCTACCTGGCCGATGTCTCGGGCCATGGCGCATCCTCGGCCTTCGTCACCGTGCTGCTGAAGTTCATGACCACCCGGCTGCTCTACGAGTCCCGACGTGGCGGCATGCTTCCCGAGTTCAAGCCTTCCGATGTGCTCGGCCACATCAACCGCGGCCTGATCAACTGCAAGCTGGGCAAGCACGTGACCATGCTCGGCGGGGTGATAGACGAAGAAAGCGGTCTGCTGACCTACAGCATCGGCGGGCACCTGCCGCTGCCGGTGCTGTTCAGCGAAGGCAAGGCACGCTACCTGAGCGGGCGTGGCCTGCCCGTCGGACTCTTCGATGAGGCGAGCTATGAGGACCAGGTCCTCGAGCTGCCGCCATCCTTCAGCCTGACCCTTTTATCCGACGGCATTCTGGACCTTTTGCCGGGAGATACGCTCAAAGAAAAAGAAGCCGCGCTACCGGAACTGGTGTGCACGGCAGGTGGCAGTCTGGATGGCTTGCGACAGGTGTTTGGACTGGCCAATCTGGGCGAGATGCCGGATGATATCGCCTTGCTGGTGTTGAGCAGGAACCTTGCATGAGTACCGGTAAAATCCAGTTTGCCGAGCAGGACGGAACCTTCGTCCTGAAGTTCGTCGGTGAAATTCGCCTTACCTTGTGTTCGGCTCTGGATGCGACCATTGAAAAGATCTTCTCCGCGCTGAATTTCTCTGCGATCGTCATTGATCTCACGGAAACTCGCAGCATCGACAGCACCACGCTCGGCCTCCTGGCCAAGTTGTCGATCCTTTCGCGGCAGAAGGTGGGACTGTTGCCGACCGTGGTGACCACCCATCCGGACATCACCCGACTCTTGCAGTCGATGGGGTTCGACCAGGTGTTCAACATCGTCGGCAAACCGCTGCCATGCCCGGAATGCCTGGAAGACCTGCCTCCGCAGGACCAGACCGAGGACGTGGTACGCACCAAGGTGCTGGAAGCACACCGCATCCTGATGGGGCTCAACGAGTCCAATCGAGAAGCCTTCCACGATCTGGTGAGCGCCCTCGAGCGCAGCTGATCGTCTTTCCCCTGATTGGTGAACCCGCGCGCGCAGCCTTGTGGCTGCGCGCGCGTTTTTATTTCAGGCGCGGGCCTTGAGCAGGGCTTCGAGCTTTTCCTGATCGCGGGCGAACAGGCGGATGCCTTCGGCGAGCTTCTCGGTGGCCATCGCATCTTCGTTGAACTGCCAGCGGAACTGGGCCTGGTCCAGTGCGACGCGTGCTTCGTTTTCGCTGCCGGCGCTGAGCCTGCGCTCCAGGCTGCCCTGGTCGTCCGCGAGCTGTTGCAGCAGGTCGGGGCTGATGGTCAGGCGGTCGCAACCGGCCAATTGCTCGATCTGGCCGAGGTTGCGGAAGCTCGCGCCCATCACCACGGTGTCGTAGCCGTGGGCCTTGTAGTAGCGGTAGATGCGCGAGACCGACTGCACACCCGGGTCTTCGGTGCCTGCGAAGTCGCGGCCCTCGGCCTTCTTGTACCAGTCGTAGATACGGCCGACGAAAGGCGAGATGAGGAAGACCCCGGCATCGGCGCAGGCGACCGCCTGGGCGAAGTTGAACAGCAGGGTCAGGTTGGTCTGGATGCCGTCGCGCTCCAGTTGCTCGGCGGCGCGGATGCCTTCCCAGGTGGAGGCGATCTTGATCAGCACGCGGTCGCGACCGATGCCGGCCTTGTTGTACAGGCCGATCAGGCGCTCGGCGCGGCGCAGCGTGGCCTGGGTATCGAAGGACAGGCGGGCGTCGACTTCCGTGGAGATACGGCCCGGGATCACCTTGAGGATCTCCTGGCCCACGGCGACGCCGAAGCGGTCGCAGGCCAGGCCCAGATCGCCCGCGCTGCCGGCCACGGCTGCATCGAGCAGTTCCGCGTAGCGGGGCAGGGCGGCGGCCTTGAGCAGCAGCGAGGGGTTGGTGGTGGCGTCGACCGGCTTGAGGCGGGCGATGGCGTCGAGGTCTCCGGTGTCGGCGACCACGGTGGTGAACTGCTTGAGTTGATCCAGCTTGGATGTCATGGACGAAGCCTTGTCGTTGCAGATTGCATGACCTTACCCGAGCTCCCTGGCGCGCTCAACGGGGCGGCGCGGGTAAATTCGCGGCCCTGTCCCGCGTCTTTCTCCCTGAAGGGATCGAGCGGAAGCGCCGCCCCTGTCTGACCGCCGGATTCGGTTTTTTTTCCGTTTTTCTTGCGGGTTTTTCGTTCTCGTCCGTCTTTATTGTTAGAGCCCCTGGTTTTCCAGGGGAAAAGAGGCCGGCAGGACCGCCAGCTTCCATGCAAGCCGAACAGGCAACAGATACATCAAGGAGTCATGCCATGCCGATGAGCGACCACCAGCACCTGCGCCACCTGCTGCAGGAGGCCGGCCTGAAAGCCAGCCTGCCTCGCCTGAAAGTACTGGAGGTGCTCTGCGACGCCAGCCAGGAAAGCGGCGGCATATCCACCCGGTTGCTGCACGAACGCCTGAATGCCGCCGGTGAACCCCTCTCGCTGATCAGCGTGCGCCAGGTGCTCGGCCGCATGCTGGAGAGCGGCCTGGTCGTGCCCGGAGGGCATAAGGGGTATTGCCTGGCACCGAGCCAGAACGCGGCTCAGTGGCCGCGCAGCAGCTCGGTGGCCTGATCCAGCAACCCCAGCGGGTCGGTGGTCTTGTGCACGTCCACCGAGAGCAACTGGCGGAAACGCCGTGCACCGGGGAAGCCCTGGCCCAGGCCCAGTACATGGCGGGTGATGTGATGCATCTGCCCGCCCTCGGCGATGTGCCTTTCTATATAGGGGCGCAATGCCGCCAGGGCCTCGGCGCGGGTTGGTTGCGGCCTGTCGTCGCCGAATAGCCGCGCATCCACGCCCGCCAGCAGGTAGGGGTTGTGATAGGCCTCGCGGCCGAGCATCACGCCGTCGAACACCTCCAGATGCGTCGCGCACTCGTCCAGCGTCTTGATGCCGCCGTTGAGGATCAGCTCCAGATCCGGGAAATCCTTCTTCAACTGCGCGGCGACGTCGTAGCGCAGCGGCGGGATTTCACGGTTTTCCTTCGGCGACAGCCCTTCGAGGATCGCGATGCGCGCGTGCACGGTGAAGCTGCGGCAGCCCGCTTCCCGCACCTGGCCGACGAAATCGCATAGTTCGGCATAGCTGTCGCGACCGTTGATGCCGATGCGGTGCTTGACCGTCACCGGAATCGCCACCGCATCCAGCATCGCCTTCACGCAGTCGGCCACCAGGGCCGGATGGCCCATCAGGCAGGCGCCGATCATGTTGTTCTGCACCCGGTCGCTGGGGCAGCCGACATTGAGGTTCACCTCGTCATAGCCCGCTTCCTCCGCAAAGCGTGCGCAAGCCGCCAGGTCCGCCGGTACGCTGCCACCCAACTGCAACGCCAGCGGGTGCTCCGCCTCGTCGTGGCGGAGGAAACGCGCCCGATCCCCTTGCAGAAGTGCCCCGGTGGTGACCATCTCCGTATACAGCAGCGCATGGCGCGAGAGCAGGCGCAGAAAGAACCGACAATTTCTATCCGTCCAATCCATCATCGGCGCAACGGAGAAGCGGCGGGACAGCGCAGGGCGCGTGGTTTCTGGCTTTGAGGCTGATTCTAGGGGCATCTGGTTACATCTGATTTGCTACCATTTCCTGCCGTTTCCGCTTGTTTTCCGACCCCTCTTGCTACAATGTAGCAAATCAAATTCCCCGTGTAGCAAATGGAAAATGGGTTCGATTACTTCGAGGAAACGGCGAGACGGCAGTGTTGGTTACACCGCTCAGATTCGTATCTGGCGCGAAGGGCGCACAGTTTATCAAGAATCCCAGACCTTCGAGCGCAAGCAGGCCGCGCAGGCTTGGCTGAAGAAGCGCGAGACCGAACTGGCGGTGCCAGGCGCGTTGGAGCGCGCGGGCCGGAAGGCGGTGCTGGTGCGAGAGATGATCGACCAGTACCTGGAAGAGCACGAGCGAATCCGACCGCTGGGCGAGACCAAGCGGACTGCGCTAAAGGCGATTGGCCGGACCTGGCTGGGTGATGTCGCTGATCGAGACCTCACCACGCAGCGTTTCGTGGAGTTCGCCCAGTGGCGTATGTCGCCCGAAGGTGGTGACGTCATGCCGTCGACCATAGGAAATGATCTGGCCCACCTCAGTTCCGTCCTGTCTGTAGCAAAGGCGGCCTGGAACTATGATATCGATCCCCACGCC
This sequence comes from Pseudomonas sp. USHLN015, assembly GCF_037153275.1. NCBI lineage: Bacteria > Pseudomonadati > Pseudomonadota > Gammaproteobacteria > Pseudomonadales > Pseudomonadaceae > Pseudomonas > Pseudomonas sp. USHLN015. Next base: position 21,162 of record NZ_JBBCKP010000011.1, read on the forward strand.
ATCGGCGATGCACGCAAGGTGCTCAAGCAGTTGGGGGCAAATCCCCGTAGCAAAGAGCGAAAGCGCCGGCCGACACTCGAAGAGCTCGACACACTCCTCCGCCACTTCTTCGATACGTTGAGATGGAAACCCACCGCTGTCCATATGCCTAAGGTCACGGCATTTGCCATCTTCTCAGCTCGGCGGCAGGAGGAGATCTGCAGCCTTCGCTGGGAAGACCTGGATGTGAAAGGTCGGCAGATCCTAGTCCGGGACATGAAGCACCCTGATCAGAAGGAAGGCAACGACGTCTGGGCTCACCTGACCGATGAGGCGCTCAGGATCATTGAGTCCATGCCAAGGGAGTGCCCAGAGATTTTTCCGTTTCATGCCCAGACCATCAGCCGCATCTGGACGGACACCTGTAAGTTCTACGAGATCGAGGACTTGCACTTTCACGACCTTCGCCACGATGGCGTCAGCCGCTTGTTCGAAATGGATTGGGATATTCCGAGGGTGGCCAGCGTATCGGGCCACAGGAATTGGAACTCGCTACGCCGGTATACGCACTTGCGAGGGAGGGGGGACCCCTACGAGGGGTGGGAGTGGCTGGAGAAGATCATAGCGGCGCCCGTGGTGTTGGGCGCGCGGGTGAGGAGGAAGAATGGAGGCTAGCGCCTCCGTTCAACTGACGCGCCGGACGTGCCGGCCATGGAGCTTGTCATTCTCTAGTTTGGCGCGGCTGTGTTGGTCCTCCAGGTACTTCGCCAGGTCGGTGAGCGCGACACCCTTGGCGGACTTCTGGCTGCCCTCCATGCGGACGATCGGAAGGTCGATGGCGCCAGCCAGCACTTTCTGCTGGAACTTTTCCGGGGTCAGGTGGCTGAAATAGTCTGCGCAGACGCGCTCCAGGGGAATGATGGCCATGCCGTTGTACTGGGCCATCAGCAGGAAAGTTTTGTTCAAAGTGAGTCCTCCCCGCCGGCAGCGCCGGCAGGTTGAAGTGGGAAACAGGGGTCAGTTGTGGGCGTTGATCGTGTAGCCGAGCAGACTCTGGAGCGGGTTGGGTCGCTGCCCTTGAGGGTGGATGCCTATGCGAGCCTCCAGCCCGTCCAGGCTTACCGTGGCGCCGTCGTAGTTCAGTCCGGGCTGCAGGCCCATGAAACTGCATGGGCACACCGCAATCTCGGCAGGTGATGCGGATCTCGGCCAGGAAGCGTCCCTTTTCTTCAATTCGCGCCACTCCGACCGATGCGTTGAAGCTCTCGTGTTTGCAGGCCATCACTCGTTCACCTCAGCATGGAGAAGGTCCTCGCCCTGCTGAGATATCTCCCAAAGCGCTGGGCTGCGCTGCACACGGTTCAGCAGTTCGAGTTGCGTCAGCAGATCCAGCCAGTGGCGCCCGATGTCCACGCCGCCCGACCCGGGATCCTCTGCGCAACTGTAGAAACGCCGCATTTTCGCCAACACCTTCTTCGCGAACGGTGGCCAATGCGTGCCGATCGCGCCGAGCTGCTGGGGTGGGAGCGCGTAGAGTTCCCTTGCTTCGTAGCCTCCGGGGAATGCTTCGGGCTCCCGCTTCACCCAGTCGAAGTGGCCGCGGCTACACTTGGCCCACTCCTCGTCGGTGAAGCGTGATTGCCACGCCACCGGCTCCTGCTCCCTGATCGCGGTGAGCTGGGCATTCATCAGCTTGCCGGCCTCAAGCGCTGTGTCCCAGGCTGCTTGCATCTCAGCCAGCAGTTTGTCCCGGTGCTGCAGCTCGCCGCGCAGGCGCTCGCACTCCTCGGCATACTGGCGGTACTCCTCACGCAACTGGGCCAGCCAGGCGCTGCTTACCTGTTCCGTGCCCGCCGGCGAGCAGCTGCAGCGGTCAGGATGGGCATTAGGTTGCTGGCAGCGGATCATGCGTCACCCCCTTGGCTGGGAAGTTCCGAATATCCGTCAACCTGTACCAGCGACGACCCGCAATCCGGGCATCCGCATTGCGACTTCGGCCGGTCCATGGTCTTGCACCAGTCTGCAGGCGCAGCCGGCTGCAGGTGCGGGTTCAGGCGCAGGAGTTCGGCGTTGTAGGCGTTCCACCCCTTGGCCTCGTGATACGTCGCCATCATCACGTCGGGCAGGCCTTTGATCGGCGGCATCACGACAGCCTGCTGCTGTTCGGATGCAGGCAGGGTGCCGTGCTGCTCGGCATTGTGTGCAACGTGAATTGAGCGGCTGCGGTTCCAAGCTGCCTCTTCATTGACGAACTCGTCGTGAATGCCTTGGCGGTACCCGTCCAAGAATGCAGTCCGGATCGCCGCAGGTACGGAGGAGAGCACTGTGGGAGGGGGGGAGAGCGCCGCTTCACCCACTCGCAACAACGCCTCTTTCCCATGACGAAGGATCGCGCCGAAATCCAAAGAACTTTGCTGGCTGCCAAGCTTCGCCTCCGCCTCCATTGGCTGGGCGGCAAGCGCTGCAGCGGCATTGCGCAGCAGATCCACGACACGGCCGCGCCGGTGCTCGGCCTCCGCCAGCAGGTCGCTGGCGAGTTGTTCGCGTTGTTCCTTGTTCATGGTCAGTGCTCCAGGACGGCGTCGGCCGGCTCTTGGTAGGGCTCGGTGATGCTCTTGGTGGCGATAACTTGGAAGCCGAACTGCACCGCATTGGCGCGCTCCAGCAGGGCGCCAGGGGAGTCGATCCAGCCGGGCAGAAGGGCGATGGTGTCGCAGCCCAGCAGCGCCTGAACGTCGACGCGCATGCATATATGGCGGGGCGTACCGGGCGGGTTCAGCTCGGCGGGGTTCTCGACCTGGTAGCCCAAGGCGCGCAGGCGAGCGGCCTCGGCGTTGAAGGCCGGGCGGTTCTCGTCGGGCAGTCCGGTCATGGGACCGGAGAGGTAGATGCGCTTCATCACGGCAGCACCTCCTCGGCGATCTTGCGGGCCTGCTCAAGCGAGTCGGCCTTGATGCGCGTCCAGTTCTTTCCCCACTCCTGCGTCAATCCGCCCTGGTCGCGGAAGAATTGGCCGCCCTTCACGAAAACCTTGTTGCCCGCGTTGCGGTGAGCGAAATAGGTCTGATCGTCGATCGGATCACCAACGCGGTCGTGCTCGATTGCCTTGTCGAGCGGGGCAGAGCGCCAGTCCGGCCAGGTGCGAGCCTCGTTCCTTGCCTGCTTGGCGACCAAGGCGTCGATGATCTGCGCGGGCGTGGCACCGGAGCGCCAGGCGCCGTCCAGGGCCAGGATGACGACATCGATCCATTCGGCCAGGTCGCCAGGGCTGGCCTCAATCTCCCTGAGCTCCTTGCGGATGTGATCGATCACGCCAGCGGCCCGCGGGCCAGGACCGAAGGTGCGCTCGCTAAATTCGCGCTGGCGCTGCAGGTGGGCGGCGAAATCGAAGGTATCCAGGCGGCCGCGTGCGCGACCCATCTCGTAGGCCTTGTCCTGGAACTCCATCAGCCGATCGTTGGCGCCGCCGAACAGCACGTCCATGTAGGTGTCGTGCAGCTTCTCGATTGCGGCCTGGTCTTCGGGGTGGTTTTGCTTGGGCACGGTTGTTCCCTCCGGCGCGGTGCGCAGAGTCGGTGAGTAGAAGGTGGGTTACTGCGGTGTGGCTGGTGCTGGCGGCCGGCAGCGAATGCAGGTGCACTGCCCGATGCGCAGGCCGGTGGAGCGGCAGAAGGTGGGGACGTTCACTGGTTCTGCCCGCCGCGCCGGACAACGCTGTGCAGCGAGTCGAAGTGGTTGGCCTGGCGGAAATCGGTGCAGATCACGATGGTGTCGGTGCCGTCCTGGCGGTAGATCGGCATCTTCTCGAAGGGCTTGGAGCTGCAGTCATTGTGGCAGTCCGCGCAGTTCTTGCAGCGGGCCTGGCGCGGGTAGTGCTTGATCGCTCGCTTAGTCACAGCTGCCGCCCTCGCTGTCGACTCCCTCAGCGCAGGCGGAAGCGGTCAGCCCCTTCGCTTGCATGTGGGCCAGGGCTTCCTCCGGGCTGGCGGGCTCGAACTGCGGGTAGCGTTTGCCGTCCTCCGTGACTACCTCCAACTCGTGCATCCGGAAGAGGCCGCCGAGTGTCCAGTTGCAGCCCTTGCCTTGGCCTTTCATCTCGGACGGGCTACCGGCGCCGGTGTAGCGACCGACGCAGTTGAAGGCCAGGTAGAGCTCAACGGCCTCGAACTTGTCACCAACGCCGGCGGCGATCAGGTCGGCAGCGGACTGGACCGTACTGCACATCGGGCAGCGCCAGGCCATGTGTTCGCGGGGTACACCCTGCGCCTTCAGGGCGCTGCGGTACTCGTCCAGGGTTACGGTTTTCATTCAGTAGGCTCCGTGAATAGGTCCGGCCCCGGGCGCTTCGCCCGGCGCAGCGGAAGGTCGTGGGTAGGGAAGAAACTGTGGCGCGCCGCCAGCCAGCCCTTGTAGGGCCAGCCGGAGCGCTTGCTCCACGGGTAGCTGTCGTCAATGGCCTTGGCGATCGCCTGGGCGTCCTGGCCGTCGGCTAGGGCCTGCTGGTGCACTTGGTGCATGTGCTGCCAGCTGCGGGTGTACCAGGTCATATGCGTCGCTCCTTAGGCTGGGCGCGCTTCGGCCGCACCTTGGTGGCGCTTGGGGAGGAAGTGGGTTAGGTTCAGATCGCCCGGCATGGGGCCGGTACAAGGAGGCTTAAATGGAACTTTCCGATGTAAAGCACACCATCAAATTGAGTTCTGATGAGAGTTTCGGCTGCGCTTTTTGCAGCCAGAGTCTGGGAACCTCGATTGATTGGGACATCAATCATTTGATCCAAATCCATGGCGGCAAGCTTCTTCACGTTGGCAGCGAATCACTTAGTTCGGCCGGTGAGGCGCCGTATCTAGCGACAGTTGCGCTAATTGGTTTCTCAGAAGTCCCGCCTCCGAAAGCCGCAACAGCACGCTTCACTACCCAGTTGCCCCCCGCATCCTGAGACATGTCTGCCTGCAGGCAATTTAGTGTTACCTGCAGGCAGACTCGGCTGCATATGTCTCTTTGGCTTATTTCTGAGGCATCTGTGCAACGCTCAGCCCCACTGCCACCGGACGCACCCAGACCGGCATGCTGCTCAGGATGAAGGTTTCGCCGAGCTCGGCCAGCAGCAGGGTGGTGCCCATCACGTGGGCGATCGCCTCGGCCGCTGCCGGCGGAACGGCGTTGCCGATGCGCTCGCGCCAGTCGCTGTCGCTGAGCCCGTCCAGCTCCAACTGCTCTTCCGGGTCCACCAGGCTCTGCAGGGCAGCCAGCTCCAGGGTGGTGAAGGGACGGTGCCAGGTGCCGTCGAGCGACTGGATGATGCAGGTGAGGCGTTCATCGGCCGCCGGCATGCGCGGGTCGGCGACGCTCCAGCGGCCGTTGTCGCAGCGCGCACTGGCGGAAACGGCGCCGGCCGGCTGATCGAAGGCCACCACGCCGTAGTGGCCGCCGGTGAGGTAGTTGTCACCCTTGCCGCGGTGCAGGGCGCGCGGATCGGCGATCGACAGCGCGCCGCTGGCCACCTGCTGGGAACCTGTGACGGTGCCGGCGGTGCCAGCCCAGGGCACCACATTCAGCTTCCGGCTCGACGCTCCGGGGTGCCAGTTGTGGTAGCGAGGATCTGCGACGGCCTGGCCGCCCGAGCTGGGCCCGTGGCCGCTGGTCACCGTGCCGGCGTGCTGGTCCATGCCGATGACGCGGAACACGTTGTTATGGCGCACGCCGCTCGGGCGCGGATCTGCCACGGCGAAGGCGCCCTGCCCGGTGGTGCTGGCCGCGATTACAGTGCCGGCGTGGTCGTCCCAGTCGGTGACCGGGTATTTGCCGAAGCTCTGGCCACGCGGGTCGGCTACTGCGAATTTCCCTTGCCCGGGCGACTTCTGCCCGGTGATGGTCCCGGCGGTCTCGCGCCAGTTCAGCACCCCGAACTGCTGCCCGTAGTTCCAGCGGGCGGAAGCCTCATAGCGCGGATCGGCAACCGAGAACGCGCCGTTGGTGGGACTGCTGCGGCCGGCGACGGTGCCCATGGTCTCGTCCCAGCCGTGAACGCCCATGTAGCCGCTCCGGTAGGCCGGGACGATCACCAGGTCGCGCAGGTAGCCGTCTTCGATCGCCAGCTTGTTCAGGCTGCGCCAGTCGCCGCCGGCTTCGACCAGGGCGAGACGCACCCAGGTCTTCCACTGCAGGGACGGAACGCGGTGCATCGGGCCGGCGGCAGCGATATCGCCTGCCAGCGGCATGCGGCCCAGGATGTCGCCCACGGCGCGCAGGCTCTTCTTCTCCGGCTCGTACAGGAAGGGCGGGACTTTCTCGACGTGGCGCGCCACCAACAGGAAGCGCTTCCGGCTCTGGGCCAAGCCGCCCAGCTCGCCGCAGTCGTGGGTGGTCTCGGCCACCGCGTAGCCGTAGAAGCTGAGCAGGCTGTTGATCTGGTCCAGCAGGTGGCGGGCCCGGGTGGCCAGGCGCGGAACGTTCTCGAACACGATCAGCGGGACCGGGTCGTCCTTCCAGGCCTCGCCCATCAGCCAGATGCAGCGCAGGGTCAGCTCGTTGAGGGCCTGGTACTTCGGCGTCAGGCTCATCTTCTCCGACAGCAGGCCGCTGGCGCCCTTGCAGGGGCTGGAGATGAAGACGGCGTCGGGGCGGATGCCGCGCGCTGCGCGCCTGATGTCTTCCGGGGTCGCTTCGCGCCAGCCGGCCGGCGGCTCCTTGCCGTGGAACCGGATGTACTGGTCACGGGTGAAGAGGTCCAGCAGGGTGCCGGGCACGCCGGCCAAGCGCTCGAAGTCGCGCAGTCCAGCGGGGTCGACGTCGATGCCGCCCAGGCATTCCCATTCCGCCTGCAGGTTGCCGACGACAGGCTTGGCGCGGTTGAACCCTTTGGCGCCGCCGCCCAGGCCGCAGCAGAAGTGGAAGTGGTAGAGGGTGCGTTTCTGCATCATGCGGCGGATTCCTTATGCTGGGCACGGCAAAGCCGCACCGTAGTGGCGCTATGAGATGGAGTGGACTAGGTTCGTGAGGCCCGGCATGGGGCCGGCCTAGGAGAAGCGAGATGACGTTTGTGGCTGTAGATGCAGAGGCAGGGCGCTATGAATATCGAGGTCACCAAGTGCACTTTGAGCTCCACATCGAGGATGACGGCAAAGTGAGCAAACTGGTGATTCACTATCCCCTGGAGCTCATGGGAGGTAGGGACGACCCTGACTTCCTCCACAATGGATGGGCTGACCGCACTTCAGCAATGCAAGCTGCGATGGAACGTGCAGCGCAGGTCATAGATCGCAAGCTCAACCGCTGAGGCGGCTGATTGTGTCGGGCTCCTTGGTGTCGTTGAAGATGTCGAGCTGGGCAAGGCCGCGCCGGGCGGCATCGTTGAGCCAGAGGCATTCGATGCGCTCCCGCGCGCCGTCGGCGAAGGCGTGGCGCTCCACGCGGTGCCAGCCGGCGAACAGCTCGTCGTAGAGGGGGCAGCGGTAGCCGGAGAGCAGCACCTTCCCCTGCAGGCCGAGCAGGAACTCGGCGAGGTGCTGGTGCTGGTCGTCCGTCAGCTCGTGGCGGTAGGACTTGCGGTGGTCGTTGTGGCGGACCTTCAGGCTGCGCGTGGAGTGCACGTAGGGTGGGTCCACGTAGTGCAGGACCTCCGGCCTATCGTGGTGCGCCATGACGGCCAGGGCGTCGCGGTTCTCCACCACCACGCCCTGCAGGCGGTCGGTTATCGCGGCCAGAGCGTCCGGGTAGTTCCTCCAGTCCAGTGCCGGCGCCGTTCCCGACCGAGTCGAGGAAGACCGGAACCCGGTGCGCTCACCACATGCCGATGCGCTGCCGAAGCCCTGGAAGCTACGCACCACCATCCGGCGGGCGCGCTCCAGCGGATCCGGCGCCGGCCCGTAACTGGCCTCGAATTCCTCGCGGGCGAAGGGCGTGAGCTGTAGCAGGCGGCGCAGTTCCTCGCCGTGGTCCCGCGCCATGCGGAACAGGTTCACCACGTCCCCGTCCAGGTCGTTGTAAATCTCGGCGTAGGAGCGTTCTTTGCGCAGCAGCACCGAGCCGCCGCCGCCGAAGGGCTCGACGTAGGTGTGGTGTGTGGAGAAGTGATCGATGATCCAGGGGGCGAGCAGCCACTTTCCGCCGTGGTAGCGGATGATCGGGCGAGAGACGGCCATGCTGGTTCCTTCTGCCAGGCACGGCAAAGCCGCACCGTAGTGGCGTTTTGGTATGAACTGGTTTAGTGTCGACTCAGGATTCAGCGAAACTGCTAAGGAGGAGGCTCTTGCACCAACAAAACTATTGGGTTGAACTTCAGTCGCTCAAAGCCCATGTTATTTATTTAGAGCTATACCAGTTGCGTTCTGAGTCTTATGAAAGATGGATCAGCATATTTCTTGCTGTTACTTCTTCCGCAAGTATTGGTGGGTGGGCTTTATGGAAAGAATACTCGATGGTCTGGGGGGCAATCATTGTTGCCTCTCAGGTTTTGTCGGTTGTATATAAATTTCTTCCATTTAAGTCGCGTATTAAGCCCCTAAGCAAGACCGCGCTGGAGCTTTCTGAGCTTTCGGATGAGGCGGAGAAAGCCTGGTTTGATGTTGCTAGTGGTGAGTTGACCGATAAGGAAATTAACGAAAAGCGGTTTGAAATTCGAGCGTCGAAGGCAAAGATTCTTCGAATTAGCCTTGAGGGGATGGTTCTGCCCGAGATACCGAAAATGATGCGCAAAGCTGAGCAGCAAATGTGTCTGTACTTCAATAGCTATCTAGTGGAGGAAACTAATGAGTGATAAGAAGCCAGTAGTTGTTCGAAATCCAAATAACGGCTCTATACAGACTAACGATAGAGGTTTGCCGCCGGTTCAAACTACAGTGCCAATGCCGAAAGTGAACCCCCCTAAAAAGGGGTAAGTTGGGCGCTCCACTGTAAGGTTGAAACGGCAAATCTTCCTGAATCTGGCCGCCATAGAGGCGGCCTTATTTATTCATCTGCCCGTAATGACTTGGTGCGGATTCCGTTGCGTGCCACGAACTGCTCGAAGGCCACCGGCCCAAGGCGCAGGCGCCGGCGGATCTCCTCCGGCGCTAGGCGGGCGTTGAACAGCGCCTGGGCGCGCTCTGCCTGCTGACGCTCCTGCTGCTCGGCAGCGCGCCGGGGGTGCTTGATTGGGTCCGGCTTCACCGGCGCCGGCGGGCGACGACGGTTATCCATGGAGCAGCACCTCACGGGAACCGTCGGTTCTCATGGGGCCGACCACATTCAGACGCTCCATCTCCTCGATGAGCCGTGCCGCGCGGTTGTAGCCGATCTTCAACTTGCGTTGCACGGCGGATATGGAGGCGCGACGGGTCTCACGGACGAAGTCGATCGCCTCATTCAGCAGCAGGTCGTCACCTCCGTCTTCAGAAACCGCTTCATCGCCCTGCCACGCCGATTGAGCGTCCGGCGCCGCTTTGCGCAGCTGGGTTTTCAGCTGGGTAGGAAGGTTGCGGATCACCAACACGTCGCGGCCCTGGTCGAACTGCACCGACGAACCCAGCAGGCGCGCCTCGAAGCTGATCGACAGCCCTTCGGCGCGGCCGGTGAAGCGCTTGAACTGGTTCAGGGTGCGCTTGTCCGGCGGAATCTCCGGCGATAGGCCGTAGTCCTTGTTCCGGATGAAGTCATAGAAGGCTCGGGGCTGGTCCTCGCCGATCAGCCCGGACAGCTCCTCCAGGGTGATCGGCTCGCCCAGCTTGGCCTGGCTGCTGGCGTAGTCGACCAGGGTACGGGTCTTCTCCTTGGCTGCATCCTCGGACAGGTCTTCCTGCTCCACGAAGTCGCTGAAGGCCTTGAGCAGGGTGCGGGTCTCGCCCGGGGCGTCTACACCCTCCTGGCAGCCGATGAAGTCGCGGAAGTAGTCTGTGGCCTTGCGACCGGTCTTCGCCTTGATGAAGGAGATGTACTGGCGCGAGTTCGGGTTGTTGCGCCATTCCGACAGGTTGATACGGGCCGCCATGTGGATCTGGCTCAGGTCCAGGTAGCGCACGGGCACGGCCTGGAGCGAGTCGTTGACGGATACAGCTTCGGTGTGCCGGAACACAGCCACCTGCAGGTAGTCGGTCATGCCCATCTGGTAGTGAGCGATGAAGAGATGGCCGCCGGTGGCCAGGTTCGCCTCTTCCAGCAGGCGCTGGAGGTGTTCAGCCGCCTCGCAGCTGAAGTCGGTGAAGTCGCGGCCGCCGACCAGGTATTCCTTCAGCCAGCCGCTCAGCGGGTAGGCGCCGGACTCCTCGTGGAACAGCCCCCAGGCCTTGCCGGCCTTGGCGTTGTAGGCCTCGTTCAGGTCAGCCAGCAGGTTATTGGCGGCGTCGGTGTGACCCAGCGTGGTGTCGGCCAGGTGCAGCACGGAGGGGCTGCCGTCGGGCTTCTTGTCGATGTGGTGGATGATGCCGTTGATGATGGCCATCGATTGCTCCTGGCTCAAATGCCGGTGGGCACTTCCTCGCCGCCCATGGCGTCGAGGAGGGTGGGGATGAATTCGCGGAGGGTCAGCATCATCAGGGTGAAGCTGGCCATGAACTGGGCAGCACCATCGGCATCCTTGCCCGCGTCATCGATCGCCTTCTCCTGCAGGAGGTCGTCGAAGCGGAGCTTGCGGATGACCAGGCCCTCGTCGAGGACGAAGGACAGCTTGTCCTGCCAGGCCAGCGAGAGGCGGGTCACCGTCTTGCCGGCGTCCAGGTGCTGGTGGATCTCGTCGCTGGTCAGGTCCTGGTGCTTGGCGTTGATGCTGCCCACCTCGTCGGTGTCGCGCAGGAGGGCGTCATCGCTGAGCCAGAACTCGTTGTCGGCCTGGCGGTTGCGCACCCAGTCGGTGAGGGTGGCGGTGGCCGCTGTCTTCAGCGTGACCGGGCGCACCGGCAGGCTGCCGATGGCTTCGCGCAGGGTGGACAACAGATCTTCGGCGCGCTTCGCGCTGGTGTGGTCCACCAGCAGCAGTCGCTCGGCCGGCGCGATCGCTGCGAAGATCCGCGAACTGCGGGTGAAAGCCCGCGGCAACAGCGTCTGGATGATCTCGTCCTTCAGCTGGTCGCGTTCCTTCTTGTAGACCTTGCGCTGCTGGCTCTCCTCGATGGCGTCGACCTTCTTGCGGAGCTCGTCGTTGATCACGGAGGTGGGCAGGATGCGCTCGTCCTTGCGGGCGGAGATGAGCAGGAAGCCGTTGCTGGCTTGCACCAGAGCGTCGGTGCCCTTGCCCAGCGGCGGCGCGAAGCCGTAGGTCGACCACTCTTGGCTCTCACAGGGGCGTGCCGGCTTGGTGGCCAGCGCGGTCTCCAGCGCCTGGGCGTCGAGGTCGATGTCTTGGGCGAGGCGGTACATCAGCAGGTTGCGAAACCACATGAGATGGGTCTCCAGGGAGTTCGTCAGAAGGGGATGTCTTCGTCGAAGCTGTCGTAGTCCGGCGCCGGGGGTTGCTGCTGGTGGTGGGTGGTGGGGCGGGTCTGCTCCCGCTGCGGCCGCCTGGTGCCGCCGCCTTCGGGCTTGGCGCCCAGCAGCTGCATGCGGCCGTTGATGTCGACGATGATCTCGGTGGTGTACCGCTTCACACCGTCCTTTTCCCATTCGCGGGTGCGCAGGGTGCCTTCGACGTAGACCTGCGAGCCCTTGCGCAGGTACTCACCGGCGACTTCGGCTACGCGGCCGAAGAACACCACTCGGTGCCACTCGGTGCGCTCCTGCTGCTGGCCGGTCTGCTTGTCCTTCCAGCTCTCGCTGGTGGCCAGGTTCACTGAGGTGATTGCCTTCGATTGTGGGGTGTAGCGGACATCCGGGTCCCCGCCGATGTGGCCGACGAGGATCACTTTGTTGACACCGCGGGCCACGGCTCAGGACTCCTGGGCCGGGACCAGAGCGTCCGCCGGAGCGGCATCGGCCGGCGGCGTGACGCCCTGGATCGCGAAGTAGATGCGAGCGCAGGCCTTGGTGTCGGTCATGGCCCGGTGGGCTCCCACCAGCTCCTCTTTGAAGAAGTGCTGATAGGTCTCGCCCAAGGTGGGGCTCTTGAAGTGGAAGCGCTTGGCGGCGCGCATGGCTGCGGTGGGAGGAAGGCGCACGATATCGGTGCTCTTGCGCATGGTGCAGTAGCTGTTTCCGCCCTTAAACGCCTCCGCCACCTCATCGCCATGGAAGCGCTTCAGGGCAATCCGCAGGATGCGGTCGTCGAAGCTGAGGTTGTGCGCAACGCGCATCTCGGCGCGACGGTGGAACGCCAGGAACTGCTCCAGGGCCTCAGCTTCGGGAATGCCCTCGTCCATAGCGCGCTCGGTGGTGATGCCGTGAATCGCCGCGACCTCGTCCGGGATGGTCCAGCCGTCGGGCCTGATGAGGGCCTCGAAGGAATCCAGCAGCTGGCCTTCCGGGGTGTACAGGCAGGCAGCGATGTCGACTATGTGCGGCTGATGCGGCGCTTCGCTCGGGGCTTTCCAGTCCGGCAGGCCGTTGGTTTCGGTGTCGAAGGTGTACAGGGTCATTGGGTTCTTCTCGGCAAAGGGAGGTTATCCGCGCCGGGGCTGCCGGCGCGTTGGTCTTGGTGGCGGGTGGGGAGGGGTTACGCGGCGGAAGCCGGTACCGGTTCGGCAATGACGCCGGGCAGTTGCATGGCCTGGCGCTCGTCGTCGGCAAGGCTGTCGAGAGCGGCCTGGTCGATGATCAGCAGGTCTTCGGTGCCGTAGCCGGCGGCGATCGCGGCGATCAGCGCGGACTTGTTGGTGACGCGGGCGCGCCAGCGGGAGGCGGCGACGCCCTTGCAGGGGGCGGATTCCTGCAGCATCTCGATCTTCTCGGCGTCCTCGGCCGGCGCCGCGGCTTCCCGCGCAGCCGCCAGCTCCCGGCGTTGCTGTTCCAGTTCCTGCCGCTGGCGCTCCAGCTCGGCGCGCTGCTCGTCCATCTTGCGCTGCAGCTCTGCCTGCTGGGCTTCCAGCTCCCGCCGCTGTTTCTCCGAGGCCTCGAAGGCGAGGCGGTCGGTCAGCATCTGGGTCAGCTCGTCCAGAGCGACCTGCTGAGCAGCCGTCGCCTCCTTGGTCAGGTCGAAGAAGTCGTGGCTGGTGTCGATCTCGCCGCAGCGGTCAATCATCTCGGTGATCTCGGCGCTGGACTTGCCACGGACCAGGCCGGGCATGGCCTTGATGGCGTCGACCTTCACCTGCAGGCGGGCGACACGCTCCTGGCGCTCACGCTCCACGCGGTCGTCCACCTCCTTCTTGGCCGCCTTCATCGGGTCTTCGAGCTGCACCAGTTCGGCGGTGATGCGCTTCGCCTCTGCGTCGATGATCTGGCCGGCTTGCAGGTAGGGCGCCTTCTCGCGCTTACGTGCGTCCTCCAGCTTGGTGCGCAGGCCGGTCAGCTCCTTGATGCCTGCCTTGATGAAGTCGTAACCCTCGTCGGTGTTGGCATCCGGCAGGACGAAGTACTTCTCGCGCAGGGCGGCCAGCGCGGCGGCGGTGGCGCTGTACTCGGCAACCTCGACGGTGCCTTTCTTCAGGTCAACATTTTTCAGGATGGTCATGGCGGTGCTACCTATTGGGCCGGGGGGTTAGGTTCGAAGGAGCGCTGGTGATCGTCGGCAACTTCGTCGATGCGGGCTTCGATGTAGGCGGGATCGAACTTGACCACCACCGCCTTGGCGCGTGCCTTCTCGGCGATCTGCTTGCGCATCAGGTTGAGCGCGCGGACGTTCGGTGCTGTTTTCAGCGCCTCAAGCTGGGAGCGGAGCCAGGCTTTGAAGTCCTCCTTGGCCTCGTCCATCGCCGACTCGGGATCACCGGCGTCCTCCAGGCGCTTCTTCAGTTCCAGGCCTTCGAGATAGGTCTGGTCATCGAACATGCCCAGGTGCACGTCCGCGCTGAAGCCAATCAGCGACAGGCATTTCTTCATGGCGTCGGTGAGGCTCTTCTTCGGCGCATCGAAATCGGTGTAGGCCCCGTACTGGCTCTTGCGAACGAACGGCGTGTGCCCGTAGTGGGTGACCGAGTTGCGCTTGCCGGCGCGCACATACCAGAGCTTCAGCTGGATGGTGTGCATCAGCTCATGCGCAATGACTGCGCCGTCCTTGCCGAGGATTGGGGCGCCTTGGTCCAGACGGTCGACCAGGATGTCGAAGCCCCAGCCTTTGCCGATCGGCCCGAACTCCTCGGTAGCGCGCTTGGCCATGTAGGTGCCGTTGATGCTGGTGACCGTGCGGCCATCCAGCTGGGCTTCCTTGGTGAATTTCTTGTCGGTCGTCTGGACCGATTCCCAGAGCGCCAGGTTGGCGTTCTGCTTGTTCTGTGCCATGGGGTGCTCCTATCGGCTGGACTGCGCCGCCGGCGCGCGGGTGGGGGCGATGCGATCGGCCAGGCCGTTGAGGAACAGCCAGCCGACAATCACGAGGATGGTGAGAAAGGAGCCGCGCCAGACGGCGTAGCGGCGTTCGCGCTGGTGCTGGGTCATTTGAGGTGCCTCCTGCAGATGTCCCCGGCCCGTTTGCAGGCCTCAAGGTCGAACCAGCCGAAGTGGCACTCCTCCCTGTCGATGCCCATGCTCCGGGCCAGCCACAGGTAGGCGCTTGAGCGCGTGAATCCCATCTTCGCCATGAAGTTGTGAAAGTGACGCTTATTCGTGACCCGCGCTGCGCGGAGTTCTTGGTTGGCCATCGTCCCCAGCGGGATGTCGGTGTCAGGATGGAGGCCCACCAGCGCGTCGCAGGGAGCGCAGTGATATGCGTAGGGCCAATCGCCGCATTCGCGCCCGTAGATGTGCCGGTTGTTCACCAGAGCCACGGGGCCCTGGCAGTAGGGGCAGGCCGTCGGCGGCAGCAGCGCGTTGCGCACTCGTTGGAGCGCGCGGCGGCTGATGTGGGGGAGCGGAGCGGGCGGCTTCAGCTTCTCCTTGCTCTTGGCGCGAGGGTCAATTCCCATGGCGCACCTCGCAGTACCAGACCCCGCCGATGCGGACGGGGAAGCGGATGAAGTCGGCCGGGGAGCGAGCGCCCCGGCGTTTGGCGGTGGCCATCAGCAGGGCCAGGCTGCTGTGCTGAAGGCTCATCCCGCATACCTCATCACGATCAGCTCTTCCTCAGCGTCGCGCTGCAGTTGCTCGGCTGCCTGGTCCGCAACCTCGCTGGCAAGCTCGCTGGCCATGTGCTGGAACACGCCACGCGGGCCGCGTTGATCGTGAAATAGCGACTTCAGGCACGCGGAAGCGGTGCTCATATCGAAGTTGTCCACGGCGACCAGCAGTTGGCCCAGCATCCCCTCGGGGTCTTCGTTGTTCCCCAGGCGGCGTACCGCTTCCGCCGCGACGGCATCGCTCAGGGCGGAGGCCTTCACGGCGACAGCCTTGCCGATGATGATGTCGCGTCCTGCTACCAGGTCTTCGGCGGCGCCGGCCAGCCAATTCGCGCCGGCGGCGGTGTCCAAGAAGGCCAGGGCCTCATCAGGGGTGGCGCTGTCCCGGCGGCTCTGGCCGGAGCTGAAAGCCGCAATAGTGCGACGCTGAACGGCGGTCATCATCGTGATCTCCTTCGTTTCACCTGCAGTGGGCAGCACTCGTCCGTCCCGCTATCTGCCTGTGGGCGCGGGGGCGAGTGCTCTCGACTGGGGGCGGATGTGAAAAGCCCCGCAGGTGCGGGGCTCTGGTTGGCTCGATGCCGGCCGATCAGCTGGCCAGCCTCACCTTCTCGTTGCTGATGCGCTTCGCGATCTCTTCGCGGTGGACCGGGATGTGGCGCGGCGCCTCGATCGCCACCTTCACCTGGTGGCCGTGCATTCCAGTGATGGTGATGCGGATTTCTTCGTTGTCGCCGATGACCAGGGTTTCGCCTACGCGACGGGTGAGAATGAGCATGGTGAGTTCCTTTTCCGTGGGGAGGTGTGGAGCGGGCGACGGGGCTCGAACCCGTGACAGCCGGCTTGGAAGGCCGGTGCTCTACCAACTGAGCTACGCCCGCAAAAAGGCCCCGTGTGAGTGGGGCAAGGCTGTTCTAGGAGCAGGTGCGTCACGCGCACCGGACAGTGATCTGGCGTCGTAGCTCGTCCCGGCCGGCGCCGGTGCGCTCTTCCTGATCACTCTCCGGTGAGGGTGTTGGCCGGATGCCCCGGTGGCCAGCCGGTCGTTGCCGCGCGCGGCGTCATGCGTTGCGCGGTGGCGCCCCGTGTCGGTTCGGGGAAGGGGGAGTCAGCCGACCACGATCGGATCAGCGAAGGCGCGTTCCATGTTTCGCAGCTTCTCTTCATCGGAGTCGAGGAAGCGGATGCACTGCGGCGTGCAGGTGCCGACGGTACCGTCCTCCATCTCGAATATGGCGACGGTGAAGTTGCCAGGCCCACTCTCGAACTCGTCGTACTGGATGCCCCAGCCGTGGAACTTGGCTTCGCAGCGGTCAGTTACCTGGATGAGCTTTCCGCTCTTGTCGAATTCGGGGTTCAGCAGCATTACTGGTCGCATCTGGTTTCTCCTGGGTGGTAGGGCTGCATGGGTTGGGTGATCTTGCCGGGCGCTACTCCGGCTATCCTCGTGAGGCCGACAAAGCCTTCCTCTCCGGTCCCGGCTCTAGCCCCTGCAGGCATACCAGGCGTCGCTCAAATGGCAGGTATTGCAGGTGGTTACTCAGGTGTGCGCCTATCCGTTGCACTGCGTGTCTGCTTTCCACGCCGAAGATCACCCACCAATGCAGCCCGGAGCCGAAGCCCCGGGTATATTGCTGGCCGGTGTTACACGCCACCTCCGGCTGGGCGCTGACTTGTTCGGGGCGCCTGAGGCGCCGACAGATCACCGCGCTCGCTTGCCGTGATCACTCTTTTCTGCGGTGCTCGAAGCTGCGCACCCGGGGTGAGGCTTCCCCTGTACCCGTTCTGCCATCCGATCCGGCAAGGCCTTGGCTCGCTGCGGCCTACAAATCTGCGTTGTGCGCAGAATGTGGTTTGCATTATGCGCAGATTGAAATCTGCGTCAAGCGCAGATTTTCACAAAATAAAAAGCCCGCGCTCGGCGGGCTTATGACGGGTAGGGTGTCAGCGGTGAGAGACGAACCAGGCGATATGGATGCTGCCGTCAGCGCGGCGGGTGAGGGTGACGCCCTCGGTCTCCCGGATTTCCTCGAGGAGTTGATCCCAGGCCGACTGGAGGTCGCCGGGTTCGCGGGCCAGGACGACCTGGTGCTCTATCTGTGCTCGGGGTGTGCTTACCAGGGCCTGCACGCGCTGGGCGATCGCGCGGTAGGACAGGTAGGTGGCTTGCTGAAGGGACTGCGCATCCATGGGTTACCTCCTTTACTGTATGGATATACAGTATTTCGGCAGCTGATGGCGTTTCAATAGCGAACAGATTCCTACCTTGGTCGGTATGTAAACTTTTGCGACAGGTGAAATGAAAAAGCCCCGCACTGCGGGGCTCAGACGTGGCTTGTTGTCAGACCAACTTGCGCTTCGTCTCCACCACGACGCCAATGAAGCGGCAGTTGCCATTGATGTCGATGAGGGGGTAGGCGGGGTTCAACGGCTTCAGGAACAACCGGCCGCCATCCTGGACCAGGCGCTTGAAAGTGGCCTTGTCCTCGGCCTCTAACTTGGCGATGACAAGGTGCCCTGGGCGGGCCTCCATGCCGGTATCCACCAGGATAAGGTGGCCGTCAGGGATGCTGTCGCCGATCGGTGCCGTCATCGAATCGCCGCTCACGCGCAGCCAGAAACAGCGGCCCTTGCCCTTGTGGTCGCTGAGCTCGCTGTCCTCGGCGCCTGGCTCGTAGGGTTGCAGGGCGTCACCCCACAGTCCGGCCGACACCCAGTTCAGCACCGGATACCTGTAGTAGCGCTCGGGCTGGGCTGCTAGCGAAACGTTGCTTGCCTCGCTGACGGTAGCCTCGGCCCCAATGGCGATCTCAAGCTCCTTGAGGATCTTCTGCAGCAGATCCTGGCGAGCGCCCTGTTGGCCGCGCTCAAGTCGAGAGAGGTTGCCAGTGTCGGTGCCGACCCGGTGCGCTAGTTCTTCGAGCGTCCAGCCTTTGGCCTTCCGCGCTTTTCTGATTGCTTGTCCTATTTCCATGCCCTGATTTTCTGACCTCATCTGCGCGCGACGCAAAGCGTGTGACGCAGATTGGCTTGCAAATAAATCTGCGCTATGCGCAGAATTGTTCGGCAATCACATAGGGCGTAGCCATGCAACCGACCATGACCCCTCTCAAAAAAGCCCGCATCGATCGGAAGTGGCGCTTGGCCGATGTCGTCCAGCGCCTCCGTGACATGGGGGAGCACATCGACACGGGCAACCTCTCCAGGATCGAACGCTGCGAGCAGCGGGCATCGCCATTCATGGCGGAGAAGTTGGTACGCGTGTTCGAAGGCGTGCTCACCGAAATTCACGTGCTGTACCCCGAGCGCTTCGTGGAGCTGCAGCAAAAAGACCAGGCCCAGAACAGCCGGGCCGCATAAGGAGCGACGCGATGTACCAGAACCGGAAGCACCTCAACGACGTTGAAATAAAGATCCGCGTCAACGAGGAGACCGCCGAGCGGCTGAAGTCCTGGGCCAGTTTCCGTAAGACCCAGCGCGCAGCGTTCTGCCGTGACCTGATCGAAAGCCAGCTGGACCAGCTCGAAGCCGAGCTTACCGACGAGCAGAGCCAGGGCTGAAGGCCCGATGGAGGCCCTATGTCTAAGGAGGCCCTATGCCTGATCTTGATCTCCTGCTGGACCAGATGACGCTCGCACGCCTGGAGCGCGAAGCACAGCGTCGGGGCACCACCGCCGAGGCGCTGGCAGGCCAGCTGCTCGATACCGAGGTCGCCGCGCGATCGCGGGTCCGTTCCGGCGGAGTAGGGGCGACCCCCTTCTACCGCCGTAAGCACCAGGACTGATCCGGGAGCCGCAGACGTGGCCACCCAATCCAGGGAGCAAACCGACATGCAGACACATGCTGGCCCATCGCGGCCGGGCAGTCCGTTGCACGTCCTCGATATCGAGCTGTGGGGGCTCGCTGACATGCAATTCACCATAACGATCAACCAGGTCAAGGCGCTGGAGTGGGGACTCAACGCCCAGCAGGCCTTGATGTTCGCCTTCGTCTACGAGTGCCCGAGTTGGGCAACTCCGGTAGAGCAGGGCGGAGAGACCTTCTACTCGCTCAGCAAGGCGAAGGTGCTCGAGGAGTTGCCGCTGCTCACCGACAAACCGGACACCGCTTACCGGCTGTTGAAGCAACTGCAGGCGGCCGGCGTCCTCGTCCTTTCCAGCACGCCGAGCATCACGCTGTTTCGCCTGACGCCGAAGGGCCAGGAGTGGAACCGCAAGCTAGACGGCTCGGAGAAGTACACACCCCCCGGAAAAAAATCCGACCTCGGAAAATCGTCCGAGCCCGGAAAATCTTCCGACCTCGGAAAAAAATCCGAGCAGAAAGAGGCGGCAGGGTCGGAAAAAAATCCGAGCAAGGTCGGAAAAAAATCCGAAGGGGGTCGGAAAAAAATCCGTAGAGGGTCGGAAAAATCTCCGACAAATCAGGAAACCAGTAATCAGGGTACCAAGGATCAGGGCACCAATCAGGGTTCTACCGGAGGGCCTATTCAGCCCCCGGAGCCGGAATTCATTCCTGCTGGGGAGCAGCCGGCGCCACGCTGCGAAATCCCCGCCGACATGCCTGGGCCGAAGGACACCACCTGCAAGACCTTCAGGACCTGGGCCAACTACGCCATCGCCTACCGCAACCGCCACAAGACCTGGCCGGTGTGGAACGCCACCGTCGGGGGAATGCTCGGCAAGCTGGTGGATCGCCTCGGCCAGGCTGACGCACCCAAGGTCGCCGCGTTCTTCGTCCTGCGGGTCAACGATGCCAGCGTGATCCGTGGGTGCCACTCGCTGAAGGCCCTTCTGGCCAACGCCGAGGGCTACCACACCCAGTGGAAGACCGAGAACCCCATCACCCATACCCAGGCTCGCCAGGCTGAGCGCAGCGACTCGAACATGTCCGCAGCAGAGCAGGCCCTGGAAATCCTACGTGCATCGAGGGCTGGCAATGCTTAGCGAACTGCAGCAGGAGCAGCTGCTGGCGTCCCTGTACGCCACGGCCGAGATTCTGGACCAGCAGCTGCAGCCGCGTGCGGCAGCACTGATGGTCGCGGACTTGAGAATCTATGAGGAGCAGGCGCTGGCTGAGGCGCTGGCGGCCCTGCGCCGTGCCGGCCATCGCCTCACTCCGGAGAACGTGATCCGCCACCTGGTGACGCAGGACGGGCGACCCGAGGCGAACGAGGCCTGGGCGATCGCCATGACCAGCTACGACGAGGCGGAGACGGTGCTGGTGACGCCGGAGATCCAGCAGGCTGCGGCCTCGGCCGAGAGTGTTTTCCGCGCCGGCGACAAGATCGGCGCCCGCATGGCGTTTATCGCCACCTACGAGCGGCTGGTCACTACCGCACGGCAGGTGGGCACGGTGCTGAAGTGGACGCTGTCCCTGGGGCACGACGCCGACCGGCGCGTCACCGCGATCGAGAGCGCCGAGCGGCTCGGCCGGCTGCCGGCGCCCCAGGCGCAAGCGTTGATCACCCAGCACGCCGTCGGGCAGATCACCGCCGAAGGCCGCGCCATCGTTGGGCTGCTGGCGGGACCGGCCGACAGCGGCCTGCTGGCGCTGACCACTGACGAGAAGACTCGCGAGGCGCTGGCCGCTGAGGCCCGAGCCGGGGAAGGCAAGTTCTCCCTGGACGTCCGGAAACAGCTGGACAGCATCCGCCAGGGCCTGGCTACCAGCCGCGGGCAGAAGGACGAGGAGCGCAGGGCCGAGAGGCTCAAGGAGCGCCGCGACCTGGCCAAGAAGCGCCGGGCCGCCCTCAAGACCATCCAGGAACTACAGGAGCATCGCCATGCGCAATGAAGCTGCTGCGACCTCTGCCGCCCCGAAGAAAGCGGCACCGAAGAAACGCACCGGTCGTCCGGTGTATCTCGAATTCAAGCGCATGGCGGACCCGGAAACTGGCGAGATCCGCCTGGCACTGGTCGCCGGCAGCGACGTCGACCGCTTCCTGCTGAAGGAGCGCAGCTATCGCGCCGGCGACCGTGTGCGCGCCGAGCTGAAACAGCCGCGGGACGAGCGTCGCCACCGCCGGGTGCACCGTCTGGGCCAGCTGGTGGCGCAGAGCATCGACAAGTTCGCCGGCATGGATGCGCACTCGGTGATCAAGAAGCTCCAGGGCGATGCCGGCGTCTGCTGCGCCGACGAGGTGTTTGACCTGGGCACGCTCGGCCGGGTGACCCGCAGCGTGCCGGAGTCCCTCGCGTTCGACGAGATGCCCGAGGAGCGCTTCGGCGAGTTCTGGCGCGGCATCAGCCGCTACCTGATCGACACCTACTGGCAGCACCTGGACGAGGACCAGATCAACGACTTGGTGCAGATGATGCCCTCGGAGGTGGCCTGATGAGGGCCTCAAAAGCCCCCCGGCCGAAGAAGTGCCGAGTCTGCTTGGAGCTGTTCGTGCCCATGAAGCCCCTGCAGGTGGCCTGTGGCATCTCCTGTGCGCTCATCCATGCGAAAGCCAAGCAGGCAAAAGCGCGAGTTGCCCTGGAGAAGGTGGAGCGACGCGAGCTGCGCGCTGCCCGGCAACGGCTCAAGCGTCTGCGGGAGTACATGCAGGAGGCGCAGGCCGCCTTCAACAAGTTCATCCGCCTGCGCGATCGCAACGATCCCTGTATCTGCTGCGGTAGTTACGGCGCGGATGAGGACTGGCTCACCGGAGGCAAGTGGGACGCTGGCCACTTCCTGTCACGCGGCTCGCATCCGGAGCTGCGATTCGACGAGGACAACTGCCACAAGCAACTGAAGAGCTGCAATGGCGGATCCAGCAAGTACGCCCAGAAGGGCCGCACCGTCGCAGAGGGCTATCGCGCTCGCCTGATCGAGAAGATCGGCCTGGAGCGCGTCGAGGCCTTGGAAGGGCCTCATCAGGCCCGCCGCTATTCGATCGAAGAGTTGAAGGCGATCAAGGCCCAGTACCAGGGCCGGGCGCGCGAGATGGAAAAGGCGATTGCTATCGAGTGAGGGGAGGGGTGGAGATGCGTCAGGAAGCGATGACGTGTGCCGCGGACATGAAGGTGCGGCTGGACGACAAGGAGATGACCGCGTTGGCCTGGGCGATGGAGCGGGGGCTGAAGTGGTGCACGGTGCGGCAGCGCCGGTACCGCGGCAGCAACTGGAGGGAAGCACTGGAACCGGGGCTCAGGCGTTCGTCGTTCAACGACTGAGCCCCGGGCGATCAGCCCTCAGCCTCGGGGATGAGGTAGAGCACGACCGCTTCCCCGGCCGGCACCTCCACAGCTTGCTCGCGCAGCTGGGCCAGCAGGGCCTCGAGGCGATCCAGTGCCTCCGGAGAAACCACGCCGCCCAGCGCCGCGACCTCGCTGCCGTCGTCGGCCAGGCTGACGCCGAACCAGGTGCGGCTGCCGTAGAGCTCCTGCTGCTCGCCGAAGACCGCCATTGCTTCGGTCACCGCGAAGTACTCGTCGTCGTCCACCTTGTCGATGTTCTGCCCCATCGTCGTTTCCTCGTGTTGTTGGGCCGTTGCCCGGGATGTGAAAGGGCGACGGTCTGTAACCGGAAAGCGCACTGCAAGGGTTGCGGTGCCCGGCCAGTGACATAGCGTCCGGCCATCCGAACTTCGCAAGGACGCCCAGCGTGGACGACCCGAACATGCAGACAGAGCTCGCGTTGCTCAACCAGGAGGTGGCAGGCCTCCACCGCGTGGTCTCCGAGATCGGCGGGAAGATGGACGTGGTGATCCAGATGCAGCTGCAGATGCAGCGTCTGCAGGACCGCAGCGACCGCCTGGACACCGAGGTCCGCCGCTCCCAGGAGAGCAACGAGCGGGCGATCGCCAGCATTCGCGCCGACCTCGATTCGGCCTTTCAGGTGGCCCATGGCGCCCGGGACCTGGCCGCGCGCTGGCTCAACCGCTGTATGGGTGGCGTCGCCGTCGGCGCGGTGCTGTTCGGCGCCCTGCAGTGGTTCGTGCTGCGCGAGATCACCGACTACAAGGCCGCCGCCGGCCGCACCTACGAGCTGGAGCGCCAGGTACAGCGCCTGGAGTGCACCGTCACGGGGAAGTGCAAATGAAGCTGATCCCGCAATGGCGCCGCTTCTGGCGCATGTACAGCGTGTGGTGGATCGTCGCCCTGACGCTGCTGGCCGCCACCAGCCCCTTCATCGACGAGATCCGCGCCGTCCTCAACCTGGGCCTGTTGCCCAGCATCCTCCTCACCGCCCTGGCCATGCTGGCCGGGGTGCTCCTCCGCCTCGTGGCCCAGCCGAAGGTGCGCAACGATGACGAGCAGTAGGAAGCGCACGGCGCTGAGCGCGGCCGTGCTGGCCCTGGTGGCCGCTGGCGCGTCGGCGCCGCAGATCATGGATCAGTTCATCCGGGAGAAGGAGAGCGGCGAGCGGTACGAGCTGAAGGCCTACCAGGACGGCGCCAGGGTCTGGACCGTGTGCGACGGCAAGACGGCCGGCGTCACCCGCGACACTGTCATGACCAAGGCCCAGTGCGACGCCTGGCGCCAGACCGAGATCGGCCAGCGCCTGGCCTACGTGCACAGCATCATCCGGGTGCCCATGAGCGAACCCGCCTGGGCCGGCGTGGGCAGCTGGTGCTTCAACGTCGGTAACGCCGCCTGCGGCAAGTCCACCGCGGTGCGCCTGCTCAACCAAGGCAACCAGGCCGCCGGCTGCCGTGCGCTGCTGCAGTGGCGCTTCATCACCCGAGACGGCCGCCGCATCGACTGCTCCACCGATCAACCGTACTGCGGCGGGCTCTGGCTGCGCCGGCAGGGGGAGGTCGAGCTATGCACGATGTGACTGCGCTGGGCTGGGCGGAGCTGGTTGGCGGGCTGACCTATGCCGTGTTGCTCGTGCTGGCGCGCTGGGGCGGCAGGTGGTGGCCATGACGATCGATCGCATACGGCTCGCCGCTTACGTGTTGATCGCCTGCCTGGCGGCCGCGGCCGGCTGGAGTGTGCGCGGCTGGAAGGAAGGGAGCGAGGAGGCGATCCGCCTGCAGGCGCAGCTCGACCAGCAGGCCCTGGCGCGCAGCGTCGTTGCCCAGGTGGCCGCGTCCACCAACCAGGCCATCGCCGAGATCCGCGTCACCAACACCACGATCTACCAGAAGACCCGCCAGGAGGTCATCCGTGAGCCGATGGACCCTGCTTGCCGCCTGCCTGCTGGCTGGATGCGCAACATCAACGCCGCCCGTGCTGGTGGACCAGTCCCTGCTGCAACCGTGCCCGGATCTTCGACCGGTGCCGATCGCTGAGGACGGAACGGGCGACCCCGCAGAACTCACCTTGGCCGACGTGGAGATGTCGGGCCAGTACCTGGAGTGCCAGAGGCGCCACCAGGGTCTCGCAGAGGCCGTGAAGGCCACCAACAACCAGTAACGACAAGGGGGCAGACCATGTCGAACCGCCGCACCTACCTGGCACGCGAGCTGCGCGCCGGGCACACCGTCTTCATCGTCACCAGGTCTTTCGTGGACCACGCCACAGGGGAGGGCCGCTACGAGGTGGCCGAGTACCTGGTGGCGAGCATGCATGAGCCGCAGCCGGAGCCCGGTGACCACCCATACCGGATGCACCCGAATATGGCCCGCTGGGCAGCCAGCCAGACCGACCTGTGGCGCTCCCGCCGCGACGCCAAGCGGGAAGCCGCCCGCCGGCAAGCCCTGGAAGACGCCTACTTCGCCGCCAAGAGGAAAGCCTGATGGACCGCACCGCACTGCTGCAGGCCGCCGAGAAGGTGGCCGCCGAGATCCAGGGCCAGCCCGTGGGTCTGGTGTTCCCGGATGGCGCACGCCGGCTGTTCCTCGAGCACGTTGAGCCGAAGATCGGCACCTACCGCCTGTATATCGCTCGCCCGTTCGGCGTGGTGCGCCCGGGCGGCATGAAGTGGCGCATCCAGCTCAACGTCCAGTTCGAGGGCAAGGAGGACCTGGTGACCGTGAACGACGGCCGGGTGCAGGCGCCGCTGGAGCAGCTGGGTGACCTGATCATCGAAGCCGCCGGCCGCATGGCCGAGCACATCGTCGCGAACAACCGCCTGCTGAAGGAGGCGCGCCGCCAGACCATCCAGGCCGTGGCCACGCAGCCCGAGGCGCTGGTAGTGCGAGAAGGGGAGTCATGAGCAAGGTGCTGGAGTTCCCGCCGAGGTGTGCGCCACACGCCACTGGAGATGCCTTCTGCACGCGCTGCCGGCACGAGTGGGTGGCTGTGGCGCCTGTGGGGCAGCTGCAGCTGGAATGCCCGGAGTGCAGTACCCACTGTGGGCTGTTCAGGTATCCGTTTGGCCCGAGCGTTGGCGACGCCTTGTTCACCTGCGATTGCGGTTCGTCGTTGTTCTACATCGTCCGTGCCAAGGACAAGGTGGTGGCGGTGGTTCGGTGCAGGGGCTGTGGCCAGGAAGCCAGCGGCTGGTTCGATTGAGGAGTGAAGGACCGTGAGCAGTAAGAAGACCATCGACTGGGAAGCGATCGAGCGCGACTACCGTGTGGGCCAGCTGTCGCTGCGAGCGCTGGCGACAAAGCACGGCACCACGGCTGGGGCCATCTCCAAGAAGGCGAGCGCTGGCAGCTGGGTGAAGGATGCCAGCCAGGAGGTGCGGGAGCGCACACGTGCGGCCCTGCTGGTCCAGAAGCCTCAGGAAGAGGCGGCGGAAACGTCGAATGGAAACACTGTTTCCGCCGCAGGAAACGCCCCTACGCACGTAGACATCGAAGTGGCCGTGCAGACCAACGTGCAGGTGGTCAACCGTCACCGGCGCGACATCGCCAAAGGCCAGGGCCTGGTCAGCGTGCTGTTCGGCCAGCTGGAGGAGGCTGCCACCAACCGCGCCGAGCTGGAGGACGCCATCGAGGAGGAAACCAAGAACGACGAGACCACTCGCAGGCGCACTCAACTGATGCGCTTGGTGAGCCTCGCCTCTCATGCCGGCGTACTGCGCGACCTGTCGGCCGCCATGAAGAACCTCATCCCGCTGGAGCGGCAGGCGTACAACCTCGACGAGCAAGAGCACGAGGAACCCTACGAGGAGCGGTTGAAGCGCCTGCTGGGTGAGGCTGGTTAGAGCAACCCCGATTCTTTCTTAATAGATGCGATAAGAAGTCGTTTTGCATGGCGGAGATGACTAGTTTCCTCTGGCTTCAAGTTGTTCACGACGCCATGCACGATTTTTGACCGCAACCGATAGATTTCCTTGAACTCGGCTTTTATTTTTGCGCGCTCCGCATGCGTTGTCGCCAATGAATAGGCGCAGCGATCCGCTAGCGTTTCTGTAAGGCCCCCGTTTGAACTATCGTCTCCATACAATGACTCTAGAGCTATGCAGGATTGGATTAATGCCATTGTGTCGCTGTGGTTCGCAAGGGCGTCGATATGCCATTCAGCAGCAGCTTTTACTCGTTTTGAATGTGGATTTGTAGTTGATAGGAAACGGGATAAGCGCAATAAAGAAGGTTCTAATCTTTCTTTAAACTGATCCGTCTTTCTGGTCTGTTCGAAAAAGTTCTTAGGCGAGCGACGTAGAAAATATGCGAACTCATTAATTGTTTGAGGAAGCTCCGTTTTGGTGGACACAGGCCTGCCTAGGACCGTGTATTCAACGAGTGCGTCCATTTGAGAAGCGGGTTCCTCGAAAACGATTCCAGCAACGCTGTGCCTTGTGGGCATAACAACGTCATCGCTGAAGAGGAACTGAATGGAAATTTTTAGGCGAGCTAGTGACTCCCGTGGAGTCGGAGAGTCAAAACTGTCGCCCCAATAGCCCTCGACAATAGTCGTGAAGTAAACGCAGTCCTCCATTATGTTGCTGGTCTTGTTCTTGAGTTTCTTTATTTCAAACCACTCTGTTTCGGATACTCGTGCTCCGTTAAAAAGGCCAACCGCCAAGCGCGGGAGTGGAAAGGAAACTTTTATCTTGAAAGGGATCTCATTGATAAGCTGAATGAAGTTTTCGGTAACTTCTTCCTTTGAGAGTATTAGGTCCGTTAGCGGAGCGCTTATTTGGTTTTCTGGTGGAATAAGAGAATATACGTAATCGTAAATTAAGCTTACAGCGTCGGAGGATGTGATAAATTCTGACTTGAGCTTGGCTAACTGTTCAGCCAGCGGGTTGAGCTCTGTCCAGTCCAAGGTTTTTGCCAAATTGCCAGCGGATATGTCTGCTTTCTCGATAACCTTCTTGAATCTCGCACGAAGTGCGTTTTCAGCGTTCGGATGCATTGCCATTTACAGACTCCATGTCAGGTCGTTGAAGCGTACTACCTGGCAATTCGCCATCCAAGCCAGATGCTTGCATTGACTCTTCAGTGACATAGCGTCGCCCCTGTCACCCACCCACGACAGGGGCCGCTCCCATGCCCATCCCTTCCGATCCGCGCGACGCCCGTACCATGGTCGAGGCGTGTCTCAACCCTGACGGCAAGACCTACAACGGCATCCGTCTTCTCTCCTGGCTCTCCGAAGTGCTGCACCCGGGCAAGGGCCTGAGTGAGGCCGAAGTGCGCGAGATCGACGCCGAGGTGCGAGCGAAGCGCAAGGGGGCCGGCAATGGCGCTTGAAGCCCCTGAGATCCCGCTCAAGATCACCCGCGGCAAGACCGCCGAGTTCGCCTTCCTCTACGCCGACGAAGACCTGGTGTTCCTGCCGATCGAGGCCATGCCGGTCAAAGCGCCTGTGCGGCTGACCATCACCGGGCACCAGATCCCGGATGGCTGGCCGGTGCAGGTGCAGTGCGTCAAGCAGCCGGACGAGTTGAACAACGACCCCAACGACGACCAGCCCTACTACCAGACCAAGGTGGTGGACGCCGACACCATCGAATTCAACCGTGTCAACGCCCACTGCTGGAAGGACTACACAGGCAACGGCCTGGTGGTGTTCAACCGGCCGGTGGACCTGACGGGCTGGCGGTGCCGGGCCCAGGCTCGCGCCAAGGCAGGCGCTGCCGGTGCTCCGCTCTTCAGTTGGGACAGCGACCCGAGCCAGAACCCCGACGGCGAAGCTGTGGTGGACGTGGCCCGGGCGTGCTTCCTGCTGCGCGTGGACGCTGCGAAAGCTGCTGCGCTGACCTGGTCGAGTGCCGTCTATGACCTGGAGGCGATCGCCCCGGACGGCAGCGTCTACGCCGTGACCGCTATCAGCCCGATCACCGTCGAGGGCGAGGTCACCGTATGAAGGCCCACCTGGTGGTGCGCGCTCGCCCTGGCGCCGTACTGGTGGCGCGTAGCAGCTCCATCGCCGTCGCGGTCGCCAGCGCAGTGCCACAGGTTATGTCCTGGGATTCCGGGCGCCGCTTCGTGGTGCTGGCCGGCCTGCAGGGGCCGAAGGGCAACGACGGTACCGATGGCGTCGCCATCAGTCCTGATGCAGACAACCAACTCGAAACCCGCCCGAACGGGCTCTATGCCGCGCCCGCCAGCTGGGCCGCGCTCAACTGGTAACGGAGGCCTACATGGCACAGATCAAATTCCACAAGGTGACCAGCCTGCCCGGCAGCCTTGAGCCCGACTCGCTGTATTTCGTGCAGAACGCCAACTACGCGGAGAGCTACCTCACCAACAGCGCTGGCGAGGCCAAGGCGATCGGTAACAGCGTGATGATCAACGCGCTGATCACGGCGGCACTGTCCAGCCTGCCCAGCTCGGGGGCGCCGCTGCTGTTCGTCCCGGACATCGCAGCACGCGACGCACTGGAAAGCAGCCTTACGGGGCCGGTGTTCGCCCTGGTACAGGATGCTACGGCAGACCCGACCGTGACGGCCGGGGCCGCGCTGTATGCCTGGAACCCAGTGACCACCAGCTGGATCAAGGTGGCCGAGTACGAGTCGATGGATGTGACCCTGACCTGGGCGGCCATCCAGGGCAAGCCCACCAGCACCCCATCGCAGATCGACAGCGCGGTGGCTGCAACCCACAGCCACGCCAACAAGGCCACGCTGGACAAGCTGAGCGAGGCTGGCGGGCTGTTGCGCTTCGACGGTTCGCCGATCCCGGCGGAATGGAACGGCACGAACTGGTGACCCCATGGCCAAGATCAGCCAGATCAAGGTAGTCGCGGCGCTGCCGGCGGAACTGGTAGCCGATGCGATCTACTACGTTCGCGTCGACACCGGCTTCGACATCTACGTCACCAACAGTTCCGGCACGGTGGTGGCCTATCCGTCCAACTACCAGCGCAAGGCCGACAGTCTGGGCGCGCTGGCGGCGCTGACCGGCGCGGCCAACAAGCTGGCCTATTTCACGTCATCAACAGCGGCGGCGCTCACCGACCTGACCGTTTTCGGCCGGATGCTGATCGCGGCAGCGGACGCCGCCGCCGCCCGGCTGGTTCTGGGGCTGGGGACCGCGGCGGTGCGAGAGGCAACCACCTCGGCCACGGACACCACCAGCGAGCGGCTCTGGCGCACCAACGACCTGGTGAAACAGACGTCGCCGTTGGATGCCACAGCCGGTTCCATGGTCGGCATCGGGGGCTTCGGCATTGGCGTTCAACTGGTCATGACCGACCCAGAGCTGAACAACTACCGAGCTGGCGGGAAGTACATCACCCCGGCGTCGGGACTCCTAAACCTGCCGCCTGGCTGGGCCCAGGGCCGTCAGGTGATGGAGGTGGCCGGCAGCAACTACTCGGCGCAGATGATCTACGGCGGGTCCAGCAACTTCAGCCGCATCGCCAACAGGGTGTTTGCGCCGACGACTGGAGCATTCACCCCCTGGTATGAGGTCCTGACAAATAACAGCCTGGTGCAGGGGACCGGGATCGCGCTCACCTTCAACTCGTCTACTGGCCAGGTCACGGTTACCAACTCCACCGGCTGGGGTGGCAACCTTCCCCTGGACAACACCAACGTGAACGCCTCGACGCCGACGCATGCCCGGGTAGTGCAGGCCTCCAACCGTGGCAAGCCGGCTGGCACCACCCAGGACGGGTACTACATCCGGTATTCCTACATTCAGGGGGCCGGCGCATATGCGGTGGAGCAGTATGCCGAGCTGAGTTCTATCACCCCTCGGTGGTTCACCAGGGGCACGGTCAACGGCGTCCTCCCGGCTGACTGGTTGGAGTACCTCACCAGCCAGAGCGTCATCGCCGGCAGTGGGGTCACCGTCGACTACAACGTCACGACCGGCAAGGTCACCATTGCGGCGACTTCCTCGGGCGGTGGCATGGCAACCAAGGCAGCGTTTCGCGGCAAGGTGCTGGCCGGCGTGCTGGGCTATGCGTTCAACTTCAACGACCCTGACCTCGGGCAGGCGGCAGGCTTCATCAACCCGCGTGTCTTGAGCATGCGCCTGGGTTACACCGCCAGCACCTGGAACGACTACGCGGACATCGCTGACCACGTCCTGGACGTGACGGGAACCAGCGCGCTGGTGTCGGCTACCACCAGCGGCACCATCTTGCAGTTGGATACCGGTACGACAACCACCGGCTATGCGGGGATCAAGGGGCAGGGCACGAACTTCGGCACGTTCACGGCACCGGTGCAGGTTGGGTCGATGCAGGAGATTCACTGGTCGGCGGCGTTGGCCGTGCCGAACCTGAGCGACGGCACCAACCGCTATCTTGTACAGGCAGGCCTGGACTACCCGAACGGCAGCCCGGCCGAGATGGCGTATTTCTCCTACACCGACAACGTGAACAGTGGGCGTTGGCAGTTCAACTACATCAACGCGGCCGGCAGCATCGTCAGCGTCGACACTGGCATTACCCCATCAGCGGGCGTCTCCGTTGACGCAGAAATCACCTACACCTGGAACGCCAGCACCTCGCAATTCGACCTGGTCGCGAAGCTGAGCACCTGGACCAGCTCGGTGTTCACCAGCAACCGCATCAACCTGTTCCTCGCCATCGGCGGCAACCCTGCGTCATTCCGGCAGCGGGCGCGCATCACCAAGGCGCTCGGCGCCACGTCGCGATCGCTTCGCCTGACGCGACTGGTGGCCATCGCAACTGTCCGCTGACCAACAGGCTAGACAGCTGTAACCCAGTGACATCCGGTAGCCCCATCGCACCTGGGGCACCTGATGACATCAGCCGATTCCATGCTGGCGCGCCTGCTAGAGGACGACGAACTCTACTGCGCCAAGAACCTGAAGATCCGCACGAAGGCCGGGACCATCGTCCCGTTCGTGTGGAACGCTGCTCAGCGGATGCTGCACGCTCGAGTCGAAGAGCAGCTGCAGCACTCCGGCTGGGTGCGCGCCCTGGTGCTGAAGGGGCGACAGCAGGGCGTCAGCACTTACACCGGCGCCCGCTTCTTCAAGCGGACCAGCATGCGCTTCGGCAAGCGCACCATGATCCTGACGCACCTCGACTCGGCGACGAAGAACCTTTTCCGCATGGTGAAAACCTTCTTCGAGCTGAGCGACGACACCCTGCGACCGATGACGAAGAACAACTCGGGTACCGAGCTCAACTTCGCCAAGCTGCGCAGCGGCTATGCCGTGGCCACCGCCGGCTCGCGCAACGCTGGTCGTTCGGACACCGTCCAGTACCTGCACGGGTCCGAGGTGGCGTTCTGGCCCAACGCGCAAGACATCATGGCCGGCCTGGGCCAGACCGTGCCGCTGCTGCCCGGCAGCGAGATGATTCTGGAGTCGACGGCCGACGGCCTGGGCAACCTGTTCCACAAGATGTGGGTGATGGCCATGGCGAAGAAGGGCGACTTCATCGCCATCTTCATCCCGTGGTTCGTGCAGGAGGAATACCGCCGGGCCGTGCCGGCCGACTTCGAGATGGACGCCGATGATGAAGAGTACATGGAGACCTTCGGCCTCGACCTTGAGCAGATGGCCTGGCGCCGCGCCAAGATCGATTCGGAGTTCGCCGGCGACATCGACCGCTTCAATGCCGAGTATCCCGCCACGCCGGACCTGGCATTCACCAAGGTAGGCCACAAGGCGCTGATCCAGACCCTGCGCGTCCAGAAGGCGCGGAAGGTCAACCCGAAGCTCCTGCAGGCGATCGGCGCCCACGTGGTAGGCGTCGACCCGGCCCGCTTCGGCGACGACGATACGGCCATCATCCACCGGCAGGGGCGCAAGGCCTGGGGCCTGGAGAAGGTCAACGGCCTCGACACC
The DNA here is from genome assembly GCF_037153275.1 of Pseudomonas sp. USHLN015. Classification (NCBI taxonomy): domain Bacteria; kingdom Pseudomonadati; phylum Pseudomonadota; class Gammaproteobacteria; order Pseudomonadales; family Pseudomonadaceae; genus Pseudomonas; species Pseudomonas sp. USHLN015. The sequence goes on from NZ_JBBCKP010000011.1 coordinate 53,235, forward strand.
ATGGCGGTGGTCGGCAAGATCGTCCGCCTTCTCGAGGACGATCACACCATCCGCATGGTGTTCATCGACATCGGCGGCCTCGGCGCCGGGATCTATGACCGCCTAGTGGAGCTGGGCTACGGCGACCGCGTCACGGCCGTGAACTTCGGCGGCAAGCCTATCGACGAGCGCAAGTACTTCAACAAGCGCTCCGAGATGTGGGGGCTGCTGGCCGACTGGCTGCACGACCTCATCACACCATCCATTCCGGACGACGACAGCCTGCACAGCGACCTGACAGCGCCCAGCTACCGCTTCAGCTCCAACGGCCAGATCAAGCTGGACCCCAAGGAGAAGATCAAGGAGGAGACCGGGAAGTCGCCGGATGCCGGTGATGCTCTTGCCCTCACATTTGCCTTGCCAATCGCTGCCAGTGACATAGAGGTGCCCGCGTGGAAGCGGAAGTACCTGGCTTCCCGAGGCCGCAAAACTGCCATGAGTGGATGAGATGACGACCGCGACCAAGCCCTCAACGATCGACCGTAACGAAGCCGCGCGCCAGAACTGGCAGCGCTATGAGTACGGCCGCAACCGTGGCCACCGCCATTACTGCCGTCAGGCGAAGATCAACGAAGGCATGTACCTGGGTGGTGGTCTGCAGTGGGACCCGGAGGACGTGGAGAAGCTGAAGGAGAGCGGTCGGCCGGCGTTCGAGTTCAACCAGATCCTAGGCAAGATCAACACCGCGATGGGCTACCAGATCCACAACCGGATGGACATCGCTTTCCGTCCGCGCGGCGGCGATGCCGACCAGGAGCGCGCCACCACCCTGTCGAAGCTGATCATGCAGGTGGCGGACAACAACAAGCTGCACTGGACCGAGACGCAGGTTTTCGCCGATGGCCTGATCCAGCAGCGCGGCTTCTACGACATCCGCATCGTCTACAAGGACAGCATCCTCGGCGAGATCCAGATCACGGACCTGGACCCGCTGGATGTCATACCGGACCCGGACGCCAAGACCTACGACCCAGACGGCTGGTCCGATGTGACCATCGCCAAGTGGCTCACCTACGACGAGATCGAGGAGAACTACGGCACCAACGCACGGGCCGAGGTTGAGCAGGAGAAGCCCGACGACAGCGACTTCGGGGAGGACGCTGACGACGAGGAGCGCAACAAGTTCGGCAACGACGATACCGGTTTCGCCGACCGGATGGGCACTACCCAGCTGTCCGACGGCAGCCGCCGGGTGCGCCTGATCGAGCGCCAGTTCTGGAAGATGGTCAGGCGCAAGGTGGCCATCACGCTCACTGGCGACATCCGGCCTGTTGATCACCTGTCCCCGGAGCAGATCAGCAACCTGAAAGGGGTTGTGCCGGCAGATCGCCGGATGCGCCGCGTCCGCTGGGTGGTCAGCACCCAGTGCACCACGCTTCACGATGACTGGTCCCCCTACAACCACTTCACCGTGGTGCCGTACTTCCCCTTCTTCCGCCGTGGCAAGACGCGAGGCCTGGTCGACAACGCGATCGGTCCGCAGCAGATGCTCAACAAGTCGCTGAGCCAGTTCCTGCACATCATCAACACCACGGCGAACAGCGGTTGGATCAGCTGGGCCAACACCCTCGCCAACATGCGCGAGGAAGACATCGCGGAGAAGGGTGCCGAAACCGGGCTCCACGTGGTGGTGAAGCAAGACACGCCGGCTGAAAAAATCCCCCGGAAGATCCAGCCGAACCAGGTGCCCACTGGCGTCGATCGCGTGATCGACAGGGCTTCTGGGCTGGTGGACGAGACCACCGGTATCAACGACGCAATGGGCGGTGGCCAAGGGCGCGAGATCAGCGGTATCGCCATCCAGACCAAGCAGTTCGCTGCCCAGCAGGGCCTGGCTGTGCCGCTGGACAACCTCGGCCGTACCCGGGCGCTGCTGGCCAACCGAGCGCTGGAACTGATCCAGGGCTTCTACGACGAGCCACGCATCGTCCGTATCACCGAGCATGACCCCAACGGCAAGGAGCGGACGGAGGAGCTCTACCTCAACTACCCGGCGAACGACGGCTCGGTGCTGAACGACCTGACCCTGGGCGAGTACGACGTGGTCATCACCGAGGTGCCGCTGCAGGTGACCTTCGAGAACAGCCAGTTCCTGCAGCTGATCGAGATGCTCGACAAGGGTATCCGCATTCCGCCGCAGTTCGTGGTGCGCCACAGCAACCTGGCCGACAAGACCGAGATCCTCGAGGCGATGGAGCAGCAGGGCCAGCCGCCGGTGGACCCGCTCACCGAGGCCAAGGTCAAGCTCACCGAGGCCCAGACCCGGAAGACGGTCAACGAGGCCGTCAACACGTCGGTGGAATCGCAGTACAGCGCGATCCAGACCGCCGGGACCATCGCCATCAATCCCGCAACCTCTGGGCTGGCCGACGCCCTGCTGCGCTCGGCCGGCTACGTCGACCAGGACATGGCGCCGATCGTGCCCACCTACAACGGACCGGGCATCGGCGGCGGTCTGCCCACCAACACGAACCCAATCACCCCGGCCAACCCCGCTGTAGGGCTGAACGCCGGCATCGAAACCCCGCGCATTGAAGGAGCCGCAGCATGAGTAAAGGAGCCGGCAAAGCACCGCAGGTCGACGAGAGCGACAAGTGGCGCATCGAGGATGACCTCAGAACCCTGACCAGGGCTGAAGAAATCAAGAAGGACCCCAAGCGCATGGCGGCTGTGCGGCGCTTGGCCAATGAAAAACTCGCCGAGCTGCAAAAGCTCAGCAAGCGTTAACCACCCAAGGGGGCACCCATGAAACCGATGAGCATCAAGCACGCCAGCGAAGACCTGGCCCTGGCCATTCTCGCTGGCCGCGTTGTTTCCGAGTACGACGAGCCGGACCCCGAACTGCTGGGCTCCGACGTCGAGGAGGAAGAGGAGGAAGAGGAGGAGGAGGAAGATCGCGGTGACGAGGTTGACCCCAGCCTGCCACCTGACCAGGACGAAGACCTTGAACTGGAAGAGGGCGAGGATGGCGACGACTCCGGCGATGACGACGATCACGATGAAGACCAGGGCGACGAGGATCAGGGCGACGACTTCGACGAAGATGCCCTGACCAAGATCGCCGGTGCCGGCAAGTCCGCATCGGTACCGCACTCGCGCTTCAACGAAGTGAACGAGAGCCTCAAGGAAGAGCGCCGGCGTCGCCTGGAGCTGGAGGAGGAGCTGGCTCGTGCCAAGGGCTCCGCGCCGGCGAAGAAGGACGAGGACTCCAAGCCCAAGGCCTTCGACTTCGACGATGCGGAGGACCGCTACAACGCGGCGATCCTCGAAGGTGATGCGGCCGCGGCCAAGGCAATCCGTCGCGAGATCCGTGCTGAAGAGCGCAAGGAGATCGAGGAGGCGACTCAGAAACGTGCTGAAGAGCTGTATCAGCAGCGCACCCAAGAGGAGACACAGCGACAGCAGCAAGCCGCTGTGCCTGCTGTCTTGAAGGAGTCCTACGAGAAGTTCCCCTTCCTCGATATCGAAGGCGATGCCCCCAACATGGAAGCGATCGAGGACGTCGTGGCGTTTCGGGACTACTACATGGCCAAGGGTGAAACCCCCGCCAGAGCAATAGCGATGGCCGTGGCCAAGGTGGGTCCGCGCTTCGCTGAGCCCGTCAAGGTCGGCAAGGAGCCGAAGAAGGGCGTGGGGCTTACCCCCGAGCAGATCGAGCGCAACCTGAAGCGTGATGAGAAAACTCCGCCGCTGACACCCGGCGTGGGTGAGCGTGGTACCACCCTCGACATAGCCAACATGTCGGAGGAGGACTACGCCAAGCTCTCTGCCGAGGACAAGAAACGTGCGCGCGGGGACTACATCAGCCGTTGACGGCGCTTCCCCAGTTACATACGCATTGCACCGAGGGCCAGCGGAAGGCCCCGTGGAGGTGAGGGGAAGCCCCGGGCTGGTGTAGCCGGGGCTGTTCCTCAACCAGCGCAGCAACCTCCAGCTGCTCGCTCGCCGAGACACGGCGTTATCGCCTGCAGAGCGTTACCTGCACCGAGTTCCCGGGCACTTCCCAACAGCCCGTCTTCGCCAGGGTGGCGACACAACCCAGACCCGACGACAGCAATTCGACGATAGGAGACGGCCATGTCCGTTACCAACTTTGCGCGGCTGAACGCCAAGCAGAAAATCGTCTGGTCGCGCGATGTGTGGGAAGCCGCCCGCGACCAGATGTTCATCAAGAAATTCCTGGGTACTGGCAATGGCGCCATGATCCAGCGCATCACCGAGCTGACCCAGACCGAGAAGGGTGAGCGGGTGATCATGCAGCTCGTTGCCGACCTGGTCGAAGACGGCGTGATCGGTGACGACCAGCGCGAAGGCAACGAGGAGGAGATCCAGAACTTCGAGGTCGAGCTGAGCATCGACCTGATCTCCCACCAGGTGCGCAACAAGGGCAAGCTCGCCGACCAGAAGACGGTCATCAACTTCCGCGAGCAGGCCAAGAGCCGCCTGGCCTACTGGCTCTCGAACCGTATCGACCAGCTGGCTTTCCTGACCCTGTCGGGCATCTCGTATGCCTTCAACACCGACGGCAGCCCGCGGCAGAAATCGCCGTTCCCTCAGTTGAGCTTCGCCGCCGACGTGACTGCCCCCTCGTCCAAGCGCCACCTGATGTGGAACGGCACCAACCTCGTGGTCAGCAGCACCGCGGCCATCACCAGCGCCTTCACCGCCAGCTACAAGATGATCGTGGACGCCGTCGCCTATGCGAAGGACCACTACATCAAGCCGCTGATGGCCGGTGGCAAGGAGTACTACGTGCTCCTGGTGAAGCCCGGCACCCTGGCCCAGCTGAAGAAGGATGCGGACTACCTGCGCGCGGTGGTGGCGATCGCTACCAAGGATGGCGCCAACAGTCCGTTCTTCACCGGCGGCACCGTGACCGTGGACGGCGCGATCCTCCACGAACACCGCATGGTGTACAGCACCACCGGCGCCGCAGCCGGCAGCAAGTGGGGCGCCGACGGCAACGTCAACGGCACCCGCACCCTGCTGTGCGGTGCGCAGGCGCTGGGTATGGCTGACCTGAGCGTGCCGGAGTGGGTCGAGAAGAAGTTCGACTACGACTCCAAGGTCGGCATCTCCGTGGACAAGATGTTCGGGCTGCTGAAGCCGAAGTTCTACTCGATCTACGACAAGTCGGTCGAGGACTTCGGCGTGCTCGCCATCGACCACTTCCTGGGCTGAGGGCGAAGACCATGAGCATCTCCCGTAACTACAACCGCCAAGTCATCGCGTTCGCCCTTCAGTCGATCGCCCTGGCGAACTTCTCCGATGGCGCAGTGCAGCAGGCTGTGCAGCTGCCGGCCGGCGCCATCGTCACCCGCGCCTTCCTGGTCGTGGACGAGGTGTTCAACGCCGCGACCACTGCGACCGCGAAGGTGGGCGATTCGGCCGATGACGACCGCTACTCCGCCACCCCGGTGGACCTGAAGACCATGGGCAAGAAGGACCTGGATATCACCGGCTACGAAATGCCGGCCCAGGGCTTCCTGACCGTGACCTACGCCAGCACCGGCGCTGTGGCCACCACCGGCAAGGCCCGCCTGTTCGTCGAGTACATCGACACCGGCAAGGCCGACTGGACGCAGGGCTGACCTGGCCAGGGGCCGGTCCGCCGGCCCCTGTTTCCTTCTCCCAACACAGGGGCATCACCATGAGTCAAGACAACCTCCGCTTCCTGCCGCCCTTGGGCCAGGAGCTGTACCACATCAGCCGCACCGACGGCCACTCCATCGTCATCTACCTCGTCGATCCCAGCGATGACAAGGAAGGCACCAGTGTTCCCTTGCGCTTCCGTAAGGACGCGATTGCCGATGGCTGCCGCATCGTCGGCGTGGACCTGGGCGAGGACGGCGGACCGCCGGAAGGCCAGAAAACCACCATCATCGTGGAGGCCATCCAGGCCATCCTCGATCGCAAGGATGAGGGCGAGCTGAACGGCGACGGCCGACCGAACCTGAACGCCCTGAAGAAACAGGCAGGCTTCGGCGTGACTCGTGACGAGTTCGAGGCCGCCTGGGTGATCTTCGAGGAAAGCCTCGACGACAAACAGGACGACTGATCGTGGCCCTGAGCGCTGTCAGCGACCTGATCAAGGCCTTCCGCGAAGACGAGAAGGATGCCGTTGCTCCGTACCTGTGGAGTGACGACAAGCTCGTGCGGGCCGTGAACGGGGCGCTGGCGGCGTTCTGCGAGCAAACCAAGATCGTATACGACGAGATCGAGGCCGACTTCGCTGCGGGCGAGCGCGATCTGCCGCTTTCCGAGTCGGTCCTCGACATCGTCGAGGCTTCCATCGTCACCCCGCGCGATCGCGACCTGAAGGTCGTGGCGCCCGGCGTAATTCCTCGTTCTCGTCTTCCGCGCAGCGGGTACCCCCAGTACCTGATCGCGGATGTGGTGAGGGGGCAGATGCGCATCGTGCCGGCTCCGGCCGAGGCGGGCACCCTGGTGCTGTCCGTCGTGCGCAAACCACTGCGCGAGGTGAACAAGGGCTCGACGATCCCCGACGTACCGCTCGACTACCGCCTGCACCTACTGCACTACATGCGTTACATCGCCTACATGGACAAGGACGGAGAGCTGTACGACCCGGATAAGGCGCTGGCTGCCCGGGCCATCTTCGATAGCGAGTGCCAGAGCGTCTACGAGGCTGGCCTGCTGCGCCGCTCGGCAGCTTCTGGCCCCATCCGATTCAGGTGGTAGCCATGCCTGAACTGGTTCGCATCGACGACTGGTCCGAGGGCATGAACAATTTGGCCCAGGTAGACCGAATTCCGCCCAAGCAGGTGCGTGACCTGCTCAACCTCGACCCGGTGGGCGGCGGCGGCCTGCAGCAGCGCGCTGGTCAACGGAAGGTCGCCGACCTCAGCGGAGCCCATGGCGCCGTCCCGTACCGCGACGGGCTGCTGGTGGCCGCTGGCGGGCAACTGCTGCAGTACTCCGCCACCACCAACGAACTCCGGGCCATCGGTACGGCACCCGCCACCGGTGGCCTATGCGGCGCCGAGCTGAACGGCGACGCTTTCCTGTGCTCCGCCATCGACATGATCCGAGTGCGCGGCGACCAGGTTGGACCCTGGGGCCTGCCCGAGATCATGCCCCGGGTCGTACTGAACGGCGGCAACCTGCCGGCGGGTATCTACCGGGTAGCGGTGACTGCTCTGGATCGCTTCGGCGCAGAGTCGGGGGCCGCCCCGATGCTGGTCACGTTGGATGCGCCGGGCTCCATCGATCTGCTGTGGACGGCGCCGGCCGGTGCTGTCCTGTGTCGGGTCTATGCCAGCGCCACCAATGGCGAGACGCTCTACTTGCAGTCGGACCTGCACACCGATGGTTTCAGCCTGACCAGCGTCACCGACTCGAGCGCCAGGCTGACCACTGCCAACCTCGTCCAGCCGCCGGTGGCCATGCAGGTCGCCACCTATAAGGGTCGCCTGGTGCTTGTGGTCGGTTCCACGCTCTGGATCACCGAGCCATTCGCGCCGCACCTGGTCAACCCCGCGTTCGGCTTTATCCAGTACGGCGCCGCCATCGACATGGTGGCCGCCAATGACGCTGGCATTTTCGTCGCCGCCGGTCAGCGCACCTACTTGCTGATGGCCCCTGGTACCGAGGACTCGTCGCAGCGCGACGTCTTCGGCTTCGGCGCTGTGCGCGGGAGCGGCGTGACGTTGCCAGGTGGCCAGGCCGCCTGGATGACGCAGTACGGCACCGCCATCGCTCAGGTCGATGGCTCCGTCAGCCTGCCCCAACAAATGCGCTACGCGCCCAGCCTGGCCGCCTACGCCACCACCGGCGTTGTGGACAACAACGGCCTGCAGATGCTGGTCACCACCATGAGGGGGGCGGTGGCCCCCAACACCCTCGGCGTCGAGGACTCCTTCGACATGGAGATTGAATGATGCAAGCCCGAAACTCTGACGCCGTGCGATTCGGCTTCGTTTTCCACTTCGAGCTGCTGGAGGAGGGCCGCCTGGTCAACGAGTGGTACGAGCACAACCTCGTGCCGCTGGCCGGCCTGAACTACATGGCCCAGGCCATGTTCGGCGACACCTCGCCGATCGGCACCTTCTACGTCGGCCTTTTCGAGAACAACTATCTGCCGGTAGCCGGCGCCCTGGCTTCCGACCTGCCCAGCAGCATCGGCGAGTTCGTCGGCTACAGCGAGACGGCCCGCCCTCTGTGGAACCGCGTAAACACCAACGGCCTGATCACCAACGCCGCCAGCCGCGCCCTGTTCACGTCCACCCAGAACAAACGGATCTACGGTGGCTTCCTGGTCTCCAGCGCGGAGAAGGGTGGCAACACCGGGATGCTGCTGTCGGTTGCGCGCTTCAGCTCCCCCAAGGACGTGGAGGCCGGCCAGGTGCTGCGCGTCCGCGCAGAACTGTCCCTGATTCCCACGAACGTGGTGTGAGGCCCTCATGTCGACTCCGACTTATACCAGCGAACAGATCATCGACCTGCTGTTCACCAACTCGACCAAGTACGTTTCGGCGCATACCGGTGACCCGGGCGCGACCGGCGCGAACGAGGTGGGCAGCGGCGTCGATTCCAACTACGGCCGCAAGTCCACCACCCTGGTCAAGAGCCTGTCCGGGACCATTTACCGTGCGCGCAACAGCGCTGACGTTGTATTCAGCGCCGCCGGCGCCGGTGCGAGCTACTCGGTGACGCACCTCGGCATCTGGGACGCCGCTACTGGTGGCAATTTCCTCGCGGCCTTGGCGCTGCCTGTGGCGTTGCCGGTGGTGGCTGGAACCATCAACACCTTCGCCCTCAACGACATCGTCATCCGCGGAGACTGACATGAGCCTGAAATTCAGCACCGGCCTGCGCCGTGCACTGCTTGCCGTAGCGCCGTTGCGCACTGCTCTCAACGGTTGCGAGCTGCGGATCTACTCCGGCCCCGAACCGGCTAGCGTCGATTCTGCGATCGCTTCCTCCAACCAGTTGCTGCTGACGATCAAGACCGACACCGGTGCGGGCCTCACCTGGGAGGCGGACGCTCCGGGTGGTGTGATCACCAAGAACCTGGTCGAGGACTGGCGCGGGACTATCAACGTTGCTGGAACCGCAGCGTTCTTTCGCTTCGTGCTGCCTGCCGATACTGGTGAGGCCTCTACCTCGGCAGTGCGCATCCAGGGCAACGTAGCGATCGCCGGAGCGGATCTGAACTTCAGCAGCACCGCCTTTGTGGTCGGCGCCGTGCAGCGCCTTGAGGCGTACGCGATCGCGCTTCCCGAGTTCTAAGGAGCGGCCATGGCCAACCGGCTGAGTAAGGTCCCGGCGGTTCGGAGCATCCCCGGGACTCCGGGGGCGCCGGCGATTCCTGCTTACTGCGTGGACGTCCCGGTCTATTCGGACTACGGCGCTTACGCCGACAACTTGCAGCTGATGGCCAGCCTGACGCAGATGCTCACCCAGCAGAAGCTGGGGGCCAGCTACTACGGCCAGGTGGGAGTCGACGCGTCCGGCCGCCCGGTGTACGGGCCGAAGATGGTCGGGGTGCCGCCGGAAATCAGCGAAATGTTCACGGGCCCGGGCGGGACCGGTGGCCCGCTGATCTGGTATTACGAGCGTCGCTGTTTCCTGGCGACGCCTGCTGTCCCCGCAGTTCCGGCCCAGGTCATTTACAACTCATTGCCCGGCTGGAACAGCGGCGGGCAGTCCATCGGCGGGCTGCTCGGCGACGGCTATGCCGAGTTCGTCATCGGGGCGAGCTCCATCGGCGCGGTGGTGGGGCTGAACAGCCGTTCCGATACCGTGAGTCCGGCCGATTGCAGCCACGCGTTCTACGGCCACCAGGGTGCGCTGGACATATACGAGGGCGGTGCAGTGGTGCAATCGGTGGCCACGCCGCTTTCGGATCGCCCCGTGCTGCGTGTTGCCCGGTCCAAGGGCATCGTGCAGTACCTGGTCGATGGCGTGGTGGTGCGCACCAGCCCGACCCCAAGCACCGGCTATGCGCGCCTGGACGTCTCCCTGTACTCCGCCGGCGACTTCGTCGAAGACCCGCTGCTGGCGAACTACAACTTCGGCTCGGCGTCTGGCCGGGTGGGCATCACCGCCAGCTTCGACAGGCGTGCCCGGGCGGAAGGGCGCGTTGGCGTCAGCGGCTATGCCATTGGCCGCGCCGGCGATCGGCAGTACAGCTCGGCGTCTGGGCGCGTCGGTATCCAGGCCAGCGCCACTGGCAGCACGACCAGCCACGCCAGCGCCACTGTCGACATCGGCATCGAGGGTGAGGCAAGGCCGGCCGCCAATGGCGGAGTCGGCACCTTCCGTGGCGGATTCCTGGGCATCGGCGGCGATCGCGCATACGGGCAGGGTGTTGGCGTGTATCGAGGCGGTTACCGAGGGGAGGGGAGCGCCGGTTTCCCCGAGATCTCCTTCTCCTACGGCGTGGGGTATGGACCGAAGCCGCTGAGCACAGGTCGCGGGTTGACCGGCGGTGTCGGCAGTGGTTCTGGCGTTGCTGCTGCAGCCGAGGGCGTTGGCGGTGAAAGCGGCTACGCACAGGGCGTCGGCGTATACCGCGGCGGCTACATTGGCATCGGCTACGCGCCATGGCTGGACAGTGGCTCTGCGCAGTTCGGGGAACCGGTGCTGGTTCGCGACTCCTTCTCGCTGGGCGCCGACCTGCTGGCCAGCTTCATCTCGACGATCGAGGTCGGCGACGAGGTGCTGCTTGAGATCGAGATCACCGAAGGGCTGGAGTGGTTCGAGACCATCTTCGCCGGCAGCCTCATGGCTGAAGAGGGCGACGTCGATCTGGCCTTCGCCGACCAGGTGCTGGTGAGCACGCAGACCAACATCCCCCAGTTGGAAGGCATCCAGTACGCCTCCAACGTACTGACCGGGGCTATCACCCGCTACAGCAACTTCGACTTCCTGGCCATCACCCGCACGCCCTACGGCGCGTTCGGGGTGCGCGAGGATGGCATCTACCGCATCGCGCCAGGCGATGACGACGGCGACACCGTAGACATGCTGGTGGACTTCGGTGCCACGGACTACGGCACCAACCAGCTGAAGCGGGTGGACTCCGTGTATTTCGGGCTCTGCACGGACGGCCAGGTGCTGGCCGTGCTCAAGGGAGACGATGGCACCGAGTACTCCTACAAGGTCATCGCGCGCGAGCCGACCATGCGCGCCGTCACGGCCAAGGGTGTGACCGGGCGTTCCTGGCGACTGAAGCTGAAAATCTACGCGGCCACCCAGGCGGAGCTGGCTACCGTGGAAACCTCGGTGGCGGCGTCCAGCCGGAGGCTTACCTGATGGGTACCGTGAGCGCCAAGTCGCTATGCGTGTCCGGTACCTACCTGCTGGATCGTGCGAAGAGCCTCGCCCTGCGTCTGGTGCGGTTCAATCGACAGTCGAAGATGGAAGTCATCGACGCCTACCTGATCCGCGCCACTCGCAACGGCGCGTCAGCGACGGCGGTGATCATCGACCCGCCCGGGCAACTGCTGCTGTTCGACGCAACGCTGGACCCGCGAGGCAACGCCTACCCGGTTGGCACGCGCGACATGTTCGACAGCAGGGTCGGCGCGCTCAACGGTCCCTTCGATTATGAAGACATCGAGCCGAAGGCCGTCCCGGCGAAGTTCGTCGCACTGGGGTTCGACCCCAACCAGCAGGGCCCGCTAGCGCCCTGGCCCCAGACCTTCCAGTGGCGCACCTACAGCACCGTGCACCGAGACGTCATCCGTGGCCACTCGCTGCGTGTCTATCCGGCGCCGGGAAGCAGCTATCCCTACAACTCCGCCGACCAGGTGCCCGAGGGCTCGCTGGTGTACTCCGGCGTCCAGGCCTACCCGCGATCGGAGGTGCAGCCTGGCTACTGGCTGGCGGAGTCCTTCATCCAGCACTACGCGCCTGGGTACCAGCTGCTCGCCAGGACGAACCTGGGCTACATGTCGTTCGAGTACCAGGGCATGCAGGGCGCTTCGGCGTCTACAGGGCCGTGGACGCTCCTCGTCCTCCCGGTGGTGACGAACGTCGATCCGGACGCCGCGCACAGCTGGGGCAACAGCGCGCTGCTGTTCCTGCTGCTGAACTACCAGGGCGCGGCTGCCGGAGAGCTGCCAGCGACTGTTGCCTGGAGCAAGCTCTGGTCACCGGATGAGCACAGCGTGGACTTCTTCCACAACGGTCCCTGGCTGGCCAGGCCAAGGACATCCATCCGCTCCCCGTTCGAGGCGCCCCAGGAAGCCTGGGATTCCTTCTGGGGAGACTGGGAGGCAGGACACGCGGTACCCGCCGGCGGCAGCCGCCCCAACTGGATCGACGCCCTGGGCGTGGCGTGGTTCAACGGTCGCTTCGTCATCAATGCCAGGCTCTGCGCGCTCAATGCGACGCTCTCCGATCTGGGTGTGGGCTGGGACTACGAGTATGTGGACGCCGGCGGCGCCGCTGCGGTGCGGTTTGAGGTCGGCCTCGGCGGTGAATTCGGCATGACCGAACTCGAGTACGAGGTATGGGACAGCGCCGATACCGCCAACCCAGGCCGGCGGCGCCCCTACGATGTCTGGATCGCCGGGCATCTCGACGAGCGCGTGGTCCACGCGGTCAATCCGGTGGCCACCGTACCTTTCCCGGGCGGCCTGGCCGAGGTGACCTGGCGCATGGAGGGCGACCGCGCCGGCATCTTCAGCCTGGGGGAGGGGCCATATATGCCTGCCGATCTGGCGTCCGGCCGGCTGGAGTTCTCCATCACCGCACTGGATACGGCAGGGCAGGAGCTTCCCCCCGTGAAGTACCAGGTGCGCTTCGAGGATCTGGGGGCCGGGATTCAGGGGCCGACGATTCCCGTCTTCTCCTCTGGTACCGACCCGGTGCTGATGCCCCCGACGGGCAGCTACAAGCTCTGGCCGCTGGCGCCGATGTTCGTGCCGATCAGCAAGTTCGAGATCGCCTTCGTCTGCTACGAGGCTTGGCAGGATTTCGGTACCGGCGTCGCCAGCCCCGTGCACCTGGCCGTCTTCGATCTACGCAATGGCCAGGCCAGTCTGCGCTCTGCCATCGGCTTCAACCACCAGCCGGCGGTGCAACACCAATTCCCGGTGCACATCAGCTGCTTGCAGCGGACGGTCTTCGATGCTGCTGGTGACGCCGTCCTCGAGGCCGTGCTCTTCGCCTCCGTCGAGACGGAGAACGCCGTGCGCATCAGCCGGGACAGTGGCAGGACCTGGGCCGACTACCTCACCTTCCCCCGGCCGCGCGCCGGGGCCTACTACCTCGGTAGCCCGCTGCTGGCCTCGACCAGGGGCGGCTCCGCCATTTTGGAGGACTGATCATGGCTTCTGTCGAAGATGCCGTTACCCGCCTGCAGGGGACGGTGGAAAGCACCCTGCGGTCTGCACGTGAAACCGCGTCGCGCATTACCGGATCGGTGGTGCCGGACCTGCTGGCCCATGCCTTCGACTTTCAGGTCGATAAGCCAAACCTGGCACCGCCGCCCACCATGAGCGACCTTTTTCCGGGCGTCGACCAGACGAACTCCGAACTGATCCGGCTCGACGCCGAAACCGAGAAGTGGCTGGGCAAGTACTTCCCGGAGCTGACCGCCTGCCTGCGCGACAAGCCGGAGCAGTGGCTCTGCAAGATCATCAGCGGCAGCGACCCCTTCGGCGACAGCACTGCCGTGGTCGACGCCCTGTGGCACGAGGCGCGCGATCGCGCCTATCGCGCGGCCAGCACCGAGACCAAGAGCATTCTCGCGACGTTCTCCGAACGCGGCTTCTCCATGCCGCCGGGCGTGGCTGTCCGGTTGGTCGCCGAGGCGGAGCAGCGTGCGGGCCAAGCCATTGCTGACGTCAACCGCTCCGAGACGGCCCGGATGGCAGAGCTGAAGCTGGACCTGCTGAAATTCGCCGAGGAGCAGGCCATTCGCCTCAAGCTGGGTGTCATGGACACGCTCCGCGCGTTCTACGTCTCCTGGTTGTCGATCCCCGACAAGGACATCGAGCGCGCCCGGATCCGCGCCCAGGCGCAGGCCTCCCTCTACCAGGCCCTGAGCAGCTACTACAACGTCGAGCTGGGCTTCGAGCAGCTGCGCCTGCGCGCGGCTGAGACGGGGATCGACGCGGCCATGGGCATCGACCGCAACAAAATCGCGGCCTTCTCCAGCAACCGTCCGGCCGAGGCCCTGGCACAGGCGGTTCGCGGGTTCACCGATGTGGCCAGCTCCGCATCCAACGCTGGCTCGGCGCTGGTCGCTGAGATCACCACGGGGTAAAGGCTGATGATCTTTCCGATGTTCGCCGTGTACGGCATAGGGCAGTCAGTTGACGGCCACGTGGTACTGGTCCGCCAGCCCTCGGCGCCTGCGGTCGAGGTGAAATTTCCGGCCGCGCTGTCGCCTCTGCAGTTGGGCTTGCATGGTCGTCCTGACCTGTTCGTGTTCGGAGATCCCGTCCAGGTGGTACCCAATGCGACGGCTCTGTTGGCCGCTGACACTGACCCGCCGGACCAGGGCGAAATGCTCGCCTTCGGTGTTGCGCCCGACAACGGCGCCTCGCTGGTGATGCCCCTGGACGATGGTCGCTTCGTGGTTGCCGCGGGCATCTTCATCTACATCAATGCGCCGGAGGCCGAGGAGGGCGGCCAGCGGATTCAGGTCGCGGGGCTGTCCGCCGGCGGCGTGCACAACGTCGTGGCGATTTCCAGGGGAGGCAGCACGATCCGAGTGCTGTACGCCACCCGGGGCAACGGCGCGAAGCACGCCTACCTACTGTCGTTCGACCTGGGCTCGCCGCCCTTCAGCACGCCTGTCGACCTGACGGCCGGGCCGCAGTACACCGCCACCGTCGACTGGCCCTATGTCCAGGCCGACAAGTACAACTGGTACACCGGCTTGCTCCCCCACGTCATGGGTGCCTTCGACTACTGCGTGTTCCGCAATGCCGACCGCAGTTCCGACGGGACCAGCTTCCTGTTCGTGGGCGTGGCAATCGGCGCCCCATTCGCGGACGGCGGCCAGATGAAGATGGCGGGCTACCAGGTGGCGCGAGGTTCTGGGGAAGCGAGCTTTGACACCTTCACGGCCGGCGGCACCCTGGCGGGAACGGTGCTCACCGCCCAGGAGTTCCTGTCGTCGCCGATCTGCACATCCTCCGACATGGTTGGCGCCGCCACCTCAATCAACCCGGACGACTATTACTTCGACGAGTTGGTCAGCACGCTCCTGCTGTCCTTCGAGACCCCGCCGGTTCCGGTTTTCTGGACGAATATGAGGCAGGCGGTCGAGACCGTTTAGGGCTTGCCCTTCGGCTTCGGTGACATAGCGTCGGGTGCATCCACCTCATGGAGCACCCACCATGGCTGTCCAGAACCCGTACAAGTCCGGCTCGATCGCCGGAAACCTCCCCCTTGCCACCCAGAAGGCCAAGGGCATTTCTCCCCTGCCGGGCATCATGCCGATCGCGCCACCGACCACGGCGACGCCGGCACCGCTGCGAATCGACGCTGGTATCGGCGCAACTGGCGACCCAGTCCGGGCCCAGGCCATGCAATCCCAGTACAACCAGCCTGTCACCAATGGTCTTCCCCAGAATGGGATCGGCGGCGGCATTGACGCTGCACCTGCTCAGTCTCAGCCGCAGGGCAAGACCTTTCTCCGTGGGCTGGCCGACTTCGGCAACGGCATCGTCAACACCACGGTGGGCGGCGCCGAGGCGCTGATCGCCGGGCCATTGGACTGGGGCCGTAACGGCATCACCACTCTGTCCGGCGGCGACCCCCAGTCACTGCCCGGTGGCCCCACCGCTTTCCGCGATACCGCCAACCGCAGGCTCAGCACTGGCCTCGGGCAGTTGGGCGGCACTGCATCAGCTGTCGGTGATACGGCTCTGGCTGGTCTCGGCGCGAATCGTCGTGATGGCTCGGACCCTTCCGCGCCGAACCCTGCAGGCATTGGAGGGACGACGACTGCGGTGCAGCGGCAGGCGCAGACTCCGTCCGGCGGGGAGGCTGCGCTACCTGGGCTGGAGCCTGTGAAGGTCGCCCCCAATGGTATCGGGGGCTTCGGCGAGACCGGCATTGCTGGCGTTGTCGGCCGGCGCGGTGCCAACGGCGTGATGGAGTTTTCCAACGACCCCGGCGCAGTAGCAGGTGCCACCGGAAAGGTCGGAGGCGGAATCGGCGATGGCATTGGCACGCTGAGCATCATGAGCGGCGGCAGGGAGGGCATGGAGCGCAACCTGGCAGCGGCGGAGATCATTCGCCAGACCCGGCGCGATAACGCGGGCGGTGGCCTTTCCATCGTCGGCGACTCTACCCGCGGGCGCGGGCTGGACCAGCAGCAGGCCGAGCGCATCGCGAGCGCGGACTGGGACCGGCAGCAGCAGGCGAAGCTCTCTGCGCGCCAGGAGCGCGGCATTGGCGGTGGGCTACAGGACTTCCAGAACAACCAACTGCAGCGACAGGTGACCGAGCAACAGATCGCCTCCCGCGGGCTGGAAATCCAGAAGCAACAGAAGCTGAACGGCCTGCTGGCGGGATTGGACAATCCGAACCTGGCGCCGGAAGTGAGGGCGCAATTGCAGGACACCTACCTGACCTTGACCACGCCGCTCAAGGATCAGCGGGTAGTCAGTAACGTGGAAGAGACCGACAGCATGGGCGTCAGGTCGAAGCGGCCTGTTGTAACCAACGTCATCTCCGGTGGCCAGGTCGGTAACGGTCAGACCGTGGCGAGCATCAGTCAGGCCGATTCAGCGGTGTTCGACGAGGAGAGCCGGGCAGAGGCGAAGTCGGTAGGTAGCGATCCGCGCAAGCTTCAGCAAATCAACGCAGAGAGGGCGATTTACGGATTGCCCGAGCTGAAGGCAGGAGCCTGATATGGCTGACGACTACAACGCACGATCTTCTATCCAGGCTCGCATCGACAAGCGTAACGCTACAGCGGGGGGTGAGTTCGGCAAAGGCATCGCTTCCGGAATAGATGCGCTTCAGGGCTCCTTGTACGGGCTAGCCGGCCTGGCTGGTGATGTTGTCGCCGAGCCCGGGCTGCGTGACTGGGGCATCGCTGGCTTCCAGCGGAACCAGGAAGAGGCGCAGCAGAACCCCGCCCTGGTGCAGCGCGTCGAGGATATCGGCAGCGTCAGGGATGCTGGGCTGTACGCGGCGCAGGGGCTCGGCCAGTTGGTGCCCTTCGCGGCCGGCTCTATCGCCGGCGGCGGTGTTGGCGGCGCTGTGGCCAGGGTTGCTGGGCGCTCTGCAGCTGAAGGCCTGGTGCAGCGCGGAATTGCCCAGGGCCTCGATCGTGCAGTAGCCGAGCGCGCGGGCCAGATCGCCGCGCGCGAGGCGACCGAACGGGGTATCCAGGCAGGGCTTACGGCCAACTCCATCGGCACCGAGCAGGGCAGTATCTACGGCGACATCTACGACAAGACCGGGCAGCACGCCCCGGGCACGGCGTTGGCGTATGGCGCGGCCGCCGGTGCGCTGGATGTGGTGCCCGAACTGGGGCTGCTCTCCAAGATCGCCAGGCCGAGCCAGGGGCTGCTGCGTACCGTCGGGCGACAGGCCGCTACAGAAGCCGCCACCGAGGCCGGGCAGACAGCGGTGGAGCGGCTGGCAGTGCAGAGCGTCGACCCGACCCAGGAGGCATTCAATGAGGACGGCCGCAGCGAGCTGCTCAACGCCGCCATCCTGGGCGGAATCGGTGGCGGCATCCTGGGCGGCGGTGTCGACGCCGCCGGCCGGGTGGCTGCCCGAGGACAGCAGCCTGCAGCACCTGCACCTGCCGCTCAACCAGCCGGACCTATCAGTCGGTCTGCGGGCTTGCTGCCAGCACCGGATCGCCTCGCGCTGCCCGCGCCGGATCCGGTGCTGTATGCCGACGGTCAGGGCAACGTGAGTCCGGACGGGCCGGCGCGCAACGTCGACCGCGAACAGCGGCCCGTGCCGGGGCGCGAAACTCAACCCCCGTTCAGTGGGGCTGGGCTGGATCAGCAGGTGCCGCGCGGTGTTATCCCGCTTTCGGGCGAACTGATCCAGGCCCAGCCGCTGACGGTACAACCCACGCCGCCGGTACCGGTGCGCACCTTCGACGCGCGGCCGGAATTTCCAGGCCTTCCAGATCTTCGCCCGGAGGCTGTTGTGGTTGACCCAAGCGGCCAGGCGTCGCTGGGCCGAATCCCCACCCCGCAACCAGTTGAGCCAGCAGACTCTAGTTTCGGCGCGGGGATGGATGCCCAGGTCAAACCCGCGAAGCGGCCGACCTTTGGGCAAGTGCTCGAGCAGGCCAGGCAAGCGCAAGGGGCGCTGGATGCCCAGGCGCTGGCAGATCGCACAGGCGCCAGCCGGGCGGTGGCTGCTCGTGCCCTGTCCGGGGTGCAGGTCGAGCAGCAGGTGGTAGCGGCGGAATACAAGAGTGTGCCAGGGGCCAACAAGGCGCTGCGGTCGCTGCCGCAACCTGATGATTTCCATGTGGTGAAGACCGGGCCCCGGCAGTGGGCAGTTCAGCGGCGTCCGTTGCAGGAGGTGGTAGATGCTGATAGTCGGTCAGGGCCTGTTGATGAGCGAGCAGCAGGCGGTCAGGGTGCTACGCCGGTGCAGCCGGCTGACCAGGCAGGAGTACCGAATGCTGAAGCGGCGCCGGCCACTTCCGAAGTCCAGCCAATGGAAGGCGGAGCTGGTGTTCCTTCTGCAGCTGAAGGGACCGACGGACAGCGTGCACTGAATGAAGCGCCGGAGGCTGCAGCCTCAGCGCAGCGAGGCGACGCCAGCGTAGCGGGTGAATATCAGCATGGCCGGCATGGAGCCGTCCGCGCCACCGTTACGCCTACTGCCAAGGGTTTCCAGGTTGAGTGGGGCCCTGACGATTTGCAGCAGTTCAAGGGCAAGGCAGCAGGCGAAAAGGTCAGGGCGGCGCTGGAGCGCGAGGGCTTCAGTCGCGTAGAACAGGAGGGGGCGAGCCCCAATTATTCCCGTGGCGCCTATCGCATGGCTGCACCAAGGGCGAAGAAAGTCCGGGCCGAAACGTTGGCCAGGTCGATTGGTGGGCTCGTTGCTGGATGGAGAAACGCGCCACAGGTCAATGTCGTCCAGTCGATTGATGACCTGCCACCTCGGCTCCGGCAGCAGGTGAAGCGCGATGGGGCCCACGATGCCGAAGGCCTCTACGATCCGAAGGGCGTCTACCTCATCGCCGACAACCTCACCAGCCTGCAGCACGCTGCATTCGTCCTGCAGCACGAGGTCATCGGCCATGCCGGCCTGCAGGGCGCCTTCGGTAAGCGGCTCAATCCGCTGTTGCTCAGCATCTACAAGGAGCACCCGGCCCTACGTTCGTCGGCTGATCGCCTGCGCGATCGGTTCGGCTACGACAAGGCGCTGGCCATGGAGGAGGTCCTGGCGGATCTCGCGGCCGCTGGCCGCCTGACTGAGCAGCGCTTTTGGCCGAGGCTGGTTGCCGCTGTCCGCAATGCGCTGCGCGACATCGGCTTCAAGGTGCGTTGGACCGACCAGGACATCGCGGCACTGTTGGGGACCGCACGACGCTTCATCGAAAAGGGCGACGCCAAGGGAACCGGCGGTCTGGTGCAGACCTACTCCCGGGAGCCCGGAACGGGGCTGCCCGCTGCGCTGGAGAAGGAAATCGACGAAGTTTTCAGGGGCAAGACACTCAGCAAGCCCCTGTCCCTCGGTGGAACTCCTGACGTGCTGAAGGCGCTGGGGGCTGCCGATGCGCCGATCAACATCACCGAGGACACGCTGTGGAAGGCCGTGGACAAGCACAGCATGACGCCCAGGGATGTGAAGGCCGCCCTGGCTGCACTCGGCGAGCCGGTGATGGTGTTCGATTCCGCCACTGCGCCGGACGGCCTGGTGGCGCTGGTGGAAACGGCGAGCCGTGGGCGCTCTGTGGTGGTGGCGGTGCACATGAACCGCAAGGAGAACATCACCGTGAACCGGATCGCCAGTATCCATGCCAAGGACAGCGCTGGCTTCGTCCAACAGTGGATGGAGAACGGCTTGCTGCGGTACGTGGACAACAAAAAAGCCGATGCTTGGTCCAGCGCTAGAGGGCTCCAATTGCCCAAAGCGGCACCAAAACATCGGCTCGGGAAAAAGGTACTGCGTCCGGAGGACATTGGCAAGGCGGCGGGTGACGTGCGGTATAGCCGCGCAAGCCAACGGGCGGCTGACTTTTTCGACCAGGTGACCAACCGCGGCGAGGTTCGTTTCCCGGAGCACGCCACCTCAGCCCAACGAGATGCGCTCGGCAAGATAGGTGCCTTCATCCGACAGGAACCGCTGGCCAAGACCGCGCGAGCGCTGTCCGAGCGCTGGAAGGAGAAGGTTATCCAGGGCGTGTTCGACCAGTTCGCGCCGATCGCCAAGCTGGACCAGGCCGCCTACATGCAGGCGCGACTCTCGAAGGGAACCGATGGCGCGCTTGAGGCGACGTTCTTCCATGGCCGGCCGAAGATCTCCGACGGCGCCCTGGATGTCGAGGCCGATGGGCAGGGGCTGCGCGGTGTACTGGCTGACCTGAAGGGGGAGCACGATCTCTTCTTCGCCTGGATCGCGGGCAACCGTGCCGAGAAGCTGGCACAGGATGGGCGCGAGAACCTCTTCACCCCGGACGACATCGTGGCGCTGCGCTCCCTCAACCAGGGAGCCATGGCCGACGGCCGAGCCCGGGCGGTGGTCTACCGCGACGTGCTCAAGCAGTTCAACGCCTACCAGAAGTCGGTGATGGATGTCGCCGAGCAGGCCGGCCTGATCGACGGCAGCAGCCGTAAGCTCTGGGAAAGCGAGTTCTATGTCCCGTTCTACCGTGTGATGGAGGAGGGGGACGGGACGGCAGGCCCTGGCCAGATCGGCGGGTTGACCGGGCAGAAGGCCTTCAAGAAGCTCAAGGGGGGCAAGGAGCCGTTGGGCGACCTGATGGCCAACACCCTGGCCAACTGGTCGCACCTGCTATCGGCTTCGATGAAGAACATGGCAGCGAACAAGGCGCTGGAGGCGGCCGAGAAGATGAACATCGCCACGCGTTTGCGCGAGGCGGAGAAGGGCAGCCTTCGGGTAATGGTCAACGGCAAGGAGCGGCACTATCTGGTGGACGACCCCCTGGTGCTGGACGCGCTGACGATGCTGAATCACCAGGACTGGAACAACCCGGCCATGAAGGCCATGCGTTCCTTCAAGCACGCGCTGACCGTGGGGGTCACCAGCAACCCCGCATTTCGCGCCCGCAACTTGCTACGTGACAGCATCTCCTCGATCGCCGCCAACGACCTGGGCTACAACCCGCTGAAGAACATGGCGTCGGGCTGGAAAGCCACCGGCAAGGACAACCCAACGCTGCACCGACTGCTGGCCGGCGGCGGCGCTGTACGCTTCGGCTCGCTGAATGACGGCGACCAGGCGGCCTATGCCAAGCGCTTGATCCGGAGCGGCGTCGACTCCAGCCAGATCCTCAACACCCCGGCCAAGGCAGCCAAGGCTCTACGCAGCGCCTGGGACAAGTACCAGGAAGTCGGCGACCGGCTGGAGACGGTGAACCGTGCCGCTCTGTACGAGAAGCTGCGCGCCGAGGGCAAGAGCCACCTCGAAGCCAGCTACGCCGCGCGGGACATGATGGACTTCACCTCGGCCGGCAAGTGGGCCAGCGTGCGCTTCCTGACGCAGATCGTGCCCTTCATGAACGCTCGCCTGCAGGGGATGTACAAGCTGGGGCGCGGTGCTTCGGCAGATCCGCGCCGCTTCGTGGCCGTCGCCGGCGCGGTGGCCATGGCCTCGACCCTGCTGTTCCTGCTCAACAAGGACGACGAGGAATTCAAGCAACTGCCTGACTGGGTCCGCGACACCTACTGGTGGGTGCGTATCCCTGGTACCGAAAAGTCGCTGTACCTGCCCAAGCCCTTCGAGGTCGGTGTCATGGGGTCGGTGGCCGAGCGGTTAATGGAACTAGCACTCTCTGGCGACGACTACCAGGCCGGCGACTTCGCCAGCACGGCTGGCTCGCTGTTGTGGAACCAGCTTTCCATGAGCCCGGTGCCGCAGGCCTTCAAGCCGCTGATGGAGGCGGCGTTCAACTACGACAGCTTCCGCGAACGCCCGATCGACAGCATGGGCCAGGAGCGGCTGCCGGCGGAGGAGCGCTACACCGCCAGGACCAGCGCCTCGGCGGTTGCCGCCGGGCAGTTGACTGGGATCTCGCCGCAGCGGATCGAGCACCTGGTGCGCGGCTACTTTGGTTGGCTGGGCACCCAGGCGCTGAACACCGCCGACTACCTGACGCGTGGCATCACCGATCTGCCGTCGAACCCGAAAAGCGACCTGGCCAACCCGGACAACTGGACGCTTTACGGGGACTTTGTGAAGTCGGCCGACCCGGGCAGCGGCAGCAAGTACCTCACGCGCTTCTACGAAATGCAGCACCAGATCGACCAGCTCTACGCCTCGGCCAGCGAGGCACGGAAGGTTGGTGACCTGGAGCGGATGCAGCAGCTGGCCGGCAACGACGTGCTGAAGCTGCGCCCGATCTATAAGGCAGCCAACCGGCAGATCACCGCCATCAACCAGCGGATCAAGGCTGTGACGAACGATCGGTCGATGGGGGCAGCGGAGAAAGCGGACCTTCTGAAGCAATTGAACGCGACCCGGAACCAGGCCGCGCAGTTGGCGGACGAGCGGGGGCGGGCAGCGGGCTGACGGGGTGTTGCATGGGGCTGCCAGTTACATAGCGTCGGGTGGGCCTGGGCGACCAGGCCGGCCTCTCTGCAGGCCGTAGCAGGCTAGGCCCGTACAGCCGAAGAGGGAAGGTTCATGCGCCGCCCACGCCCCTGCCTGCTTACCCTCCCTGGGCGGTTGAGGCGCATGCCATGAACAATGTGATTCCGTTCCACTATGAAGGAACTCCGGTCAAGTTCAGCCTGGATGGCTGGATCAATGCGACGGAGGTTTCCAAGCATTTTGGTCGCCGTCCTTCCCACTGGCTTGAGTTGCCCAGTACGCACAGCTACATGACTGCGCTCGCGAAGCATCTTGGGCCAGGCGTTGATGCCGGAAAATCCGGCATCAAACTTGTGGAGACCTCCAAGGTGAGAGGGAGGTCAGGAACTTGGCTCCACCCGAAGCTTGCGGTTGCCTTTGCACGTTGGCTGGACGACGACTTTGCCGTCTGGTGTGACCTTCGGATCGACGCGCTACTGCGCGGTGAGGCCGGGCCGCTTCAAGAATACGAGCGAGCCAGCGCCACTCTGGAGGAGTGCAAGGCCCAGGCCAGCCGCCATGGCAAAGGCTTGGCGGCCTGGCGCCGGCAGAAGCCGCCGCTGATGCGAGAGGTGGAGTACTGGCGAGAGCAGATGCAGCTCGTGCTTGGGCTGGAGGAGCCTACTTCGCGTATTTCGGGCCGACCTGGTTGACGGCGGCCCGTATCGCCTCGGCCGCGCCGTAGCCTTGCGCCATCAGCGCGTTGCGGACCTGGATCACCTCGTCGATTGCTGCCTGGTTCGCGTCGGGCCGCTCGTAATCGAGGAACGGGTAGAGTTTGTACGCAACCTGCAGGGCGATTTTCAGGTCGAGTTCTTCGCTATTTGGTTGCGGCGCTTGGGCTGAGTACTTCGGGCCCACCTGTTTTACGGCATCACGGATTGCGTCCGCTGGACGATATCCCTGTGCGATAAGGGTATCCCGAACGCTGACCACTTCATCAATAGCAGTTCTATTCGCGTCGGGCCTCGTGTGATCAAGGAATGGGTATAGCCGATATGCGATTCGAAGCTGAATTGCTAGGCCTGCATCGTAACCATCGTCTGGCTGGGGTTGTGTAACAGCGCCGGCCGCTTCTGTGCTCATCACAGCTTCGTAGCAGTCCCCGTACTTCAGGGCCAGAGTCTCGCTCTCCAAGTACTTGTCGCACTGAGTTGTCGCCAGAGCTTTGCGGCGCAGGTATTCGCTTTTGCTGAGGCCGTATAGACCGGCGCCGCCGGCATCGAGGAATTCCTGCTCCACTGGATCGTTCTTGTCGAGCCCGAAGCGGGCGAGCTCCTCCTTGCTCAGCACATGGATCTGTTCGGAGGGAATGCGCACCATCGCTTCGTAGAGGTCATCGGAGAGGTTCATGTCTTGCAAGTACGCCCTGGCTTTGGCCTGGGTGTCCCGGTAATCCACCTGGGCCTGGGCGATGTCGATGTTCCCGACCTGCTCGGTATACGGCCTGTGGATGCCTACCGCGCCATAGGTTGCTCGGCGCGACGCGCCAGCCAGGATGAACACGCAGGCGCTCGCGCACTGGCTGTTGAGAGTGACCATGGCGAGGGCGCGCATCTGGCGCAGTGACTTACCGATTTCGATACCGGCGAACAGGCTGCCGCCACCAGAGTTCAGCAGAAACTTTGGGCCTACCACGCCCTGGTCCTTCAGCGACGCTGCTATCCGGGCCACGGCCGCGGCATCTTCGTTGGTGATCGTGCCGGCGATGGTGTAGCAGCCAGCAGCGGTTTGGCAGCTGGCGTCCTTGGTGACATCAGCAAGGGCAGTCGACGAAGCGAAGGCCAGGGCGGCGAAGAGGGGGGCCAGGCGGCGAGGGTGCATTGTGAGACTCCGTCCTACACCCCGAGAAGGTTATCATTTTGTAGGATCTGGTCTACGCTTCGGGTGTTTCTCCTGATACTCCGTGAATACAGGAACTCAACGCCGCTGGAAACAGTGGCGTTTTTTTTGCCTAATCGAGCTCCCACGGAAGACGGATACCACCGCGTGCCTGGACGAGATAAGTCTCGGCGAGGATTTTCGGATCGCACCTGGCAGCTTCAGCCCTTCCCAGAATTTGAGCCAGCACCCTGTCAGGTGGAAGGGCCGGCCGCCATTGAGCAATCTTTCGGGCTAGTAGCTTCAGCTCATCGGAGGCGTATGGATCGCCTCCGGAGGTCATGCACGAATACCCTTGCGAGCGATCGCTATCGCGAACTCTTCGTTCAAAGACTTGCTCAATTTTTTGATCGCGGGAGCTGAACCAAGTTGGGTAGTGGGAAGACCAGGAATCGTGACGATGTCCCGATTGGCCTTGCTGCAGAACTGAAGCGTTACGCTGCCGTCCGCCATCCGTGACGCTTCGCAGCTGTAGGCTGGCATGTAGATTCCGAAGAGCTTACTGATGTCGCCAGTAGAGAGATTCATCGTTGCTCCGTCCATGATTTGAGCCAAGAAGATGGCGTCAGGATAGCGAGGGTAATCAGCGAAGCGTAGACCGTTCGGTCAATTTCGGATCGACGGCACGGAACGTTTGCAAGCAGCGGCAATCAGTAGACGCTTCGCCGAAATGTAGTGATTCCGGGTGCCTGACTGATGATGTTGCCTTGGATAGATTTCTGATTGAGGGGCGTAATGATCAAGCGACGAGCGGTTACTTGGCGCTTCGAGTGAAGCTCGAACGTCGCGTTGCCCATATCAAGGAGTGAGATCTGGATTAACTCGACTGGCGACTGCTCAGAGAGGGTTTCAAAAGTTACGTACGCGAGGCCTTGATACTGCATGGCTCCGTTCATTCCACGCACCTTTTACGCGGCTGTTGGATTAGCGTCGGAGCATAGACCATGAGATGGTCCGTGTTAAAGGCAAGCTCCTCACCAAGACGGGGGAGGTGGTGATGCCGGCACCAGCCCTTGCCCCGCGCAAGCCTCGCAATCCTCGACCAGGGCGAAATGCTCATTGCAATCGGGGCACCGCATCCAGGCCGCCCAGTGTAGGCGCTCCTGCAGGAGGTCGGCGCGGGTCTGGTTGCCGGCGGCAATCGCCTCCCGGGCCAGATCGCGTACCAGGCGGTAATGGTCCGGATCGACGATCCTGGGAGTGCGACGGCCGAGCTGCAGGTGGCCCACCAGGTGGAAGCGGTAGCCAGTGCCGCTCTTGCTGTCGGCCCAGGTGAGGCCGTCAATCGCCCCGCGATCGATGATTCGATCTTCGATCATCCGTAGCTGCCCGGTGGCGTCATGCCCAGCCCGCAGGGCGTCGATTTGCGGGTGCTGCTTCGCACTGAGGTGGCGCCGTTCCATCACCCCAACCACTGCACCGTTCCCCTCCTCGATGACGTGGTAGACCCCCAGGGTGTGGACCCTGTCGGCGGCTACACGCTCCCTCGCATGCGCGGCGACGGCGATCACCAGGTCCCGCATCTCGAAATACTCCATCTCATCCACTAGCCCCTTATCCAGAGCCTCCCTGGCGAGGCCGAACTGGCCCTTTGCCCAGAGATCGGTCATCCCGTAGATGTGGGAGTAGTAGTCCAGGGCGGACCTGAACCGGTCGCGGGCGGTGGGAACGCGGAACATGGATGGCTCATAAATACTGTATGTGCGTACAGTATTTATGGTGCGGCGCGCTCTGCCAACTCCAGCGGACGAGCTGTCAGGCGACGCGCTCGATCAGGTGTTCGCCCTGGTTGCGCACGTTGCCCACGGCGCGGTCTACCCGATACCACACGAACACATCAGGCCCCTCGCCGGCGGCCAGCATCTCCTCGGCGCGCTCGCGCGGCGTGGCCGGGTCCAACCATTCCCGGGCGAGAGCAGGGGAGAACGCCACCGGCCGGCGGTCGTGCACGTCGACCATGCCGCCCAGGGCGTCGGCGGTGATGATGACGAAGCCATCGTCATCCCGGGGCTCGTCGTGCACTTGGCCGATGGAGGCGCAGAAGGTCGGGGCGCCATCCCGGCGGCGGATGTAGTAGGGCTGTTTCCGCTTCTCGCCCTCGTCGACCCATTCGAACCACCCCGACACCGGGCAGAGCATCCGGTTGGGCCAGATGCTGCGGAAGTACGACGAGCGAGCCACCCTCTCGGACCGTGCGTTGATTGGCGCGGCACGATCCTGAGCCCAGAAAGGCCTCCATCCCCAGCGCACCGGTGCAACCCGGGCGTCATCATCGAGGGGCAGCACCATCTGCACTGGAGTGGTGGGTGCGATGTTGAAACGTGGTTCCAGCGGCGTGCCCGGCGGCAGGCTGTGGATGTTCAGCAGGTAGTAGATGTCTGCCCAGGACATACCCTGAACGATTCGGCCGCACATCAGGTGCCGCTACCTAGATGCGCCATTCGGCTAGCCGACTGGATGATCTTCCCAGCTCTGTCCGACTGGTCGCTATCCAGTTTCTGGACAATAGCCAGAGCAGTACGCCTCAGGTGCTCGGGATCGGTCCCGGTCACTATGGCGGCTTCGAACACCGCCTCCAGGGCGATCCAGAAACCTACCTCGTTATCCATGACTTACCCCTTGAATGCGCTGGAACCAGAGCTTGCTCTTGGTTGCGATCGTCGCCTTCCTACCATCCGTGGATACGACTTTCCCCTCGTATACCTGACCCGTCGGGACGGTGACAACCAAGTCTTCGATAGGGCCCAGGGTGGCGCTGAAGGTAATGTCGTAGTACCCAGGCTGCGTTTGCTCAAGAACGATGCGCGTGAAGCGCTGGAATATGCCTGTAAGGTCCCCATGCTTCCCGGGGTATTCGAGCGTGGCCTGCCCTTCGTAGATGATCATGCCGGTGCCCTCCATGCGTTCATGAAGGGTAGACCAGTGGAGGTCCGGGAACGTGCCAGCGGAGTTCCGGTCTACCGGAACATCACGACAACTGGAGGTCACCATGAACGAGACGAGCAGAGCGAGCCATATGCGCCTGGCGCTGGCTGCCGCAGCGGCCTGGAAGGAAGTGCACGATTTCCTGGCGAAGGGCCCGGACATGGGCCGGGTGCAGAACGTAGATCTGCTCTTCAGGCTGCAGTCAGCTGCGGAACAGGCCTGCATGGCCTACTGGGACAACATCGACGACGAGGATGCGAATGCGGAGCCGGATGCGGTCTGACGTCGATCAGTCCAATCCCGAGCGGGACGGAACCGTTTGCTACGAATTTGCTACACGCTACAAAAACATATTCGTAACTTATTGATATCAAATGTAATTTTAAAAGTGATTTACCGATCCATCATCGGCGCAACGGAAAAGCGGCGGGACAGCGCAGGGCGCGTGGTTGCTGGGCTTGAGGCTATTTCTTTAAGCATTTTCGTACAGCTGATAGAGGGCGGTTTGGGGCCGTTTCCGATTGTTTTGAGAGGGTCGTTGCAACAATGTACCAACTCAAATCACTCATGTACCAAATGGCATGGCAACGATCAGGAAACGAAAGCGCAAGGACGGAACGGTGGCCTATTTGGCCCAGATCCGGATCATGCGGGAAGGGGTGCAAGTCTATCAGGAAAGCCTCACCTTCGATCGGCTACAGAGCGCCAAAGCGTGGGCTGGACGACGTGAGGCGGAGCTATCGGAGCCAGGTGCGATCGAGAGGGCTAACCGAAAAGGTGTCCTGCTAAAGGACATCATCGGCCAGTACCTTGAGGAGTATGAGCGCATCCGGCCCCTGGGGAAGACGAAACGGGCGACGCTCGAAGCGATTGGCAAATCCTGGCTGGGTGATGTGACCGACCGAGAACTTGATAGCAAGCGCCTCGTTGAGTACGCGCAATGGCGCCTAAGTCCAGCAGGGGGAGGGATTAAACCTCAGACCGCTGGTAACGACCTGTCGCACTTAGGGGCTGTGATGTCTGTAGCAAAGCCAGCGTGGGGTTACGAGATTGATCACCATGCAATGAGCGAAGCACGGCGGGTGCTACGCAAGTTGGGCCTGGTGATGAAAAGCAGTGAGCGTACCGTTCGGCCTACGAAGGAGCAGCTGGATAGCCTGCTTCGGCACTTTTTCGAGATACAGCAACGCCGGCCGAGCTCTATCAACATGCTTAAGGTGGTGGGCTTCGCGATTTTCAGCACTCGGCGGCAGGAAGAGATTTGCCGCATTCGCTGGGAGGACCTGGATGATCACCAGCAAGCGGTGAAAGTGCGGGACATGAAAAACCCGGGGCAGAAAATCGGTAACGACATTTGGTGTCATCTGCCGGACGAGGCCTGGCAGATCGTGCAGTCGATGCCGAGAGAGTGCGCAGAGATCTTCCCTTACAACGGCGAATCAATTTCCGCCTCTTGGGCGCGCGCGTGCAAGTTTCTGGAAATCGAGGGCCTGACCTTTCACGACTTGCGTCATGACGGCGTAAGCCGCTTGTTCGAAATGGGATGGGATATTCCGCGAGTGGCCAGTGTGTCTGGGCACCGGGATTGGAACTCGATGCGGCGTTATACGCACATGAGAGGGAGAGGGGACCCCTACGCGGGGTGGGAGTGGTTGGAGCGAATCCTGGCGGCGCCCGTGGACTTGGGCGCGCGGAGAGAGATGAAAAGGCGCCGAGCTCGTTAGGCTCGGCGCTGGTAGCGGCCCATAAGCTTGTCGTGCTCAATGGTCGCCTTCTCGTGCTGGGTATCGAGGTAGGCGGCCAGATCCCTTACATGCACGCCTCGTGCAGTTTTCTGGCTCCTCTCCAAGCGAACCAGGGGTAGGTCAATTTCGCCAGCAAGCACCTTACGCTGGAACTTGTCCGGAGTGAGGTGGCTGAAGTAGTCCGTGCAGACTCTGTCGATCGGGATGATGGCTTGGCCCTTGTACTGGGCCATCAGCAGAAACATCGTATTCATTGCTTCACTCTCCTTTGCCTGGCGTGCGTCAGCCGAAGGGCTTGAGTCACCTTTTGATCGCTGCGGCGATTCTCATCATTGGTTCGGCATGGCCGGCCAGGCCTTCCTCGTCAGCATCGAGCACTGCGTTGTAGATCGCTCGCAGGTCGTCGCTGCGCACGTGAATGATGCGGGGCTCCCTGTCTGCCTGCCAACTGGCGATCAACTCGCAGGCGTTGTTCCATTCCTCGCCCTCAAGGACCTCCAACCAGTCGCAGACTGGGCAGTGCAGATCAATAGGATCACTAGGCATGGTTAGCTTCTCCAGCGCATATGGCGCAAAGTCTTTAGGTTCGATATGGGGAATTGGAGTTGAGTTAGCGGCATCAGCGTTTGCTAGTAAATAGCTCAACTCTTGGTCGAGAGCTGCAGCGTTCGTTACTGTCATAGCCAGCGATGGAGGCATTTGATTGAAGTCGTAGTTCTGAGATAGCGCAGCGCATACCGTGATAGCATCGATGCCGTCTTGGCGAGAGTTGATGCCGTTAGTAGTGGGCGCTGGAGTAGTAGCGTGTTTCCACGGGCTGGGATAGGTTATGTGTCATCTGTAAGCGAGGGATTGCAACGATGAGAAAGGTGAAACCGCAGGATGTTAGGGATGCATTTTGTGAGCAAGTGGATTCTTCCCTTGATCACTATCAACGTGTATTGACTGCCTTGCGCGGTACTGGCAGCGAAAAATTGGATATCAGTTTGCAGTCAAGGACTCTAATTCACTCTGTTTTTGTGGATTTCGAGTGTTTCATCTCTGATCTGTTCATCTCCTATCTAAATAGGAGTTTTCATACCTACCAAAATGCGTTTGAAACTAGCGTTAGGTCTTCAGCTGCTCAGAAGCACTCGCTTTGGATGAGTGGAAGAATTACGTTCAATAGGCCACCGCATATGTCATTGACCGATCTTGAGCAGGCAATTGATCCGGATGGATGGAACCTTACATTTAAATCTTGTGCTGTGATGAAGGAAAAAGCTGCTGCATGGTTGGATCCACAGCACGCAAATCGCATTGTGCACATGCAGGGGGAGGATGAGCGGCTAGTCGACACGATGCGAGGTGTCAGAAATTGGATAGCCCATCAAAGCATTGGAGCGGGGAAAAGAATGAACGATTTGCTCGCGAATATTGAACAGGGGCCTGGTACCCCTAATCATGAGCTTGGTCGCGGCGTCCGAAAAGTGACAAATATCGGAGCCTTCCTCAAGTCAAAAATTGGTGCGGAGCGGAGAGTGGAGGTCTACTGCAGGCGGCTTAAGGACGTTGCAGCAAACATAACTCTTCCGCTTTGAAATCCGTAAAATTACATCGCTGTGAGTATGGAAATACTCCTAGAGTACCCGATTCGAAGGAGAAGCTGTGAGTAAGTATTTGGCCAGATTAGGTATTTTATTGACGGTTTTATATTTGGGCTTTGCTCTATGGTTGGTCGGTGGTCGGCTATATATGCTTCCAGCTATGGATCTAAACGCCGTAGGTGATTTTTTTGCTGGGATTTTTGGCCCACTTGCAATTCTCTGGCTTGTTCTAGGATTTTTTCAGCAGGGAGTTGAGCTGAGGCAAAATAATGAGGCTTTGAAGCTGCAAGCAGAGGAGCTCCGGAACTCTGTTGAACAGCAGAGAGAGCTTGTCGGGGTTACTGCTAAGCAAGTGGGTATTGAGTTGGAAAAGTGGCAGCACGAGCGGTATGTAATTTCTGAATCTGCAAAGCCTGTTTTTAATTTAGCTCTAGATAGTGCTGTCCCGTTGCAGGGCAGTGAATACTGGTATCAGTTGATACTTACCAATATCGGAAATTTCTGTCAGCAAGTAGAGGTCTACTTGCGGATGGAGGAAGATGAGGATCTGATCCGGAAAAAGGTCACAATAAAGACTGGAGAGGAGGTTAGTCTGGAATTGATTGTGCGTGGTTCGGGAATGCTTTCAAGAGGGCACCAGGTCCATATTGAGTCAGTTGATTCGCATGGTAGAGTTAATGCTCAGGTCTTTGATGTGGAAAGCTATATTCCTGTTGGGGAGGAGCATCCAAAGTTACTAATAAACAAAGTCTACTCTCAGTCAAGTCAGGATGTGTAGTTGGTATAATGCTCAGCGGCCACTAAAGCCCTCTCGTTGGCCGGTCAGTGAGACTGGTTATGTAATGGCTCTGCCATCACGGGCCGCCTTGGCGGGGCGGCCGGTGGATGTTCAAGACTATCCTGCAAATGTCTTCACCGGGTGCCGTTGCTGCTCAGCGCGGCGAATCCGCTCCGCGACTTCTTCACGATGCACTGCAACATCCCTTGGCGCATTGATTGCCAGCTTCACTTGATTGCCTTGGACGCTCATCACGGTAACTGTGATGTTGTCGCCGATGAGGATGGATTCGCCGAGACGGCGGGTAAGAATCAGCATGTCGATTTCCTTTCGTTGAAGTGAGGTGGGAGGGCTCGGCACTCAGCCAGAACCCGAGCCCTCCCAACAGCCGAGGCCCTTTTCGGACGCCACTCATTTGCCTGTGGCGATTTACTGCAGCGCTTCGTCCGTTTGGCGTACCAGTTCGGTGAAGCGATCTATCTGTTCGGCCTTGAGCGTGATGGTGATGTACTCAGCGCCATCGGCTATGGCGGCCTGCACTTGCTCGGGGAAGCTGTCTGCAATTGATTTGCAAACCGAGTACAGGTCCCTGCGCAAGGCCCGCGGAACGTCGGGTTTGGCGATGGCCTTGGGGGTTACCTTGTTGCCGCCGGCAGCCTTGATCTGATCCAGCTTCTCTTTCAGTACTTTACCGGCCGCTTCGCCGTGCCTACGCACGAGGGTGGTGGCTGTGCTGGCGGCTACCTCGCCCGAGGCAACCATCTGCTGTACGTCTGTGTTGGCATTGCCCAGGACGAGTACCTGGTCTACGTGTTGCCGCGTTCTGCCCATTTTCTGGGCGATCTGTTCCGGGCTCCATCCGAACGCCGCCAAGCGCTTGTAGCCCTCCGCCAGTTCGAGCGGTGAGAGCTTGCGGCCTTCTTGGCTGGTGATTACTCGCAGTACCCGCTCGGCATCGTTGCCGGTGAAGGCGGTGATGGCGATCCAGGCTTCGTTGTCCTTCGGGTCGCGGGGGAGGCGGCCTTCTGCGTCGAGTTTCAGGTAGGCGCGACGACGACGGTGGCCATCGACAACCCATAGACCGCCTTCGGCGCGCGGCCGGACTTCGAGCGGTGGGAGCTGGCCGCCTTGGTAGATGTACTCGGCCAGCTCGGCAATGCTTTGTTCGAGGTCTTCACCCTCGCTGCGGAGGTTGAAGCCGGGTTCTTCGTGGAGGTCTTCCAGGCGGGCCTTCATGGCGTCTGCGCGCCTCAGGTCACCGTCCTTGATCATCTGTTTGAAGGATTTCGCAGACATGCGCCATTCCTCATGAATGTGGAGCGGGCGGCGGGAGTTGAACCCGCGTCCTTCTGCTTGGAAGGCAGAAGCTCTACCGCTGAGCTACGCCCGCAAAAAGCCCCGGTGTGAACGGGGAAGGGGAAGGCTTCAGAAGCCTGAAGTCGATTCATCGATCCGCTGTTATTGGCGCCACCGGCGGTTGGGCGCTTTGCTGTTCCCTCTCGGGCAGGTCGATCCCTGTTCGGGGCCTGGAACAGGCTTCCCCCTGTCCGTGGTATCCGGCGAGCCTCCGGATTATCTGTTGCGTGCCTAGATAGTTCCGCAGGACATTATTGTTATCAATTCAAAAAGCCGTATCTATGGGGAAACAGATTATTCCCTAGGCTTGCGAGGCAATGTCTGTCAGATATACTGTATAAAAAAACAGTATTCGAGGATTTGCCATGGCTAAAGCTCAGGTTTCACAGCCCTCTACCTTTGAACTGCTTGCTTGGCGGGTACAGAGATTGGTGACTTCTCCTCCTGCGCAGCTGGCCCGTTGCGTGAAGATCCGGCTAGAGGAAGGAGAGGGGATGGAGGACTGGTTGCGCTTGATCGAGGATCTACGCGACTCCGATGGGCTTGTTATTAAGCAGGATGAAGACGGTGCAGTAGTTCTCTCATGGGACGCAGCTGAAGCTGAATGGGGTCAGTGAGGCATCCAAGAGTGTCATTGATAAGAGGGCGTCTACGGATTGAGCATGACTTACTTTCAATCGTGCTTGTTGAAGTGCTGGGGCGGGAGGTTGGGGCACCTGTGGTGCCCCATGGTGGAGTTACAGGGAGTTAGTGCGGTTATTTTTTTGTTCTGACTCGCACTGAGAGATATTTGAGAAATCGTACTGAAGCATATAAAAACCTTCCTCCGAATGTTTGGCGCGTGCTTGGAGGTAGATGCCTTCAAGGTCGTTTTTAAGTGGGGAGTCTGGATCGTTCTGCCAGTGAGCTGTCAGCGCTCTATCTTGCTTCAGAAGAGCCATCATCCATTCTTGAGGTTTGTTCCATATGCTGCCAGGGATTAACCGGTCAGTTAGCTGGGGTTGGCCGTATACGCTGCTCAATGCATCTTTCATTTCTTGAAAAGCGATTTGTAATTGGAAGCCGTGTCCGTTGGTTTGAATCTCTTTGCTCAGTGCTCGAATTTGGCAAAGGCCGACGGTTGGGGAGACGACCAGGGCGATGGTCTCCAGCGCCGCGTTCGCTTTTGGTGCTCGCCGCGCTCCATAGAGGTTTTCTTCAGGATTGATGGCGGTGAGTTCGCTACCGACCATCGCTTCAATTTCTGCCTTTGAAAGCCCTTTTTTGAAGCCAAGTGGACCATTTGCTGGTTCGATCTTAGGCCCTATATCCGCTGTGTCACCCTGCGCAATAGCCGGGTCGGGTTGAGTAGCACTGCTTTTCATGGCAGGGGTACTGGTAATCGCAAGACCATATTTTGCGCTGAGATAGCGCTGCTCCAACAATGCGAGCGTCTGTTCCTGGGTAGCGATGGCAGAAAGTTTCAGTGCAACGATCAATCCCCCAGTGTACTTCGCGGCATCGGCTCTCGCTGATGCTAGCTTTTCATTGGCTAGTGAAATTTCATTTGCTAGTGCCGTTGCTGCAACGGGGTCGGGAGTTGAGATTTGAGTCTGAACAGTTACGGGGGCATCAGATTCAATTGCGTGAATTCGCTGCTGAAGCAGAGCTTCGTTCGTCTGCAGAACCTCTAGTCTCGTTTCGATGAGTATTTTTATGAGGCCACCAGAGTATTTGGCTAAACTTGTCCTAGCTTCAGCTACTTCATTCTTGGTTTTTTGAAGCTCTTGTTGAAGTTCGCTCACCAGTGCCTTCTGCTCTGCGGTGAGTTCCTTTTTCCAGCAACCAGTTAGGGCCATAGCCATGATAAAGGCTGCGATGAGTCCTTTCATTTCATCCTCCTTGAGAGGTGATGCTTTTTGAGTTGTAAGCCGTATTTAGAGGTTGATGGATTTGGCGTCTATCACGCGACCAATAATTACCCAGTCGTCACCCATTTCGATGGGTCTGAAGCTTGGGTTTAGAGAAGCAAGATACTTGACGCCAGCTTCGACTATGTACTGCTTGAAGGTCGCTTCCATCCCTGGTGCATAGGCTATGTAGTATTTGCCATCTTCCATTTCGAAGCCTTCAGGTTGCACCAGAATTGGTAAGCCCTCTGGAAAAGACGGCGAAGTGTCAGAGACCATGGATTTCCCTTTGCAGGGAAGCCAGTACCCGTTTCTCCCTGGATTTACAAGGGTCTCATACCACTCTTTTCCATCATCGGGCGCCATGTAGTCAGGTGTATCAATTCGTTTCACCGCGCTAGTCCAGCTGATAAGGGGGTACCTGCCAACCTCTCTTACCGGCATCGAGTGCAAGCCTTCTCCGATGCTATCTACTATCGCCGACATTCGAGCAATCTGTTTCGCAAGGCGAGGGCTGAAGCGCTCTACAGGTACTCCTATGAGTTGTGAGATACCGATTGCGAACTCGATATTCAGAAGGGTTCTGCCGTTCAGAAAGTTACTGACTGAGCCCTGATACATGCCCAGCGCCACTCCCACAGCTTCCTGCGTGATGCGTTGCCCACGTGGTTTTGAGGCGTTGTAGGCTGCGATTTCAGCCTTTAGTGCAGCGCACTCAGCCTTTTCCCAGTCTTCGAGCTGTCGTTTTCCAATCATTGCAGCAGTTTATTTCCGCAGGCAATCGCCAGCAACTTTCATAACGATTGTTTTTGGTAATTTCCAAGGGCAATACTTCTGGTCGCCCCTAGCGACTGGAGAGCGGTATGAAACAGATCCCCATCAAGGAATTTGCGAAGGAGAAAGGGCAGCGCAATGCCGCCACGCTCCTCGGTTTGACCCAAGGCGCCCTTAGCAAGGCCCTGAGGCTCGAGCGTCAGATCCACGTCCGGCTTAACGACGACGGCACCTACTCGGCAGAGGAGGTCAAGCCGTTCCCGTCTCCCTCTCTTCGCAGGTCTTCGCCGTGAGTGAGCACAAAGCTATGAACAGGAGGCCGGAATGACAGCGTCATCCCGCAGACGACTTTGCAGCCGTGAGCAGGTGCTGCTCGATCACGCGCAGCAGATGGTGACCCGTGCGATTCCCGAAACCACTTTCGCGACCCGATTGAACAAGGTGATCCATGAGCAGATGGGTAGCCGGGCGGTGCTGAAGAAGGTGCCGGATCTGAACGCCATTTCCGGTGACGACGGCCGGGAGTACCTGAAGCAGACCGCCACCTGGTGGAAGCGGGTGCGGCGCTGGATTACGGCGGAGATCGAGTTCCCGAGCTGGCTGGAGGAGCCCTGGGTGGCTGCGCTGGAGCCGGAGTATCGAGAGCGTTGCCTCAACGAGCTCAACAGCCGTTATGGGCTGCTCACCGTGCGTGAAGACGTGAAGGGTGAGTGCCCGATGACGGCCTTCGGCGAGCTGGTTTCGCGGATGGGAGGTGCCGTCGAAGCATGTGCGCTGGTGTTGTCGGACGGCGTTGTGGATGACGCCGATCTGGAGCACCTGCCAGTGATGGTCGATCGCCTCTTGGCGATGGAGAGCCGGGCCTGCGAGTTGCGCGTTGCAGCTCAGCGGGTACTGGCCAATCAGAAGAACCACATGGATGTCTCACCACGAGGTGGGGGTAATGATTCTTAGCGATCTGCTGGATCGCCCGATTGCATTTCAGCGGGCGTTCGTCTCGCTTGGAGCAGGTATCACGGGGGCGCTGATGCTGTCCCAGGCGGTGTACTGGTCCAGGCGTACAGACGGCACGGATGGCTGGTTTTTCAAGACCATGGAAGAGTGGCAGGGAGAGACGGGGATGACCCGTTGCGAGCAGGAGGGGGCGCGCAAGAAGCTGGTGCGTGCCGGCGTTCTGGAGGAGCAGAAAAAGGGTGTGCCGTGCAGGCTCTATTACCGCGTGAACCTGGAGGCGATTGCTGCAGCCCTGGGGTTGGAAAGCGCGCAGACAAGGATGCGGAAACCCCGCAAGCCAGTATGCGGAAAACCAGCAGGCAAGGCAGCGGGAAACCCTCGTGCAAGCGTGTTGAAAACCAGCACGCATGGCTGCGGGAAACCAGCATTCCTTAGTAAGACTACAACAGAGACTACAGAAGAGATTACAGCAGAGAGTATTACCGACCCCCGTCCGGCAGAGCCGGCCAAAGGCGGTGAAACGAGTGCTCCGGTGGTTGAGCCACGATGCAAGATCCCGGATGACATGCCAGGGCCGAGGGACCCCACCTGCAAGACCTACCGAGCCTGGGCGAACTACGCGATGGCCTATCGCAAGCGCTACAAGGCATGGCCGATCTGGAACGCCAGAGTGGCAGGACAGGTTGGCCAACTGATCGACCGCCTGGGCAGCGACGTGGCCCACCATGTGGCGGCGTACTTCCTGAGCGTCAACGACGCGAGGCTGATCAACGGCTTTCATGGCATTGGTGACCTGTTGAGCCGGGCCGAGGCGTACCACACGCAGTGGGCGACCAATACGCAGATGAACCACCGCACCGCCCAGGAGCTGGAGGGCCGGCAGGCGAACCTGACCGCTGCGCAGCGGGCGCTGGAGACGCTGAGGGCGCGGAGGAACGGCGATGCTGACGGGTGAGCAGGAGGAGGCGTTGTTGCTGGCGCTGTTCGCCACTGCCGAGGCGATGGGGCATCAACTGACCGAGAGCGCCGGGCTGATGATGATCGAGGACCTGCGTAACTACGACGAGCCAGTGATCGTTGCCGCGCTGCAGGCGTGCCGGCGAGAGGTGTCCGGGAGGTTGACCAGCGCGGCCATCCTGCAGCGGGTGCTGGTGGCGGATGGTCGTCCGGGGCGGGATGAGGCCTGGTCCATTGCGCTGAAGGCCGCTGACGAATTCGATTCGGTGATGTTGACCGAGGAGGTGTTGGCGGCCCTGCAGGTGGCCCAACCGAGCCTGGAGTCGCGCGACAAGGTTGGCGCGCGGATGGCATTCCTCAGCGCCTACGACCGGTTGCTGGAGGCTGCCCGACTGGCTGGCAAGCCGGTGCGGTGGTCGTTGTCCATTGGCTTCGACTCGGGCCGCCGTGCTGTGGCGGTGGAGCAGGCGGTGCAGCTGCAGCGCCTGACCGCACAGGAAGGGCGGGCATTGCTGGCGGACATGCGCGAGAACCACGTCACCCAGGATGGCAGCGCGATTGCCGGCCTGATCACCGGGCAGGTTGCCGCCGCGTCGCCTGGTATTCACGAACGGTTGCAGGCGATCCGCAACGAGCTGGTGGCTTCCAGGGAGCGGAAGGCCAGAGCCCGGCGCGAACAACTCAAACGCTACGACCGAGCTCTACGGGATCGCTTCGACGCGATGCTCGCCGAGGCGAAGGGAGGACACCATGGCTGACTTGGCCAAGGAGCTGAAGTGGCGCACGAAGCGCGACCAACACCGCAACCCGATCCCGGGCTGCTGGGAAACCCGTTGCGGCTACACGGTGGCGCTGTGCCGGTTGCCGGAGCACCGCTACACGGTGACGGCGCCCGATGGGCGATTGCCGTTCGCCTACACCGGGGCAGCGGAGGATGTGCCGCGCCTGATCGAAGCGCACAAGGCTTCGCTGGAGGTGGAGCCATGAGGACGCAGGTAGTGACCTTCAGCGACGCGGAGCTGCGGCGCCAGGGAGAGGGGCGGGCGGTGGAGCTGCGTGACCCTCGCTACCCCGGGGTGCGCTTTCGCTTCACGGGCAACCGCGAGGCCGGTAGCTGGTTTCTGATCCACCGCCGGCAATGGCGTCGGGTGGGTGGCTATCCGGAGCTGGGAACCCGTGCGGCGCTGGAGGCGATCCGCGCCACACGTGTCCGCCTGGCCGTCGACCCGGATGCGGTGATCAGCAAGGGGAACTGGCACACGCTGGGTGAGCTGCTGACCTGGTACCACGACCGCATCAAGA
The DNA here is from genome assembly GCF_037153275.1 of Pseudomonas sp. USHLN015. Taxonomy (NCBI): domain Bacteria; kingdom Pseudomonadati; phylum Pseudomonadota; class Gammaproteobacteria; order Pseudomonadales; family Pseudomonadaceae; genus Pseudomonas; species Pseudomonas sp. USHLN015. Next base: position 92,155 of record NZ_JBBCKP010000011.1, read on the forward strand.
CGAACCGGAACATCTCGGCCAAGCGACGGGATTCGGTGTTGTCGATCCTGACGTTGCACTTGATCCCCAGGTTGGGCGATCTGCTGCTGGCTGAGGTCGATGTGGAGCAGGTGGACGCTTTGCTCATGTGGCCGCTGCAGCAGCGCTACTCGGTGGGGCACTTGCGGCATATCTTCCGGGTGCTGGTGATGGCGCTGGAGCAGGCTCTGGAACTGGAGATGATCGAGGCGAACCCGTTGGCGGGCATGCGCTTCCGGCGCTTCGTGAAGGCTCGCAGTAAGCCCCGGCCGGCGCGGCTGCACAGCATGGGTGTTGAGTCACTGCTCAAGCTTCTGGGGGAGTACTTCGAGCGTGCCCCGGGTGAGGCGATGCTGGCGCTGATGATGCTTGCGCATGGCAGCCGCATCGGCGAGACACGCTTGGCCCACAAGCGCCATGTCAGTCTGCGGGAGCGGCTCTGGTTGCTGCCAGCGGAGAACACGAAGACCGGTACCGAGCATGTGCTGCCACTGACGGACCAGGTGGTGGCGTTGCTGGAGCGCTACTTCGAGCGCATAGGTGGGCAGGGCGATGGCTTCTTGGTGGTGGACCGCGACGGCTTGCCCTTCAGCGCCCGGCAGGCGAGTGAGGTGTTCTCCACACTGGGCGGTGGGGAGTGGACCAGCCATGACCTGCGCAAGCTCGCGCGCACCGGCTGGGCCGACCTGGGCGTGGACTACCTGATCGGCGAAATGCTGCTGAACCACGCGATGGGTTTCTCGGCGGAAACCTACATCAACACCTCGGCGGACGACCTGAAGCTGGACGCGCTACAGCGTTGGCACGCCTGGCTAGATGAGCGTGGCTTCGACGCCATCCACGGTGCGACAGATGCAAGACGCGCCGTTTCGACAGGGCCGCAAAAGCCCAGCAATCACGCGCCTTACAGCGCCAATCCGGATTCTTCACGGTAGAGGAGGCGAATCAGGTGCCGCAGGCCGCTGCGGCACCGCATCAGTGACGAACAGGAGCCACAAAGGCCGCATGAAGGGCATCAGGAACCAACTGGAGACCGACCATGGCAACAACGAAAGACACCGAGCGCCTGCTGGAGCAGTGGGGCATCTGGGCGAGGCAGGGCGCCAACGTACGTGGGCTGAACGTCCGGGGCTACCAGGCTGCCGCGATGATCACGGACGACGATGCACTGCTGATCGACCGCTTGGTGGCCCGCCTGGGGCAGCGCTACGAGGAGTGCGCGGAGGTGATCGTTCGGTATTACACGAGCGGCGCGACCTTCAGGATCGTAGGCAAGCGGATGGGGTTCGGGGAGGAGAAGACGCGGCAGCTATGGAAGGCTGGCGTGGCGTGGGTGGATGGGGCGCTGGAGGCAAGGCGGGTGGCCTGAGGGGCGTCCTAGGAGCTGGCCGTGGGGTGCTTAGGGTGGAGCTTTGCATCATGGAGGAGTGGGCATGGCTTCACGGGCGCGGAATAGGCGAAGGGCGGAGGCGCGGGCGGTTAGGAAGGATCGGTCGCCGCCTGCAATGGATCTGGTGGGTAATTTGATGATTGCGGTTGGAGTAGCGATAGCAGCGTTTGCCATGGCTGCACTGGTAACTTTGGGATGAGAAGTGGATTTAAGCCATGCCGTTGTCGAAACTCAGCGTGGCTTAATTCGGTAGATCGATTTAATTATGGATCGTCACTGTTCGGCCGGGGTGCCGGGTGTATTGGGTTGTTTGACTGCAATGCATTTTTCGTACTCATTGAATGCATTGATTATTTGCCTTGCTTGATGGAGGGTCGCATTATCAGAGGCATCTAGGAGAACAAAATTTGCGTCCTCGGTGTCACCCGGAGCTTTATCTCCGCTTCTGGGTTTTGTGATTATCTTGATTGTTTCTTCGGTCTTGAAAGATCTGTCGGCTATCTGTTGTTCAACCTTCTTTTGAAGGTTGCCTACATCCAAAAGTACCCTTTGACGAAGAGAGTTCGAGATATCCTCTGCTCTTGAGATATCTGAAATGGCATCGTCTGTGGCAATCTCCGCTCGTGCCAGCCACATTGGAGAAACGTCTCTCGTGCGAGAGGTATCACTTGCAATCGTTGCGGCGAAGGTATGAGTACCGGCAGGTGCACTTGCAAAGCCTGCTTCAATGGCAGCGATGTTTTTTGACCGATTGGTTTGTATTGTGAGCAGTTTTCCCTGTACCGAGCTCTTTTGCTGCTCAATAAATTCGACGTGTGGTATTGCGCAGTCCAGTTGAGTTCGGGCATCGCTATAAATCTGGCGCTGCTCGGCAAAATTGCCCCAGAAGTCAAAGCCCAGCGCGGTGGCAATTATCGCGGCGGAAGATTTATAAACTCGGGAGTGGGACTTTGCTGCTGCGCCTATCACGGATACTCCGGCCCCTGCAATGGCAAGCTGACCTAGCACGGAGTGATTTTTGGCAGCGCCTATTTGATAAGCGCTGTAGTGCTCGGATAACAGTTTAAGTGGTTCTACTGGACCGCTGGTTTTCCAAGGGGAGATGGGATCAGGTTCACGTAGATTTTTATATGAGCATCCTTGGACTAGTACAACGAAAAATAGAAATAGAAATTTGGACTTCATGATTACATCCCTGTATTGATATCGTTGTGACATCGTAGCAGAGCATTCCGTGTCCGCAATTCCATCACGATGGGCTCTAGAGAAAGGTTGGGGTGATTGACAGCCCGGGGGATAAACCTTAGATTCCAGGCATCTTGCGGTTAACCCCGCACAAAAAGCCCCAGCCATTGCGCCGGGGCTTTTTCGTTTCTGGCTTGGTCATGCGCTTTGCGGCCACTCTCCAACTTCAACAGTTACCGCCAGCCGCTTACCCAGCTTTGCTAGCGCAGCTTCAACGGCCTCCATCTTCGAGGTGTGGAGGAAGTCCACCAGGCGATCCACCTGCATGGGCGCGACGCTCAGCAGGCGGCACAGGTCTGCCTTGCGCAGACCCTGCTCCATCATGGCGTTCCAGAGGTAGATCTTGGCGACGGTCACAGCGGGAAGCCGCACGACATGCTCGCCACCCTCAGCAGGGCTCGCTGCTGGAATAGCGCGACGCTGGTCCACGTAGAGGGAGAGGGTTGACTCGATGGCGTCCACGGCTTCGGCCAGCGCATGCGCGACGTCATCGCCGTAGCTGTTCAGCTCTGGAAGATCCCGGCAGAAGACTGCCAGCCCTGGAGTGTCATCGGCTTCAAGCCGGATTGCGTAGTCGTACATGGGCGCTCCTTAAGATGAATCACTCAGCCTTCAGTGTCGGTGGTGGGGCTCACTCGGTGAGCCCCAGTTGCTTGATGATTGCCTTGCGGGTCGGCTCTTTCATTTCCTTGGAGCCGTGATCCGCGAAGATCGTCGTCTTGCCGTTGGGAGCGGTGATCTTGAAGTGGCTTCCTTTCGCCGCTTCGAAGGTGACCCCCTGGGCCCGTAACCATCGCCTGAATTCGCTGTGTTTCATCACCTCGTCTCTGTCATTCGGATGGCTCAACGATACAACAAATATGTTGCAATGCAACATTAATGTTGTGTAGGCCGTTTCCTCTCATACGCCTGTTGAAGCCTCCGTTCCGGGAGGTTCTGAGACATGAAGATGCCTGATAGACCTGATACCTGGGGCGCGCTGCTCGACTGGCTACGCGAGCAGTCGCTGCCGCTTTATGCGGCGGCACTGGCATTCGCGATGGCGGTGCTGCGCATCCTGTACGGAGGCGGCACACGCCAGCAGATGCTGGTGGAGGGCGCGCTCTGCGGTGGCCTCACGCTGACGCTGTGCAGCGCGCTGGAGTGGCTGAACATACCCATCTCCATGTCCACCTTCGTAGGTGGTTGGGTGGGGTTCCTGGGCGTGGAGAAGATCCGCGAGATCGCGGGCCGCTTCTTCGATATCAAGCTGCCGAGGAAGTGACGTGGCGAGAATCAGGACGCTGCGCCCACGGGTCTCCATGCAGCGAGGCGGGCGCGTGCCCACCGTGCAGCCAGGCTCATGGCGCCAGGGCAAGACGTCTTCACAGCGCGGTTACAACTACGCCTGGCAGCAGGCGCGCGAGCAGTACCTGCGGGCCAACCCACTGTGCGTGTACTGCAAGCGCAAGGGTCTGCTGATGGCGGCCACCGTGGTTGACCACATTGTGGCGCATCGCGGGGACCCGGAGCTGTTCTGGGACCGCGAGAACTGGCAGTCGCTCTGCACGCCATGCCACTCGGGTGACAAGCAGCTCGAGGAGGCGAACCGCGAGGGGTAGGGGGGTGAAAAATTTCCAGACCTTTCGCCTTGCTAGACCGCCCCCTGACTCACGCACAGATTTTTTCGGCTGTGGAGGAAATGTTAATGGCTTTAACACCCAGGAAGCGGCGCTTCGTCGACGCTCTTGGGCGCGGTGCGAGCAACAAGGAGGCGGCCATCGAAGCCGGCTACAGCCCAGCAACGGCGGGGCCTGCGGGCTCCCGGCTGGCGAAGGATGCGGACGTGCTCGCCGAGCTCGCCCGACGTGCAAAACCCAAGGACGCCGGTGTTAACACCGAGGCGCCAGATGTTAAACCCCCGGTGCCTCCGGTCGAGGACGATCCCCAGGCCTATCTGCTTGACGTGATGAACGACGGCGAGGTCGATACCAAGCTGCGCCTCGACGCGGCCAAGGCGCTGATGCCGTACATGCACGTTCGCAAAGGGGAGGCCGGCAAGAAGGCAGGCCGAGCCGATGCCGCGAAGAGTGCCGCCACCGGCCGCTTCGGCCAGGGCGCCGCACCCAAGGTGGTGCCGATCAAGAGGTGATGAATGCAGTGGACGACGGCTTGCCCGGACTGGGAAGCGCGGATCGTCAACCGCCAGAGCCTCGTCCCGATCCCGCCACTGTTCCCGCAGGTCGCCGAACAGGCGCTCGATGTGTTCCGCGAGCTGCGCATCGTCGACATGGCCGGCAGCCCGACCTTGGGCGAGGTCAGCCTGTCCTGGGTGATGGACTTCGTCGGCGCCGTCTTCGGTGCCTATGACGAGGAGACCGGCCGGCGACTGATCAACGAGTTCTTCCTGCTCATCAGCAAGAAGAACTCCAAGTCGACCACCGCCGCCGGGATCATGCTCACCGCACTGATCGTCAACTGGCGGCACTCGGCCGAGTTCCTGATCCTCGCGCCGACCATCGAGGTGGCCAACAACAGCTTTCACCCCGCCCGGGACATGATCAAGGCGGACGACGAACTGGCCGACCTGCTCCACGTGCAGGAGCACATCCGCACCATCACCCACCGTGTCACCGGTGCGACGCTCAAGGTCATCGCTGCCGACAGCGAGACGGTGGGCGGCAAGAAGGCGACCGGCGTGCTGATCGACGAGCTCTGGCTCTTCGGCAAGCAGCCCAACGCCGAGAACATGCTGCGCGAAGCCTGCGGCGGGCTGGCCTCAAGGCCCGAGGGGTTCGTCATCTTCCTCTCCACGCAGTCGGACCAACCGCCCGCCGGCGTCTTCCGGCAGAAGCTGCAATACGCGCGTGGCGTGCGGGACGGTCGCATCGACGACCCCAACCTGCTGCCGGTGATCTACGAATTCCCCGAGCGCATGCTCAAGGCCAACGAGCACCGCAACCCGGCGAACTTCCACATCACCAACCCCAACCTCGGGGCGTCGGTGGACGAGGCCTTCCTGCGGCGTGAATTCCGCAAGGCCGAGGAGGGCGGCGAGGAGTCGTTGCGCGGCTTCTTCGCCAAACACCTCAACGTCGAGATCGGCCTCGCGCTGCGCTCCGACCGCTGGGCCGGCGCCAAGTACTGGGAAGAGCAGGGCGTCGAAACCGGCCTGACCCTGGAAGACCTGATAGCGCGCTGCGAGGTCATCGACTTCGGCATCGACGGTGGCGGCCTGGATGACCTGCTCGGCCTCGCCGCCCTGGGCCGCGAACTGCACACCCGCAAATGGCTGCTCTGGACGCACGCCTGGGCACACCCCTCGGTGCTGGAACGGCGCAAGAGCGAGGCACCGCGTTTCCGCGACTTCGAGCGCGACGGCCACCTGACCATCGTCGAGCACATCGGCGAGGACGTCAGCCAGGTCGCCGGGCTGGTCGCCCAGGTGTACCACGCCGGTCTCCTCGACCAGGTGGGCGTCGACCCGGCCGGCATCGGCGCCGTGCTCGACGCCCTGGTCGAAGCCGAGGTGCCCGAGGAGCAGGTCATCGGCATCTCCCAGGGCTGGCGGTTGGGCGGCGCCATCAAGACCACCGAGCGCAAGCTCGCGGAAGGAACGCTGCTCCACGGCGGCCAACCGCTGATGGCCTGGTGCTGCGGCAACGCGCGGGTCGAACCGCGCGGCAACGCCATCCTCATCACCAAGCAGGCCAGCGGCACCGGCAAGATCGACCCGCTCATGGCCACCTTCAACGCCGTCACGCTCATGTCGCTGAACCCGGAGGCACGCCACGGCACCTCCATCTACGACCAAGGGGTCGGAATATGAAATTGCAGATTCTTTCCTGGCTCACCGGGCTGGCCGGCTTCGGCCTGCTGGTGGCCGGCGTCGAACAGGTGCACAGGCCCAGCGCCCTGATCGTCGCCGGGCTCGGCCTGCTCGCCTGGGCCTGGCTGGCCGACCGCGCCGGCGCTATCCAACAGTTCCGCAAGCGAGGCTGAGCATGTTCTTCGCCAACCTGCTCGGCAGTGGCAACCTGACCGACAGCGGCAGCGACTTCTGGCGCAGGTTCCTCGGCAGCTCGCGCAACAGCACCGGCATCGCCGTCACGCCAGACAGCGCGCTCGCACTGCCCGTGCTGCAGAACTGCGTCAGCCTGCTGGCCGAAAGCATCGGCCAGTTGCCCCTGGAGGTCTTCCAGCGCTACGGCGAGGGCCAGCGCAAGCCGGCCATCAACCACCCGCTGTACGACGTGCTGCGCTACCAGCCCAACGGCTTCCAGACGCCCTACGAACTGCGCGAAGCCGAGCAGCTCGCCCTGGGCATGCACGGCAACAGCTTCGGGCTGGTGGAGCGGCGCGGCGACGGCAATGTCACCGCCATCTGGCCGCTGAACCCGGAGCGGGTCGGCGTCTTCAAGGGCAGTGACCTACTGCCGTACTACCAGGTCGGCGCCCACCCCGAGCGCCTGCCCATGCGCCAGATCCACCACGTGCGCTGGCACAGCCGCAACTACTACCGCGGCCTCTCGCCCATCGAGCTGCATGCCGACGCCATCGGCCTTGCCCAGGCCGTGCGCCAGTACACCGGCAAGAGCTTCGCCAACGGCGTCGCCATCTCCGGCGTCATCGAGCGCCCGCGTGAAGCGCCGCCGATCAAGGACCAGGACAGCATCAACAACATCACGGACCAGTGGGCGCAGAAGTACGGCGGCATGGACAACGCCAAGAAGGTCGCCCTGCTGCAAGAGGGCATGACCTTCAAACCCATGTCCATGAGCAACGTCGACGCCGAGGTCCTGGGCATCCTCAAGGTCAGCGGTACCGACGTCGCGCGGATCTACAAGATCCCGCTGCCCATGGTGAACGACCTCGAGAAGTCCAACTACAACACTCTGGAGCAGCTGCTCATCCACTACGTGGTCTTCGCCCTGCTGCCCTGGGTGAAGCGCCACGAGCAGGCCAAGATGCGCGACCTGCTGCTACCCCAGGACAGGCGCGACCACTTCATCGAATTCAACATCTCCGGCCTGCTGCGGGGCGACCAGAAGAGCCGCTACGAGGCCTACGCCATCGGCCGCCAATGGGGGTGGCTATCGGTGAACGACATCCGCCTTCTGGAGAACCTCCCGCCCATCCAGGCCGGCGACATCTACCTGCAACCGCTGAACATGATCGACTCCACCAAGGGCATGCCCGACCTCAACAACCCCGGTGTGCGTGCGCAGCTGGAAATGCAGCAACGCCAGATCGAAAGGATGCTTGCACAGTGAAACGCTACCTGCGGGCCTCCAGCCTGCTGTTCAACCAGCCGCTGCTGGTCACCCCCGACGTTCTCGACCTGGGCGTGCGCTGGGCCAACCAGACCATGAACCTCAACATCGTCAACGTCGGCCCACCCGGCGCGCTCGGCCTCTGGAAGGATGACGACGACCCCGGCGCCCAGCTCGAACGCATCGAAAAACGCCGCCGCGCCCGCGTCGCCCAGACCGGCATCGAGGTCATCCCCGTGCACGGCATCCTCGTCAGCCGGGGCGGGCACATGAACCCCTGCGAGACCATGACCAGCTACGAAGGCCTGCGAACATCCATCCAGCAGGCTGTGGCCGACCCGATGGTCGAACGCATCGTGCTCGATATCGACACCCCGGGCGGTTCTGCGACGGGGGCCTTCGAACTGGCCGCCAGCATCCGCGCCATGGCCCAACAGAAGCCCATCACCGGCATCGTCAACTTCATGGCCTTCAGCGGCGGCTACCTCATCGGCAGTGCTTGCAGCGAGCTGGTGGTCAGCCAGACTTCCGGCGTCGGCTCCATCGGCGTCATCGCCAGCCACCTCGATCGGTCGCGGATGGAGGACCGCCTCGGCGTCACCGTCACCACCGTCTACGCCGGCGCCCACAAGAACGACCTCACCCCGCACGAGCCTATCAGCGAGCAGTCCCTGCAACTGCTCAACGAGCTGGTGCAGGAGAGCTACGGGCACTTCGTCGACGCCGTGGCCGAGTACCGCGGCCTTAGCGCCGCCCAGGTTCGGGGGACCGAAGCCCGTACCTACAGCGGCCAGGCCGGTATCGATGCCGGGCTTGCCGACCGCCTGCAGGCACCGCAGGACGCACTCGATGGCATCGCCCGCGCAGTGGCCACCAGCCGCGCCGAGCGGCAGAACCGCAAGCTCGCCGTGCGCGCCGCCGCCCTCAACATCCAGACGCTGATCTGACCGCGTTCGCGGCAGTCACCCAAGCCCGCCCCGTGCGGGCTTTTTCATGCCCAGGAGGCACCATGTCCCAAGTACTCAAACTGCGCAGCGAACGCGGCCAGCTCAATGACGAGCTGCAGGCCCTGGCCAAGCTGGATGCGACCGAGACGCTGAGCGCGGAGCAGCTCGCCCGCTTCACCGAACTGGAGGGCCAGATCACCGCGCTGACCGACCGCATCGCCCGCGCCGAGTCGGCCGAACGCGCCGCCGCAGCCTCCGCCGTACCGGTGGAAGAGGGCGCCCAGGGCATCCAGGGCCCGCCCGGTACCATTGAGGGGCCGCACTCGCCCAAGCCGGTCGCAGGCGCCAAGGTCGCGCAGATGGTGCGCCTGCTCGCGGCCACCCAAGGCAACCAGCAGATGGCCGCGCAAATGGCCAGGGAGGGCGGCTTCGGGGCCGACGTCGCCATGGCGCTCAACACCGTCACCCCGGGTGCGGGTGGCGTGCTGGTGCCGGAGAACTTCAGCACCGAGCTGATCGAGCTGCTCAAGCCCAAGTCCGTCGTCCGCGCCATGGGTTGCCGCACGCTGCCGCTGAACAACGGCAACCTCACGCTGCCGCGCATCCGCAAGGGCACCACCGTGCACTACATCGGCGCCGACACCGACATCCCCGTGACCGGTATGCAGTTCGCGGACCTCAAGCTGTCCGCCAAGACCCTGGCCGCCATCGTCCCCATCGCCAACGACCTGATCGCCTATGCGGGGGTCAGCCCGCGAGTGGACGAGCACGTGGTACTGGACGTGACCGAGAGCATCAGCCTGGCTGAAGACCTCCACTTCCTGCGCAGCCCGGGTGGCGACATCCTGCCCAAGGGCACCCGATTCTGGGCGCACGCCAGCAACCTGGTGCCCGCTCCGGTGAAGGACGACCTGCAGAGCGTCGAGCTGTTCCTCTCCGCCATCCTGCTGCGCCTGGAGGGCGCCAACGCCCACATGGCCAGCCCCGGCTGGGTCATGGCGCCGCGTACCCGCCGCTGGCTCGCGTCCCTGCGCGACGGCAACGGCAACAAGGTCTACCCCGAGCTCGACCAGAAGATGCTCAAGGGTTACCAGGTGGGCATCACCACCCAGATCCCCATCAACCTCGGCGACAAGGGCGACGAGTCGGAGATCCACTTCGTCGACTTCGGCGACTGCTACATCGGCGAAGGCGACGGCATGGTCATCAACTTCTCCAGCGAGGCGACCTACAAGGACGCCGACGGCGAAGTCGTCAGCGCCTTCCAGCGCAACCAGACCCTCATCCGCGTCATCGCCAAGCACGACTTCGGCCCGCGCCACATCGAATCCGTCGCCATCGGTACCGGCGTGCGCTGGGGCGTTGAACTCTGACGCAGGGACTCGAACTCTCACACCGAGGAAGCACCGTGGAAAAGAAAGAGATCGTCCAGTTCGTAAAACCCTGGCGCGGCTACGCGCCGAAAGAGAAGGCCGGCTTCGATGCCGACACCGCCAAGGCCCTGGAGAAGGCCGGCATCGCCTTCCCGCCCGGCAAGGCGCCCAAGGCCAGCGCCGAGCAAGGCTGATGGCCCGCCGCATCGCCTACCTCGGCGAGCCGGTGCTCACCCTGGCCCAGGTGGCGCAGCAGTGCCGCCTGGAGCCGGATGACGCGCAGGTCGAACTGATCGAGCAGGTGATCATCCCCGGCGTCACCGCCCAGTGCGAAGCGATCACCGGCGCCGCCATTCGTGAGGCGCGCTATGAAGAGGACTGGCCCGAGCACTATCACGCGGGCCGCGCCCTGGATATCGGCCAGGCCCACACAATCGAGCGCATCGAACGTGTGCAGGCGGACGGCCAATTGCAGGCGCTTCAGGACGTGCACCTGCTCCACCAGGGCCTGCGCGAAAGCCGCCTCGAGTTCCCAGGTGGGCGCCCGTCGGGCCGGCTGCGCGTTCGCTACCGCGCCGGGGTGGATCTGGACGCCCACCCCGGCGTACGCAACTGGCTGCTGATGCACGCCGCCACCGCCTTCGAATACCGCGAGACCCTGGTCAGCGGCACCCAGTTGCTGCCGCTGCCCAGTCACTTCCTCGACAGCCTGCTGGCCGACATCACCCTGCCGCCCAGGTTCTGAACGGAGACCGCATGAACAGCTACCTGTACGAACTGATGCAGAACCTCACCGAAACCCTGCAGGCCCAGGCCGACGCCATCGACCGGCTGGTGGCCAGCAACAACCAACTGCTGGAAGTCCTGCTGGACGAGGAGGGCGCCGAAGCCCCACCGAGTACCTACATGGACGGCTCGCCCATCCACGAGCCCTCCTGATGCGCGCCGGCAGCCTGCGCCACCAGGTGGTGATCGAGGCGCCGCAGCAGGAGCAAGACCCGGATAGCGGCGCCATGGTCACCACCTGGGTGGAGTGGGCGCGGGTCTGGGCCGGCATCGAGCCGCTGTCCGCCCGCGACTTCATCGCCGCCCAGGCGGTGCAGAGCGAAGTCACCGCGCGCATCGTCATCCGTTATCGAGCGGGCCTCACCGCCGCCATGCGCATCAACCACGCCGGCCGCCTCTACACCATCCACGGCGTGCTGCCGGATGCCAGGAGCGGCCGCGAGTACCTCACCCTGCCCGTATCGGAGGGCGTGAACGATGGCTGATATCGAATTCACCCTGGAAGGCATCGACACCCTGCTGGGCAAGCTGGATGCCGTCAGCGACGACCTCAAGCAACGCAGCGGTCGCTACGCGTTGCGCCGTGCCGCCCGCCTGGTGGCCGAAGCCGCGCGCGACAACGCCCGCAAGCTGGACGACCCACAAACCCGACAGAACATCGTCGCCAACATCGCGGTGCGATGGGACAGACGCCGCAGCCGCAACGGTGACCTGGCTTTCCGGGTCGGTGTGCTCGGTGGCGCCAAGCAGACCCACAACTACCACACCCGGCGCGGGCGGCCCTCGCGGGAGTACTGGGTTGGCGGTGACAGCGGCAACCCGGGTGGCGACACCTTCTACTGGCGCTTTCTCGAATTCGGCACCCGGCATATCCGTGCTGAAGGCTTCATGCGGCGAGCGCTGGCCGAGAACATCGAAGCCGCAACCGGCGCCTTCATCAACGAGTACGAGAAGTCCATCGACCGCGCCATCAAGCGCGCGGCCAAACGCGCCGCCAGGAGCAACTGATGCACCCGCCCATCTTTCGCACCTGCGTGCGCAGCGCCGCGGTGGTGGCGCTGCTCGGCAGCAAGCCCACGCGGCTCTACCCATTCGGCGAGGCGCCGGAGAACGTCCAGCTTCCTTACGCCGTGTGGCAAATCATCGGGGGAGCACCGGAGCAGTTTCTCGCTGGCTCGCCGGACATCGACAGCTACGCCCTGCAGGTGGACGTGTACGCCACCAGCGCCGCCATCGCCCGCGCGGTGGGCCGTGCCCTGCGCGATGCCATCGAAACCGAAGCCTGCATCACCCGCTGGGGCGGGGAGATGCGCGAGCCAAACACCCGTGACTACCGCCTGAGCTTCGATCTCGACTGGTGGACACCCCGCAAGCCCTGACACCCGCAACAACGAGGAAAACCCATGTCCGTATTGTCCCAGGGCACCCAGCTCTACGTGCTGGTGCCCAGCCCCGCGGCGCCCGACAAACTCGAAGTGATGGAGTTGCAAGGCGTCACCGCCTTCAGCCCTGGCGGCAACCCAGCCGACCAGATCGAAACCACCACGCTGGACAAAAGCGTGCGCAGTTACATGCGCGGACTGCGAGCACCAGGGCAGGCCACGCTGACCATTTACGCCGACCCTCGCTGCGCGTCCCACGTGCGCCTGCATGCGCTGTCCGAGGACGACAGCATCGAGAGTCTCGCCTGGGCGGTGGGCTGGTCGGACGGCAAGGACATTGCCCCCAAGCTCAACGCCAAGGGCGACGACTTCGAGCTGCCCGACACCCGCACCTGGTTCGTGTTCGACGGGTACGTGAGTGATTTCCCGTTCGACTTCGCGGCCAACGCCATCGTGACCACCGCCGCCACCATCCAGCGCACTGGCGGCTCCGCCTGGATCAGAAAGAAGACCTAAGCCATGCCCTTGTCCCTCGAAAACCTCGCAAGCATGGGCGCCTTCACCGGCGCCCTGGTGGAGCGCGAAATCACCTGGCGGCAGGGCGCGGCCGAGCACCGCGTCACCGTCTACGTGCGGCCGCTGTCCTACCTCACCACCGTCACCGACCTGCGCGCCAGCCGCGACGACAGCGACCCGGTGGCCGCGCGCATCGCCGCCAGCATCTGCAACGCCGAAGGCAAGCCGGTGTTCACCGTGGGCGACATCACCGGGGACGCCAACCCCGAGCGCGGCCCGCTCAACGACCAGCTGGCGCTGGCCCTGCTGGTGGCCATCGGCGAAGTGAACCAGCTGGGAAAGACCAAACGCTCAGCGAGCTAGACGAGCTCTGGCACGAGCTGGTGCTCAACGGCATCGGTGGGCGGACCATAGTCGAGGCCCAGCAGCGGCTCAGCTACCGCGAGTTCCTCAGCTGGGCGCGCTTTCGCAACAAGCGCGGTTCCCTGCACCCCGGCATGCGCATCGAGCGCGGCACCGCGCTGCTGGCCTCCCTCCACGCCAACACCCATGGCAGGGGCGGCTACAGCCTCTATGACTTCATGCCTCACGAGCAGGCACCCGCGCTGACCCTGGAGCAGGCCATGGCCACCTGGGCCTGACCGCCCACAACCGGAGTGATTCATGGCGACCCGATCCCTCGGCCAACTGACCCTGGACCTGATCGCCCGCATCGGCGGCTTCACCGGGCCCATGGACCAGGCCGCGCGCAACGCCGAGAAAAACGCCAGGCGCATGCGCCAGTCCGCCAAGGGGGCGGCGGTGGCCTGGGGCGAACTCACCAAGATCGCCGCCGGTGTGGCGGCCGGATTCTCGGCGCTGTCGGTCATCCGCAGCGTGATCGACAACACCCGCGCCCTGGAGCAGGAACAGGCCCAGCTCGCTGCCGTGCTGCGCTCCACGGGTGAGGCGGCCGGTTTCAACCGCGCCCAGCTCAACGCCATGGCCGAGTCCCTGGCAGGTGTGAGCGTCTACAGCACCAACGAGATCAACCAGGCGCAGACCACCTTGCTCGCCTTCAGCGGCGTGGTGGGCAATGAGTTCACCCGTGCCATGCAGGCCAGCATGGACATGGCCACGCGCACCGGCATGTCCGTCAGCGCCGCTGCAGAGATGGTTGGGCGTGCGCTGGATGTGCCATCCCAGGGCCTCACCTCGCTGAGCCGCCAGGGCTTCCGCTTCAGTGCCGAGCAGAAGCGACTCGCCGAGCACCTGGAAGCCACCGGCCGCACCGCCGAGGCCCAGGCCATCGTGCTGGAGGCACTGGAAGAGTCCTACGCCGGCTCCGCACGTGCCGCCCGCGACACCTACGGCGGTGCGCTCAGTGCGTTGCGCAACACCCTCGACGGCCTGCTCACCGGCGATGAAGCAAGCATGGAGGCCGCGCGAGAGGCGGTGGAGCGCCTCAACGACGTGCTCTCCTCGGAAGACACAAAGGTCGCCTTTGCCGACTTCATCGCCGGCGTGGCGGATGTCGCCACCGAGGTGGCCACCGCGACCGCCCAGCTCGCCGAGTTCGTGCACTGGGTGCATGCCGCGGGCGTAGGCGCCAAGGCCGCGTTCGAGCTGGCCGGCAAATCTGCAGGTGCCGTGGCGGCCATCACCGAGACGGCCACCCTGGGCACCCACTGGTGGGAATACCTCAGCCTGCAGACCGCCCCGGCTGCCATCAGCCGGGGGCTGATCAGCAACTGGAAGCAGACCCGCGAAGTCATCGACGCCGCCGGCGAAGACCTTGCCGCCACCACCGAGCACTACGCTGCGCGGATCGACGAGATCCTCGAACGGCCGGTGGACGGCTCGGCGGTCGAGCAGCACACCCGGGTCATCGACGGGCTGCTGGGTGATGTTGCCAGCAGCGCAGGGGATGCCGCCGAGGCCTTAGCGGCCATGGACGAGCAAGCCCTGCGCGCGGCACAGCGGGCCTTCGAGGCCCTGCAGAAGCAGGTGGACGCCCTCAGCCTGCAGGCCCGCACCCTCGGCATGGCGGCGGATGAGGAGAAGCTCTACCGCCTCGCCGTCGAAGGCGCCACCGAAGCCCAGCTCGCCCAGGCCAAGGCGGCCCTGGAGCAGATCAGCGCCTTCGAGCAGCAGAAGAAGATTCAGGAGGACTACCGCCGCCTGGTGGGCGAACTGCTCACCGACGAGGAGAAGCTCACCGAGCAGGCCCGCGCGCGCCTGGCCGTGCTCGATGCCATGCGTGACATCAGCGCCGAGGAGCGCGAGCAGCAGGCCGGCCGCATTGCCGCTGCCGTGGTCACCGATGCGCCCAGCTTCGGCGGCCTGGCCCCGGAGGTGGGCGGCCCCATGGGCGAACTGGGCAAGCTCGACCAGGCCGAGCAGGAGCTGGAGCGCTGGTACGCCACCCAGCTCGACATGCTGGAGCAGTTCCGCGCTGAGCGTGCCGACATGACCGAGCAATGGGATGCCCAGGAACAGGCCGTGAAAGCCCAGCATGAGGCACGGCTGGACGAGATCGAGCAGGCCCGCCAGCGGGCGCGCATGGCGTCGGGGGAAGCCTTCTTCGGCGGCATGGCCGGGCTGGCCAAGGCCTTCTTCGGCGAGCAGTCCTCGCTCTACAAGGCCATGTTCGCCGTCGAGAAGGGCTACGCCATGGCCAAGGCCATGATCAACGTGCCCAAGGCCTACTCCGAGGCCTATGCCGCCGTGGTCGGCATCCCCGTCGTGGGGCCGGTGATGGCGCCGGTGGCGGGTGCGGCCGCAGCCGTCGCGCAGATGGCCCAGGCCTCCAGCATCGGCTCCATCAACCTCGCCGGCATGGCCCACTCAGGCCTCGACGAGATCCCACGCGAGGGCACCTGGCTGCTGGACCGTGGCGAGCGGGTGGTAGACGCCCGCACCAACGCCGACCTCAAGGATTTCCTCGCCAGCCGCCAGGCCATCGACAGGCCTGCCAGTGCCCCGGTCGTACAGGTGACCGTGAACGTGGACAGAGATGGCAACTCCAGCACCGAGGCCACGGCACCGCAGGAGTACGAACGCATGGGCCAGCAACTGGGCCAACTGGTGGACGAGGCCGTGCGCCGCGCCATCCAGCAGGAGCAACGCCAGGGTGGGCTGCTCGACCCGACACGGGAGCGACGCTGATGGAAACCTTCGACTTTCCCGTTCTGGTCGGCGCCAGCGGCGAGGTGCGCCAGGCGGTGCTGGAGAACCGCTTCGGCGATGGCTACGTGCAACGCATCGGCGTCGGCCTCAACAACCAGTCGCAGCAGTGGTCGGTCTCCGTCACCGGCACCTTCGGGCAGCGCAATGACATCGCCCCGGTACGGGCCTTCCTCGACCGCCATCAGGGCTGGCGCAGCTTCATCTGGACGCCACCCGGCGGCGAACAGGGGCTGTATATCGCCAACGGCTACCGCACACGCGCGCAAGGCAATGGCGTGTTCACCCTGAGCTGGACCTTCGAGCAATCCTTTCATCCCTGAGGCAGAGCATGAGCATCGAACCCATCGACCTGGGCCTGGCCCCGGACGGTGAAAAAGGCGACAACGCCCGCGAAGCATTCGACAAGGTCAACCGCAACCTGCAGGCGCTCGAGGACGGCAAGCAGGCCAAGGCGCAGAACCTCACTGCCCTGGCGGAGCTGCAGGGCGCGGTGGACCGCCTTCCGTACTTCACGGGTGCCGGCGCACTCAGCCTGGCCGTGTTGACCCAGGCCGCGCGGGATTTTCTCGCCGCCCCCAGTGCTGCACAGCGGCAGCAGGCACTCGGGCTGGGCAGTGCGTCCCTCCACGCGATACTCGATGGCAGCGAGGATCGCACGCGTGGGCGGGTCATACGGTCCGGCGATGCAGGCATCGCCGGCTACTTCGACATGCGCGGGACGGTCTATGAAACCGGCACGCCGGCCGATGTCGCCGGCCATGGCTTTCAGGTCGGCTTTTCCCAGGGCGCCAATATCGGCGTTCGCGGAGGCTACTGGGAGGCGAGCCCCTACGGGGTACTGACGGTAGTGGCTCCGCTGCCGGGGATCACAAGCAACCCTGCCATCGGCGCGACGCATCAGCGCATCTACAGCTCCTATGACCGGACCTTCGTGCAGTACGCCGCCAGCCCCAAGGCCTGGTCTGGCTGGATGGAGACGATGCACTCGGGTAGCTACGCGCGTATCGCCAGTGACATCGCCGTCACTTTCAAGGCACGGCAGACCTTCGACGCCAGCAGCGCCAACAGGCTCGATTACTTCTGCGCGGAGTTCATCACGTCTGCCGGCACCACCAACGCGGGGAGGGTGTTGTTCAGCCAGAGATCCACCTATGGGCTGGCTCTGGCCATGAACGGCTCGGGTAGTGAGTCGGCATCTGCCACCTTCCAGTGGGTTCGTTGTAGAGATGGGGCGCTGCAATCCAGCCCGCTCACCTTCACCTACAGCGGCAACGTCCTGGCCCAGGGCTACGTGCGCCTGGGAGCGGATGCGCCGGCCATCAAGCAACGCAAGCTGACCGGTACGACGCCCGGCAAGGCCGGCACGGCCGTGGTCATTGCCCATGGCTTGCCCGTGGCGAAGATCCTGGCCGTGGAGGTGCTCATCGAATACCTGCCCAACCAGCTCATCCCGGCCCTGACCGCAGGCGCCGCTCCCGGCATGGCCGGCTTCCAGATCGAGTGGTACGTGCTGTCGAACGGTATCCAGCTGGTGGCCACCGCCGATGGGTCGGATGAGGTGCTGTCCAAGCCCGTCCGCATCCTGGTCACCTACGAGGAGTAACCGTGTTCAGCGCCGATATCCAGCGCCTGCAACCAGGCAGCCAGGTACGCCTGTTTGAAGTGGATTGCACGCCGATGGGGGGCGAGGTCCTGCGCTTCCATGGCCATGCAATCGCATCGCGGCCCGAGCAACTGGAAACAGACGAGAACGCTCTCTACGCCGGCTCGCTGCACTGGAAGGCCGGTGACTCATCCAAGCGGGCGGGGCAGGGGCGTTCCATCTCGTATGAAGTGGGCCGCGCCGTACCCATCATCTGGCAGGGCGAGACCTACAGGGCCATCAGCATCGACGCCCAGGGCTTCGACCTGCGCGGGGAAGGGCGCCAGGCTGCGCCCACGCTCAGCATCGGTAACCTCATCGACGGCGTGCAGGGTGCAGTATCGGCCTTGTGCCTGGCGCTGCGGGATCTTGCCGGCGCCAAGGTCACCTACCGCGAAACCTTCGTCCACTACCTCGATGCGGCCAACTTCGAAGGCGGCAATCCGGAGGCAGCCCACCAGGAGCGCGTCAGCATCTGGTACATCGAACAGAAGGTGGATGAAGACGAGCAGCGCGTGCAGTTCGAGCTCTCCGCCCCGACGGACCTCCAGGGCATCCGCCTGCCGCTGCAGCAGATCACCAGCCGCTGCCGCTGGGCGCACATGGGCCAGTACCGTGGCGAGGCCTGCAACTACCTGGGCACGGCGCTCTTCACCAAGCGCAACGAGCCCACCGACAACCCCGCCCTGGACCGCTGCCGGGGCGACTGGCGCGCCTGCAAGCTGCGGCGCAACACCGCCCGCTTCGGCGGCGCCCTGGCCTCCAGCCTGCTGCACAGTTCGAGGTAGCCATGATCATCAACAAGCACCTGCGTGCCGCCATCCGTGAGCATGCCGAGCGCGAGCACCCGCGCGAAGCCTGCGGTCTGCTCATCCGCAGCGCTGAGCGGCGCGAATACGTGCCTTGCGGGAACATCGCCCGTACCCCCAGCGAGCACTTCATCATCGACCCGGCCGACTGGGCCCAGGCCGAAGACCGGGGCAGGGTGCTCGCCATCATCCACAGCCACCCCGACGCAACCGCCGCCGCCAGCATGGTCGACCGCGTGGCCTGCGAGCTTCATGGCCTGCCCTGGGGCATCGTCAGTTGGCCGGGTGGGGACATGGAGTGGATTCAGCCCAGCGGCTATAGCGCGCCGCTGCTCGGCCGCGACTTCGGCCACGGCATGCTCGACTGCTGGGCCGCCTGCCGCGACTGGTACGCCCGCGAAGCCGGCATCCAGCTCCCCGACTTCCAGCGGCCCGACCTCTGGTGGGAAGACCCGCACAGCCCCAGCTTCTACGAAGACAACTACGCCGCCTGCGGCTTCGAGCGGGTCGAACAGCCCTGGCGCGGCGACTTGCTTGTGCTGCAGATCCCCAGCCCGGGACGCCCCTGCCATCACCCCAACCACGGTGCCATCTATCTGGGCGACGACCCCAGCTTCAGCAGCGAGCCGGCCCCGCCGCTGGGCGGCACCGGCCCCTTCATCTTCCACCACCTGTACGGCAGCGCCTCGCGCCGCGACGTGTTCGGCCACTCCATGGGCCAGCGCGTGCGGCTCATCCTGCGTCACAAGGAGTACCCGGTATGATGCGCACCATCCGGCTCTACGGAGTACTACGCCAACGCTTCGGCCGCGAGTACCGACTCGACGTCATCAGCCCCGCAGACGCCATCCAGGCGCTGTGCCAGATGCTCCCCGGCTTCGAGCGCTTCCTCGCCACCGCCGAAGAGCGTGGCCTGGTGTTCGCCGTCTTTGCCGGCAAACGCAACCTGGGCGAGCACGACCTCAGCCTGCAGGGCGCAGACGAAACCGACATCCGCATCGCGCCCATAGTCGCCGGCAGCAAACGCGGCGGGCTGTTTCAGGTCATCGTCGGCGTGGTGCTGATCGTCGCCGGCGTGTTCACCGGCGGTACCAGCTCGGCGGCAGGCCTGGCCATGCTCGGCGCGGGCGCCGGGCTCGCAATCGGCGGGGTGATGCAAATGCTTTCACCCACCCAGGGGCAGGTCAGGGCACGGGAGGAGGAGGGCAACGCCGCCAGCTACGGCTTCGGCGGCGCTGTCAGCACTATCGCCCAAGGCAACCCGTGGCCCCGGCTCTATGGGGAGCGGGAGATTGGCGGGGCCGTGGGGAGTGCGGGGATTTATGCGCAGGATCAGGTTTGAACTTAGACGTGTGCGACTGGATCATGCCGGAAGTAGTGCCTGGCACCGCAAACACTCTTGGGGTCGTCTTTGAGAACGGTCCAAAAGGAAGATGTCAGCGGCCTCTTTACCGTGAAAAGGCAAATGAATTGGCCTTCATCCAGATCATAGACAACTCGTTCTACGACGGGAGCCTCTTCGCCCCGGGAAGTCTCCCAAAGTGTGCAGCTTGTGCCTTGCTCAAAGCGCATCCCCAGAGAGGGGATGAATGGCAGTTCTAGATTATGGGAGTAACCACCAACTACGTCCCCATCCTCAACCAGTCGTGCTACAAACATGATCTTAAACATATGCGTTCCTGTGGCATGCATGCCTTTGTCATTGAGGGCTCATGCTAACTCAGCTTTTGAGCTTAATCGAGCGATCTGACGGCGGACTGATTTCACTTTAAGTGAACATGCTTTCTAGCTCTGAATGGCTGGTTCAGGGATACCTGATTTCACTTGTCCAGCGTGAGGCTACATGTACGCCGGGTCATGTTGGCGAATGTTATAAAAGCAAACGCCAAAACTCTCCTTGGTTGGATCGCTTTTATAGTCGAAGTCCATGCAAATATTTGTCGATCCATAACTTGCAATCCAAGTGCCGCTGGTAAAGCTGTCATCGCTGAAAATGACTCTAATTTTATCCTTGGTGAACTGTTCGTATTGCTTGAGTCCTGCTTGAAAGATTATGTTTTCTATACGTTTTCTTTGGATAATTTTCTTTTCTTGAATTCTGGCGTTTTGTCTGAGCTTTCTTGTGTGTATGAGTAGGCTGTCAACTTGAAAAGATTTTCTGAGCCACATTATTTCGAAGTAGAATACTGGGATGGCGGCGAGTATAGTTAGCGGTTTGTCTATCTTTTCAAGCAGGGTCAATATATACCAAGAGGCAGTAGAGGTGCAGAAAAGTATAAGGAATGCGTAGTTTTTGGCTATTTCTCGGTTCACGGCAGTCTGGTCAAAGCGTATGGCTTTCACTTTTAGTAAGCTGTTACGAATGCCATGACGTAAAAATTTCCTTGTAGCTATTGCCGCTCTGCTCTTGAAGGCGGGTAGATGTTTAAGAATTCGGACAGCTAGAATCCAAATAGGCTTCATCCATTGAGGAGACAAGCCGATTATGATTGGAAGCCATACTTCAGTTTTACTTAATACAGAGATGATTTCTGATATTGACACGCCTCTCTCCCTGGCTTTGTAGTGGCATGTTGATGTTATCCGTTGTGCCTTTGTGAGCCAATATGATTGGACCAGAAGCCCGCCTAGAGCGGGCTTTTTCATGCCCGCAGGAAACCCATGACCGCACTCCAAGCACCCGCCACCGGCGCCAAGGGCGGCAAGAAAAAGCAGCGCCACCCCTCCATCGCCCGCGACAGTACGCCTTCGACGGCGGTCGCCAAGCTGCTCTACATCTACAGCTGGGGCGAGATAGTCGGGCCGGTGGATGGCCTGCGTTCGGTGATGATCGACGGCACGCCCGTGATGGCCGAGGATGGCAGCCTCAACTACCCGGATGTGAAGTGGCAGTTCCGCCCCGGCGCCCTGCATCAGGAGCCGCTGGAGGGCTTCCCCGAGGTCAACAACGAGCTGGGCGTGGGAGTTGAGCTGCGCTCCGGCACCCCCTGGGTGCGTGCGGTCACCACGCCTGAGCTGAGTGCAATCCGTTTGCGCCTGTCCTGGCCGCACCTGCAGAGCCAGGACAGCGCCGGCAACATCAATGGCTGGCGTATCGCCTATGCCGTGGACGTGGCCACCGATGGCGGCCCCTTCATCACGGCGCTGGAGAGCGAGGTCAGCCGCAAGAACACCACCAAATACGAGCGCAGCCACCGCATTGACCTGCCTGCAGGCAGCCGCTGGACGGTGCGCGTGCGGCGCCTCACCGACAACCAGTTCAGCTCGCTGATTTCCGACTCCATGTACGTCGAGTCCATCACCGAGGTGATCGACGCGGACATGACCTATCCGCTTACCGCCGTCGGCGCCATCGAGTTCGACGCCGTGCAGTTCGGCGGGCGCACGCCCAAGGTTTCCGTCCTCATGCGGGGTGCGATGATCCAGGTGCCCGCCAACTACGATCCCGAGCTGCGTCTGTATTCCACCAGCGGCCCAGGCACCTCCGGCGGGGTGTGGGACGGCACCTTCAAGGTCGCCTACACCAACAACCCGGCATGGATCTGGTACGACCTGGTCACCAACCCCTACCTCGGCCTCGGCCAGCGCATCACGGCGGACATGGTCAACCGCTGGGCGCTCTACCGCATCGCCCAGTACTGCGACCAGCTGGTGCCGGACGGGCAGGGCGGCATAGAGCCGCGTTTCACCTGCAACCTCTACCTGCAGCAACAGGCCGAGGCGCATGTGGTGCTGCAGGACATCGCCGCCATCTTCCGGGGCATGTGCTACTGGGACGGCCAGCAGATGGTCGCCACCGCCGACATGCCGCAAGACCCGGTCTACAGCTACACCCGCGCGAGCATCAAGGGGCCGATCAAGTACACCGGCACCCGCTGGCGCGACCGCCGCTCCCTCGCCCTGGTCAGCTGGGACAACCCCGCCAACGGCTTCGAGACCGAGCAGGAACCGGTGTGGGACGAGGAGGCCATGGCCGACTACGGCCTGCGTGAGCTGCGCATGGGCGTTGTGGGGTGCACCAGCCTCGGCCAGGCCCAGCGTGCCGGTGACTGGGCGCTGAAGACCGAGAAGCTGCAGACGCGCCCGGTAACCTTCAGCGTCGGCCTGGACGGCCATATCCCGCGCCCCGGACAGGTCATCACCCTCAGTGACGAGCTGCTCGCCGGCCGCGCCAACGGCGGGCGCATCCGGGCCGCCTCCGGCCGCATCATCACCCTCGATCGCGAGGTGGAAGTGCCCGCCGGCTCGCGCCTGCTGTGCAACCTGCCCAGCGGCCGCAGCGAGGCGCGTGAGGTGCGCTTCGCCAATGGCAAGCAGCTCACGCTGGCCGCGCCCTATAGCGAGCGGCCACAGCCCGAAGCCGTGTGGGTGCTGGATGCCGGCGACCTCGCCGCCATGCAGTTCTACATCTACAACGTTACGCGCCCTGACTGGGGCAGCTTCAAGATCGAGGGCATCCAGTACGAGCCCGGCAAATTCGAGCTGATCGACCACGGCGCGGTGATCGAAGAGCGCCCCATCAGCATCATCCCGCCCAGCGTGCAGGCGCCGCCCGGCAAGGTGGAAATCAGCCAGCACCTGGCGGTGGACCAGGGCCTGTCCATCACCACCATGACCATCGCCTGGAGCGCCGCGCCCAACGCCGTGGCCTACCAGGTGGAGTGGAAGTGGAACGACCGCGACTGGGTGCGCGTGCCGGATACCGGCGAGCTGTTCATCGACGTACCCGGCATCTATGCCGGGCAGTACCTGGCGCGTGTCAGGGCGATCAACGCCCTGGGCGCTGCGTCCCTGCCGGCCAGCAGCATGCTCACTCACCTCGAAGGCAAGAAGGGCGCACCGCCGGTACCGAGCTTTCTCGCCACCGACAGCCTGCTGTTCGGCATCGGCCTGCGCTGGGGCTTCCCCGAGGGCACGGCCGATACCCAGTACACCGAGCTGCAGCGGAACACCTCACCCACCGAAGAGCGCGCCCGGCACCTGGGCAACTTCGCCTACCCGCAGCGCGCCCACTCGCTCACCAGCCTGGCCGCCGGCGCCGAGCTCTGGTTCCGCGCACGGCTGGTGGACCGTGCCGGCAACATCGGTGCCTGGACGGAGTGGGCGAGGGGCCAGGCCAGCAGCGATGCTGGCCCCATCCTCGACTACCTGGGTAAGCAGGTCTCTGAGACCCAGCTCGCCAAAGGGCTGCTTGAGCGCATCGAGCTGGTGGATGGCCCCGCCAGCAAGCCCGGCAGCGTCGCAGCGCGGGTGAAGTCCGAGAGCGATGCGCGTATCAGTGCCGATAGCGCCCTGGGCAAGCGTATCGACTCGGTTGCTGCCACCTCCCTGCAAGCGGCTGCCCTGGTTCAGGGTGAAGCGACCGCACGCGCGGACGCGGACGCCGCCCTCGGTCGCCGGGTCGACTCGGTGAGCGCGACTGCCCAGCAGGCCTCAGCTGCGGTGCAGGCCGAAGCCAAGGCCCGTGCCGATGCCGATGGCGCCCTGGGCCGCCGCGTCGACACCATCCAGGCGGTGGCCAACAACGCCTCGGCCAGCGTGCAGCAAGTCAGCCAGGCGCAGGTGCGCACGGATGGCCGGCTCTCGGCGATGCACACCATCAAGACCGAAGTAGCCCGCAACGGCCAGACCTACATGGCAGGCATCGGCGTCGGGGTGGAGAACACCCCCGGCGGCATGATCAGCCAGGTCCTCATCTCTGCCAGCCGCTTCGCCATCATCGATCCCAACTCCGGCACCACCGTCTACCCCTTCGTGGTGGAGAACGGCCAGATCTTCATCAACGAAGCCTTCATCGGAAAGCTGGATGTGCGCGAGGCGCTGCTGGAGGCAACGCTGGAATCGAAGGCTCGGCTGCCGGACGGTTCACCGGTACTGAGCCTCAACTTCAAAACGGGCGAGGTGCGCTTCGGCAGCGCCATCCCAGGGGGAGGGCGTATGACGCTCAACAACCGACTGCTGGAGATCTTCGACGCAGCCGGTACACGTCGCATCCGGCTTGGGCTGTGGGGGTAAGGCATGCGCGCAGGGTTGCAGATCTGGGACGCCTCGGGCCGCCAACTGCTGGATACGGACGACCGCACCGGGCTGGTGCTGGGCTTCGTGGATACGGGCGGTGTGAGCGGGAGCAGGACGGTCCAAGGCCCACCGGGCCAGGTGTTCTTCTTCAGCCTGCCCCGTGGCTCCATCCAGCGCGGCGGCAAG
Source organism: Pseudomonas sp. USHLN015 (assembly GCF_037153275.1). Taxonomy (NCBI): domain Bacteria; kingdom Pseudomonadati; phylum Pseudomonadota; class Gammaproteobacteria; order Pseudomonadales; family Pseudomonadaceae; genus Pseudomonas; species Pseudomonas sp. USHLN015. The sequence continues at coordinate 116,887 of NZ_JBBCKP010000011.1, forward strand.
ACGGCGCGCGTGGTGGTCGAGAACCGGACCATCTCCTGGTCCTACATAGTCGGCAGGGGCGAGTACGCCGTGCCCGTACGCATCATCTACGGGGTGCGCTGAATGCTTGCGGGAATCGAGATCGTCAATGACTGGGGCACTACCCAGATCACCGAGGCCTACGCCAACTTCGTGTTCATCGGCAAGTACCAGGTGCCCCTCAGCAGCTACGTCGGATACTTCAGCATCCGCGCCACCAACCCGATTCTGGCCTTCCGAGGCGCTCGAGCCTGCGTCACGGCGTTCACCTTGAACGGCGACATGCATCACTTCACCTTGCGCGGTGTGGATAGCGGCATCACGGTCTATGTGTTCGACAGCCCTCCATCTGCTATGCCCAAGGCGCGAGAGGGGCTGCAGGTGTTCAAGGCGGACGGCAGTCTCGGATACGACTCCAGCTTCCCCTACATGAAGATCCTGCAGATTTCGCCCGTGCCCGCGCCGCTCCCTATAGACCGCTTCAAGCCTTACGACCATCGCGAGCTACAAGCTCCTGCAGGGCGCACCTGTGCTGTCTTCATCGGTTACCACCGTATGGGCGAATACCACATTCCCTTCACTGAGGTGCTCTACCTGAAGGATGCGGTTGGCATCATCGGGCAGACGGCAAGCATCGGCGCGCTGCCGTGGGGTAACCAAGGTGGGAACAACACGGGGAGCAGCGGGGTGCGCTACGACATCAACCCGCCGCCGGCGATTGTGTTTGTGGACGTAGAAGGGCTTTAGAATCGAGGCTGGGATGAAACACGAAACCCGACGAACGGTAGCTTTTTAACCCCTTGCATGTTCGAAAGAGTGACATAGCGTACGTATCGCAATTCAATTACGAGTGAGCGATACCTCAATGAAAGTACGTGTTAACCACACCCTTGGCGCCGTCGTCCTCTACCTTCTGGTCAATGGCTTCGATGTTCATCTCTCGTTTCGTCCAACTCAAGGTGCAGTAGCGCTGCTTGCTCACACGACGAAGCTCTAGCCCGTGCGGTGTGAGGCAAGCGAGCGGTCTGCCGAATATGATTCAGCCTTGCGTCGTCTCGTGAGGCCGCATCATCGGCGGGTTCAGTCGCGTATCCAGCCCGAACCTCTCCTGGCACACCACCTCATACAGCCCCTTCGCCAGCAGCGGATTGATCAACAGGTTCCAGCTGTGACGCGAAACGGAGGAGGGGATCAGCACAAAAGGGTGCTTCGCCAATAGCTCATCACCAAAGCGTTGCTGGCCGCCGCTTGGGATGCCGGGCACCAGCCAGTTCGAATTCGGAACGCTGTCCCCATCCACCCGGTGGATTGCGGAAGGTTCTGTTATCCGAGCACCGGTCAGGACGTGTGGCACGGTATCCAGTGCTTTGAAACCCTTGTGCACGGCGACCTCAAGAATCGCCGTTGCCGGGTCCAGGCTGCTGTAAACCGCTTTCACTCCCTTTGAGTTCCAGCGGCCGCCGACCAGCTCGGCTCCGATCCCGCTGTCCCAGGTACCTGCGTGCTGTGCAGCGTCCAATCGCCAGAAGTGAATCTCACCGCTCCCTGGTGTCGTGATCACTGATAGACCCCGTGTTCCAGGCGAGTGAGGAACTCATCCACCAGCTCGAACCCGATCGGGTTGGTAAGCAGGTCAACCGGCTTGTGGCCGTCCAACCCCATCACCGGCTGCGACATCCAGCGTTCGGCCTCGTCGCTGCTACCGAATACCAGCGTTGCTTTCTCCAGCACTTGGGCGAAGCGCACCGCTCGGGCGCTTTGGTCAGGATTCAGGGGCTCGTCCGGGTTCTTCAGCCGGCGGTGCAGGGTGCGCTCAGACAGGCCGAAGATCTTGATGAGTATCTGCTCGTCCTTCAGCAGCGAGACCGAAGACACGAAGGTGATCACGTCCGAAAGCGGGATGCCTTTCTCGGTCAGCTTGTAGATGGAAACGCGGTCATCGAAGCGAGCACGGCCCCGGAGCAGGATTTCCGAAGTGCTGTCCTTGCCATGCTTCAGCGACTTGGGGGCACGCTTGCCCTGCGGCTCGGCGGATGCGGTAGTGCTCATATTGCAAGCTCCTGTTTTGACACTTGGCTACCAGTGTACTGCCAAATGGCGAAGAATGGGGCGAAATGGTTCGCCCCACTTCTAGGGGCTACCGACGTGGGTTGCGATCCAGCCTCGGTTTGCATGCCGTCCGCACTACTCGGTTGCGCAAGTCTCTGGCACTGCGAGCCGTGCGCTCGATCCATGTATCCAGGGCCTCCATATGAGCCTTCATCGCATGAAGCTCCAACTCGCAGGCTTCCACCTCATAGCCCTCTTGTGACAGCCGATACAGCAACTGCCCTATGGGCGATTTGCTGTCCATGCCGTAGAGGCCGGTAATGGGAATCTGGATCTCGGTCACCGGGTAATGCCGCACGCTCTCGAAGCCTCTCGTGCTCTCGTCGATCCACTTGTCGAGGCTGTAGTTGATCTCCAGCCGGCCCACCACCTTCTCGGGCTCCGCAATCAGCAACTCGCCCTCCAGAGGCAGCCGCGCAATCAGGCTGATCGCCTCGGTGAACTGCGTCGGTTCGATCTCCTTGTAGGTGCAACCGAATTTGGTCTTGAGAGCGGACCAGCACTTGATCGTTGCTTTGGCTCGAAATTCCTCTGGCAATGATTCGGCGCGGGCCTTCACCAGCGCTTTCACCGCATCCTGCTGGTCGTGGGTCAGAATCTGCTTGGGCCTTGAAGAGTGAGGCGCCTCAGCCACTCCTTCCAGCACATCGAGCACCCAGTGGCGAAACTCCTTGGCGACCTTGGTGCGGGCGAACATGGCGAGGAGGTGGGCGCCGCGGAGGGAGAAGATACGAATCTCTCGTAGCTGACCTGCACCTCCGTTTCGGAGGTGCAGGTCTGGAAGCTTAACGAGATCCGTCATGCCCGTGCCGAACTCATCTGAGTGCGCCTCAAACAGCTTCCAGATCGCATGGTCCGGCTTGGCATAGCCTAGCGCCTTACCAACTTCGACCCCTCTCAGCCAAGGCTGGCCGTCGCGATCGATGATTTCGAACTGAGTGTCGTGGAAGCGGATTCCTTTCATTTTGATGATCCTCTGGAGTGCTGATCTCCTTTCCCGAGGCCAAGCGGGGGGCGGAGCCGTACGGGTTGGCCTACCGGTCAGAGGGAACCGATCACTCCTTCGAGTGCCCGCACGGTCCACCCATTACTCGGATGACTCCATGCGCCGGACACAAAAACCGCCTTTGCAGCGGTATGTCCGCCCCTGACGTTCTGGGAGGCCAATCCCAGGTCGCAATGTCTACCGCGACAGCAGCACCGTATTCGGCGTCGTGAACAGGGGCAATTGGAGCTAATCCCATTCGATTGTAAGACCGTTCTGGAAGTAGCGCTGATCAAGCTTATGAGGCGATGAGCCTCGCTATGAGTAACGGTGCGTAGTGGCAACTGGCCCATTTCTTATCTATTGCGCTAATCTGCAAGAAATCTGATTGGAACAGTGAGCCAGCAAGAGGGGCGGTTGGAATGTTAATGGAGAAGCATTTTGGTCGAGCAATAGATGATATCGTTGAGCATGGCGATAATGACACTTTACCTTTCGACGTAGATGTTAGCTTTATCCGAGAGGCAAGAGAGCGCCTTATAGATATCTCAAGAAAGCTTTCAAAAAACCTTGAAGATAATGGCAAGGATTACGCTAGAAAGAAGTTCGGGGAGATTCAGTTTTTCTCAGAGAGACTTCTTGCTCCTGCCGGCCCAGCCGGCTTTAGAGTGATTACGAAGATTCATCCCTTCTGGAATTTATATTTTAATGCCTTAGGGGTTGCTATCGCTGAAAGGCATGAGCCTTTGAGGAATGATCGAGCTCACTCCTATCGATTTGTCCCTGATGGTGCGGGTCTATTTGATGCTGCATATACTTGGAAGTATTTCAGGGAGTGCACCTTGCGGGACTCTGACGAGGCTCCGAATAATGCGGTAGTAATTCAAACAGATGTCTCAAGCTTCTATGAGCATATATATCATCATCGGGTGCAGAATTTTATCGATGAGCTTTTTCCTGATTCGCCAACAATGTCTGTTCAAGTTGATCGGATGCTTAGCGCGTTTTCCGCAGGGCGCTCTTTCGGCCTGCCTGTAGGTGGACAATGCTCAAGAGTTCTGGCCGAGTTACTAATGGCTCAGATTGACAGGAGGCTAAATGATGAGGGGCTGAGATGGAGGCGATATGTAGATGATTTCGTGATTATTTCTGATGATCAGAACTCTGCTTACCGTGATCTGGCCGTGCTCTCTCATGCTTTGGCTGATTACGGGCTGTCACTGAATAAGACTAAGACTAGTTTTCTAAGAGTTAATCATTACAAGGACTATATAAGGGCTCAGCTGGGTGGGGAGGACGATCAATCCCAGCGGTTGCGTGAGATAGACCTAAGGTTCGATCCATACTCAGATACAGCAGAGGAAGATTATGAAGAGCTGAAAGGAGTGGTTCAGCAGCTTGATATTATAAGACTAATTGATGGTGAGTTAGAGAAATCTCAACCTGATAATTTTGTAGTCGCTCAAATAAGTCGGACATTGAGGCTGCTTGCTCCTGAGGTGGCAATGAATGCCTGTGTTGCTTTGCTTGCTGAGACTAATCTGCATGCGTTTAGGGCGTCATTTTCTAAGATTATGCGCGGTATTGCTGCTCTTCGGGATGATCCCAAATACTTGGCTGTGTATCCCCAGATTGATGCTTCACTCGATTCTGTTTCTCGTCACTCTCTACATCTACTATCAGTGGATACTAATTGCCTTCACTACCTGAGAGCTTTGAAGTTTAAGCGCACTGATATACGCGCTAGGTACGTTGCTTCTGTATATGCGGAGGCACGAACAGAAACGATAAAGCGTGCTTGTATTGACTGTTGGCGTAATTGGAAGGATCGAGATAGGTTTATTCAAGTGCGTGCCAACTGGAATGCTTTGGGTAGAGAAGAGCAGAGAATGATGTGGTTGGCTGCGGCAGAGTTTGGTGACGATGGCGTTTTCATGCGTCGTCAGGTTAGGGGAGGAGTGCTTAATGCATGGGCGCTAGGGGATAGTGACGAATTCGCAAAAGCATATCTTCGCTGGTCTGAAGGTGTTGTATGAAGGGAAAACTAGTTGGCCGCGACCCAAGAACTGTAGCAAGAGAGATCTCAGGGGTCTTTGAGAAAGTGTTCCCGTATCTGATTCCCGGAATAGTTGCGAATATCAATAGGCTGAGTATGCCTGTTCCCGGGCTTCAACTAGTACCTCCTCAGTTGATGTTAGAAAGTCGTTTACAGAAAGCTATGCTATTTGAAGTGGCTATGGTTGTCGCAGAGTCGCGCCTTAAAGGTGAGGTTTTCCCAGGATGGGATCAGATGCTTGTTAGAGCTACCAATAAGCAGCGGTTTTTCTATGATGCCGATTTGCCCTTGACTTTGTCGGAGCCTGACAGGAAGGTCGCGACAATGGTTGCGGAAGGACTTGTGCATTCGCTTAATTATTATGCAGTCTTAAAGGGGGTGGATTTCGGGGGGTTAAAGATCTCCCCTAAAATCCCAGGTTTTAACTGGATCGCATCTGGAGTTGGGGACTTCTCTTTGGGGGACAGTCTGATTGAGGTTAAGTGCTCGGGTAAAAATTTCTCGTCAGCGGATTATCGCCAAGTTCTGATGTATTGGATTCTTAGCTATTTATATGCGCTTGAGACAGGTGCAGAGTATTGGCGCGTTTGTGTGATTATCAATCCGCGGTTGAATCGGATGTTGGAAATTGATTTTGATGACTTGCTAGGGTTCATGTCTCCTTGGGGGTCGAAAATAGAGTTGTTAGAAGCATTTCGCGCCTCTATTGATATATCTCCTGACTAGTGCCCGGTCTTCTATGCCGAGCCCGCTATTCGTTTTGTAGTTTAGCCCGCCTCGGCGGGTTTTTTCTTGTCTGGAGAAAATGAATGTTTCTAACTGAGCAGCGCCTGCTGCAGATCCTCCCCAACGCCCGCCATGCTGCGGGCGTTTTTGTTTCTCACCTCAATACGGCCGCTGAGCGTTGGCGTATCAACACGCCCCAGCGCTTGGCCGCCTTCCTTGCCCAGGTCGGCCATGAGTCGGGCCAGTTGCGTTTCACCCGCGAGATCTGGGGGCCGACCCCGGCTCAGGAGCGCTATGACGTGCGGGTAGATCTGGGCAATACGCCGGAGCGGGATGGCGACGGCAAGAAGTATCGGGGCAGGGGGCTGATTCAGATAACCGGGGCAGCCAACTACCTGCGCTGCAGCCTGGCGCTGTTCGGTGACAAGCGCTTGCTGGCCGAGCCCGAGCTGCTGGAGCAACCCGAGCACGCTGCGCAGTCGGCGGGCTGGTTCTGGTGGGATGCCGGGCTCAACGAGCTGGCGGACCGGGACGAGTTCACCCGCATCACCCGCCGCATCAACGGCGGCCTCAATGGTCTGGAGGATCGCCAGCGAATCTGGCGCCGCGCCCGCGAGGTGTTGATGGCGAAGGAGGGCGCATGAGGCTGTTCAGCCCTAGCGTAGTCATCGCCCTTTTGCTGGTGCTGCTCTCCGGCTGGGCCGGTTGGCAAGCCCAGGGCTACCGACTCGGTGAGCGACATGCACTCGACCTCGCCGGCCGGGACAAGCTGCACGCCAATGCCCTCGACGAAATCGCTCGCGCGGCTGAAGCCAGCAAAAGGGTAGAGCAGGGCAAGCGTCTTGCCCTGGAGCAGCAGCTGCAAAGCCAAGATACCCTTCATCACGGGAGACTTATCCATGCCCAGCAAGAAGCTGCTCGCCTGCGTGACCGGATCGCTACTGCTGATCTGCGGCTGTCAGTCCTTCTCGACGCAAGCTCTGCCGGCAGCAACTGTGGAGTGCCTGCCTCCACCATCGCCGGCAGCCTGGTTCATGCAGCCCCGCGAGCCGAACTTGACCCAGCGCATGCTCAACGAATTCTCGCCATCGTCGGTGACGGCGACCAAGGACTGATAGCTCTGGAAGCTTGCCAGAAGTACGTAATGCAGATATCTGGGCAGCGATAGCCCCATTGGATACCGAATTGGTAGGCCAAGTACACGACTTCGGCACACGCCAGACATTATCCATACCGCGGTAGCACACATACCCGCCACGCAGCTACGCGTTAATGGTGGATGTGAGTTCTTTTCCCACAGCAGCCAGTGCTTTGTCGTGTCGTCACTTGGTTCCTCCCGCCTTTGGATCGGCAGCTGTCTTTTGCCTACGAACTAGCTTTTCAAAGCCAATCGCAAGCAGCCTGAATGACGTTATTTCGTCCTCTCAAGCAGGCCACTGCATGGCTTCTTTAATCACAAGCAGGGAAGAATCATGAACGTGAAGATAAGAGCACTTATATTTTTCGTACTGTCGGCAATTTCATTCAATGCATTGGCGTTGACCATCACTCCTACCAATCTGGCATTCAGCGCCAAGGGTGTGCTGGTCATAAAGGCGGGGCTGCTGCCAGCCGTGACGTGCAATGTGGAGTTCATCGGCGTGACCAATAGCAACAACACCGCAACGATCAATTCGGTCAGCGTAACGGGAAGCGGATTGTGTGCATCCGTCACTGCATCGGGACTACCATGGACCTGGACGGCTACGAGCCTCACCAATGCCACGATCTCAGGGGTCAAGTTCTCAGTTGCAGGCACCACCTGCAGCAGCAGCCCTGTGACGTTGAACGCCGTTTGGTTGAATGCGGCGAACACGCTGATCATCAACCCTAACCAGCCTGTCGGCAGCTGCGTAATCCAGACCTTGAGCCTAACGCCCAATCCCCCGTTGGTAGTCGTGCCCGTTCCCTGAACCAGGAATGAGAAAGGCGCCTCACGGCGCCTTTCTCAATACTCCAACCGGGCCTTGCCCTTCTCCGCCACCAGGTGGTCGAGCTTCACCGCCCCCTCCGCGGCTATCTGCTCCACCTGCTGGATCAGGCTCGGGTTGCGGTCCAGCAGCGTCAGCAGCACCCATAGGGCACGAGGCGGTTCCACCTCCGCTCGCTCGTAGCGCGAGAAGGCGTTGTGCCCGCCGCCGGCGATGGCCACCATCTGCTTTTGCGTCCGGTTCAGGCGCTTGCGCATGCGCTTCATTTCTTCTGCCACCGCCTGGCGCGCGTCCTCGATCAGCTCATCGCCCGCCTTCGCATAGCGCAGGGCGCTGTCCGTATCGAACTCCACCTCGTCGCACTCACTGCATGCCCACCCGGCCAGGCCGGGCACCGTGCGTTTCAGGTCCTGGTAGCTCACCTCGAGGGCGCGCCCCTCGAAGCGCGCCATGCCCTGTGGTGCACCGCAGCACAGGCATTCACGTTTCATCTTCATGTCCGCTCCTTGAAGGAGATTACCGGCGGCCCCTCGGGGCGGCAGGTCACCTTCACATACAGCTCGATTCCGCAGTCCGTGGTGGGGTGGTACACGTCCTGCCACAGCCGGCTATCGGCATAGGTGGTCATCGACTTGTAGAACACCCGGCGGCTCAGCCCCTGGACGATCGCCAGCATCTCCGCACTGGTCAGCCCCAGCGCCCTGCCGCCATCCAGCGCGGAGCGCGTGAAGGCCGCCACCCCGAGCCGCGCCACATCGACCTTGACCACCTCCAGGTCGTAGTGAGGCTTGCGCTTTTCCATCCAACCCTCGACTCGATAAAAATTACCCTTAAAGGGTAATTTCATCAACCTGGATTGGCTGTCGGCTGGAGGTAGGAGAAGGCAGCGAGCGGATGTAGGCACCCATTCCAGCGACACGGCGGCATCTCTATACTGCTGGCCGCCCCACTCGGGCTATCCACCGCATCAAGGACGAACGATGGTTGTCTTCTACTGGCTGGTAATGGGCTACGTGATTGCGCCCGTTTTGCTGGGTCTGCTCTGCCGCACACTGATCAGACACCACCTCGTGCCAGATCTCATCAACCGTGTACCTGCTCGTGTCAGAGCCCTAGACGCCAAGGTACTGCTCGCCGGGGGGATCGTCTTCTTCCTGGGCGTGATGGGCATCATGGCCGGGCATAAGGCCAGCGGGGGCGATGCTCCTTTCTGGCTACTGATCATTGCGCCGCTGGCTATGTACGTGTGCACGGCGCGCCTGTTCTACCTTCGCTTCCAAAAGCTCATCGTCAAATACTCAGCCACCCGAATAGCCAAACTGCTTTTCGCGCTGCTGGTATTCATCGCCGTATGGCTGTCCAACGTCTATACCGATAGCGTTTTCCTCAACTACACACGCATTGCCCCATCCGACCTTCCTGCAGCCAAGACTGGAGTGCTGGCTATCGTGACGGTCTTTGTGTGGGTCACGTTGATAAGCCTGCTAACACTGATTCCCTACTTTTTGATGGCGGTTACCATGTGGGCAATGGCACCCAAGAAAGTGTCCGCCGAAGCGGTGTTGTGCTTGAGCCCGAGCACGCACCAGACTCCACAGCCCCCTCCACTTTCTGTCACTCTCATCCTTTTCGCTGGCCTGGCCTTCAGCAGCGTCAGCCCCCTTAACCTGGTGGACTACACAAGCAGAAACCCGGCTTTCGAGCCATTCGTACGCAAGCTCATTGCATTCGCCTCGTTTCACTTGAAAGACAGCCAATGTGCCGGCGATCAACCCACAGGCAGCGTATTTGCCCCTCTCGGTTACGAGCGACTGGCGATCGCAATTCCTGACGAAGAAAAGGGATACCTGTTCAAGACCTTCAAGTGCCCAAACGGCGATGCGGCAAAGGTCCGCGAGAGGAAGCCGAAGGTCACCGTACCCTTGGAGTTTGATCAGCAAGCGCTGTAGATGAGTTGTAGCGAGCAGCAGAAAGCCTACTGCCCGATATGAATATGAAGTAACTCTTTAGCTTGGTAGGCCTACTCAAGTAGAGGGGGCCAAACATCAATAACAATTGGCTTTCTCCCCACTCATACAGAAGGTAAGTTCATGGAAGAATACCAAAAACTGGTTTTTTGCATCTTGTCCGCTCCTGTCATCTCTTTTCTCATCACTTTCCTCATACAACGCACCCGCAATGAAAAACTATCCATATTCAGCTTTCAGCCCGAATACGGGTTGACCGCCCAAGGGCCTTTCGTCTTTTGGGTTTCCATTCCAGTAATCTATTTTTTTGTATTTGGCTTTCTAGGCTGGCGTGGCCATCACGTCTCGCTGACCTCTGACGGGTTTAGACATTTCCTCACCATAAGCACCTTGCCTCTAGCACTTTTGTCTATATCCATTCCTCTGGCAGCCTTGATATCCCGCCTACACGGCACCAAGCAGACAGCCGTTCAGATTCGCAACACGGGTACGCAAATTGATCTCACAAGAAACAAAAACAATATCGATGCCTTCTACGCGCACAGAAAAGCTCTGATCGACTACTTCGACTACATTGATGAAGCGACATACCCAGGCGAAGTAGTTGGAAAATTCAAGGCGCACCCGAGGCTCCACATCAAATTCTTCTTATCGGAGCAACCAGGCGCAGGCATTCCTCCAGTTAACCCGCACCGCTTCAAGCGATGCATTCTACGACTGAAAGTCTCAAGAGAGCGAATACATCGGCTTATCAACTACCGAACCTTCTCTGATGTCTCAGCTAAGGCCGCCGCCGCACACAACTATTCAAAGTTATGCTTAAACTTAAATAAAATTGCCGAAATTCTTGTTTTACCTGAAATATATAAAGACCTTAAAGGGTCCAGTCTGAAAATAGAGACAACCTTGGAAAATAAAGTCATTCAGCTTCATGCACTTGGAGACAGCCTATCCCATGCTATAGGTAGCTATCGATATTGCAGGTCTTTCATGCGTGTCCTCTGTGAGTTCTCTGGATACCCAGTAGATTTCTTCGCACACGGACGAACCATCGTTGACAAGGGTGACAACTACAAGGGGAAGGATATAGATCCCGTGGGCTCCTTGATATCAACACTTAAGATTTACGAGAAGCACAAGAAAAGCTGAGCAGCCATTCAGGCGTAGCGACCTTCGCTGCTACGGCCTCAAGGGCCCAGGTACTCCACCCTCCCACTTTCAGGTGGGAGGGTGGAGTCGTCCCTAGAAAAGGAGACTCTCTCTGTCCTGCCCTTGCACATAAATCCTGAATGAAAAGCCCCGCCTACACGGGGCTTTTTGTTGTACCACCAACCGGCCCACATCCACTGGATGGACGATTGGCACAGAGCCGCTAAACTCTCACAGGCATTACGTAACACCCACGGAAGGAGACAGCCATGCCGGAGAGCGACGTTCAACGCGACACAGAAAACCATCAACTCAAAAAGCAGACATTCATTAAGAATGTCAGCAACACGCCTATCTCTCTAATCTTCCCCAATAACTCCTTTCGTAGGCACTTTTTATTGACTGCCAAGAAAGGAACCGCAACCTCAAAGATGGAAAATCGGGCAACAAAGCGCATCATGATAAGCGGACCTGGAAGAGGCAGCTTTACAAGCACAGAGGACAAAGAGAAGATCAAGCTCTGGAAGAAGCGTTACACGGACGGCAGCAACTCAAACACAGTAATCAATCTCGAAATCATTGATTTCGATACGGCACTTACAACCATTGCCATAGCTGCTGTTACAGCGAACATAGGCATTGGTAGCTCAAGCAATGTAACGGTTCAATTTCCCAAAGCCTGCGTATGCACGGTTAATGCAACGATTACATCAACCCCTTCAGTAACACTGGCACATCAGCCCGAACAGCAAAGCATCAAGATAACCATTAAAAGAGCGACCGCAACGTCATTTGAACTTGGGCATGCCGTTGCCGTTTAACGGAAATCCCAGATCACCGATCCGTGAGCAACGGCCACCGATCATGAATCCAGCTGTACTCCTCAGGCGGATCGGTGGTCACCACATACACCCGCCGATCCTCTCCCTCGCCAATCACCACGCACTCCAGGGCCTGGCCCTCAGGCACATCGAACCAGTATGACGGCCGGTTCTTCTCGCCCTTGTGGCCTTCCTTCTCCATGAATCGCTGTACCAGGCCGAAGGCGCGGCGGGGCTGGTACTTCGCCCAGCCGCCGGCCTGCACGGTGCTGAGCCTGGCCCAGCCGCCCTGGGGGCCGGTGCCGGGCTGGCCTTCGCGGCGGCCCCAGCCGATCCAGTCGATCTGGCTGCCGCCATCGAGCTGCACCGGAATCGCTGCTTTGGGGTTGGGGAAGTAGATCTTCCACACCTTGTCCGCCTCTCTGGCTTCAACGCCGCCGCACATACGCGCCTCCGGTTTTGGGTGTCAGGCTTCAGCGTAGGACAGGCTGACGGCCTTCCTCCCGTCGGCTGACGGATTGACCGATCAGGGAACCTGAAAAATACTGTATCTATATCCAGTATTCGCGAGTGTGTGAGATGTCGCTTTCGATCCTTGCCCGGGGCCAGCGCCTGCGGGAACGCCTGCTAGCCGAGGCCGCTGATCTACGGATCACCGGCTTTCAATCCCCTGCCGAAGACGAGAAGGAGGAGGGCCTTTCCCTCGACCGCCTCACCGGTCTGGGTGCGCCGCACATCTGGGGCGTGCGGGTGCTGGATGGCTCGCTAGAGGGCTTCGGCGTCTTCCAGGGCGACCGCCTTATCGTCAACCGCGCGGCCAGCCATGTGGATGACCGGCTCGTGGTGGTGGACCTGGGCGGGGAGGGTTACCGGGTGCGCCTGGTGGTGAAGGACATGTTCGGCGGCCGCTGGCTGCGCGCCGCCGAGACGCACGTCCATGACATCCAGCTCGACGGCGACGAGCCCATCGAGATCTGGGGCGTGGTGACCTGGGTGGTCAGCCACGTGGCCCCATGAGCGGCCAGCGGATCTTCGCCCTCATCGACTGCAACTCCTTCTATTGCAGCTGCGAACGCATCGGCCAGCCGGAGCTCAAGCGCCGGCCGGTGGTTGTGCTTTCCAACAACGACGGCTGTGTCATCGCCCGTTCCGCCGAGGCCAAGGAGCTGGGCATCGCCATGGGCGCGCCGTTCTACCAGGTGCGCGAGCAGATGCGCCGCAGCGGCGTGGTGGCGCGCTCGAGCAACTACACGCTGTACGCCGACATCAGCAACCGGGTGATGCGGGTGATGGCCGAGATGCTGCCCGGCATCGAGGTCTACTCCATAGACGAAGCCTGGGGCGACATGACCGGCATCGCCGACCTCGAGGCGCATGGTCGCGCCATCCGCCAGCGCCTGGCGCGCGAGATCGGCATGCCCGTGGGCATCGGCATCAGCACCACCAAGACCCTGGCCAAGCTCGCCAACTGGGCGGCGAAAAAGTGGAAAGCCACCGGCGGCGTGCTCGATCTCACCGACCCGGCCCGCCAGGAGCGGCTGCTGCGCCTGGCCCCCATCAGCGAGGTATGGGGCATTGGCCACCGCTCGGCGGCGAAGCTGGCCGCGCTGCGCATCAACAGCGCCTGGGAGCTGGCGAACTTCGACATCGGCACCCTGCGCAAGACCTTCGGCGTCACCATGGAGCGCACCGCGCGCGAGCTGCTCGGCGTGAGCTGCATCGGTTTCACCCAGGGCCCGCCGCCGAAGGAGGCCATCTGCTCGAGCAAGATGTTCGGCGTGCGCCAGACCGAGCTAGCACCGATCCGCGAAGCCCTGGCCGCCTATGTGAGCCGCGCCGCCGAGAAACTGCGCGCCCAAGGTTCGCTATGCCAGACGATTCAGGTAGGCCTGCAGACGCAGCTCGCCGAAAGGGAAGGGCCGCGCTTCTGCGAAACCATCACCCTGGCATTGCCCGCGCCCACCAACGACACGCGAGAGATTCTCGCGCTCGCGCAGCGCGGGCTCGGTGAGATTTATCGACCCGGTTACCGCTTCTCGAAGTGCTCCATCCTGCTGATGGACCTGTGCCAGCCCGGGGAGGTGACGCCGGACCTGTTTGCGCCGCAGCCACGGCGTGGGGCGGAACGGCTGATGGAGGTGGTGGACCAGATCAACCAGCGGGAGGGGCGCGGCACGTTGCATATTGGGCGGGTGCCGGCTGCACCGGCCTGGGCGATGCGGCGGGACATGTTGAGCCCGCGTTATACAACACGCTGGGAGGAAGTAATTGGGGTTCGTGGGTGAGTGAAGGGGTCTTTGAGCTCCTTCCGTTAGGATCTGAAGCTCCGGTCATGATTGGCTGTTTTCGGCCGGTAGCGGCCTCTCTGCAAGGGCCGTATCAGCCCGAAAGCGTACGCCCGAAGAAGGCTTCTATCGCTTCCAAGTGAACATTCAGTTGGCAATGCATAGGTATCGACGAGGTTTAGTGTGTGCGAGTTGCTCTGCGAGCTTGTTGCAACCGCGACCCTTCTCTCAAGAGAATGGAAAGGATGGTAAATTTATGGTAATTTTTCAGTCGGTTAACTTACCATACCGAAAAAAGCTCATAATTACCGGGGTTTATAGTGGTAACGATATCTGATAAAGACCTCGAATCGCTTTACCGGCAAGGGATTCGAGGCAATGCGGCAGCCTTTGCTCTCATAGGTCGCCAGATCGTGAGCAAGCTTAAAAAGACTCAGCCAGTTCTTGCCTCCCGCCTGGCCGAGCTACTCGCTACCGACAGCGGAACGCGAGGTGCACCTCGCATAGCCACGCCAGTAGATTCGGACTCTCGCCATAGCCTTTTAAAAGAGGGAGCAGGCGTTCTACTTGAGTTCGAGCCCAAGTGGGAAAGTGCCATCGAGCAACAGCTGCTTGAAATTATTCAAGAGCGACAAAGTCAAAATGAGCTCCTAACAGCAGGACTTGAGCCTATACGCTCCATGATTTTTACCGGCCCGCCAGGCGTCGGTAAAACACTGGCGGCACATTGGATCGCCAGCAAACTCAATCTCCCCATTTTCACTCTCGACCTCGCGTCAGTGATGTCGAGCTTGCTTGGCAAGACGGGGACGAACATCAAAGCGGTAATCGAGCATGCCAAGACCATTCCCTGCATTCTGTTCTTGGATGAATTCGATGCGATTGCCAAAAGGCGAGATGATGAAAAAGACGTTGGTGAGCTCAAGCGGCTGGTTAACGTTCTGCTCCAGGCCATCGACGAGTGGCCTTCAACGTCAGTCCTGATAGCCGCTACAAACCACCCGGCCATGCTAGACCCGGCGGCTTGGAGGAGGTTTGAAGCAACGATTCGCTTTGAGAACCCCCCTGTCCAACTGATTGAGAGGCTTCTAACTGATGCACAGGTGTCTCCCAAAATTGCTCAACAGTTGGCTGCCCATCTGCTGGGATGTTCGTATTCAGACATCAACAGAATCGTTCTTACTGCCAAGAAAAGGGCTGTTCTGGATCAGCGATCAATCAATGGCACTATTATTGATATCTCTCTCAAAAATCTCGCCTCTAGCGAGTCGGCGCACAGCACCAGAGACATGAAGATCGTCCAGCTCTCTTTGCAAGGTTTATCTCAGCGAAAAATCGCTAGCGAGCTGAGCGTATCCCACCCCACTGTTGGAAAGGTATTAAAGGAATTCAAGGAGAGTACCAATGCCTGAGCGGAATCTGCTTCTAGGGAAGGGCGAGGCGCTGACAACAGCGCAAACTATCAAGCGCGGCTCAGGGCCAAAGAAATTCCCTTACACTATTGAGGAGGTCCGCTCCGAAATCTCTGCTTCTCTTGAGCAGGTTCAGCACTCTCTTTCCGCCCTTCCGAAATCAGCCAAGCCGCGCGGGGAGGGTGTGTTTGAGCTAACTCTACATCCCGCTTTTTTGGGTAGATCCTATTTTCCCAAAAATATTCTCAAAAAAGCCGGGCTTCGTGACGTCGGGAGCAAAGAGACATCGATTATTCCAAGGAGGGTTACGGATATTCGCGACGCCGGGAAGACCCAGGCTACCGCCACCCTCTTCATTGCCGGAACTGAAAGCGCTGTAGCCAACCTGCGTAGCCTACTCAGAGCAAGCTCCATCCCCAGTACGCTGGAGAAAGAGTTAAAGGAAATTGAGTCAGTTCGCTGGATTAACAACGAAAGCAAAATTAGGGGTCAGCTTCCACAAGATGACGGAACACACGCCTTTGAGGTCGCTCTGCATGCTGGGGCCGATGAGGAAGACATCGTTGCATCTTTCGCCGAATTTGTGAGAGCTCACTCAGGCAAAGCCGATCTTAAGCGGAGAATTAAGGTTGGAGGGCTCACCTTCATACCAGTCTATGCGTCCTCCGAGGCTATGGTAGCGATTGCCAGTCATACCTTCCTGCGGGTAGCGAGGCCTATGCCGGAGCTCCGCGTCGCGCATCCCTCCATGGCTCGCTCTACATTACTTAACTACAGCACGACGCTGCCCAACCAAGCTGCTATCGCTCCAGACAGAGCTGTAGCGATCTTTGATGGCGGCCTAGGCACAACGGATTTGTCCAGATGGGCGACCGAGTACTATTACGAAGATACAGACGAGACAAATGGCCAACTGCTTATGCATGGTAACGAAGTCACGTCGACCTTTCTTTTTGGCAGGCTCGGTTCTAAAGCTGATGAGCTCAAACGCCCCTATATGAATGTTCATCACTACCGCGTGCTGTCGCCTATCTCTGGCCGAGATCCCGACCTTTTCGACGTGCTGATCAAGATTAGGGATGCGCTGGATTCTGGTGAATACAAGTTTGCCAACCTGAGCCTTGGCCCTCGTATGCAGATCAATGATGAAGAGGTGCATGCCTGGACCGCAACGCTTGACCAGGTTTGCTCGCGCCACGGCATTCTGGCTACTGTCGCGGTTGGTAATGATGGTGAAGTAGACGGAGCTAACAGGATTCAACCACCAGGGGACATGGTGAATGCGCTGGCGATAGGAGCTGCAGACACCAGCTGCGCCAGATGGAAACGAGCTGAATACAGCTGTATTGGCCCCGGAAGAAGCCCTGGCTACGTAAAGCCCGACGGAATTGCCTTTGGTGGCTCTGACTCCGAACCCTTCAAGGTATTCAACCCTCTTCTCGGAAGCGCCGTAGGTGTTCAGGGGACCAGCTATTCAGCTCCGCTGACGCTGAGGACCGCAGCGGGAATTGCCAGTTCGACGTCCTATGAGATGACTGCTATCGCTCTCAAGGCTTTACTCATTCACCATGCCGAGTACAAACGCAAGATCAGCCGCAACGAAATTGGCTGGGGTCGGTTCCAAGAGGATGCACTTGCTCTTCTTGAGTGCGAGGACGGCTGTGCAACCATTATTTTTCAGGGTCAGTTGGAAAAGGGGCAATATCTCCGCTGTCCTATTCCCTTCCCAGATATTCCAATTACGAGCAAAGCGAAGATTAAAGCCACATTTTGCATCCAGGCACATACCGACCCAGAGCACACTATCAACTACACGCGCTCTGGGATGGGGGTGGTTTTTCGCCCAAAGGCTGGTGCTGGCATCGAAACAAGCAAAGACTTCTTTGGTCGCGGCTCCCAGTACAAAATGACTGAAAGGCAGTATCGGGATGATGCGCACAAGTGGGAAACTTGTTTGCATCGGGACAGGAGTTTTGACGGCGAGGACTCCCTGATTGGTCCGGTCTTCGATATCGAGTATCACGCACGCGAGAGCAGCCGTGGCGTTCCACCAAGCTCGGCGCCGGACGTCAACTACGCGCTGATTATTAGCGTTCAGGCTGACGAGATTCCTGATATCTATAACTTAATCAGGCAGAAGTATCAGGTGCTTCAACCTGTCGAAGTGACATTGGAAAACACAATTACAATCTGAAAGCTGTGATGCCCATGTGTTGGTGCTAATTTTCAGTTAAATTAATAAAATGGCTTGATAAAAGGGTAAAATTGCAGGTCTCTGGCGAGACCTAGCTAAGGTGAATTTGTGAAGCGGCTGGTGCTTATCTTTATGCTCAGCTAAATAGATCGAGGTAAATATGGAGGTGGATCGGGAACGGCTCGAACTTGTGGCGTCCGCCTGTCGTCGAGGTCTCCTGAAGTTGTCCTGTAATAACGGCTCCGTCTTTCATGGGTTTCCCAGGGCTGCATGCGGACCTGCTTCCGATATACTTGGGCGACTTCTGAAAGAAGAGTTTGGCTACGATGGTGTCTACGTTTGCGGGCAATATCATCCCTATTTGGGGCAAGGGCAATCTCATGCTTGGTTTGAGGTGGGCGAGTCCCTAATTGACATAACCCATGATCAGTTTGAAGGAACCGGTCTCAGCGGTTGGGTATTCGAGCGCGGGAATGAATGGCATGCCCTATTTAACGAAAGACACCCGCGGAAAGGTTTCTGTATGCCATCAGACTGGCCTTGCTATCCGCACGATGGGTATCAAGCCGCAATGGTAGAGCTCAAAAAGGTTCCTCTGAGAGGGTAGGGGAGGCGCAATGGCCGAGATCGGTGCGTTCGAGCGGCGCAAGCTCGAAAAGCTGTTAGGTATGGGAAATGGCTATGTTCTGGACTTCTCGGATCGCACCTATGCGGAGTTCTTCATCGACTTTAGGGTCGATATCGATGCGCCCCAGTTTCGGATTGGGGGATACTCCAAGGCCAAGAGGATGCGGACCTTCTGGGAAATCGATTCGAACCACACGGTTGGCAAGGTGCTTGAAGGGCTCATTGCCTATGGCGTGCAGAGTGACAGCCTGGGCGACAGCAACCCGCTGCTTGTCGATGACTGTCGTAAGATCGTACAGCGCTTACTCAGCGACGGGCCGGTCACCGATCTGGATGCTCTGACCGCCATTGCAGATGAGCGTGACTTCGAAGTGGTGGCTCAACATGTACGCGAGGCAATCGAGAGGAACCAGCCCGAGGGCGGGCTTGATCGCCTACACACCTTCGTCAACAAGTTCATGCGGGTCACCTGTGAGCTGCATGGCATCACGATTAGCCGTGACAAACCTCTGCACAGTGTCTTCGGCGAGTATGTGAAAGCCCTGCGCGGAAGCGGCCATCTTGAGTCAGTCATGACTGATCGTATACTCAGATCCTCTATTTCTGTGCTCGAAGCCTTCAATGATGTGAGGAACAACAAGAGTTTAGCCCATGACAATCCCATTCTAAACTACGATGAGAGCTTGCTCGTATTTAATCATGTGGCCTCATCCATCCGATTCATCAAGTCACTTGAAGCACGGATCAAGACGAAGAGTCTTCAACAAGCTACAGTGCCAGCTTGGGATGACTCAATACCGTTTTAGGAACATCACATAGGAAAGTGAGTTCATGGCAGACAACAGCCTCAAAGTTAGCGGACTGGCCCGGTTCGCTAGGAATCTGGAGAATTTCTCCAAGACTAGCCCTGAAGATGCGATGTACCACCGCTTTCACGGAATCTTGGAAGGCCAAATCGTCACACTGCAATGCTGCGGGGTGATAACGAGTCAGGGAGCAGTCAAACTGCATGAGCAGATGTTAGAGGTGATCCGCATCAAACGCGATACTGCGCAGCAGTCTGCAATATCCAAATAGAGAACTGTATCCAATTTTTCAAATGCGCTATGGCTGCTCTTGGCCAATTTCTGTCCGTTGTCACCTGCAGCAATCGGCTAGAAGCTGTCATTTGAGTGATTCGTCCGATGAGCAGCGAAACCGCGGCAGTGATCACCTGCTCTATCCCTTGGCAGGTGGTCACATGCTCAATGAACGACGTTCTTTCTAGATAATCTGGTTGAAACCGTTGTTTGGCTGAGCGGTAACAGACGTACTGTCGAGCTATATCCTGCAGCGAGTGATAACCGATAAAGCAATCCGCTATAGCTGGGATTTATCAGGAACAAATAACTGGCTCTTGATCAATCCTGGCAAAGCGCAGACCGCGGATCAATGACGCAGCGCTTCCTGCGCGGCCATCGTGTCTGCACGTTCAGCATCTTCCCGCCACGACTGCGCAATAAGCTCGAGCATTGCGTGGGTACGTACGAAGTCCAACGACGCCTGCGCCCATTCTTGTGCTTGTTGAGCCAAGCATCGCTCTTGGTCACCACCCTCTCCGAACGCTTTGCAGAACACGCCTCGCATGTTGACCCTTTCAATGCGAATTCCAAGTTCTACATGCGATGAAGCGATCTCCTCGATGGCATGCCGAACGGCTTCGTGTGGCCAGGCTCCATCCGTAGGGCTCATTGGCGCGTGCGCCAGTACTTGGCCTATCAGTTGATCGGTGATGTCTTGACGATTCTGTTCCGCTGCCAGGCATCGGAGCTCAAGACACCACGCCAGCAAGGCATCCTGATTAATCTCTTGATCCGTCTGACCTGGTAGGGACTTCAAGCTTTTCAGCAATTGATACGCATTAGTGGCACGGCTCTTCTGCAATTCTGAGGCCTCTGCCGGCTCTGCTCCCTTGGCCCTGAAAACCAGACATACCAGTTGCATGAAGAAGCTCGGCTGCTCAAGCAGCATTCGATGCAAAGCTTTGGGGTCATGGCGCAGCATGGGTAGGTAGGCAAACTCCAGGCTCGCTATTTGTTCCAGCGTCATGTCCGGTCGCTCGGCCAACTCCCCGATTACCTTTTCAATGTCAAAGAAACCTGTGGCCAGTCGAGCACCAGCCTTGGCGTTCTGCTCTGCAACGCCTTCCATCAACAGCGACACGACTTCTTCTGTCGGAATTTCACCGAGTCTACGAGATGCGGCGCTCAAGGCGGCAACAGGACGTCCCACCTCTCGGTATTTTCCCACTGCATAGAGCAGCTCATCGGTGCTCACTTCGAGGGGGTATGGTGATTTTTCAGACCAGTAAGCTCGCGCTACTTCATCGCCGAAGGATTCGACGTACAACCATGTTTGCCTATCCTCTGGGATACCCTCGATCACCCTCGCTACACAATCAGAAGGCAGGCTACTGCCCCGAAGCGCCGAACGCGCCTCCTCTTTCCACCTCTCCTCGAAGCGTACGATCCCATCCGCCATAACTGCTCCAGCTGCGAGCTCGCGCTCCTGCACGGCACTCGCGAGCAGGCCTGTAAACAACGCAATGCGCTCGTCATAGGACAGCTCAAGACGCAACGCGGAGTAAATTACGAAGTGCGAAATCTTAGCGCGTCCTGCCAACTGCAGGACGCCCTGAACGCCTAGCGTCTCATGCACCGCCTTCATAGCCTGCAAGCGGGCGTTTTCAACGAGCTGGACAAAATCGGCACCCTCGTCATCCAAGCCGTCTACAGGGGGCGTCCAGTCATCGAACAACCAAGTATGCTTTTCAACAGGCGTATCGGGTGCGTACAGGTCGATCAGCGGCATCAAGCGTTCAATCCGCTCCGTGGACATCGCCCAATTTGCGCTCGAATACTTCTGGTGATGCTTGACCTGCACGTTCAAGGCCTTCCAAATTTGCGTTCGATTATCAGCGTCGGCGACGCTCAACACCTCACCGAGCCGCTCGACGGCAGACTCGAATGAATCCAGCTGGAAACTTTGGAATGAATTAATTAAGGTCATCCAGCGCTCTGGCAGCGAACCTGCAGACTCGATCGCAAGCGCAAGGATCTTAGCCTCGCTCTCCCAGACCAAACCATAAGTCAGGGTTTCACTGTGATCCTGCCCATACTCCCGAAATTTCGGCTTTTCGGTTGGTGAGCTGGTATCCCCTAAACTGGGAAGCAAGCTAGAGAGGAGCGGCCAAGCAATGCTCGGAACAGTATTCACGGTGGATTGCAAGACGGCCAACCGACGCTTCGTCCTCACAGAAGTGCCCGGTGCCCAAGAGAGGAAGATGGCGCGTAGGCTGTTGATGGGGCGGTTACTTAACTTGCCGCCAGGGTCGATCGCCGCAAGCTTGGCAAGGCACAGCACTGCCCGCTCAAAGTAGCTGGCATCCCAAGCGATCACTTCCAGCGCCCACAATAGCCCGCAGTGGTATGTGACAGGCGTCAGCATTCCAGGGTGCTCGTCGAAAATGGGCAATATGCTCGGCGAGGCGCCCTCAAGCTGGCGCTCGAGGGCCTCAAGAAAAGGGCCGGGAGATGCCTCTGCAAGTAGCACGAGATTCTGGCCCAGACTGGCCATCAACGTAGAGTCGCTCGACAGACCAGGAATCGATCTGACCAAGTCGTCTACAAAGGATTGCGGATTACCACCGGCCACTGTGAAACCCGCATGTCGATGCAGGACGGCCATGTGTAGCAGCGTTGTCATCAGCCCGTTTCTGAGCTGTTCGCTATGAGAATTATCCTGGCCGTTCTTGCTGCGAAGCACGAAGGGTTCGTCTGCAGTGGGAGGTTTATGCGACGCTACAGCGGTCTGGAAAACGGCGAGCAAAGCCGCTCTAAACTGTTCAAGGTGCCGGCGCCCAACCCGGTGGGCAAGGTGCAGAAATGCATCAACCGGGGCTTTTGTGGCCCACAAATTCTCAACGCGCTCGATGGGCGAATCCTGCATGACTAGGAATCTAAGCAGTTCGTCCTCGGTCTCGTCATAAGGTTTCTGGCTGAGCGAGCTGAGGATTTGTTGATCATGTTCAATATCGCAGACCCATGCACCCGCCAGCATCGCAGGTATCAGTGCGTCAGCATCGCCGACCCACTTGGGCAATTCGGCGGTACCACTTGGCTTCTGTCGAGCCAAGACCGCCAGACTGCGACCACAGCTACGAGCAGCGTCATACCCTTCGCTTTCAGACATGCCCATGCCGGTGAACGCTTTGCCAAGCTGAGTACTGGTGGGGCGTGCCAGCTCAACATGATCGTTCTTTTTGTCCTCTGCTCCGGCGCTTATTACTGTTGGTCCCGAAGCCTTCAGAATACCAACACAGCTGCGCGCGGCTAGTCGGGGCAAGTAAATGAGACTGCTCGTGTTAACTAGGTGTCGAGCGGCTTCCTCCGTCTCAACGATCAAGGTCCGTGCTTCCAGCGGCTTGCGCACTAGCTCAGGTGCTTTGCGGATAGCAGCGACCGTAAAGGCGATCACCTCATCTGTAGTGTCTGCGGCAAATGCCAATCGCCCACGTCCCTGTGTCAGATCTCGAAGCAAGTCCTCTGCCTGGGATTCGCGTCCAGCAAGCAGAACATCTTCGACTAGGGCAGGATCGAAACGGCGGGAAAAGGACTCCCAGAATTCATCCGTGCTGAGCACGCCGTGTTGGGGGGCCCGCTTGAATGCATGCCGTGCCCACCGCGAGGCAACAGCCGGGCTTTGTGCCAGCCAATCCTCTAGTAGCGGGCCATCAAGGTAGACGACGTGCTTCCACTCACCTAGCTTGTTTTTTTCATCAAGCCAGTCCTCAACTTTTATCTGTGGCGTGTCCCAGGTCCTGGGCGAAATGATGACTAAGGTGCACTCAGCACGATCCTCAGGAGTGACCTCTTTGGTGCGCTTACTATAATCACCTTCGGCCTTGGTTTTACCGGCACCGTTGGTTCCGAACTCCCAAATCGACTTTCCGTCGGGTACGAACGGGGATGTTGCATCGACGTCGAGATAGCCATCGAAGCCTCGAACTTGCCCCATGTCGCCGTGCAGAAAACGAAGCCGGCGCACCTTGGAGGCGGAGGCCCAGATGAGGTCAGCCACCAGTTCGGGCACTTTATCTCTTCCTTGGAGTGTGTCGGCCCACTGCCCTAGTTCAAGCGCACTAATCCACTTCAATATTTTTCTCCTTTCACATGGCGCAGCGGTGGTGGTCGAGACGGCATGCCCCCTGGCAGAAGCGACTCTAACGCACGCCAGAATGAAACTGCTAGGCACTCAGCATGGCTACACAGCGGCTTGTGCCATGCATCGGTAGGTAAGTCTCCAATGGAATAGGTGGAAAAGAGGGCGTGTGTATTTATCGATCAGACTGGCAGCTTCTGGCCGAAATCTGACCGCCAGTTCGTCGATCAACGCAACAGACCATTGCTACAAATTTGCCACATGCTTGAAGGTGTTGGAGCTAGAGCGCTCGAGTCTATTGGGCTTTCATCGGCAATCCGTCCAATCCATCATCGGCGCAACGGAGAAGCGGCGGGACAGCGCAGGGCGCGTGGTTGCTGGGCTTGAGGCTATTTCTTTAAGCATTTTCGTACAGCTGATAAAGGGCGGTTTGGGGCCGTTTCCGGGGGCATGGCGACGCTCAGGAAACGAAAGCGCAAGGACGGAGCAGCGGCCTATTTGGCCCAGGTCCGGATCATGCGAAAAGGGGTGCAAGTCTATCAGGAAGCCTGGTCTTTCGCTGGCTGCACAGAGCCAGCGCCCGGGCGCCTAGGTGGTGTTTGCACCAGGCAACGCTTTCTGCCCGCTGTGATCATCCTGTTGCCATTGGTGGTTCCAGGTGTCGGGCAACTGAAAGTACACAGCGGCAGACGGAAGTCGGGCTGGCCTAGTACTTGTATCCCATGTAAACCGCCGCATTCTTATTGAGTTCGCGGACTTCGGACTCTCGAATGCGCATTCCATATGAGTAATGCACCGAGTCAGAACTGCTGGAGCTTTCGTCATCCTCCACCGCGTGCGCGCTGGGTATCTCGCGGGAGATATTCGTTTGAACGGCGTGGTGTACCTTGTTTCCGCTTTTTGATGGGCCCGAGACGCTGTACATCGCCCTGTAGTCAGTCCCCCTGGAGGCATCAGTAACAATCTCGGACCACTTCGCTTCGTTTAGCCAACCCCAATAGCTGTTGTTATTGACCTGTTTCGTAAGAGAAAAGGTGATGTCGGTACGTTCTGCCTGGCCCTTTGTCAGGAAGGTGCCGGCATCTTCGATCGTGAACCCGGCGTAACGGCAAAGGTATGCGATGAGGGCGAAGGAGGTCCTGCTGTTACCGTTAGCGCAATGTACCGTCGCGGAGCCCCTGGTTTGCAGTTCCGAATGGATGATGTCCGCAGCCGCTATGAAACAGGGGATGCATTTATCTGCGGTGTCATCCATGCCATGGCTCATATGGCGCAGATCCACTCTGTTCGCGGTCTTCGAAAGGTCGTGATGTGTTCCGAAGTAGATGGTTTCCCCTCCCGGGCCTTGGATGACTCCTCCTCTGTAACCTGCCGAGATTGTCCAGCCACTCTTCTCGTATGGCATGACCTGCCTCCATTCTCGCCACTGTTCCCTGTATGCGCGCGCCGGGTGCTGCCCCGCCAGTGCGCTGAATCAATCTAGTAGCCGGAGCGGTATGCCGCCAGCGATCCGGAGGAGGGGCAGCGCTCAGGCCTGGCGATGTGACGCATCGATCGGTAGCTCGATCTTGAAACGGGTTCCTTCGCCTTCATGGCTTTGCACCGACAGGGTGCCGCCATGCTTCTGCACGATCCCATAGGAGAGCGAAAGCCCCAGGCCCGTGCCCTTGCCGACCGGCTTGGTGGTAAAGAATGGATCGAAGATGTGGGGCAGCACATCATTGGGAATGCCACTGCCGTCATCCGCTATCTCGATCCCCACCCGCCCGTCGCCCGCCCAGGTGGTGATCACGATTCTTCCTCGTGCCTCCCCCATGGCTTGCGCTGCGTTGACCACGAGATTCATGACGACCTGGTTGATCTGCGAGGGCAGGCATTTCACCTCCGGCAGGTCGCCGAAGTTCCGCACTATATCGGCGCGGTACTTCACCTCGCTCGCCACGATATTCAGCGTCGACTCTATGCCCTGATGGATATCGGCCCATTGCCACTCCGTGTCGGTATCGACGCGGGAGAAGTCCTTCAGGTCCTGGATTATCTTGCGGACCCGGCCGATGCCTTCCCTCGTTTCATTCAGCAGCGAGGGGATGTCGTCCTTGAGGTAGTCCAGGTCGACGCGCTTGCGAAGGGCGCTCACCCGCGCCTTCAAGTCCTCGTCTGCGATGGATGGCTCCGCCGATTCATAGGCCTGCAGGACTTCAAGCAGTTCGCGGAAGTAGGTTTCCAGCGTGCTGTGATTGGATGAGATGAATCCGATCGGATTGTTGATCTCATGCGCCACGCCAGCGGCGAGCTGCCCGATCGATGCCAGTTTCTCGTTCTGTATCAACTGGCTTTCCAACTGTTTGCGCTCGGCTATCTCCTGCTGCAGGACGCTGTTGGTACGTGTCAGGTCCTCGGTCCGGACCCGCACCTGGTGTTCGAGGCTTTCCATCTGCTGCTGCAGGCGCTGGGTCATGTCCCACTTGGCGGTGAGCGAACAGGCGAGCTGGCTGACTTCGATATTGTCGAAGGGCTTCTTCAGGATCAGCAGCCTGTCGGCCACCCGGAGCCTGGCGAGCAGCTCTTCCCAGGAATAATCGGCATATGCGGTGCAGACGACGACTTGCAGTCGCGGGTCCGCCTGCCAGAGGTGTTCGATGGTTTCCACCCCATCCCACCCCTGCGGCATGCGCATGTCGACAAAGGCCATCGCATAAGGCCTGCCCTCGGCCAGTGCCTTCTCCAGCAGCTTCAGGCCATCCTGGCCGCGATAGGCCGAATCGATCTCGAATTCTCTCGCCTCCGTGGTCGGGCCCGTGCCGAACAGCTGCGCTTCGAATGCATCCAGCGCCTGGGTATCGCTGGGCTCCGGCGCGAGGATCTTGCGAAAGTCGTCGTGGATGGACGGCGTGTCGTCGATCAGCAGAATGCGGCGGTTACCCGGGTTGTCCATGCGCCAGCCCTCTCTTCTTCATAGGGATTTCCAGGGTGAAGCAGGCCCCCGCCCCCGGGCCGTCGCTCTCGACCCGCAACGAGCCGTCCATCTCGATGGCGGCGAGCGCGCAACTGTGAAGCCCGAAACCGTGGCCGTCTTTCCGGGTGGTGAAGCCATGGGCGAAGATGCGCGTCAGGTTGGCCTGCTCGATCCCCTCGCCGTTGTCCCTGACGCGGATGGTCAGGCTGGAGGCTCCCAGTTGCACGGACAGGGTCAGGCGTCGCGGCCGATCCTCCTGCGTACTCATGGCCTGCTTGGCGTTACTGATCAGGTTCACCAGGATGAGCAGGGTGCGGTGCTTGTCCAGGACGACCTCCGGCAGGTCGTCATATTCCTTCACGATCTCGACGTGGTGTCGAACCAGCGCGTCGGATTGCATGCGCAGCGCATCTTCCATCAGCTCATTGATGCTGATGGGTTCGACGATGCTGGAGGGGCCTGCGTAGGACTGCTGCGTCGAGACGATTTCCTTGATGTGATTGACGCTCCGTGTCATCTGCTCGAGCTCATTGACAATGCTCTCCCGCTCCGACGAGAGCGCCTCCGATACCTGGGCGATGTAGCCGGGCAGCAGCTTTCCCTTCTCGTCGTGACTGATGAAGACGCCGAGGTCGTCCTGGTGCGCCGTCATCATCTCCACCGCCCTGGCCAGGCCGAGCGCTTTGGAATTGCGCACCCGGCGGGCCACCAGGTCGGCGGAGATATTCACGCTGTTCAGCACATTGCCGACGTTGTGCAGCACGTTGGTCGCGATCTCGGCCATGCCCGCATGCCGGGCAGCGGCAACCAGCTCGCTCTGGGCCCGTTGCAGTTCGTGGGTCCGTACCTGTACTCGCCGTTCGAGCTCGTCATTGGCGGCTTGCAACGCCTTGTTCATGCGGTTGATCTCCGCATAGCTGCGCAGGAGCCAGTAGCCCAGGAATAGCAGCAGCGCCGCCAGGATGGCCGCGAACACCAGCAGGTACCGGTGGGAGACCTGGTCCTGGGCGGCGGCCGCCAACTGCTCCCCGCTCAATACTTCGATCAGCGCGTCCAGACGCGTGGCCACCGGCACGGCGGCGATCTGGTTGAGCAGGGCGTTGACGTGCTTCTGCTCGCTGAGAACGGTCCGGACATGAGCCGAGAACAGGTCGATGGCGCTGCCGATGTCAGGGCTCAGCCCGGCCTTCTGTTCCTCGATCTTCTGCAGTCCGAGCTGTATCTCCTCGGCCTTGTCGTCCGTGGTGACCTGCGAATACTCCATCGTGCTCAGGAGTGCGTCGAACACGTAGCCGGACGTCGTGTCGAGCACCATGCTGCTGCGCTGGTCACTGATCAGGTTCTGCACGTCATCTTCGGCGGTGGGTAGAAAATTCAGTGAATTGCGCAGGATGGCGTTATGCGACTTGAACGCCTCGATCAGGCCGGACTTCTCCTCCAGCGCCGTCCTGTACAGTTCCGTGTTCCGTTCCCAGCGCTCCGGGTTGTGCAGGGGCGCCTCCGCGAGGCGTTGTTCGAGGCGCTGCCAGTTGCTCTCCATTTCGCTGAGCGGGTCGACCAGCAGGTCGTAGTCGAGGTTGATGCCGATACGCGAGCGCAGCACCTGGACTTCCCATTGGGCGTCGCTCTGCTTGATCTGGCGGAGTATCGCCAGCGACCCGAAGTAGCGGGCTGGCTCGTAGGCATCCGCCCGGAGGAACAGGAACAGGAGCGTGCCGGCGAGCGCGAGAGCGGCGCCCACCAGCACGATCCAGAGGTTACCCCTGCGGATATCGCTCACTGCGCACCTTGCATTTCGCCCGTCAGTGTTTTCAGGAAGAGGATGATCAGCCGCCTGTCCTCCGGGTCCGCCTTGCGGCCCAGCTGGTATTTGAACATCACGTCCACGGCGTCCTCCAGGGTCTGCGCCGAGGCGTCGTGGAAGTAGGGCGCAGTGAGCTCGACGTTGCGCAGGCCCGGCACCTTGAACACATGACGGTCCTCGTCCCGGCCGGTGACCAAAAAGCGCCCGAGGTCGGCTTCAGAGCTGCTCCCCTTGTCCTTGAAATAGTCCCCCATGACCCCGAATTTCTGGAACATGTTGCCGCCCACGTTCATGCCCTGGTGGCAGGAGATGCATCCGCTCTGCTTGAAGCGCGCATACCCCGCCTTCTCCTCATCGCTGATGGCCGTGGAGTCGCCCTCCAGGAACAGGTCGAATCGAGCCTTCGGTGTGAGCAGCGTCCGCTCGTAGGTCGCGATGGCGTTCTGGACGTTCGCCTGGGTCACCCCATCCGCGTAGCTAGACTCGAAGGCATCCCTGTAGGTCTCGTCCGCCGCCAGGCGCGCGAGCAATGCAGGCCATTCGGCCCCCATTTCCCTGGGGTTGCGGATGACATCGTCGATCTGCGCCTCCAGGCTCGCGGCGCGGCCATTCCAGAATTGGCGGAAGTTGAGGCTGGCATTGAACACGGTGGGTGTGTTCACCAGCGTCAGGTCACCGATGAGGCCGACGGACAGGCTCTTGCCATCGGCCCCGCCCCGGTCCAGCTGGTGGCAGCTGGAGCAGGCCACGGCACCGTTGGCGGAGAGGCGCGTGTCGTTGAACAGCCGGCGGCCCAGCTCGGCTCGGCCCGCGTCTTCGGTATGCCAGCGCGGCAAGGGCTTGATCGGTTCATTGAGCGGTGCGGCGACGCAAGGGGAGGCCAGCGGCAACACCGCCAGTGCAAGGTGCAGGATGCGCCGCTTGATGTCGGCGTTCATCGTTCCACTCCGGCGTGGCCGTTGCGACGTCTGGCGAACTCGGCGAATTCGGCGGCCGGCAAGGCCCGTGAAAAGTAGAAGCCCTGGGCTTCATCGCAATGCCGGCTCGTCAGAAACTCCAACTGCTCGGCGGTCTCGACCCCCTCGGCCGTGACGGTGAGCCCGAGGCTGTCGGACATGGCGATGATCGCGGCGACGAGGGCCGCGTCCTTCTCATGCACGCCTATGTCGCGGATGAACGACTGGTCGATCTTCAAGGTATCGACCGGGAACAGCTTCAGGTAGCCGAGATTGGAATAGCCGGTGCCGAAATCGTCGATCGCCAGCCGTACCCCGAGCGACTTGGCGCCCTGCAGCACGAGGGCGCTGTCTTCATGATCCTGCACCAGCAGGCGCTCGGTTATCTCCAGCTCAATGCAGCCGGGATCGACGCCCGAACTCTCCAGCGCTTGCTTCAGTGCCGAGAGGAAGTCGTCCTGGCGGAAGTCCACGGGGGAAAGATTGATCGCGGTACAGAGCGGGCCGAGCCCATGAAGGTTCCACAGGTGCGTCTGCCGGCTCGCCTCCTTCAGCACCCATCGGCTCAAGGGCACGATGAGGCCGGACTCTTCCGCTATCGGGATGAAGCAGGTTGGCGGAATGGCCTCGCCGTTGGGCTGGAACCACCGTATCAGGGCTTCGCAGCCGATGACGCGGTCGGTGCGCAGGTCGATCTTGGGCTGGTAATGGAGCACGAACTCTTCGTTTTCCAATGCGCGTCGGATCGCCACTTCCAGCGACTGTTGGTCCCGGGCGCGCTGCTTGAGCATCGGATCGTAGAGCCGTGCCGTGTTGCGCCCCTGGCCCTTGGCCTCGTGCATGGCGGTCTCGGCCCGCTTGATCAACATGCGCGGGTCGTCGCCGTGGCCGGGGTAGCGGCTCACCCCGACGCTCGCCGTCACGGCCAGCACTTCACCTTCAATGAGGCGCGGTGTGGCGATGGCGGCCAGGAGCTGGGCGGAAAATGCGGTGTCGCCCCCTCTGTCGGCGAAGTCGCCCACCACCACGAATTGGTCCGAGCCTGGCCTGTAGAGCACGTCCTCGTCCTTCAGGGCGCGCTGGATGGCGGTGCCGCTCGCCTGCAGCACGGCATCCCCGAATGGATAACCCCAGGCGTTGTTTATAT
The DNA here is from genome assembly GCF_037153275.1 of Pseudomonas sp. USHLN015. NCBI lineage: Bacteria > Pseudomonadati > Pseudomonadota > Gammaproteobacteria > Pseudomonadales > Pseudomonadaceae > Pseudomonas > Pseudomonas sp. USHLN015. The sequence goes on from NZ_JBBCKP010000011.1 coordinate 147,268, forward strand.
GTTTGAGACGGTCGAGGCCGATGTACAGGAGAGAGAATCCGGACGTCGGCGATGTGCGGATGCACCGCACCAGCCGGTCCCGCAGAAGGTTCAGGTTGGGTAGCCCGGTCAGTGCGTCGTATTGCAGATGGTGCGCGAGTCTCAGCAACTCCGATGCACGGTGTTCGATCGTGATCTCCATGGCCTTGACCCTGATCTTGTTCTCTTGCATGGCCTGCCACTTGGCCGTCAGGGTGTTTGCAATCTGGCGGATTTCGATGGCATCGAACGGCTTCTTCAGCACCAGCAGCCGGTCATTGAGGTTCAGGCGTTCGCTCAGTTCGTCCCAGACCAGGTCGGAGAACGCCGTGCACAACGCGATCTGCAGATCAGGATCGAGCCGCCAGAGCCTTTCGATGGTTTCCAGGCCGTTCCAGCCCGGGGGCATGCGCATGTCGACGAAGGCCATCGCGTAGGGGCGGTATTCGGCCAGCGCCTGTTCCGCCAGGGCGTGGCCGTCCAGGCCCTGGTAGGCATGATCCAGTTCGTAGCGGATGGAGGGCCTGGGTTCCGCTACTCCGAAGAGCAGGGACTCCATCGAGGAGAGGCCCTGTGTCGCCTCGGGGCTGAGGATCTTGCGGTAGTCCTCGTGCATCGAAGGGGTGTCGTCGATGATCAGGACGCGCCGATTTCCCGCAGGAATGTAGTGGCTCATGGCAGCGCACGCGGTCGATGTCGCCGCGCCGCCCCACTGGCTGGAAACAATACGCGCATCGGTTGCCACATCCCTGCAATTGGCCCGTCCCTTACTTCTTAAAGTACGGGCTTGGCCATTGTTCAAGTTCACTCGCCGGGCGGTGGCACGGTGCAGTTCGCAAGCGCCAGGGTCGATGGCGGGAAAACCTGGATGGTTCCGCTACACGCTCACGGGTGCGTACAAGTCATGTCCAAGTGTTCCGTTCCTGTCGATCTCCATCCTGCAATTGCCCATGGCTCGCCGCTTTACGGGCAGTGAAAGCGACTACGCTGAAAAACATCTTCGACCCGGCTCCGATGCGAGCCATGGCAAGAGCGGATGGCATGGAAGACAACACACCCACGGATGCGACCCGTTTCACTGTGCTTCTGGTTGACGATGAGGTCTTCATCCTCAACAGCCTGAAAAGGCTTCTGCGCAGCCAGCCTTACGATCTCCTCCTGGCGGAGAGTGGCGAGCAGGCTCTCGAACTGCTCGCCAGCCACCCCGTCGATCTGGTCGTGTCCGATGCCCGCATGCCATCGATGGACGGTGCGACGCTGCTGGCGGAAATCTATCGACGTCATCCGCAGACCATCCGCATCCTGCTCACGGGCTACACGGACATGCCGACCCTGATCAAGGCGATAAACGAAGGGCGCATCCATCGCTACCTGAGCAAGCCCTGGGATGACGCGGAGCTCCTGTCCACCCTCGAACAGTCGCTGGCCCACCTGCACTCCGAGCGTGAGCGCCAGCGGCTCGAGAAGGTGACCCTGCAGCAGAAGGCCGCCCTCGAACAGCTCAACGCGACGCTGGAGAAACGCGTCGAGTCGCGTACCGCAGAGCTCCAGCAGACGGCCGACATGCTCGACCTGGCCTACGCGGAGCTCAAGCGCAGCTACGTGGTCAGCACCGAGGTCTTCTCCCTTCTGGTCAACCAAAGGCTTCCCCAGGGCAAGCAAACCAACCAGGCGCTCAACGAACTGGTCCGTGCCTGCTGCAATGCGGGCCTCGTGGAGCCCTCGCTGGAGCACGACCTGATCATGGCCGCCGCCCTCTATAACGTGGGCAAGCTCGGCTGGAGCGACAGCATGCTGGCGAGGCCGTCGGACCTGATGCACCACCATGAGCGCGACACGTTCAGGGCCTACCCGGAAACCAGCGAATCGCTGCTGATGTCGCTCGAGCCGATGCAGGATGCGGCACGGCTGATCCGCCACCATCAAGAGCGCTGGGATGGCAGCGGCTTTCCGGACCACCTCAAAGGCAGCGCCATCCCCCAGGGTTCGAGATTGCTCAAGCTCGCTGTGGACTTCGTGGAGTTGCAACGAGGCCTGGTGCTGGAGCGCAACATGAACCGGGACGAGGCCCTGATGTTCATTCGCAAGTACGCGGGACGTCTGTACGACCCCGACATGATCGAGCCCTTCGTCCAGGTCTGCGCCTCATACCTGACGGACATCACGCTCGCCGATCCCCGCGTGCGCGGGCTGGGTACGCGCGACCTCGAAGGCGGCATGGTGCTGGCGCGCAACCTCAACGCGGACAACGGGATGTTGCTGCTCAACGCGGGCAAGGTGCTGACCCCGGCGCTGGTGGAGAAACTGATCGCCTTCGAGGCGATGGAAGGCGCGCGCTACACCGTATTCGTACGCGTTGCAGAAACTGCCTGATTTCACTGGAGGTACCCATGGCACGTATCCAGTTGGTCGACGATGACCCGTTGATCCTCCGCACGCTCCAGCGAGCGATGCGCGATGCCGGCTGGGAGCTGGAACCCTTCGACGATCCGGTCCTGGCGTTGCACGCCCTGGCGGAAAAACCCTATGAGGTGATCGTCTGCGACCACCATATGCCCGACATCGATGGCGTCACCTACCTGCAGTTCGCCAAGCAATGCCAGCCCGCCAGCATCCGTATCCTCCTGAGCGGCATGGCCGATCACCAGGCGCTGATGCAGGCGATCAACCAGGCTGAAATCTATCGGTTCATCCCCAAGCCCTGGGAAAACGAAGAGCTGCTCGCCACCGTGCGGGGGGCGTTGACCCTGTACCGGACGCGCGAGCATGACCGCAGGGAACTCGACCTCCTGCAGATCCACAAGCACCGCGGCGAAGCCGAGCGCATGCAGATCAAGGTGCTCAAGACCCGCCACGGTGAGCTGTACGAAGTGCAGCGAGATGAACAGGGCCGCATCGTGCTGGACGGGGAGGATTGAGCTCCGGCGCTACGGCCCACCCGTCCTCCCCATCACTCCTCGTCGGCCCCGTGGAACCACGCCCGGGAGCCTGGCCATGGATCATCCCTGCCCGTGCCGGACTTCCTGCCTGCGGCCATCGCCTCGCAGCGGACCCTGGCCCGGTTTCGCCGTCTTGCCAACAGCGTCACGAACCCGAGCACGTGCGCCCCGGAGAGTGCGGCGATCCATGCGCCGGATCAATGGCGGCGGGTTTCGAGTCGCTAGGATGCGCCCGAATCCAACCACGAAAAGGAGTTCTTCATGTCAGATCGGGTTTCCATTCACCTGGCGGGCGCTCCGGGTATCCAGGCTGCGGAGAAGCTGCTCGAGCTGGATGGTTACGGCAGTTTCAGGCAGGTCATGAGCGGGGAGATGTCCGCGGCGCTGGACGAGGAGTGCTACCTGCTGGCCCTCGAGGGCGACTACGTCGGCTTCGCCGTGATCCGAGGCGCTTCCGCCGGCAACTCGGGCTTCTTCGAGATCTTCCGGCTGTTCGTTGCCGTACCCGCGCGCGGCAAGGGCGTGGGCAGGCGCGCGGTCGCCCAGCTCATCGAGTTGCTCAAGAAGCGGGGCAAGGATGAGCTGGTGCTGGAGGTCGAGAGCGAGGCCGCAGCAGCGTTCTGGGAGGCCGTGCTGCAGGGCTACAAGGTCCACGACCTGCATAACGGCAAGCGCATCGTCCATCTCTACCCCGCCTGAACCTCCCGGCCCGGCGCGGCATCGCTGGCGGATCGGGTTCCGCGATGCCGCTGTCCCGGTGGTGCCGCCGCCAGGCTCAACCGGTGGCCGTGAATTGTGCGGGCAGGTCGAGGCGCTGGCGCAGGTCGCGGAAATGGGCGAGCGAATCGCGGAAGAAGGCTGCCGGCAGCACCCCGTAGTGCCGCAGCGCATGCTCCACCCGGTCCAGCCCGGCCCGCTCGGCCAGCTCATAGGCGCGCATGCCCTTTTCGATGCGCTCGGTGGTGCTGGCGAAGTCGGCGAACTTCATGTCGCGGCTGCTGGGGAAGTAGGCGAATTCGATGCGCGGGCGTAGCGCCACCCGGCGGATCAGCGGCCAGTCCAATGCCGCCAGGGCCCGTTCCACGGCCGGCCCGACGATGGCGGCCTGCTCCCACAGGAAGAACGCCTCGAACAGTTCGCGCCGCTCCGGTTGCGACAAGGGCTCGCCCAGTGCCTGGGCGTGGTGGCAGGCGTCCAGGGCGGCCAGCAGGCGGGGCTGCAGGAAGCGTGTGGCCCCCGGCGCCTGGCCATGCAAACGGCTGAAGTGGTAGGCCGTGTAGGCCTCGACACAGACCTGCCGGTTGATCTCGCGGAAGGCGTCGGCGAAGGCGTGCAGCTGGCGCAGCTTGTCCTGGCTCAGGGCGGGGGAGAAGAGGAACTGGGCGGAGAGCAGGGCGCCGACCCGCATGCCGAGGGCGAAGTAGCCGGCACCCCACAATGCGCCGTGCGCGGCGATCAGCGGGAAGACGTTGCGTCCGCCGGAGCATTCATAGAGATGGTGATAGACCGAGGCGCGCTGCCCCAGGTCGGTGATGGCGCCGGCCAGGAGCGTCGCCTCCTGGTGAATCCGCTGGTGGTCTCGGGTGAGGGTGTCGCCGTCGCTATCCATATGCAGGGCTCCAGAACGAATCGTCTGGATTAAATCTATGCAGGCGCGGCTCTACCAGCCTCGCGGCAAATTGCCTCAGGGTTCGTCACGGCTCCAGGCCCCTCGCAGATTGAAAGGGTGACGACGGCCTCATTGCGCGGCGTGCGACGGCATTGTCAGCAGGTCCTGCCGATACGCCCGCTGGTCGGGCCGGCATCGGCTTCGCGGCGAAAGGCCAGTACTCTCGCGCGCCTGTCTGTTCCCTGGCGGGACGCCTGTCCGCATGCGGCGTCGGCGCGCCATCCGGGAGCAAGATCCATGGAGCCGTAGTTGCAGGACATTGGATGTCGTCTTCACCCCTCGCATGGCCGGTTTTTTTCCGGCCCATTCGCTGCGCCCCGTACCGATCTCGCGTTGCACCTGGGGCCCGTCGCCCGATGCCGTCCGGCATTTCGTCGACACAGTCACGTTCGGCAGATTTCCCTGGGCGTGCCTGTGGGGATTTCGCCCTGCTGTCCGTCTTCAGTCTCATCGCCCTGTCGATCCAATCCGCCAACGCGCCGCTGCCCGCCGGGCTGACGTCGCCGGCACCTTCCGTTCGTTCAAGGAGAACCCCATGAGCATCGTCTCGAGAACCGCTCTGCTGCCGCTACTGGCAGCCGTGGCACTGGCCGGCCTGTCGGGCTGCGCCACCGAAACCTCCACCGCCGTCGCGGTGCAGCAGGTCGAAAGCGTCAACCGCCCGTATAGCGGCCCGCGCTCGCCCATTGCCGTCGGCAAGTTCGACAACCGCTCCAGCTACATGCGCGGCATCTTCTCCGACGGCGTCGACCGCCTCGGCGGCCAGGCCAAGACCATCCTCATCACCCACCTGCAGCAGACCAACCGCTTCAGCGTGCTGGACCGCGACAACATGAGCGAGATCCAGCAGGAGGCGGCGATCAAGGGCCAGGCCCAGCGCCTCAAGGGGGCCGATTTCGTGGTCACCGGCGACGTCACCGAGTTCGGTCGCAAGGAAGTGGGCGACCACCAGCTGTTCGGCATCCTCGGTCGCGGCAAGACCCAGATCGCCTACGCCAAGGTAGCGCTGAACATCGTCAACATCTCCACCTCCGAGGTTGTCTATTCGACCCAGGGCGCGGGCGAGTACGCGCTGTCCAACCGCGAAGTGATCGGCTTCGGCGGCACCGCCAGCTACGACTCCACCCTCAACGGCAAGGTGCTGGACCTGGCCATGCGCGAGGCGGTGAACAAGCTGGTCAATGCGGTCGACAGCGGTGCCTGGAAGCCGCAGAACTGAAATCACGGATGCTCTAGGGAATGACAATGGAAATGCGCAAGACCATCGCCTGCTCGGCGGCATTGCTGGGCAGCCTGATGCTGGCCGGCTGCAGCGGGCCGAAGACGCTGTACCAGTGGGAGGGCTACCAGACCCAGGTCAACCAGTACTTCAAGGGCGAGGCCCGGGAGGCGCAGGTCGAGGCGCTGGAAGCCGACCTGCAGAAGATCAAGGCGAAGAATGGCGCGGTGCCGCCGGGCTACCACGCCCAGCTCGGCCTGCTGTACTCGACCCTCGGCAAGGATGACCGGATGATCCAGGCGTTCCAGACCGAGAAGGCGCTGTTCCCCGAGTCCGCCTCGTACATGGACTTCCTGATGAAGAACGCCAAGGGAGGCGCACAATGACCCGCCTGTTTTCCCGCATGCTGGCCTGCGCCGTGCTCGGCGCGCTGATCAGCGGCTGCGCGCCGACCAAGAGCGTGGATTACTCGGCCTTCAAGGAGGCGCGCCCGCGTTCGATCCTGGTGCTGCCGCCGCTCAACGAGTCGCCCGACGTGAAGGCGACCTACAGCATGCTGTCCCAGGTCACCTATCCCCTGGCCGAGGCCGGCTACTACGTGCTGCCGGTGGCCCTGGTGGACGAGACCTTCCGCCAGAACGGCCTGACCGCCGCCGGTGACATCCACCAGCTGCCGCCGGCCAGGCTGCGCGAGGTGTTCGGTGCCGACGCCGCGCTCTACGTCACCGTGAGCGAGTACGGCACCCAGTACATGCTGATCAGCAGTGCCTCGATCGTCACCGCCAGCGCCCGCCTGGTCGACCTGAAGAGCGGCACCACCCTGTGGACCGGCTCGGCGACCGCCTCCAGCGAGGAGGGCAACAACGGCAACAGCGGTGGCCTGGTCGGCATGCTGGTGACCGCTGCGGTGAAGCAGATCATCAACAGCTCCATGGAGGACGCGTCCTATCCCATCGCCGGGATGACCAGTGCGCGCCTGCTCTCGACCGGCCGCAACGGTGGCCTGCTCTACGGTCCTCGTTCGCCGAAGTACGGCACCGACTGATCGGATCGCCGGCGCACCGGCCGGTGCGCCGGCTCCTTCTTCTTTCAGCTTGGCCCCGCATCGCCATGGCGGCGTTTGCGCTCAATGGCTCTCGATGCGATTGCGGCCGTTGGCCTTGGCGCGGTAGAGCGCCAGGTCGCTGCGCGACAGCGCGGCTTCGGCCGTGGCGTCGTCGGCGCTGATGCGGGTGATGCCGATGCTCACCGTCAGGGGGATCACCTCGCCCTGGTGGCGCAACGGGGTCTCCGCCAGCTGCTGCTGCAGGCGCTGGGCGAACACCAGGGCGCTGTCGTGGCTGGCATCGTTGAGCACCACGGCGAACTCCTCGCCGCCCATGCGCCCGGCGAAATCCACCCGCCGCATCTGCTGCACCAGCAGGGTCGCGAAATGGCGCAGTGCCTCATCGCCCACGGCATGGCCCCAGCGGTCGTTGATCACCTTGAAGTGGTCCAGGTCGAGCATCAGCAGGGCGGCGCCATGGCCGGTGGGGCGGCGCAGCCGGGCCAGTTCTTCCTCGATGCGCGACATGAAGTGACGGCGGTTGGGCAGCTGGGTGAGGAAGTCGGTGGTGGCCAGTGCCTGCAACTCCGCCTCGATGCGTTTGTGTTCGGTGATGTCGGTGACGAAGCCGTGCCAGAGCACGCTGCCGTCAGCCAGGCGCTTGGGGTGTGCATTGCCCTGGCGCCAGCCGGTGTCGCGGCCGGGCACCAGCACCCGGTACTCCATGTGCCAGGGGGTGAGGGCCACTGCCGAGGTCTCCAGGGAGTCCTGGTAGGCGGCCAGGTCGTCCGGGTGGATCAGCGCCAGGATGCGCTCGCGCCCCGTCGGCAGCTTCAGCTGTTCGGGGGAAAGGCCATAGACGTCCTGGCTGCCGGCGCTGACATAGCGGTAGCTGCCGCTGCCGTCGGCGAGGCGCAGGTACTGGAAGACCATGCCGGGGATCTCGTTGGTCAGGTCCGTCAGCAGGTCGAGGTTCTGCTGCAGGCGCTCGGCCATGTGCCGGGTCCGGGTGATGTCGGTGGTGGTACCGAGCATCCGCAGGGGGCGGTCCTGGTCGTCGCGCTCCACCACCTTGCCGCGGCTGATCACCCAGATGTAATGGCCGTCCTTGTGGCGCAGGCGGTGCTCCACCTGGTAGTCGGGGGTGCGTTGCTCGAAATGCTCGAGGATGCTGCGCTTCACGTAGTCGAGGTCATCGGGGTGGACGCGGGTGTAGCTGTCCTCGATGCGCGTGCCGATCTCGTCGTCGGCATAGCCCAGCAGTGATTTCCAGCCGGGCGAGTAGTGGATCAGCCCATTGACCACGTCGCGGTCCCAGATACCGGTGCCGCTGCCGGCGACGGCGAGGGCCAGGCGCTGTTCCTTTTCCCGTAGCACCCGCAGCCATTCGCGCATGCCCAGCACTTCGCGGTGCCGGGTGAACAATTCGCTCGCCAGGTTGGCGAATTCGGCCAGTGCGACTGGGTCCACCTCGCGGGGCTGGTCGTCGAACAGCAGCAGTTCGCCGCCGCCATCGGCGATGGGGCAGCGGGCTAGCGGTTGCGGGGTGCCGGAGACCAGCACCCGCGCGGCCCTTTGCTGGTCGATGCCGTCGCAGGCGAGCGGGCCATCGGGCTCGATGAGCACGACGGCACCGATGCCGAAATGCAGGCGCACGAGATGCAGCAGGGAAGAGAATCGGTTGGCCGTGGTGCTCACATCGGTACCTCTGGAACGGCTATCTGCTCTGGATGAAGTGGAGGCTCAGCGTTCCGTCCATGGTCCGCTGGCGGCAGTGCGATCCTGCCGCGCGGCACTGTGTCATCGACCTTGCAATGAATGTAACAGGGTGTGACTTCAATCAAGGGGTTCCCTTGCTTCTGGATGCTAGCTTAGTGCTATTAACTTGCCATGGAAGGGTGGGCCCGTGCAGCAGCAAGTGCTTGCCGCTTCCGATTTTCCGATGCCGCGCTTGGCTTTCCATGGTTATCCGGGCGAGTCGTACGCCTGACGCCGCCCTGGCATGCCAGGGCTCCAACCGGAAGGGACGCCATGATCAGCTTCAAGACTTCGCCCGAAACCCACCGCACCCTCAGCAAGGTGTCGATGATCCTGCTGAGCCTCGCCGCCATGATCGGCGCTGGCTTCCTCATCGTCACCGCGATCCTCAACTACCTCGATGCCAACGCCATCCTCAAGGACCATTCCGAGGTGGTGGCGCCGGTGAGCCTGGACGCCGTGACCGAGGAACACCACCGCCGCGGCCGTACCAGCGAGACCTACCACTTCCACTATGTCTTCGAGGTGGCTGGCAAGGCCTACGACGGCACCTTCGAGACCTCCGCCGCCAATGCCGAGCCCTATCTCAGGGAGGGCGCCTCGGTGAAGGTGGCCTACGCCAATGCCGCGCCGTCCCGTTTCGGCCGCCTGGAGGTGCTGCAGAGCCAGGCCGATTTCGGCTCCAGCATCACCCGCGCGCTGACGGCGATCCCGCTGGCCGCGCTGATCGCCTTCGTTCTCCACCTGATGCTGACCCGCCGCCTGTTCGTGCCGCGGGAAACCTCGGCCTGATGCGCAGAACCCCGCTTGCGCGGGGTTCTTTGCTGGCTGGGCAGGGCGTCTCAGGCGCCGCAATCGTTCTGCAGGGTGGCCTGGGTGATGTTGCTGTCCGCCGGCACGCTGCGGGTCAGCCAGACGTTGCCGCCGATGACCGAGCCCCTGCCGATGGTGATGCGCCCGAGGATGGTCGCGCCGGCGTAGATCACCACGTCGTCCTCGACTATCGGGTGGCGCGGCTGGCCCTTCTGCAGGTTGCCCGACTCGTCCGAGGGGAAGCGCTTGGCGCCCAGGGTCACCGCCTGGTAGATGCGCACCCGCTCGCCGATGATCGCCGTCTCGCCGATCACCACGCCCGTGCCGTGGTCGATGAAGAAGCTCTTGCCGATGGTGGCGCCGGGGTGGATGTCGATGCCGGTGGCCGAGTGGGCGATCTCCGCGATGATGCGCGCCAGCAGCGGCAGGCCGTTGCTGTAGAAGTAGTGCGCCAGGCGGTGGTGGATCACCGCATGCACGCCCGGGTAGCACAGCAGCACCTCGTCGACGCTGCGCGCGGCGGGGTCGCCCTGGTAGGCGGCCAGCACGTCGGTGTCCAGCAGCACGCGCAGTTGCGGCAGCGCGGCGGCGAAGCCCTTCACCACGCGGATCGCCTGGCACTCGCTGTCGCCATCGTCGGCGCTGCCGTTGCGGGCGGCGTAGCCGAGCTCGCGGCGCACTTCGATCACCAGCGCGTTGAGCGCCGTGTCCAGGGTGTGGCCGACGTAGAAGTCTTCGCTCTCCTCGCGCAGGTCGGTGGGGCCGAGGCGCATGGGGAAGAGGGCGCCACTGATGGCTTCGATGATCTGGCCGACCGCGACGCGCGACGGCAGTTCGCGACCGCCACGGTCCTGGGTACGGCCATGGCGGTTGCGCCACTCGGCGCGGGCGGCGCGCAGTTCGGAGACGATCTGGTCCAGCTGCCAGCTGACCTTGGGGCAGCCGCTGGGGCCGGGAGTGAACTTGTTCATGGTTGATCCTGTTGGTGCGCAAGGCTGGCGATAGCCTTGCGCAGGAGGGCGCTTCTCGGCAAGAAGATTCGCAGCGGATCAGTCGGCGGGGATCAGCCCTTCGGCTTCCTGGCGGCTCTTCATGCTGGCGGTGGTGCCGATGGAGGCGAGGATGATGGCGCCGATGGCCAGCCATTGCAGCAGGGACAGGCGCTCGCCGAGGAACAGCAGGCCTGAGAGGGCGCCCAGGGCCGGCTCGATGCTCATCAGCGTGCCGAAGGTGCGCGCCGGCATGCGGGTCAGGGCGTACATCTCCAGGGTGTAGGGGATGGCGGTCGAGAGCAGCGCCACGCCGAGCGCGGTGGGGATCAGGGCGAGGTTCAGCAGGTCCGTGCCGGCGTGCACCATGCCGAAGGGCGCGGCGACGAAGGCGGCCACCATCACGCCCAGGCAGGCGCTCTGCATGCCGTGTTCGGCCCCGGCGCGCTGGCCGAAGATGATGTAGAGCCCCCAGCAGACCCCGGCGCCCAGCGCATAGGCGGCGCCCAGCGGGTCGATGCCGGCGGCGCCTTCGCCGATGGGCAGCAGCAGCGCCAGGCCGGCCACGGCCAGGGCGATCCAGACGAAGTCCAGCAGGCGACGGGAGGACAGGATCGCCACCGCCAGCGGGCCGGTGAACTCCAGCGCCACGGCGATGCCCAGCGGCACCGTCTGCAGCGACATGTAGAACAGCAGGTTCATGAAGCCCAATGCCGTGCCATAGGCCAGGACGCTGCCCAGGGCGCCGGTGTTGGTGCGGGTGCGCCAGGGGCGCAGCACCAGCAGCAGGAAGAGGGCGGCGAAGATCAGGCGCAGGCTGGTGGTGCCCTGGGCACCGATGACGGGGAAGAGCGACTTGGCCAGGGAGGCGCCGCTTTGTACCGAGGTCATGGCGACCAGCAGGATGCCGACGGGAAGCAGCGTCGAGGTGAGGGTGCGGGAATTCATGGAAGGGTCCGGATCAGGCAGTGGCGAGGAGGTGACGCTTGTTCTGGTTGGTTATGTGCAACATAATGCGCAAAATTCAGCCTTTGAGCAATATATTGCCCAACACCATGGACCGACCCAACGTACTCGAACACGTCTCCGGCAATGTGCGCCGGCTGCGCAAGGAACTCGGCCTCAGCCAGGATGCCCTCGCCACCGCCTCGGGGGTGAGCCGGCGGATGATCGTCGGCATCGAGGGCGGCGATGTGAACGTCAGCCTGGCCACCCTGGACCGCATCGCCGAGGCACTGGGCGTGCTCTTCCCCGACCTGGTGCAGGCGCCGAGCCGGCCCGACCGCTCGCGCATCGAGGCGGTCGCCTGGGTCGGCCGCGACCCCCGCAGCCGCGCCACCCTGCTGGCCAGCGCACCGGCGCGGCGCGAGGTCGAGCTCTGGGCCTGGTCGCTGGAGCCGGGGGAACGCTATGTGTCGGAGGCCGATGCCGAAGGCTGGCGGGAGATGGTCTACGTCACCGAGGGCGAGCTGACCCTGGAATTGCCAGGCGGCGAGGTGCGCGTCGGCGCGGGGAACTTCCATGTCTTCGCCAGCAGCCAGCCCTATGGCTATGCCAACCGTGGCGAAGTCGCGGTGCGTTACATCCGCAACGTGGTGAGCTGAAGCCTCAGCCCCGGTCGATTCCGTCGTCGTTGGCGGCCTCGTCCGGCTCGTCGTCGTTGCTGCCACTGAAGGCTTCCATGCACACCAGGCTGTGCGGGCCCTGGTCGTCATGGATCGTCCAGGCGCCCTTGTCCCCGTCGAACCGCGCCGCCAGGACCTGCTCCGCGCTGAACTGCCAGCGGCGCTGGGTACGGCCATCGACGCACTCGACCAGCAGGGCACCGGCGTCCAGCTCGAACTGCCAGGCGTGCAGGCCATCGATCTCCAGCATGTCGCTGTTGGCCAGGCGGTTGAGGAGAGTGATTTCGTTGCTCATGGGCGGGGCTCCCGGGGTGAATGGCCGGCGATGATAGTGCAGCGCCGGCCCGGGTGCGACCTCAGCGGGTGCGCAGGCCTTCCAGCAGCGCCTCGTGGAACACCTCCGGCGCCTGGATCTGCGGCGAATGGCCGAGCTCGGCGAAGGTCACCAGGCGGGCATTGGGGATGCGTTCGACGGCTTCCTGGCCGAGCACCTTGTAGTTGCCCAGCCGGCCGCGCAGCGCTTCGGGCGCGGCGTCCTTGCCGGGGGCGGTGTTGTCGGTCTGGCCGATGAGCAGCAGCACCGGTATGCGTAGTTTGTCGAACTCGTGCACCACTGGCTGGGTGTAGATCATGTCGTAGGTCAGCGCCGAGTCCCAGGCCACCGCCTCGCGCCCCGTGCCGCGGTACATGCCGGCCTGCATCTCCACCCATTTGTCGAACTCCGGCCGCCACTGGCCCGAGTAGTAGGTGTTCTTCTGGTAGGTACGGATGGCCTCGTCGGTGGTCTTCAGCTCGCGCTGGTACCACTCGTCGACGCTGCGCCAGGGCACGCCCTTGGCCTTCCAGTCCTCCAGGCCGATGGGGTTGACCATCACCAACTGCTCGACCTGCTCCGGGTACTGCAATGCATAGCGGGTCGCGAGCATGCCGCCCATGGAATGGCCCAGAAGCGTGACCTTCTCCAGCCCCAGGCTGGCCAGCAGCGCATGGGTGTTGGCCGCCAGTTGCTGGAAGCTGAACTGGTAGCGCTGCGGCTTGCTGGACTTGCAGAAACCCACCTGGTCCGGCACCACTACGCGGTAGCCGGCCTGGACGAGTACCTGGATGCTGCCCTCCCAGGTGGCGCCGCAGAAGTTCTTGCCGTGCAGCAGCACCAGGGTGCGGCCGTTGGGCTTGCCGGGCTGGACGTCCATGTAAGCCATCTGCAGTTGCTCGCCCTGGGATTCGAAGGCGAAGCGCTTGACCGGGTGCGGGTAGTCGAAGCCCTCCAGTTCCGGTCCGTAGGCGGGCGGTTCGGCGGCGAGGGCGGGCAGGACGAGGCTCAGCAGCAGGGCGGTGAAGGCGATGCGCATGGTGGGGGCTCCTTGGTCCGGTACGGGGGTGGGCAAGGGTTTTGCCAGACAACGGTGCGCCGCGACAGGAAAAGCAGCCGTGGCGCTGTAACCGTTCTTTTCGATCAGGGCTTGCGGGGCTCGATCAGGCTGTCGGCTTCGCTGAGGTAGGCCTTGCCGGTCTTGCGCTGGTACAGGCACAGCTCGCGGCCCGCGCGGTTGTTCATGTGGGCCTGGGGGTAGCGGCCGCTGAGCACCAGGGCGGTGAGCCCGAGGCGATCGTCGAAGAGCACCGGCTTGCCGGCGGCCCTCACCTCCTTGAGGCCGCTGAGCTGGGTACAGGCGGCGAGCATGCGCCTGTCCTGCTCCTGCCAGGCCTCGGGGGTGGAGGCCTGGGCGCCGGCGGCGCAGAGCAGCAGGGTGGCGAGCAGGGAGCGGTGAGTCTTCAAGGGCGTTCTCCATCGAGTGGGTCCAGCTGCGTAGACCGCGCGCATGGCCGTTCGTTTGCCGGCCCGGCCATGCGCCGGGTGCCTGCCGTCAGCGTTTCGCGTTGCCGGTCGCCATGCTGGCGAGCACGCCGTCACGGCGGATCAGGCCATGGAACAGCGCCGCCCCCAGGTGCAGCAGCACCGTGGCGAACAGCAGGTAGCCGAGCCAGTAGTGGGCCTGGCGCAGCACGGCGTAGAGCGCGGCGTCATGGGGCGCAATCGCTGGCAGCTGCAGCCAGCCGAGTACCACCACCGGGTAGCCGCCGGCGGACAGCATCGCCCAGCCCACCAGCGGCATCACCAGCATCAGTGCGTAGAGCAGCAGGTGCGAGAGATGGGCGAGCCCGCGCTGCCAACCCGGGAGGTCGGCAGGCAGCGCAGGTGGTGGCCGACGCAGGCGTACCGCGATGCGCAGCAGCACCAGCACCAGCAGGACGAGGCCCAGCGGCTTGTGCAGCTCCACCAGCCAGGTGTGGCGGGTGGACAGGGTGATCACCATGCCGGCACCGATGAACAGCATGGCGAGGATGAGCAGCGCCATGGACCAGTGCAGCAGGCGGGCGAGGGGGCTGAAGCCCGAGGCGTGGCGGTTCATGGGTGGGCTCCTGCGGGGGCGGTGGGCACACCTTCACGGGTGCGGCGGTTGAAGGACACGGCGTAGGCCGCCGAGCGGGCGGCGAGGATCGGGTCGTCCGAGGGCTCGATGCCGTCGGGGAGGATCAGCGGGTCGAAGTTGAGGTCGCGGCAGGCGCCCTGGTCCTCGGCCTGCGCCCGGTCGATCACCAGGGTGCCGGCGTCGATGCGCTGGCGCGAGGCGGGCCAGGGGCGGGACGGGTCATCGCTGGGGTCGCCGGCCTCGGCCAGGGTCAGCACCAGGTGCCAGCGCAGCGGCCCTTGTTGCAGGCGCTGGAACAGGTCGTGGGCGAGGAAGTCCTTGTCGTCCGCCTCACCGGCCAGCGGCTGGTAGGGCGTCTCCGGCTCCATGGCCCAGCGCACGTAGCGGCCATTGCCGTCGCCGTCCACCAGGCGGAAGGCGTTGATGCTGTTGTAGGTGGCGTTGGCGAAGCTGTTGGAGGCCTTGTTGTCCTTGGCCCACTGGCGGAAGGCGGCGCTTTCCGGGTGGGCGGTGAAGAAGGCCTGCAGGCGCGCCGGGTCCGGCTTGCCGGTGGCCGGGTCGGGCTTGGAGGCCAGCACCTGCTCGAAGAAACCCTCGATGCCGGAGACCGGCAGCACCGGTGGCGTGTTCATGCCGGTGCGCCATTCCTGGCCGCTGGCCGTGCGCAGCTGCAGCGCCAGGCTGCGCACCGGCACGCTGGCATCGGGCGCGTAGGGATTGCTGCCACCGATGGCCAGGCGCCCGACCACCGGCACTTCGCCCGGGGCGAACACCTCGGCGCGGGACAGCCCGGCGGCCGCACCGTTGCTGGCGAAGTGGCCGCTGACGCAGAGGCCCTTCGCGTGGTTCTTGCGGTAGCCGGGGTAGCTGCCGGCGTTGGCCTCGAAAGTATCGATGATGCGTTGTGGGGTCAGGCGCTGCGGGCCGATCCAGCCGGCGACGTAGGCGAAGGTGCCGGCCAGCGTGGCCAGGCCGAGGCCTATCAGCGCCAGGCGGCCCAGGGTCTGGGAGGGGGAAAGCGGGGGTTGGCTCATCGGTGGCTCCAGGGTGAGCGATCGGGTCGTCGAGCCCGTGGGACGAACGGGATGGAGATTTATTCCCGGCACCTGGAATAAAGTCGTTTCCCGGGCGTCTTCCTCGCACCCGATCCACGACGAGCCGCGCCACCCATGCACGACATTGATGACGACGAACTCCGCGAGCTGTTGCAGCGCCTGCGCCGCTTCGCCCTGTGGCTGACGCGCAACCCCGCCAGCGCCGACGACCTGGTGCAGGCGACCCTGGAGCGCGCACTGGACGGCCGTGCCGGGCCGCGTACCGACGGCAGCCTGCGCGCCTGGCTGTTCGCGATCCTCTACCGCAAGTTCCTCGACGGCCAGCGACGTGCCCGGCGCTATGCACGCATCCTCGAGTTCTTCGGCGCGGCGCCGGCCGAAGCCCCCTCCACCGAGGAACGGGTGATGGCGCAATCCACCCTCGAAGCCTTCGCCCGCCTGCCCGCCGAGCAGCGTGCGCTGCTGGTGCTGGTGAGCGTCGAGGGCCTGAGCTACAAGGAGGCCGCCGTGGCCCTGGACGTACCCATCGGCACCGTGATGTCCCGCCTGTCCCGTGCGCGCAAGGCCCTGCGCGAGCTGGCCGAGGGCGAAATCGCCAACCCCCCGCTACGGATACTCAAATGAATCGCCTGGAACCCAGTGAGAACGACCTGCACGCCTACCTGGACGGCCAGCTGGACGCGGGCCAGCGGGCCTGGGTGGAAGCCTGGTTGGCGAGCGACCCCGAGGCGCGCGCTCGCGTGGACGCCTGGCGCCGGGATGCCCAGCAACTGCGGGCCGGCCTCGCCAACCTGGAAGCACGCCCGGCCAACCCGGCGCTGGACCCGCTGGCGATCCGCCGCTCCCTGCGTGCGCGTCGGCGCCAGCGCCTGGCCACGGCCGCCGCGCTGGTGCTGGCCCTGGGATTCGGCGGCCTGGGCGGCTGGCAGGCCCGTGACCGCACGCTGCTGGCGGAGAACCCGCCGATGCAGGACGCCCTGGAGGCCCACCGCCTGTTCGCCACCGGGCAGGCCAGCGTGGTCGATGTCGCCGCCCGTGATCCGGGGCAGTTGCAGGCCTGGCTGGACCAGCGCTTCAGCCATGCCTCGCGCATCCCCGACCTCGCGCCCTACGGTTTCCACCCCGTGGGCGGGCGTCTGCTGACCAACGAGCAGGGCGCCGCGGCCATCCTGCTGTTCGAGGACGTGGGCGGGCAGCGCATCAGCCTGTACCTGCGCTCGCCCGGTTCGCTCTACGCCGAGATGCCCGCCGGCAGCCGCCGTGATGGCGAGCTGGAAGCGCGCTACTGGTCGCGCGATGGCTACAACTACGCGCTGGTCGCGCCCAACGATGATCCGCGCAGCGAGGTGGTGCAGCGGGCGTTCTCGTTGTAAGGGGCGAACCGTAGGTTGGCGCCGAGCGCAGCGAGGCCCAACGCGGCGATGCTCGGCCCCGCTCCGAGTGCTATCTGTAGGAGCGGCTTCAGCCGCGAAAGACCCACCGCCGGTACAGGGCTGCGAGTGGCCAGGCACTTCATCGCGAATGAATTCGCTCCCACAGAGTCCAGCCACAGCTTCGCGAGCAGAGCTCGCTCCTACGGTTTCGTAGGGCGGGGGGCTCGTGGGTGCACAGTGGTGCTGTCTGGGAGCGCGAATGGTGGACGGATGAAGCGTCGTCCACGCGGGCGCGCGGGCGACGTGGATGTGGGGGAGCCCCGCGCCGAGTGGCACGGGGCGGGGGATTCACATGCCGTTGGCGAAGGCCGGGATGCTCAGGTCGATGGTTTCGCGGACGGGCTTCAGCGCGCTGGCGTACTTGGCCAGGATGTCCAGGTCGTAGTCCATGCGTGCACGGATGCGCTGGTCGTCTTCACCGGCCACTTCGGCACCGTTGAGCACCTTCTCCACGCCGCGCACGATCAGGTGCTCGGGCAGGTAGCAAAGGCGGCAGTTCTTGTAGCTGGAGGCGCGCAGCTCGCTGATCGGGTAGCCGCCGCCGATGCCCGAGGACACGCCTACCAGCAGGCCCGGCTTGTGGGCCAGTTCCGCCTTGCTGGCATAGATGAAGAAGTTCTTGATCGCCGGGCAAGCCATGCCGTTCCACTCGGGGGCGATGACGATCACCGCGTCGGCGGCCTTGAGCTGCTGCTGGAATTCGGACCAGGGGCCCGTGTCGTCGGCCGGCCACAGGGGCAGCGGCCGGGCGCCCAGGTCGATGACGCTGGTGTGGGCTTCGCTGGCCAGTTGCAGTTCCACCAGGCGCTGGCGAATGAAGCGGGCGACCTTGCCGGACTGGCTGTTGGCACGGCTGGAGCCGGCGACTATGGCGTAGTTGAGCATCTCGGGTTTCCTTGCTGAGGGATGACGCAGGCTAGCTGGCGGCGAAACGGCGGACAAGCACCGGCGCGTCAGTCGGGCGGGCAAATGGTGTCAGGGCGCAGTGGACGCCCTGGCGCGGGCGTCCACTGGTTCGCATCAGACGCGGAACTGGTCCATCAGCCCCTGCTGGTGGTTGGCCAGGCGGTTGAGCGCCTGGCTGACCTGGGCGGATTCCTGGGCCTGGCCGGAGAGGGATTCGGTGACGTCGCGGATGGCGGCGACGTTGCGGTTGATCTCCTCGGCCACCGCGCTCTGCTCCTCCGCGGCGCTGGCGATCTGCAGGTTCATGTCGGTGATCACCGCCACCGCGTCGCCGATGCGGTGCAAGGCGGCGACCGCGTGCTCGACCTGCTCGACGCTGCCCTGGGCCTGGCGGTGGCTGCTGTGCATGGAGCCGACCACTTCGCGGGTGCCGTTCTGCAGGCCTTCGATCACCTGGCGGATTTCCTCCACCGAGTCCTGGGTGCGCTTGGCGAGGTTGCGCACCTCGTCGGCGACCACGGCGAAGCCGCGCCCGGCTTCACCGGCGCGGGCCGCCTCGATGGCGGCGTTGAGCGCCAGCAGGTTGGTCTGCTCGGCGATGGCGCGGATCACCTCCAGTACCGAGCCGATCTGCTCGCTGCTGCTGGCCAGGCCCTGGACCTCCTCCATGGCGGCGCTCATCTCGCTGGCCAGTTGCTCGATGGCGCTGGTGGTCTTGCCGATCACGCCCAGGCCGTCGCGGGTGGCATGGTCGGCGCCGCGCGCGGCTTCGGCGGCCTGGGCGGCGCTGCGGGCGACGTCCTGGGCGGTGGCGCTCATCTCGTGGGAGGCGGTGGCGACCTGGTCCACTTCGCGGTACTGCTGCTGCATGCCGGCGCTGGTCTGGCTGGCGATGGCGGCGGACTGGTCGGCGGTGCTGCGGGCGTCCTGCACCGAGCGCTTCACGTCGGCGATGATCGGCTGCAGCTTGTCGAGGAAGCGGTTGAACCAGCCGGCCAGTTCGCCCAACTCGTCCTGGCGCGCGTAGTCCAGGCGGCGGGTGAGGTCGCCTTCGCCGCTGGCGATGTTCTTCAGCATGGCGGCCACCCCGAGGATGGGCCGGGTCACGCCCAGGGCGGTGAGCCACACCAGCAGCAGGCCGACCACGGCGGCGGCGAGGCCGATCAGGGTGGCCACCAGGCTGCTGGAGGCGCTCTGCTCATCGAGTTGTGCCTCGAGCTTCAGGGCCGGGCCCAGCAGGACCTTGTCCGGCACTTCCAGCAGCACGCTCCAGGCGGCGCTCGTGGGGATCGGCTTGAACGGCTGGATGACGCGCAGGACGCCATCGTGGTCGATTTCGGCGGATTTGCCGGCCGTGACCACCGCGGCGATCTCGCCGGCGTCGGTGCCGAAGGCCTTGTCCAGCTTGAGGCTGAGCTGCGAGGCGTCGCGGCTGTGGCCGGCGAGCAGCCCGGTGGGGCTGATGATGCTGACCTGGCCCTGGCCGTCGTAGAGGTCCTTGCTGCCATCGATGCTGAGCTGCTGGAGGCTGTCCAGGCTGATGTCCAGGCCCATGACGCCGATCACCTTGCCGTTCAGCTCCAGGGGGAAGGCGATGCTGGTCATCAGCACCTTCTTGCCGCCGACGTCGTCGTAGTAGGGCTCCAGCACGCAGGAGTCGCGGGTCTTCAGCGGGCAGGTGTACCAGGTGTTGTAGGGCATGCCGCTGGCCATGGGGCTGCTGTCGCCGAGCAGCTCCTCGGTCATGGATTCGGACTCCAGCTTGCCGGGGGTGGCCTGCGACCAGTAGAGCGAGAAACGGCCCTTGTCGTTGCTGCCCAGCTCGGCCTGGTCGATGAACAGTTCGTCCTTGCCGTCCAGGGCGTTGGGCTCGAACACCAGGTAGAGGCCGAGCAGGTTGGGGTTGGCCTCCAGGCTGGTCTTCACCTGGCGGGTCATGTCCTCGCGCAGGTCGAAGGCGTCGAGGAAGCGCTTCTCGGCCTGGTCCTTGAGGAACAGCACCTGGCGCGAGAAGCCCTTGCCGTACTGGTAGGTGTCCATGAAGTAGCGCTGGATGCGCAGGGCCTGCAGCTCGCCACGGGCCTGCATGCGCTGGCGTGCGCTCTGGTCGAGCATCTGCGAACTGGCGGACTTCACCAGCTCGGCGCTGCGTTTGGACTGGTAGAGCGAGGCACCGACCAGGAGGGTCACGATGGCCAGCAGGCAAAGGCCGGCGAGCAGGGTGATCTTCCACTGAATGGACAGGCGACTGAACGGCATGGGGCTTTCCTTCTATCTCGTCGGACTGCAAGCCGCTATCGGCGCGGCAGGGAAAAACTTGATGCGCCTGCCATGGCGATGCGGCTCCATACGGAATGCATGGGAGCGGCTAATTTGGATGCAAATATTATGCACAGGGTGTCCAGTATTTCGCACGGCGTTTCTTTTGACACCCGCCCGCTCATTCGGCAGAGTACGCGGCTTTTTTTGCGGGACACCGCAAGGCGGGAGAGAAGCGGATGAATGCGGTGATTGTAGCTGTCGCCATCATGCTGGTGCTGAGCCTGTGCCGGGTGCACGTGGTAATGGCCCTGGTGATCGGTGCGCTGGCGGGTGGCCTGCTCGGCGGCCTGGGTGTGCAGGGCACGCTGGATGCCTTCAACAAGGGGCTCGGTGGTGGCGCGACCGTCGCCCTGTCCTACGCGCTGCTGGGGGCTTTCGCCGTGGCCATCGCCCGCTCCGGGCTGGCCCACGCGCTGGCCGACGGCATCGTCGGCCGGGTCGTGCGTGGCGGGGAGGCGGGCGGCGCTGCGCTGAAATGGGTCCTCATCGCCCTGTTGCTGTGCGTGGCCATCTCCTCGCAGAACATCCTGCCAATCCACATCGCCTTCATCCCGCTGCTGGTGCCGCCGCTGCTGTATGTGCTGACGCGCCTGCAGATCGACCGGCGCCTGGTGGCCTGCGTGATCACCTTCGGCCTGATCACCCCCTACATGTTCCTGCCGGTGGGGTTCGGCAACATCTTCCTCAACGAGATCCTGCTGGCCAACGTGGCGAAAAGTGGCGTCGACGTTACCGGTGTGAATGTCGCCGAGGCGATGTTGATACCGGCGCTGGGCATGGTGGCCGGCCTGTTCCTGGCCGTGTTCGTCAGCTACCGCCGCAAGCGCACCTACGACCTGGCGCTGATCGCCCGCGCCGAGCAGGTGGAGGCGAAGTACGACCGGCGCAGCCTGGCGGTGGCGGGCGTGGCCATCGTCGTCGCCTTCGTGGTGCAACTGTGGCTGGACTCGATGATCGTCGGTGCGCTGGTGGGCTTCCTGGTGTTCTCGCTGTCGGGGGTGGTGCGCTGGAACGAGGTCGACGACCTGTTCACCCAGGGCATGAAGATGATGGCCATGATCGGCTTCATCATGATCGCCGCCGCCGGTTTCGCCGAAGTGATGCGTGCCACCGGCCAGGTGACCAGCCTGGTGGAGGCCTCTGCCGCGCTGATCGGCAACAGCCGGGCCCTTGGCGCGCTGCTGATGCTACTGGTGGGCCTACTGGTGACCATGGGCATCGGCTCTTCGTTCTCCACCGTACCGATCATTGCGGCGATCTTCGTGCCGCTGGGCATGCAACTGGGCTTCAGCCCACTGGCCATCGTTTCCATCGTCGGCACCGCCGGTGCCCTGGGAGATGCCGGCTCGCCCGCCTCGGACTCCACCCTGGGCCCGACTGCCGGCCTCAATGTCGACGGCCAGCATGATCACATCTGGGACACGGTGGTACCCACTTTCCTGCATTACAACCTGCCGCTACTGGCATTCGGCTGGGCGGCGGCCATGCTTCTCTGACAGCCACCGTGTTGCCCGGCTGAACGTTGGTGCCCACCAACCGCTACAGCTATTCACGGGGCTGCCGATAAGCGGTCGATCCCGCCTCGTTTTCCCGGCCTGCCTCCCTTCAAGGAATGGAAATATGCGCCTGACACTCAAATCCAAGGTCCTGCTGCTGGCGCTCGCGCCGGTGATCCTCTTCGCCCTCGTGCTCAGTGGCGCCGCCGCCAAGGTGCTGCTCAACCTGGCGGAAGGCGAGGTGAAGGAAACCCGCGAGCGGCTGATCCAGGAGAACCGCCAGGAGCTGCAGCACTACATGCAGATCGCCCTGGGCTCGGTCCAGACTCTCTATGACGCGTCCTCGGCCAACGACATGGCGGCCCGGGACCAGGCCATCGAGATCCTCAAGAAGATCAAGTACGGCAAGGACAGCTATTTCTTCGCCTACGATTCGCAGGTGATCCGCCTGTTCCGCGGCGACAGCCCGGTGGACGTGGGCAAGAGCTTCTCGGGCCGCAAGGACGTCAACGGCGTGGCCGTCAACGACGAGCTGGTCCGGGTCGCCAAGGACGACAGCCACTACGTGTTCTATCACTCGCCGCTGCCGGGCAACGAGAGCGTGCAGGTACCCAAGCTCGGTTACACCTACTACCTGCCCAAATGGGACATGGCACTCGGCACCGCGGTCAACCTCGATGGCGTCGAGGCCCAGGTGGCTGCGGTGCAGGAGGCGATCGACGCACGCATCAGCACCATCCTTACCAGCATCGCGGTGATCGCCGCGATCCTGCTGGTGGTGTTCGGCATCGTCGGCACCGCGCTGAGCAACGCATTCCTGCGTCCCTTGCAGCAGATCAAGGCCAATCTGGACGACATCGCCGCGGGTGAAGGCGACCTGACTCGCCGCCTGCCGGCCAACAGCCATGACGAGCTGGGTGAGCTGGCGGGGTCCTTCAACCGCTTTGTCGAGAAGATCCACGGCCTGGTGCGCCAGATCGTCGATATGACCGGCCAGCTTACCGGCCTGGTGGGTGAGGTCTCGGCACAGGCGCATCGCTCCGAGCAGGCCATGGAGCGCCAGCGCCACGAGACCGATCAGGTGGCCACGGCGATCAACGAGATGTCCGCCGCGGCGCACGAGGTGGCCAAGAGCGCCCAAGGTGCCGCAGAGGCTGCCCAGCAGACCGACCAGGAAGGCCAGGCGGCGAAGAAGGTGGTGGATGGCAGCATCACCCGCATCCATGCGCTGGTGGGGGACATCCGCGAGAGCGGCGCGTCCCTGGACAGTTTGCAGCAGGACGTGCAGTCGATCGTCAGCGTGCTGGGGGTGATCCGTTCCATTGCCGAGCAGACCAACCTGCTTGCGCTCAACGCCGCCATCGAGGCCGCACGTGCTGGCGAGGCGGGCCGAGGCTTCGCCGTGGTCGCCGACGAGGTGCGCGCGCTGGCCAGCCGCACCCAGCAGAGCACCCAGGAAATCCAGGGCATGATCGACCGCCTGCAGCAGGGCACACAGGAGGCTGTGACCTCCATGCGCCGCTCCAGCGACGCCGGCGACATCACCAGTGAACAGGCCAACCAGGCCGGCTCCTCGCTGGACGCCATCGCCCAGTTGATCGGGACCATCAATGCGATGAACGCGCAGATCGCCAGCGCCGCCGAGGAACAGACGGCCGTGGCCGAGGAGATCAACCGCAGCGTGCACCAGATCGCCGTCGCCGTTGACAGCGTCGCCGACGAGACCCAGCAGGGCGCACAGACCGCCCGTAGCCTGGCGGCCCTTGGTGAGCGCCTGGGGGCTCTGGTGCGCCAGTTCCGCATCTGATTCCTTTCAGTGGGCTCCCGCGTTCGCAGGGAGTGACGTGGGTGGAAATCCCGTTTCCCCGTCATCCCCGCGAGCGCGGGGATCCACTGGAGAACCACGCCCCCATTCGCCACGCCCACAAAGTCTTCGCACTTTGCCCGCTTCGCGGCGGACTAATCAGGAACCCCACCTGACGGCGTCCGCTCCATGTCCGAATCCCGTTACCCCCTTGAAATCCGATCGCTGATCCTCCTGCTGGTCCTGGTGACCCTGGCCTTCGGCTGGATTCTCCTGCCGTTCTACGGCGCGGTGTTCTGGGCGGTGGTGCTGGCGGTGGTGTTCAGCCCCCTGCAACGGCGGCTGGCCCTGAGGATGGGGGGACGCGGCAACCTGTCGGCGCTGATCTCCCTGGGCGTCTGCCTGCTGGTGGCGATCCTGCCGGTGTTCCTCATCGCCGCGTTGCTGGTGCAGCAGGGGGCGGATCTCTACCAACGGCTGGATTCCGGCGAGCTGGACGTCGGCTCCTATGTCGCGCGGGTGCGCGAGGTGCTGCCCGAGTTCCTTCAGCACCAGCTCGACCGTTTCGGCCTCAACGATTTCGACGGGCTGCGCGACCGCATCGCCAGCGGTGCCATGCAGGGCAGCCAATTCATCGCCACCCAGGCGTTCTCCATCGGCCAGGACACCTTCCAGGTGGTGATCGGCTTCTTCCTCATGCTCTACCTGCTGTTCTTCTTCCTGCGGGACGGCCTGGACATCGTCCGTGGCATCCGCACCGCGGTGCCCCTGGGGGACAACCACAAGCGCCGCTTGCAGATCAAGTTCACCCGCGTGGTCCGTGCCACGGTGAAGGGCAACGTGGTGGTGGCCGCGCTGCAGGGCACCCTGGGCGGGCTGATCTTCTGGGTGCTGGACATCCCCAGCGCGCTGCTGTGGGGCGTGATCATGGCGTTTCTCTCGCTGTTGCCGGCGGTGGGGTCGGGGATCATCTGGGCGCCGGTGTCGGCCTACCTGCTGCTTTCGGGCAGTACCTGGCAGGGCGTGGTGCTGGCGGTGTTCGGGGTGCTGGTGATCGGCATGGTGGACAACGTGCTGCGCCCCATCCTGGTGGGCAAGGACACGCGCATGCCGGACTACCTGGTGCTGCTCTCCACCCTGGGCGGGTTGTCGCTGTTCGGCCTCAACGGCTTCGTCATCGGCCCGCTGATCGCCGCACTGTTCATGTCCAGCTGGGACCTGTTCACCAGCACCCGGCGCCAGGTGAAGCTGCCCTGACCCTCGCTCAGCGCAGGATGCGGCGGAAGGTCAGGCTGATGCGCGGCCCGGCTGACGCAACCCGGGGAATGGCGTGCAGCCAGTGGGCCTGGACGGCCTGGTCCATATACAGCAGCGAGCCCGGCGACAGCTCCCAGGTGACTTCCCGCTGGCGGTCCGCCTTGCTGCGGAAGTGAATCGGCCGGGCGCTGCCGAGCGAGAGGATGGCGACGCCGGTATCGGCAGCCAGTTCGGAGCAGTCGTCGGAATGGAAGCCCATCGAGGACTGGCCGTCCTCGTAGAGGTTGAGCAGGCAGTTGTTGGGCAGGAAGCCCAGCCGTCGGTGCAGCCGTTCGCACAAGGCCTGTAGGGCGTCCGGTAGCGAGGTGGCGGGGTAATCGATCTGCGAATAGTTGTAGGCGACGCCAAAGCTGGCGGTGCGGCGGGCACGCATGCGCGTGTCCCACTCGACGCTGGCCACCAGGTGCTGGAAGAGCTCGTCGGGGGCGTCGAGGAAGCCGGGGTCGAACGAAAGGTCTGGCGTGTCGTGCATGGGGCGGCATCCTTGCTGAAGGGGGGATTGTATGCCGGGGACGGATGCTCTGCATCGCCGGAGGGCAATGGTCGGGCCGGGGTGGGGGAGGGCAGCGCGGAGGCGTCGCCGGGGTGTTCGGGCCGCGGATGAGCTTCCCGTTTTCCACGCAAGAAAAAACCCGGCCAAGGCCGGGTTCTTTCATTGCAGCGAGTAGCTTCAGTGTGCGAGTGCCACCAGGCCGGAGTGCTGGACCAGGTCCAGCAGCGGCTGCGGGTAGACGCCGAGGAAGAAGGCCAGCAGGGCGACGAACAGCAGCATGATGCCGCCGGCGCGTTGCGCCCAGTGCAGGTCGGCGTCGTGGCGGCGCAGGTTGGGCTCCACCAGGAACAGGGTGACCATCACCCGCAGGTAGTAGAAGACGCCGATGGCGCTGCCCAGGACCATCACGCCCAGCAGCAGCCACAGGCCCGACTCGACACCGGCGGCGATCACGAAGAACTTGCCGATGAAGCCCGCGGTGAGCGGGATACCGGCGAGCGACAGCATCATCACGGTGAGTACGGCGGTCAGGTACGGGCGGCGCCAGAACAGGCCGCGGTACTCGTACAGGGCGTCGCAGTCGCGGCCGTTGTACGGGGTGGACATCAGGGTCACCACGCCGAAGGCGCCGAGGCTGGTCAGCACATAGGTGGCGAGGTAGACGCCGATGGCTTCCACGGCCATGCCCTTGCTGGCGATCAAGGCGATCAGCAGGTAGCCGAAGTGGGCGATGGAGGAGTAGCCCAGCAGGCGCTTGATGTTGTTCTGCACCAGCGCGAGCAGGTTGCCGAACAGGATCGAGGCGATGGCGATGGCGCCCAGCAGGTCGTTCAGCCAGCCGCCGGCGGTGGCCGGGGAGATCTGGTACAGGCGCAGCAGCACGGCGAACACGGCGACCTTGCTGGCGGTGGCCAGGAAGGCCGATACCGGTGCCGGGGCGCCTTCGTACACGTCCGGGGTCCACAGGTGGAAGGGCACCAGGGAGAGCTTGAACGCCAGGCCGATCAGCATCATGCCGATGCCCAGGTGCACCAGCATGTTCGGTGCGCCTTCGGTGGAGAACCTCGCACCGATGCCGGCGAAGCTCAGGGTGCCGGCGTCGGCGTAGAGCAGGGCCATGCCGAACAGCAGGAAGGCGGAACCGGCGGCCGAGAGCACCATGTACTTGATGCCGGCTTCCAGCGAGCGCTTGTTGAAGAAGGCGTACGCCACCATGCCGTAGACCGGCACCGAGAGCAGCTCCAGGCCGATGAACAGGCCGGCCATGTGCTGCGCGGTGACCAGCACCAGGCCGCCGCAGGCGGACAGCAGGATCAGCAGGTACATCTCCTCGCGGTTGCCCGGGTAGCCCTGGCCGGTGTTGCCGCCCAGGTAGGCGTGGATCAGGGTGACGCAGGCGAGGGTCGATGCCAGCACCAGGCCCATGTAGTAGCAGCCGAAGGTGTCGATCCTCAGGAGCGGGGTGACCTCGATGGGCGTGACGCCCAGGGCCGGGATGATCGACAGCAGCGCCAGGTTGAGGCCGATCACCGAGAGCCCGAAGGTCAGGGTGTGGTTGCGCTTCCAGGCGATCGCCAGCATCACTACGACGACCGTGGCACAGGCGACGAGCAGCGGCAGCAGGGCGATCAGGTGTTGAGTCGTGAATTCCACAGCGTGATGTTCCATAACAGCTACCGGGCCGAGGCGAGTTGGGTGAAGGCTGCGTCCAGCCACTGATGCACGCCGTGCATGCTAGCGGCGGAAGTGTCCAGCACCGGTTGCGGGTAGACGCCCAGGAGGATCAGCAGGGCGGCGAGGCCGAGCACCATTGTCAGCTCGCGGGGCTTGAGGCCCAGCAGCGGGGTGTCGGACTTGGCCGGGCCGAAGTAGGCGCGGTGAATCATGATCAGCGAGTAGACCGAGCCGAACACCAGGCCGGTGGCGGCGATGACGGTGACCCAGGCGGCTTTCTGGAAGGAGCCGACCAGGATCAGGAACTCGCCGACGAAGTTGCCGGTGCCGGGCAGGCCGAGGGCCGCCGCGGCGAAGAACAGGCTGATGGCCGGCAGGTAGGGCATGCGGCCCCAGATGCCGCCCATCTCGCGCATGTCACGGGTGTGCAGGCGCTCGTAGAGCTGGCCGCAGAGGATGAACAGCGCCGCGGCGGAAAGGCCGTGGGCCATCATCTGCACCACCGCGCCCTGCAGGGCGATCTGGCTGCCGGAGTAGATGGCGATCAGCACGAAGCCCATGTGGGAGACGCTGGAGAAGGCCACCAGGCGCTTGATGTCGGTCTGCGCGAAGGAGAGCAGGGCGCCGTAGATGATGGCGAACACGCCGAGCCAGTGGGCGATGGGCGCGAACTCGGCCGATGCATGGGGGAACAGCGGCAGGGCGAAGCGCATCAGGCCGTAGGCGGCGGTCTTCAGCAGGATGCCGGCCAGGTCCACGGAGCCGGCGGTCGGGGCCTGGGCGTGGGCGTCCGGCAGCCAGGAGTGGAACGGCACCACCGGGAACTTCACCGCGAAGGCGATGAAGAAGCCGAGCATCAGCAGGTATTCGGCGGTCGGGGTGAGCTGGACCTTGAGCAGGTCGGCGTAGTTGAAGGTCATCACGCCGGTGTTGTTGTAGTTGATCAACACCAGGCTGAGGATGGCCACCAGCATCACCAGGCCACTGGCCTGGGTGAAGATGAAGAACTTGGTGGCGGCGGTGATGCGGGTCTTGCCCTTGCTGCCGCTGTGACCCCAGAGCGCGATGAGGAAGTACATCGGCACCAGCATCATTTCCCAGAAGAAGAAGAACAGGAACAGGTCGACGGCGAGGAACACGCCGACGACGCCGCCGAGGATCCACATCAGGTTCAGGTGGAAGAAGCCGACGCGGTTCTGGATCTCGTTCCAGGAGCAGAGCACGGACAGCACGCCGAGCAGGCCGGTGAGGGTGACCATCAGGACCGACAGGCCATCCATCGCGAGGTGGATGGTGATGCCGAAACGCTCGATCCACTGGACCTTGAACTCGTGCGCCCACACCGGGCCGGCCTCGGGGGAGGGCGCCAGGGTGAAGTCGCCGGTGGCCCACAGCCAGAGGCCGAGGCCGAACAGCAGGGACATGGTCAGCAGCGCGATCCAGCGCGGCAGGGTGTTGCCGAAGCGCTCACCTTGCCAGCACAGCAGGCCGCCGATGAAGGGGATCAGGATTAGCCAGGGCAGAATCATGACGGGCTGGTTTCCTTAAGAAGATTCAAGTCAGCAACACGGCGCCGAGCACGAGCACGGCTCCGCCGACCAGGGATACTGCGTACCAGCGCAACTGGCCGGTCTGGCTGCTGCTCAGCAGGCCGTTGCCGCCCCGCACGATGCGTGGGATCAGGCCGATGCCGGAGTCGATCGGGTCGTGACCGAGCAGGCGGGTGATCAGCAGGTACGGTTTGACGAACAGCTTGTCGTAGACCCAGTCGAAGCCCCAGGCGGCGTACCACCAGGCGCCGAGGAAGCGGCCCGGCGCGCTCTGGGCGACGGCGCTGATGAAGCGACGCTTGCCGAGGAAGAGCAGGGCGGCCAGGAGGATGCCCGCCAGGGCGATGGCGCCCGAGGCGATCTCCAGGCTGTGCTGCGCTTCGCCGCCGGCATGGCCGACGCTCTGCGGCAGCACGCCGTGCAGCGGCGGGGTGATCAGCGCGCCCACGAAGGTGGACAGCACGATCAGCACCGACAGCGGCAGCCAGTGGGCCACGCCGTGGCCGGCATGGGCCTCGGTCTTGGCCTCGCCATGGAAGGCGATGAAGATCAGGCGGAAGGTGTAGATCGAGGTCAGGAAGGCGCCGGCCAGGCCTGCGTAGAGCAGCCACTGGTGGCCGCTGGCGAAGGCTTCCCAGAGGATCTCGTCCTTGGAGTAGAAGCCGGCGGTGACCAGGGGCAGGGCCGCGAGGGCCGCGCCGCCGACGATGAAGCTGGCGTAGGCCAGCGGCAGCTTCTTCCACAGGCCGCCCATCTTGAAGATGTTCTGCTCGTGGTGGCAGGCGTTGATCACCGCACCGGAAGCGAGGAACAGCAGGGCCTTGAAGAAGGCGTGGGTCATCAGGTGGAAGATCGCCGCGTCCCATGCACCCACGCCCAGGGCGAGGAACATGTAGCCGATCTGGCTCATGGTGGAGTAGGCGAGGATGCGCTTGATGTCGGTCTGCACCAGCGCGGCGAAGCCGGCCAGTACCAGGGTGACGCCACCGACGATGCCGACCAGCTCGAGGATCTCGGGGGTCAGCAGGAACAGGCCGTGGGTACGGGCGATCAGGTAGACGCCCGCGGTGACCATGGTGGCCGCGTGGATCAGGGCGGAAACCGGGGTCGGGCCCGCCATCGCGTCGGCCAGCCAGGTCTGCAGCGGCAGCTGGGCGGACTTGCCCACGGCGCCGCCGAGCAGCATCAGGGTGGCGATCCACAGCCAGGCGTCGCCGGCCACGTATTTCTGCGGGGCCAGCACCATCAGCTCCTGGATGTTCAGGGTGCCCAGGTGCATGAACAGCAGGAACAGGCCGATGGCCATGAACACGTCGCCGATGCGGGTGACGATGAAGGCCTTGAGCGCGGCGTTGCCGTTGTTCGGGTTGCTGTAATAGAAACCGATCAGCAGGTAGGAGCAGAGGCCCACGCCTTCCCAGCCGAAGTACAGGAACAGCAGGTTATCGCCGAGCACCAGGAACAGCATGCTGGTGATGAACAGGTTGGTGTAGGAGAAGAAGCGCGAATAGCCTTCTTCACCGCGCATGTACCAGGAGGCGAACAGGTGGATCAGGAAGCCGACGCCGGTGACCACGCCCAGCATGGTCAGCGACAGGCCGTCTAGGTACAGGGTGAAGCTCGGGGCGAAGCCGTCGACGTCCATCCACTGCCAGAGCACCTGGGTGTAGACGCCGCCTTCCGGCGGGGCGACGTTGAACTGGAAGATGATCCAGGCCGCGGTCAGTGCGGAGAGGCCTACGGAGCCCACGCCGATGACGGCGGAGGTGTTTTCGGAGAAGCGCCCGCGGGAGAACGACAGGATCAGCCAGCCGAGCAGCGGGAAGAGGAAGGTCAGGAATAGAAGGTTCATCCGCGCATCTCGCTGGCAGCGTCGATATCGAGGGTGTGGAAGCGGCGATACAGCTGCAGCAGGATCGCCAGGCCGATGCTGGCCTCGGCGGCTGCGAGGGTGATCACCAGAATGAACATGATCTGGCCGTCTGCCTGCGCCCAGCGGGCACCGGCGACGACGAAGGCCAGGGCGGCGGCGTTCATCATCACTTCCAGGCTCATCAGTACGAAGAGGATGTTGCGGCGCACCATCAGGCCGACCAGCCCGAGGCCGAACAGCATGCCGGCGACGGCGAGGCCATGTTCCAGGGGGATTGCTTGCAGCATGGCGTTACTCCTTCGCTTCGTGGCGGCCGAGGTGGTAGGCCGCGACCAGGGCTGCCAGGAGCAGCATGGAGGCGAGTTCGACGGCCAGCAGGTAGGGCCCGAAGAGGCTGATGCCCACTGCCTTGGCGTCTACCGTGGTCTGGCCGATGGTGGCGCCGCTGCTCTGGCTTAACAGCACGTAGAGCAGCTCGGCGAGCAGGGCCAGGGACAGCACCGAAGGGCCGACCCAGATGCCGGGCTTCAGCCACTTGCGTTCCTGCTCGACGATGGCCGGGCCGAGGTTGAGCATCATCACCACGAAGACGAACAGCACCATGATGGCGCCGGCGTAGACGATGATCTCCAGGGCGCCGGCGAAGGGAGCGCCGAGGGCGAAGAAGCACATCGAGACGGCCAGCAGGGAAATGATGAGGTAGAGCAGCGCATGCACCGGGTTGGTGTTGGTGACCACCCGCAGGGTGGACACGACCGCGACGCCTGCAGCGAAATAGAAAGCGAATTCCACGCACGTCTCCTTAGGGCAGCAGGCTCTTCACGTTGATCGGCTCGGCTTCGTTCTGCGCGGCGCCTTTCGGCTTGCCGGCGATGGCCATGCCGGCCACGCGATAGAAGTTGTAGTCCGGATTCTTGCCGGGGCCCGAGATCAGCAGGTCTTCCTTCTCGTAGACCAGGTCCTGGCGCTTGTACTCGCCCATCTCGAAATCCGGGGTCAGCTGGATCGCGGTGGTGGGGCAGGCTTCCTCGCACAGGCCGCAGAAGATGCAGCGGGAGAAGTTGATGCGGAAGAACTCGGGATACCAGCGGCCGTCCTCGGTCTCGGCCTTCTGCAGCGAGATGCAGCCGACCGGGCAGGCCACGGCGCACAGGTTGCAGGCCACGCAGCGCTCTTCGCCGTCGGGGTCGCGGGTCAGCACGATGCGGCCGCGATAGCGCGGCGGCAGGTACACGGGCTCTTCGGGGTACTGCAGGGTGTCACGCTTGCGGAAGCCGTGGGAGAACACCATCACCAGGCTGCGCAGCTGGGTGAAGGTGCCGACCACCACGTCGTAGATGTACTTGATCATGGTCTTTCTCCTTACTGGGCCGTGGCCAGCACGACGGCGCCGGTCACCAGCAGGTTGATCAGGGTCAGCGGGAGGCAGAACTTCCAGCTGAAGGCCATCACCTGGTCATAGCGCGGACGCGGGATCGACGCGCGGAGCAGGATGAACAGCATGATGAAGAAGGCGGTCTTCAGGGCGAACCAGATGAACGGGATCTGCGGCAGGATGCCGAAGGGGCCGTGCCAGCCGCCGAAGAACAGGGTCACCAGCAGCGCGGACACCAGCACGATGCCGATGTACTCGCCGACGAAGAACATGCCCCATTTCATGCCGGCGTATTCGATGTGGTAGCCGTCGGCCAGTTCCTGCTCCGCTTCCGGCTGGTCGAACGGGTGACGGTGGGTCACGGCGACGCCGGCGATGAAGAAGGTACAGAAGCCGAAGAACTGCGGAATGATGAACCACAGGTGCTGGGCCTGGTATTCGACGATGTCGCGCATGTTGAACGAGCCGACCTGGGCGACCACGCCCATCAGCGACAGGGCCAGGAACACCTCGTAGGAGACGGTCTGGGCCGAGGCGCGCAGGCTGCCGAGCAGGGCGAACTTGTTGTTGCTCGACCAGCCGGCGAAGAGCACCGCGTACACGGTGATGCCGGCCATGGCGAAAAAGAACAGGATGCCGATGTTCAGGTCCGCGACGCCCCAGGTGGGGGTGATCGGGACCACGGCGAAGGCGATGAGCAGGGCGCTCATGGCGATCACCGGCGCCAGGGTGAAGATCACCTTGTCGGCGAACGGCGGCGTCCAGTCTTCCTTGAAGAACATCTTCAGCATGTCGGCGGCGATCTGGAACATGCCGAACGGGCCGACGCGGTTGGGGCCGTAGCGGTCCTGCCACCAGCCCAGCAGGCGTCGTTCGACGAAGCTCAGCAGGGCGCCGCAGACGACCACGGCAAGCAGGATCACGATGGCCTTGAGCACCGCGATGATGACGTCGATCACCTCGGGAGTGAGCCAGCTCATTGCGCGGCCTCCTGCAGCAGGGTCACGGTGGCACCGGCGACGGCACCCGGGATGCCCGGCAGGCCGGCGGGCAGGCCGACGAGGCCCGCGGCCAGCTCCTCACGGACCTGCAGCGGCAGGCGCAGGGCCTGGCCGTTGACGCGCAGCGACAGCATGGCGCCGTCGTTCACGCCCAGGCGGTCCGCCTCGGACTTGGCCAGGGCGACATAGGCCTCGGGCATGCGCTCCTGGATCGGCGCGGCGCGGGAGGAGTTCTCCTCGCTGCCGAACAGGTGGTGGAAGGGGACGACCTGCCAGGTGCCTTGCGCGGGGTTGAAGGGCGCAACGGCGGCGAACCAGGGCAGGGTGGCGCCCTTGGCCTCGATCAGGCGCACGCCCGGGTCACCGGCGCGCAGGTGGCCGCCGACTTCGTCCTGGAACTTGTTCCAGGCCTGGGGCGAGTTCCAGCCCGGGGACCAGGCGAAGGGGATCTGCTGACGGGGTTCGGCGCTGCCGGCATAGCCTTCCATGGAGAAGGCGAAGGGCGAGTCCTTGTCTTGCGGCTGGCGCGGCTCGTGCACGCTGATGTTGGCGCGCATGGCGGTGCGGCCGCTGTAGCGGTGCGGCTCGCGGGCCAGCTTCAGGCCCTTGATGCGGAACGAGGCGCTGGGCGCGGCGTCGCGGATCGAAGCCAGCTGGCTGTTGCTGTCGGCGACGGCGGCGGTGACCTGGTCGAGCTGGGTCCAGTCGACGGACTTGCCTTCCAGGGTGCTGTGCAGGGCGTGCAGCCAGCGCCAGCCCTCGCGGACGAGGATGTTGGCGTCGTAGTAGGTCGGGTCGTAGACCTGGAAGAAGCGCTGGGCGCGGCCTTCCTGGCTGACCAGGGTGCCGTCGCCTTCGGCGAAGCTGGCGACCGGAAGTACCAGGTGGGCGCGCTCGACGGTCGCGGTCTGCTGGTGGTCGGCGACGATCACCACCTTGGCGGCGGCCAGTGCGGCGTCGACCTTGGCGGCTTCGGCGCGGCGGTACAGGTCGTTCTCCAGTACTACCACGGCGTCGGCCTGGCCGGCGGTCAGGGCTTCCAGGGCGGCGTCCACGGATTCGCCACCGAACAGGGCCAGGCCCATGCTGTTGGCTTCCGGGACCACCAGGCTGATTGAGCCGTTCTTCTCACGGTTCTTCAGGGCGCTGGCGATGTTGGCGGCGGCTTCGATCAGGGCCTTCTCGCCGAGGGAGGCGCCGGAGACGATCAGCGGACGCTTGGCTTGGATCAGGGCGTCGGCGATGGCCTTGACCAGCTCGGCGGCCTCGTTGTCCAGGCCATCCACGGCCGGGGCGCTCGGGTCGATGGCATGGGCCACGGCGAAGCCGATGCGGGCGAGGTCGGCCGGGGCGGCGTGTACGCACTGGGTGGCCACGTCGTCGAGGCGGGTCTCGGCGATGCTGGCGATGAACAGCGGGTTCAGCGCGTCCTGGGCGACGTTCTGCACGGCGGCCATGTGCCAATCCTGGATCTTCATCGAGGCAGCGATGTCGGTGGCCTTGCCCTTGACCGACTGGCGCAGCGCCAGGGCGACGCGCGCGGCGGTCTGGGTCAGGTCTTCACCGAGCACGAAGACGGCGTCGTGGCTTTCGATGTCACGCAGGGTGGGCACCGGCAGCGGGCCGTTCTGCAGGATGTCGCGGATCAGGCGGATGTTCTCCAGTTCGCTGGCGGCGATGCCGGAGTAGTAGTTGGCTTCGCCCACCAGTTCACGCAAGGCGAAGTTGGACTCCAGGCTGGCACGCGGCGAGCCGATGCCGATCACGCGCTTGCCCTTGAGCAGCTCGGCGGCCTTGTCCAGCGCGGCGTCGAGGCCCAGTTTCTGGGTGCCGAACGACGGCTGGCGCGGGCGGTCCTCGCGGTTGACGTAGCCATAGCCGAAGCGACCGCGATCACAGAGGAAGTACTGGTTCACCGAGCCGTTGAAGCGGTTCTCGATGCGGCGGATCTCGCCGTAGCGCTCGCCGGGGCTGATGTTGCAGCCGCTGGAGCAGCCGTGGCAGATGCTCGGGGCGAACTGCATGTCCCACTTGCGGTTGTAGCGCTCGGAGTGGGTCTTGTCGGTGAACACGCCGGTCGGGCAGACCTCGACCAGGTTGCCGGAGAACTCGCTCTCGAGGGTGCCGTCCTCGACGCGTCCGAAGTAGACGTTGTCGTGGGCGCCGTAGACGCCGAGGTCGGTGCCGCCGGCGTAGTCCTTGTAGTAGCGCACGCAGCGGTAGCAGGCGATGCAGCGGTTCATCTCGTGGGAGATGAACGGGCCGAGCTGCTGGTTCTGGTGGGTGCGCTTGGTGAAGCGGTACCGGCGCTCGTTGTGGCCGGTCATCACCGTCATGTCCTGCAGGTGGCAATGGCCGCCTTCCTCGCACACGGGGCAATCGTGCGGGTGGTTGGTCATCAGCCATTCGACGACGCTGGCGCGGAATTGCTTCGCCTCTTCGTCCTCGATGGAGATCCAGGTGTTGTCGGTCGCGGGGGTCATGCAGGACATGACCAGGCGGCCGCGCTTGTCGTTTTCGTCGGTGTACTGCTTGACCGCGCACTGGCGGCAGGCGCCGACGCTGCCGAGCGCCGGGTGCCAGCAGAAGTAGGGGATGTCGAGTCCGAGGGACAGACAGGCCTGCAGGAGGTTGTCTGCACCATCGACTTCGAGCGTCTTGCCGTCTACGTGGATAGTGGCCATGGTTCAGTCTTCATCTGCCCGTTTGACCGGGCTTGGCTAATGGAATCAGGTTGCGGTCGGGGCCGCTCTTGGCGGCCGCCAACCGGCGGAGCTGGCTCTTATGCGCCGACCGGTTCGGGTCGGATCGCCGGTGCGTTCTCGGCGATGCCTGCTTCGAACTCCGGACGGAAATACTTCATCGCGCTACCCAGCGGCTCGACGGCGCCCGGTGCGTGGGCACAGAAGGTCTTGCCTGGGCCGAGGAAGTTGACCAGCCCTTCGAGGGTCTCCAGGTCGCCTCGCTGGCCTTCGCCGCGTTCGAGGGCGCGCAGGACCTTGACGCTCCAGGGCAGGCCGTCACGGCAGGGCGTGCACCAGCCGCAGGACTCGCGGGCGAAGAACTCTTCCATGTTGCGCAGCAGCGAGACCATGTTGATGCTGTCGTCCACCGCGAGCGCCAGGCCGGTGCCCATGCGGGTGCCGACCTTGGCGATGCCGGCGGCGTACATGGGGGCATCCAGGTGCTCGGGGAGCAGGAAGCCGGTGCCGGCACCGCCGGGCTGCCAGGCTTTCAGCTTGAAGCCATCGCGCATGCCGCCGGCGTAGTCCTCGAAGAGTTCACGGGCGGGTACGCCGAAGGGCAGTTCCCAGAGGCCGGGGTTCTTCACCTTGCCGGAGAAGCCCATGAGCTTGGTGCCCATGTCTTCGCTGCCCGGACGGGCGAGGCCCTTGTACCAGTCCACGCCGTTGGCGACGATCGCCGGCACGTTGCACAGGGTCTCGACGTTGTTGACGCAGGTGGGCTTGCCCCAGACGCCGACGGCGGCGGGGAAGGGCGGCTTGGAGCGCGGGTTGGCGCGGCGGCCTTCCAGCGAGTTGATCAGGGCGGTTTCCTCGCCGCAGATGTAGCGGCCGGCACCTGTGTGGACGAACAGCTCGAAATCGAAGCCCGACCCGAGGATGTTCTTGCCCAGCAGGCCGGCGGCCTTGGCTTCGTCGATGGCACGGTTGAGGTTGCGCGCCGCGTCGACGTATTCGCCACGCAGGAAGATGTAGCCGCGATAGGCCTTGAGGGCGCGGGCGCTGATCAGCATGCCTTCCACCAGCAGGTGGGGCAGCTGTTCCATCAGCATGCGGTCCTTCCAGGTGTTGGGTTCCATTTCATCCGCGTTGCACAGCAGGTAGCGGATGTTCATGGATTCGTCGGCGGGCATCAGGCCCCACTTCACGCCGGTGGGGAAGCCCGCACCGCCGCGGCCCTTGAGGCCGGAGTCCTTTACGGTCTGCACGATGTCGGCCTGGGCCATCTCGCCGAGGGCCTTGCGTGCAGCTGCGTAGCCGTTCTTCTGCTGGTATTCCTCGAGCCAGACGGGCTGCGCGTCGTCACGCAGGCGCCAGGTCAGCGGGTGCGTCTCGGCGCTGCGCTGGATGCGGTTGGCCGGGCCGACGGAGGTGAGGGTCTTCATTGATAGGCCTCCAGCAGTTGCGCGACGCCGTCGGCGCTGACGTTGCCGAAGGTGTCGTCGTCGATCATCAGGGCCGGGGCCTTGTCGCAATTGCCCAGGCAGCACACCGGCAACAGGGTGAAGCGATTGTCGGCGGTGGTCTGGCCGAGGCCGATGCCGAGGTTCTGCTGGATGCTGCCGAGTACCGACTCATGGCCGCCGACGTAGCAGGTCATGCTGTCGCACACGCGGATGATGTGGCGGCCCACCGGCTGGCGGAATATCTGACTATAGAAGGTGGCCACGCCTTCGACGTCGCTGGCGGGGATGCCGAGGATCTCGCCGATGGCATCGGCGGCGCCGTCAGGCACCCAGCCGCGCTCCTTCTGGACGATCTTCAGGGCTTCGATGGACGCCGCGCGCGGGTCCTCGTAGTGGTGCATCTCGTGCTCGATGGCCGAGCGCTCGGTTTCGCTGAGGGCGAAACGGTCGGTCTGGATAATGCTCATGTCAGCGGTCCACGTCAGCCATAACGAAGTCGATACTGCCCAGGTAGGCGATCAGGTCGGCCACCATGCTGCCGCGGATCACCGAGGGGATCTGCTGCAGGTGGGGGAAGCTGGGCGTGCGGATCCGGGTGCGGTAGCTCATGGTGCTGCCATCGCTCGTCAGGTAGTAGCTGTTGATGCCCTTGGTCGCCTCGATCATCTGGAAGGCTTCGTTGGCCGGCATGACCGGGCCCCAGGAAACCTGCAGGAAGTGGGTGATCAGGGTTTCGATGTGCTGCAGCGTGCGTTCTTTCGGCGGTGGCGTGGTCAGCGGGTGGTCGGCCTTGTATGGGCCTTCCGGCATGTTCTTCAGGCACTGGTCGATGATGCGGATGCTCTGGCGCATCTCTTCGACGCGGACCATGCAGCGGTCATAGGCGTCGCCGTTGTGGGCCAGCGGCACTTCGAACTCGAAGTTCTCGTAGCCGGAGTACGGGCGGGCCTTGCGCAGGTCGAAGTCCAGGCCGGTTGAACGCAGGCCGGCACCGGTGACGCCCCATTCCAAGGCTTCCTTGGTGTTGTACTGGGCGACGCCGATGGTACGACCCTTGAGGATGCTGTTCTTCAGCGCGGCCTTGGTGTACTCGTCCAGGCGCTTGGGCAGCCATTCGACGAACTCCTTGACCAGGCCATCCCAGCCGCGCGGCAGGTCGTGGGCGACACCACCGATGCGGTACCAGGCCGGGTGCAGGCGGAAGCCGGTGATGGCTTCGATGACCTTGTAGGCGCGCTGGCGGTCGGTGAAGGTGAAGAACACCGGGGTCATGGCGCCGACGTCCTGGATGTAGGTGCCCAGGAACAGCAGGTGGCTGGTGATGCGGAAGAATTCAGCCAGCATCACGCGGATGGTGTCGACCTTCTGCGGCACCTTAATGCCGGCGAGCTTCTCCACCGCGAGCACGTAGGGCAGGTTGTTCATCACCCCGCCGAGGTAGTCGATGCGGTCGGTGTAGGGGATGAAGCTGTGCCAGGACTGGCGCTCGGCCATCTTCTCGGCGCCCCGGTGGTGGTAGCCGATGTCCGGGACGCAGTCGACGATCTCTTCGCCGTCGAGCTGCAGCACGATGCGGAAGGCACCGTGGGCGGAGGGGTGGTTGGGGCCGAGGTTGAGGAACATGTAGTCCTCGTTCTCGCCCTGGCGCTTCATGCCCCAGTCCTCGGGGTTGAAGCGGGCGGCTTCTTCCTCGAGTTGCTGCTTGGCCAGGGTGAGGCTGTAGGGATCGAACTCGGTGGCGCGCGCCGGGTAGTCCTTGCGCAGCGGGTGGCCTTCCCAGGTGGGCGGCATCATGATCCGCGAGAGGTGCGGGTGGCCGGTGAAGTGCACGCCGTACAGGTCCCAGACTTCACGCTCGTACCAGTTGGCGTTGGGCCAGATGCCGGTGACGCTGGGCAGGTTGAGGTCGCCTTCCTGGAGCGACACCTTGATCATCACGTCGCTGTTACGCTCCATGGAGATCAGGTGGTAGAACACGGTGAAGTCGGCGCCCGGCAGGCCGCGGCGATGCGTACGCAGGCGCTCGTCGACCCCGTGCAGGTCGTACAGCATGACGAAGGGGCGCGGCGAGTTGCGCAGGAAGGTCAGCACCTCGACGAGCTTCTCGCGAGCGACCCAGATGACCGGCATGCCGGTGCGGGTGGCCTGGAGGGTGAAGCTCTCGGCGCCAAAGCGGGAATTCAGTTCAACGACGACATCTTGGTCGTCAGCCTTGTAAGGCGGAATAGACAGAACGGTGTCTGCAGTCATGGTCTCGGTCGCTTTCGGTCAACGTACAGAGTGAGCCGGGTCTCTTCTTGTGGAAGAGACCGGATCAGACTTCGTCGGGGCTGCGCAGGTTGGTGACCTGGATACGCTGTTCGCGGCGCTGTTCCTTCTGCGACGGCATTTCGGCACGGTAGATGCCTTGGTCGCCGACGACCCAGGAAAGCGGACGGCGCTCCTGGCCGATGGATTCCTGCAGCAGCATCAGGCCTTGCAGGAATGCCTCCGGACGAGGAGGGCAGCCAGGGATGTACACGTCCACGGGGAGGAACTTGTCCACGCCCTGGACCACCGAATAGATGTCGTACATGCCGCCGGAATTGGCACACGAGCCCATCGAGATCACCCATTTGGGCTCCAGCATCTGCTCGTAGAGGCGCTGGATGATGGGCGCCATCTTGATGAAGCAGGTGCCGGCGATGACCATGAAGTCAGCCTGGCGGGGTGATGCGCGAATGACTTCCGCACCGAAGCGGGCGATGTCATGCGGCGCCGTGAAGGCGGTGGTCATCTCCACGTAGCAGCAGGACAAGCCGAAGTTGTACGGCCACAGGGAGTTCTTGCGACCCCAGTTGACTGCACCGTTGAGAACATCTTCCAGCTTGCCCATGAAGATGTTCTTGTGGACCTGATCTTCTAGCAGGGGGTCGGAAACGATCTCCCGCTCACCGATCGGGTACTGCTCGTTGGGAGCAGTCGGATCGATCCGAGTAAGTTTGTATTGCATCGCCAAAGCCTCATTGTTTTAGCTTCGCCTGCCGATTGCGACGACCTTCGGGGGCCCAGTCGAGGGCTCCGATGCGCCAGAGATAGGCAAGACCTGCCAACAGAATTGCTATGAAAATGGTAGCTTCGATGAGGCCCGCCCACCCGCTTTCGCGAACGGATACGGCCCAGGCGAAGAGGAAGAGGGCTTCGACGTCGAAGATCACGAAGAGCATCGCGACCAGATAGAATTTTGCGGAGAGGCGCAGGCGGGCACTGCCGGTGGGGAGCATCCCGGATTCGAAGGGTTCGTTCTTCGCACGACCGTGGGCGCGACTGCCGAGCAGGCTCGATACGCCGAGCATGAAGGCGCAGAGGCCGATGACGCCCAGCAGGAAAACAGCGAAACCCCAGTTATGGGAAAGAATGGCAGTGGCTTCCGACATGCCTGAACTCCTTCAACAAGGAACGGCGTTCACTCGTTATTAAAATGATCCTTGCCCGCACAAGAGTGCCCGGCAATCTATTCGGACAATTTTATGCCCGTATGGGCGTACAAGTAAATTTTTCAGACTAAAAAATTAACCCGAAAGCCAGTTTAAAGACCTTGTACAGCTCTGAAAGCCTAGGGCGGCGAGGGTTCCGGTTTTTTGTCAGGCTTTGGTCGGATTGCGGCGCTATGCCGCAGGGGGCAGATATAGATAGGTTAATGATAGTCATTATCATTTGACTGGGGAATATATAACCACTACATAGCGAGTCCTACGGAAGTGGTTAAAACATGCGCACTTAATAGCCGCTGTTACTCACAACTTCTTTCCTCTATGCCTAATTCATATGTGGCTGTCGTTGTTGCCCTGGCGACCTTGTACTAGCGTGCTAGGTGCGTCGTGGATGCGGCGCGTTCCCCCTGTTTCCCTGTCGTACTCAGCGGGTCGGCTGGACCACGGATTCGCCTGCCTGGGCGCGCTGGTCCACGTGAAAAACAAGAAAAAGAGGGAATCGCCATGGGCGTTGCCAAGTCGCTGCGTCACTGCTTCGTGCTACTGCTGTTCTGCCTGCCGTCCCTGCCTGCCCACGCCGAGCTCGGCGATTACGGGTTCTGGCGGACCCTGGTCAACCTCACCTCGCCACCGAAGGCCGACAACAAGGTGCTGCCCGAGCAGCGGGTCGGGCCCTATCCGTTGCTGGCCAACCCCGCCGGGTTCGATTCCGGCTTCAAGGCGGGCAACTACTACGCCTGGCAGACGGTGCAGCTCGCTCCCGAGACGGGCGCCGTGTGCGGCAACGGCTCGCCCTACAAGTTCTTCGTCAATCGGGTGCCCAACACCAGCAACACCATCATCTATATGGAGGGCGGCGGCGCCTGCTGGGACTACGCCAGCTGCACCGGGCAGACCGGCATCCGCGGCGCGCGCAATCCCAACGGGATACCCGATGACTACATGAAGCTGCTGAACCCCAGTGCCAGCCTGGTCAGCCCCTTCGTGGTGCGGCTGCATCCCTGGACGCGGGTGAAGACGCAGAACTGGAACATGGTCTATGTGCCCTATTGCACGGGCGACATCTATTCCGGCGACAAGGTGGCGGTCTACCAGGACCCCACCGGGCAGAAGCCTCAGCTGATCTGGCACCACAACGGGCTGCGCAACACCCGTGCGGTCACGGCCTGGCTCAAGGACAACCTGGAGCGCCCGGAGCAGATGCTGTCCACCGGCTGCAGCGCCGGCGGGGCGGGGAGCCTGATCAGCCATGCGGTGACCCGCCAGGACATCGCGCCCACCCGCGGTTTCATGATCGACGACTCGGGGCCGGTGTTCAGCGCGGTGACCGGCGGCAGCAACCAGGCCTACCCGTCGCTGCCGTTGCAGACCTTCATCCGCCAGGCCTGGGGTCTGGACAATGGCCCGCTGCAATTGCTGCAGAGCCGCCTGCCGGGCGTCACCCTCAACGACCTGGGCAGCATCTACCCGGCGCTTTCCGCGAACCTGCCGGGTGATCGCCTCGGGCACACGCACTTCTGGAAGGACCTCAACTACTCGTCGTATTCCTACGAGCGCTTCTATCCGGAGATCGCCAACGCACCGGACCAGGCCACCAAGGAGGCGCTAATCCACGCCAAGTGGGACGTGGACACCGGTCGCCTGCGCAATACCCTGGCCAACCTGCACAATTTCGGCGGTTACTTCCCGCAGTACCGCGCGGTGAACGAGAGCCATTGCACCAGCATCATCGAGTTCGCCAATGCCGATATCCAGGAGCAGAACCTGCAGCTGGATGATTTCGTCACCAACGTGCTGGATGGCAGCGGGCCGGTGATGGATGCGTCCGAGACGAGCGATGCGGCGGATCGGGCCAAGCCCTTCAACCTGCTCTACTACATTCTCAACCAACTGC
Organism: Pseudomonas sp. USHLN015; assembly: GCF_037153275.1. Taxonomy (NCBI): domain Bacteria; kingdom Pseudomonadati; phylum Pseudomonadota; class Gammaproteobacteria; order Pseudomonadales; family Pseudomonadaceae; genus Pseudomonas; species Pseudomonas sp. USHLN015. The sequence goes on from NZ_JBBCKP010000011.1 coordinate 189,594, forward strand.
TCTGATGGCGTGTCGCGAGGCGGGCGATCCGCCTCGCGATCTCAGTGGTAGGCCTGCTCGCGGGCCTGCTGCAGGCGCTGCCTGAGGTACTCGTCGCGGCTCAGGCCGTCTGGGATGCTCTGCATCGCCAGCACTTCTTCGACGATGCGCTTCTCTTCCTGCTTGTAATGATCGAACTGGGGCGAGGGCTTCGCCGCCAGCTTCTTCTCCAGCGCATCGCTGCGAGCCTTGTAGCGTTGCAACAGGGCATTGGCCCGCGCTTTCTGTTCTTCCACGTCCGTGCTGGTGGCCTGGATCAGGGCGATCTGCAGCATCAGCGATTCGCTCGCTGCCAGCTCGCCGCTCTGCTCGTGGGCCTGTACTTCCTCGGCCAGCCGGGCGGCCTGTTGCTCGCGCGCTTCTGTCGACAGGCCGGGCGCGGCCTTGAAGAAATCGCGGTAGGCCGAGTGGAACTCCAGGCGCTTCTCGTATTCCGCCATCCGTGCGGGATCGATGCGCGGTGCGCCCGTCGTCTCCGGCGCGTCGCTCGCCACAGAGGCAGGCGCCTGGGTGGCCTGTTGTGCGGGCTGGGTGGCGACCTGGGCTTCGGCGGGCAGGCGCCAGTAGAGGGTGGCGGCGGCGGTAACCGCGGCGATCGCGGTACTCGCCAGGATGAGATTGACTCGGGCCATCGGGGTCTCGCCCTTCCAGTTGGGACACCCGTACAGCTTAGTCAAGGCTCGCGCTTGCGGCTGACCCAGGCCCAGATCATTTCGCAACGGATCGGCTCGATGCCGGCTTCGTCGGTGATGATCACCGCGACACGGACCTCACCCCGGTCCTCTTCGTGGATGCGGCGGACCTGCTCGGCGTCCAGTTCGGCCACCGCCTTCAGGCCGCCCGTGGCGCGCTTGAGGTAGTCCACGTGCAGGCTCTTTATCAGCGGCAGCTTGTCGTCCGGCACGTTCATGCCCACCAGCAGTCCGGTGGCGGACTCTGCCAGCAATGCCATGGCAGCCGCATGCACGCCCTTGATGTGGTTGCGCACGCGGGGGCGGTTGGCGAGGCTCATCACCGCGCGCTGCTGGCTCAGGTGATGGACGCGTACGCGGGCGGTGCCGGCGAAGCGGACCTGGCTGCCGATCAGCAGGCTCAGGAGGGGTGTGTGCAGGGCGGCGGGCAGCCGGCTTACCAGGGCGATGGCGCGACTCAGGCGGTTGGCTGGCATGGATGGGCCCTTGGTGAGTGGGCGGCCAGTTTGTCATCGGTAAAAAGGACCGGCCATTGCTGGCCGGTCGCAAATGCCTGGCACTTCGGCCAGTGGCTGGGGGGTCAGAGAATGCGGCGGCGGTCCTCCCGGGTGATCACCACCGTGGAGGAGCGCGGCCGCTTGCCCGGTCCATCCGGCCAGGTGCTGGTCAGGTTGGTGGGCGTGGAGCCCTCGCCCGGGTGCTGGATATTGACGAACAGGGTGCGGAAGTCCGGGGTCGCGGCGATGCCGGTGACCTCGGCGCCCAGCGGGCCGACCAGGAAGCGCTTGAGTTCGCCGCTGCGCGGGTCCGCCACCAGCATCTGGTTGTTGCCGAAGGGGCCGGAAGCCAGCTGGCTGCCGCTCATGTCGGTCTGGATCCACAGGCGACCGTCGTCGTCGAACCACAGGCCGTCGGGGCTGGCGAGGATGTTGCTGGCGTCCAGCGGCTTGCCGTTCGGGCCGCGGCTGTCGGTTTCCGGGCCGGCGAGCATGAACAGGTTCCAGTTGAAGGCCTGGCCGGCGTAGTCGCGGCTCTGTTCGCGCCAGCGGATGATGTGGCCGTAGGCGTTGGCGGGGCGCGGATTGGGCGCATCCGGCGTGGTGCGCGCGGTGTTGTTGGTGAGGGTGAAGTACACCTCGCCGTTGTCCGGGTTGACCGCGCCCCACTCGGGGCGGTCCATCTTGGTCGCGCCGACCACGTCCGCTGCCAGGCGGGTGTTGATCAGCACCTCGCCCTGGTCGGCGAAGGCCACGCCGGCAGCGAGGCAGGCCTTGAGGAAGGATTTGTCGTTGATGTCCAGCGCCAGCCACTGGCCGCTGCCGTCGGCGTTGAAGCGCGCCACGTACAGGGTGCCTTCGTCGAGCAGGCGGCCGTTGCTGCGGCCGGGGCGGTAGGCGTCGCGGCTGACGTATTTGTAGATGTACTCGTTTTGCGAGTCGTCGCCGGAATAGCACACCACCGGGCGGCCGGCCTTCACCGGGGCGAAGATGAGGCCTTCGTGGGCGAAGCGGCCCAGGGCGGTGCGCTTGACCGGTACGGAGTCGGGTTCGAAGGGGTCGATCTCGACGATCCAGCCGAACTGGTTCGGCTCGTTGCGGTAGTCGCCCCTGGCGTCGGTGGTCTTGCGGGTGGCGTCGAAGCGCTCGAATTCGTCGCCGGGGAGGGTTTCCCAGCCGAAGCGGCTGCCGTTGCGCAGGCCGTAGCGTTTCAGCTCGCGGGGCAGGTCGGTGTCACGGGTGGAGAAGTAGCCGGCCCAGTTCTCCTCGCAAGTGAGGTAGGTGCCCCAGGGCGTGAAACCGTTGGAGCAGTTGTTCTGGGTGCCGCGTGCGGCGGTGCCGTTGGGGCTGTGGCGGGTCTGCAGCAGTTTGTTGCCGCGTGCCGGGCCACTGATCTGCATCGGCGTGGCGGCGGTGATGCGCCGGTTGCGGCGGCTCGGTACCACCGTCCATTCGCCGCGCACGTCACGGCGGATCTCCACCACCGATACGCCGTGGGCGTTGATCTCCTTGCGCACTTCCTCGGCGCTCGTGCGCTTGCCGTTCACGACGGTCGGGCCGTTGGGGTGCAGCAATGGCGCGTCAATGTACTCGTGATTGAGTACCAGCAGGCCATGGTCGGAGCGCAGGCCCAGGCCGTGGCGGGTGTCGATGGGGAAGAAATGCATGCCGTCGTGGTGCATGCCGGTCTGTTCGGCCTGGTCTTGAGCGCTGTTGCTGGCGTCCTCGGCGAACGCCGGGTAACGGCCGGTGATGGGCGTGCCCCAGGGAATGAAGGGCGTTGCCTTGTAGCCCGGCGGCACGGTGATGGTGTCGGCGCGGCCGGTCGGGATGCCCTCGAAGGCCAGTCGGCGGCGCGGCTTGAAGGGGAAACCGAGGCCGCGGGCTTCGCCCTGGCTGGCCTCGGCCTGGCCGGGCAGGGACACGCCGAGGAAGGCGAGGGCGCCGAGTGCGGCGCCACCGGCCAGCACCTCGCGGCGCTTCACGCCTTCGATCAGCTCGCTGATGTGGGGGTTCCGGGACTGGTTGCTCGGCACTTCGTCGCCATTTCCAAAGAGGACGGCGTTCTCTTTCTCGTTGTTCAAGGCTCTGTCTCCATACGGGCGAATCGGCGGAGACTTGACGCTACGGCCTCAAGGCGACGGAACTGTGACAGGGCGATGGGCGTGGTGCCTTATGTGCGGTGCCGCACAAAACGTTTCAGGGTGTCCCGGATGATACGGGCGTCGGCCGGATGGCGAAGATCAGTGCGCCGCCGCGGAGCGCTTCGATCACCTGGTCGCGGTCGCCGCCGGAAAGCACCAGGCAGCCGAAACTGCGCCCGGCCACACCGTGCTGGCGGATGAATTTGTCTTCCATGTAGTCCATGGCGTGGATGACGATGGCGCGCTGCATGGCCTTGTCGTTGCTCGGGTCCAGCCCGGCCAGGCGCATCGACAGGCCGTGGCCGGGCTGTTCGCTCCGGTAGACCTCGCCGGTGCGGTAGGCGCCGAGGGCGGAGGCGTGGCTTTCCGGTTCGTTGGAGAAGCGCTCGGCGTAGCCGTCGTGGTCGGCATCCGAGCCCTTGCCATGGGCCACGCGGTAGCTCGCCAGCAGCTCGTGGGTGTCGCGGTCATACAGAAGGAAGCGCTTCTGGTCGGAGCGCTGGGAGTAGTCGACCACGGCGAAACGCGGGTGCTCGTTGTGCTGAAGGTGGTCGAGGATGGGCTGGAGCGTGCCTGGGGTGAAGCGTTGCTCGAGGTCGCCGGCATGGGCGAGGAGGGGGAGCAGGGCCAGCAGGCAGGGAATGAGCGATCTGGGCATCGGATTGAAACCGTCGGCTGTCGGCCAGAGGTAAGTTCAGACGCGCGATGGATGCAAGGCGTTCCCCCGGGGAGGTTTCACGGTGCATAAAAAAAGCCCCGGCATCGCTGCCAGGGCTTCGAGGCATCCAGCCGACCCGAGGGTCGTGCTGGTGAACAGTTCCTATTAGTGGAACTGGTTCATGGTGTTGTCTTTACCGCTCGCCTTCAGAGCCGCTTCGCCAGCGAAGTACTCCTTGTGGTTGTCGCCGATGTCGGAGCCAGCCATGTTCTGGTGCTTGACGCAGGCGATGCCCTGGCGCAGTTCCTGACGCTGTACGCCTTTGACGTAGGCCAGCATGCCCTGGTCGGCGAAGTACCCTTTGGCCAGGTTGTCGGTGGACAGCGCGGCGGTGTGGTAGGTCGGCAGGGTGATCAGGTGGTGGAAGATGCCGGCGTGAGCCGAACCGTCGCGCTGGAAGGTGCGGATCTTCTCGTCTGCAACCTGGGCCAGTTCGGTCTCGTCGTACTCGACGCTCATCAGCTTGGCGCGGTCGTAGGCGGAAACGTCCTTGCCTTCGGCGACGAACGCGTCGAACACCTGCTGGCGGAAGTTCAGGGTCCAGTTGAAGGACGGGCTGTTGTTGTAGACCAGCTTGGCGTTCGGGATGACCTGACGGATGCGATCAACCATGCCCTTGATCTGGCCAACGTGCGGCTTCTCGGTTTCGATCCACAGCAGGTCGGCGCCGTTCTGCAGGCTGGTGATGCAGTCCAGTACGCAGCGGTCTTCGCCAGTGCCGGCACGGAACTGGAACAGGTTGGACGGCAGGCGCTTGGGACGCAGCAGCTTGCCTTCGCGGTTGATCACCACGTCGCCGTTCTTCAGCTCGGCAGGGGTGATTTCTTCGCAGTCCAGGAAGGAGTTGTACTGGTCGCCCAGGTCGCCCGGCTGCTTGGTCACGGCGATCTGCTTGGTCAGGCCGGCACCCAGGGAGTCGGTACGGGCAACGATCACGCCGTCGTCAACGCCCAGCTCGAGGAAGGCGTAGCGAACTGCGTTGATCTTGGCGAGGAAGTCTTCGTGCGGAACGGTCACTTTGCCGTCCTGGTGGCCGCACTGCTTCTCGTCGGAAACCTGGTTCTCGATCTGGATGCAGCAGGCACCCGCTTCGATCATCTTCTTGGCCAGCAGGTAGGTGGCTTCCGGGTTACCGAAGCCAGCGTCGATGTCGGCGATGATCGGAACGACGTGGGTTTCGTAGCCGTCGATCTGGGCCTGGATCTCGTCGGCCTTGACCTTGTCGCCAGCGGCGCGGGCAGCGTCCAGGGCGGTGAAGAGCAGGTCCAGTTCGCGGGCGTCAGCCTGGCGCAGGAAGGTGTAGAGCTCTTCGATCAGGCCGGAAACGGCGGTTTTCTCGTGCATCGACTGGTCCGGCAGCGGGCCGAAGTCGGAACGCAGGGCCGCAACCATCCAGCCGGACAGGTAGAGGTAGCGCTTGTTGGTGGTCTTCAGGTGCTTCTTGATGGAGATCAGCTTCTGCTGACCGATGAAGCCGTGCCAGCAGCCCAGGGACTGGGTGTAGACGGAGGCGTCGGCGTCGTATTCGGCCATGTCCTTGCGCATGATGGCCGCGGTGTACTTGGCGATGTCCAGACCGGTCTTGAAGCGGTTCTGGGCGCGCATACGGGCGACGGATTCCGGGTTGATAGCGCTCCAGCTGTTGCCTGCGGCTTCTTTCAGAGCGGCAACTGCCTTGATGTCGTTTTGATATGCGGACATGGTCAATCCTTCAAATGTGTTTGGTTGAGCACCGACTTCCCCCTGTTAAGCCCTGGAAGGCATCACGGGTAGCTCACCACAGAACGTCGAGAATGTGACCGGTACGAGTAGGACACTCGAGAGGAGGGGTGACGAGACGAGCGGTACAGATGACCTCGCTGTCCGGACTGCTCGCCTTCGGCTCGTGGATGCCTTTGGCGGATCAGGTTCGGTTGGATCGTCGATCTGGCTGCTGCGTTAAACGCTTCCCCGTCCCTCAGGACAACTTCGTTCCAGTCGCAACCTCGTCGAACTGCCTTGTGGGCTGTAACAACACGGGACGGCTCGAAGGTATTGAGCGCGGCCCGGGAGCCCGTTGCAGGGCCCCTGGTTAGCGGGAGCGGGGCCATGATGCGCTTCAAACAAGTGTTCGTCAAACGTTTTGTAGTGATTTTTTCGCACTACTACATAAGTCTTAAGAACGACCGATTGGTCAGGGAAGGGGTGGGTCAGTCGAGGCTGTCGACCTTCAGGCGCATGGTCATGTTTTCGCCGCCCTGGGTGCTGCGGCGCTGCAGGAAGCCGCTGTCATCGGACTGGCTGGACTGATTGACGCCGCCGACCGTGATCCACTCGCCGAGACGACCGCTGACGCGGGTATCGGTGCTCTGCACGTCGATCACGCCGGGCTGGGACTGACTCAGACGGTCGCTGTTGCTGCTGATGCTGACGTGGACGATGTCGCCGGTGACGCTGGCGGTGACATAGAAGCCGCGGGTCACGTTGCGGTATTCGGTGTTGCTGTAGACCTGCCCGTAGGGGCCGGTGCTGGCGGTGGTGATGGGAACGCTCTGGCCGACCTGGATCAGCGCCGGGTAGCCCTCGCTGGCCTGGACCTGTTGCACGCCGCCGCCGCGGCTGTCGGTGCTGCGGCGGATGATGCGCACCTGGTCGCGGCCGCGCACCTCGCCACGCCCGGCTTCTACGTCGACGCCGCCTACGCTGGCCGAGCCGTTGACCGCATAGCCGCGGTCGTCCTGGTAATTGCTGTCGCTGGTGTCCACGGAGATCAGCAGGCGCTTGGGCGCGGTGTCCAGCTGGCCAAGGACCTTGCGCAGTTCCTGGATCTTCGCCGGCTCGGCATTGACGATCAGCTGGTTGCCGTAGGCGCTGACGCGGCCTTCGTTGCCGAGCACCGATTGCACCACGGGCATCACGTCCTCGGCGGTGCGGTAGTTAAGCGGGATCACCTCGGTCGCGGCCTGGAGCGGCAGGCTCAGGGCAAGGAGCAGGGCGGCGAGGAGCGCGCGTGGGGTCATAGCAGGAAACTCCGCAGGTCGGGATCGCTGACGCTCTGCTCCCAGGCCTGGTCGAACTGGGCCTGGCGCAGGCGGCAGCGCCCGGGGTCGTTGTACAGAGCGTAGCCGGAGAAGCTGTCCAGTTCCGGGCGCAGCAGCAGGCCGCGATCATCCACCAGCAGGTAGGCGCACTCTTCGTTGGAGTGATCGGGGTTGAGTTTGCGTATCTGGCTGTTGCTGGACAGGCGGCGCACCAGGTTGAGCAGGCGATGGCCTTCCTTCACCGGGCGCGTGACGTCACGTATCAGGATGCGCAGGCGGTTGCGCGGGTTGGCCAGGAGGAAGCGGGTGCAGGCGTCCTGGATGCTGCTGTGGTGGTAGAGCCAGGCTTCGAGGTCCGGCGTGTAGAGGCACAGGCTGCGCTGCGCCTGTTGCAGCAGGGCGAGGGCGTGGGGGCGTGCATCGTCGGGTTTGGCGAAGCGCTGCAGGTCGGTGTGTTCGCCAAGGGTGTAGGGCGCGGGCTCCCAGGGGGCCGGCTCGCGCAGATCCGGGGCCGGGTTGTGGACCTCGAAACGCCCCGGTGACTGGAATTCGATGGCCGGCAATTCGGCATCGGGCTCTTGGTTTTCCGGGGCGTTGGGTTCCATATCGACCTCTACTGGCTGTCGCGCACCATGTCCACGTGGGGGATGCCGGCTTCGAGGAACTCGCCGCTGACGACGCGAAAGCCGTGGCGCTCATAGAAGGGGGTGGCGTGCACCTGGGCGGAGAGCATCTGCTGCTTGAGGCCGCGACGCTCCGCTTCGGCGATCACCGCTTCCAGCAGGCGGTCGCCGACCCGCAGGCCGCGCCAGTCCTTGAGCACCGAGACGCGGCCGATGTGACCATCGGGCAGCAGGCGCGCGGTGCCGATGGCGTAGTCGCGTTCCAGGGCGAGGAAGTGGACCGCGTCGACGTCTTCCGCATCCCATTCCTGCTCCGGTGCCACCGCCTGTTCGGCGATGAACACGGTTTCGCGGATGCGGCGCAGGTCGGCATTGTCCTTCTGCCAATCGGCGATGCGGACGTGTATCTCACTCATCGGCAAACTCCAGACTTCCTTGCTTGACCAGTTCCCATAGAAGCTTACGCCCGTCCTCGTCGGCCAGCCATTGGCCGAGGTTGTCGATGTGCAATGCGTCGCTGGCGCAGACGAGTTTCAGCAGCTCGCGCAGGCTGCTGGGCAGCAGGCGGCTCTGGCCGCTGGCGAAGAGCACCAGGCCGATATCCACTTCGGACCAGGCCATGCGGGCGCTGGGGTTGCGGATCAGCACGGCGCCATCTTCCAGGGCGCCGACGAACTCGTCTTCTTCCACTTCGGTGCCGGCGACCAGCTCGGGATAGCGCGGCTCGGTCATGAACTGGCCGAACCAGGTCAGCAGCAGGCGTTCGTCGCTCATGTGCTCGGCCAGCAGGGCCTTGAGGCGGTCGAGGGAGTCCTGCTGGATCTGGTAGGGGTCGCTGACCGGCGCGATGTCGGCATCGCTGTAGCGTTCTTCGTCCGGGATGAACTGGGCGAGGAAGTCGGTGAAATGGGTCAGTACTTCAGCGGCGCTGGGGGCGCGGAAGCCGACCGAGTAGGTCATGCAGTCGTCCTCGGCGATGCCGAAGTGGGCCAGGCGCGGCGGCAGGTAGAGCATGTCGCCCGGCTCCAGTACCCATTCATCGGTGCCCTGGAAGTCGGCGAGGATGCGCAGGTCGGCGTGGGGCAGCAGTGGGCTCGAGGCGTCGCACATCTGGCCGATCTTCCAGCGGCGCTGGCCATGGGCCTGGAGCAGGAAAACGTCGTAGTTGTCGTAGTGCGGGCCGACACCGCCGCCGGGGGCGGCGAAGCTGACCATGATGTCGTCGATGCGCCAGCTGGGCAGGAAGCGGAAATGCTCCAGCAGTTCGGCGACTTCCGGGACGAACTGGTCGACGGACTGGACGAGGAGGGTCCAGTCCTTTTCCGGCAGGCCCTGGTAGGTGTCTTCGGAGAACGGGCCGCGACGCAGCTCCCACGGGTGCTCGCCATGTTCGATCACCAGGCGCGATTCGACTTCCTCTTCCAGGGACAGGCCGGCCAGCTCGTCGGGGGAGATGGGGCTCTCGTAGTCCGGGATGGCCTGGCGGATCAGCAGGGGTTTCTTCTGCCAGTAGTCGCGGAGGAATTCACGGGCGGAGATGCCGCCGAGGATTTGCAGGGGGAGATCGGAAGTCATGGCGGAACCTTTCAAATAAAAACGCCCGGCACAGCCGGGCGTGCAAGGGGGCGATAGCCGTCAAATACGCTTGGCCTGGGCCGCCGCGTTGCCGATGTAGGCGGCGGGGGTCAGCTTGCGCAGTTCGGCCTTGGCTTCGGCCGGCATGTCGAGGCCGTCGATGAAAGTCTGCAGCGCTTCGGGGCTGATGCCCTTGCCGCGGGTCAGTTCCTTCAGCTTCTCGTAGGGGTTTTCGATGGCGTAGCGGCGCATCACGGTCTGGATCGGTTCGGCGAGGACTTCCCAGCAGGCGTCCAGGTCGGCGGCGATGCGTGCTTCGTTCAGCTCGAGCTTGCCGATGCCCTTGAGGCTGGCTTCGTAGGCGATGACGCTGTGGGCGAAGCCGACGCCGAGGTTGCGCAGCACGGTGGAGTCGGTCAGGTCGCGCTGCCAGCGGGAGATCGGCAGCTTGCTGGCCAGGTGCTGGAACAGGGCGTTGGCGATGCCGAGGTTGCCTTCGGAGTTCTCGAAGTCGATCGGGTTGACCTTGTGCGGCATGGTCGAGGAGCCGATCTCGCCGGCGACGGTCTTCTGCTTGAAGTAGCCGAGGGAGATGTAGCCCCAGACGTCGCGATCGAAGTCGATGAGGATGGTGTTGAAGCGGGCGATGGCGTCGAACAGCTCGGCGATGTAGTCGTGCGGCTCGATCTGGGTGGTGTAGGGGTTGAAGCTCAGGCCCAGGTCACCTTCGATGAATTCGCGGGCGTTGGCTTCCCAGTCGATTTCCGGGTAGGCCGAGAGGTGGGCGTTGTAGTTGCCCACGGCACCATTGATCTTGCCCAGCAGCGGTACGGCGGCTACCTGGGCGATCTGGCGCTCCAGGCGGTAGACGACGTTGGCCAGCTCCTTGCCCAGTGTGGTGGGGGAGGCGGGCTGGCCGTGGGTGCGGGAGAGCATCGGCACGTCGGCGAAGCGGATCGCCAGCTCACGGATGGCGTTGGCGGTCTGGCGCATCAGCGGCAGCAGCACGCCGTCGCGGCCTTCGCGCAGCATCAGGGCGTGGGACAGGTTGTTGATGTCCTCGCTGGTGCAGGCGAAGTGGATGAACTCGCTGACCTTGGCCAGTTCCGGCAGCTTGGCGGCCTGCTCCTTGAGCAGGTACTCCACGGCCTTGACGTCGTGGTTGGTGGTGCGCTCGATTTCCTTGATGCGCTCGGCGTGCTCCAGCTGGAAGTTCTCGGCCAGCTCGTTCAGCAGGGCGTTGGCTTCGGCGGAGAAGGGGGCGACTTCCGGAACGCCGCCGTGGGCGGCAAGGCGTTGCAGCCAGCGGACTTCGACCTGTACGCGGAAGCGGATCAGGCCATATTCACTGAAGATCGGGCGCAGTGCGTTGGTTTTGCCGGCGTAGCGGCCATCGACGGGGGAAACCGCGGTGAGCGAGGAGAGCTGCATGGGGCGTTCTCGGACAATCGGTCAACGAAAAGGGCGCACATCATACACGAAAACCGGCCCCGATAACGTGAGCGGGCTTGCGCCGTTCGGCGCTTGCCCGCGAATTCAGCTGCGCAGCATGGGATAGAGCTCGCCCAGCAGCTTGCGGCGGCTGAACAGCAGCTGCCAGCGATGGCCGCCGAGTTGGCGCCAGAGACGGGCGGAGCGGATGCCGGTGAGCAGCAGGGCGCGGATCTTGGCGGCATTGCTGGGTTGTTGCAGGTGGCGCATGTCGCCATGGACCTGGATGCGCTGGCGGAAGGTGCTGAGGGTGTCCTGGTAGAGGCTGCCGCACGAGGCGATGACGTTGTCGTGGACGACGCCGAAGTGCTGCGTCTGCTGCTGGATCTGGTCGAGCCGGCTGCCGATCAGTTGCAGCATGTCCTCGCGCTTGTTCAGCTGGCGCTCCAGGGTCAGTAGCGATAGGGCGTAGCGCAGCGGTTCGCGCTGCAGGCTGCTGGGCTCGCGTTCCAGGGCGCTGATCAGGGCCTTGTAGCCGTCGCGCAGGTTGATGTCGTCGCCGCCATAGACGTCCAGGGTGTTCTTCGGGTCGCGAACCAGCAGGCTGCCGAGCATGCAGCCCAGCGGCGCTTCGCTGACCTGGCCGGTCTTGGCGATCTTGTCCACCAGCACGGCGGCTTCGAACACGGCGCCCAGTGCTACGAGTTGTTCCTGCAGGGGCGTCATGGGCGGCGCACCTCGGCGTCCCAGGCTTCGGCCGTTTCGATCACGCCGCCACCCAGGCAGATTTCGCCGTCATAGAAGACGACCGACTGGCCGGGCGTTACAGCCCTCTGGGGGGCGTCGAAGACTGCACGGTAGCCATTGGCGGTGCGCTCCAGGGTGCAGGCCTGGTCGCTCTGCCGGTAGCGGACCTTGGCGGTCAGGGGGCGGGGCTGGTCGAGCTCGATCGGGTTGACCCAGAAGATCTCCGAGACGAGCAGGGCGCGGGAGAACAGCCAGGGGTGTTCGTTGCCCTGGCCGACGACCAGTACGTTGCGCGCGACGTCCTTGGCCAGGACGTACCAGGGTTCGTCGCTGGCATCCCTCATGCCGCCGATGCCGAGACCCTGGCGCTGGCCGATGGTGTGGTACATCAGGCCGTGGTGGCGGCCGATGACTTCGCCGTCGGTGGTTTCGATGTCGCCGGGCTGGGCCGGCAGGTATTGCTTGAGGAAGTCGCTGAAGCGGCGCTCACCGATGAAGCAGATGCCGGTGGAGTCTTTCTTCTTCGCGGTGGCCAGGCCGTGTTTCTCGGCGATGGCGCGGACTTCGGGCTTTTCCAGTTCGCCGACGGGGAACAGGGTGCGGGCAATTTCCTTGCCGCCGACGGCGTGGAGGAAGTAGCTCTGGTCCTTGTTCGGGTCCAGGCCCTTGAGCAGCTCGGTGCGGCTGTCGACGTCGCGGCGACGCACGTAATGGCCGGTGGCGATGAGGTCGGCACCGAGCATCAGGGCGTAGTCGAGGAAGGCTTTGAACTTGATCTCGCGGTTGCAGAGGATATCCGGGTTGGGCGTGCGGCCCGCCTTGTATTCGGCGAGGAAGTGCTCGAACACGTTGTCCCAGTACTCGGCGGCGAAGTTGGCTGTGTGCAGCTTGATGCCGATGCGATCGCACACGGCCTGGGCGTCCGCCAGGTCTTCCTTGGCGGTGCAATATTCGGTGCCGTCGTCCTCGTCCCAGTTCTTCATGAACAGGCCTTCCACCTGGTAACCCTGTTCCATCAGCAGGAGGGCGGAAACGGAAGAGTCCACGCCGCCGGACATGCCGACGATCACGCGGGTTTTGGCTGTATCGGACATAAGACTCTGGGACTGCTGCAAAAAAGAACGGGATTCTAACAGGTGCGGTCGGCTCGGGCGATCACGCCGGGTCGCGGATCAGGCTCAGGGGGAAGCGTTCTCCGGCCAGGTAGTCGTCGATGCAGCGGATGATCAGTGGGCTGCGCCATTGTTCACGGTGCGCCAGGAGCTCGTCACGGGTCAGCCAGCGTGGGCCGATGATGCCGGTGTCGAGCTCGCGCTCGGGACGGTGGCGCAGCGGGCGTGCGGCGAAGCAGACGCGCTGGTAGGTCACGCCGTTGCTCGGCGCGGTATAGAGGTAGATGCCGGTGACGGCGGTCAACTCGACTTCCCAGCCGGTTTCCTCGAGGGTTTCGCGCAGGGCGGCCTGGATGAGACTTTCGTCGGCTTCCAAGTGGCCGGCAGGCTGGTTTAATACCGCCCGGCCATCCGATATCTCCTCGACCATCAGAAAACGGCCCTGGTCTTCTACCAGGGTGGCGACTGTGACATGGGGGGTGAAGCGCATGGGATCCTCCTCGGTGGGCGGCCAATCTTAGTCATCCGCAGAGGGGGAGGCGAGAGGAGCGGCAATCCGGAAGCAAGCTGCTAGGATGAATAGCGCTTGCTCAGGTGGCCATGTGTAGCGATGTTGTAGTTTGACTACATGCACGGCTAAAGCACAGGTTTCATGCGGGTTTAACTGCCAGCCCGATCTGCATAAACAAGGAAAAGTGCGTGACTTTCTGTAGAAAAACTACAAGAATGTGCCGCCTTTCCGAGACCCAAGATCCATCCGTCGCGCCGACCGCGTGATGGTTGTCAGACCACGAGAACTACGGAGTCCAGCATGGGATACCAAAAGATCCAGGTGCCTGCTACCGGTGACAAAATCACCGTCAATGCCGATATGTCCCTGAACGTCCCGAACAACCCGATCATCCCCTTCATCGAAGGCGATGGCATCGGCGTCGACATCAGCCCAGTCATGATCAAGGTGGTAGATGCCGCCGTTGCCAAGGCCTACAACGGCACTCGCAAGATCTCCTGGATGGAAGTCTACGCTGGCGAGAAGGCCACCCAGGTCTACGACCAGGACACCTGGCTGCCGAAAGAAACCCTGGAAGCGGTACGTGACTACGTCGTTTCCATCAAAGGCCCGCTGACCACTCCGGTCGGTGGTGGCATCCGCTCCCTGAACGTGGCCCTGCGCCAGGAGCTGGACCTGTATGTTTGCCAGCGCCCCGTTCGCTGGTTCGAAGGCGTGCCCAGCCCGGTCAAGAAGCCCGGTGACGTGGACATGGTGATCTTCCGCGAGAACTCGGAAGACATCTACGCAGGCGTCGAGTGGAAAGCTGGCTCCCCTGAGGCCGAGAAGGTCATCAAGTTCCTCACCGAGGAAATGGGCGTCAAGAAGATTCGCTTCACCGAAAACTGCGGTATCGGCATCAAGCCGGTTTCACTGGAAGGCACCAAGCGTCTCGTGCGCAAGGCCCTGCAGTACGCCGTGGACAACGATCGCAGCTCCGTGACCATCGTCCACAAAGGCAACATCATGAAGTTCACCGAAGGTGCCTTCAAAGAGTGGGGCTACGAAGTCGCGCGTGAAGAGTTCGGCGCCGAGCTGCTGGATGGCGGCCCGTGGATGCAGTTCAAGAACCCCAACACCGGCAAGAACATCGTGGTGAAAGACGCCATTGCCGACGCCATGCTGCAGCAGATACTGCTGCGTCCGGCCGAGTACGACGTGATCGCCACCCTGAACCTGAACGGTGACTACCTGTCCGACGCCCTGGCGGCCGAGGTGGGTGGGATCGGCATCGCTCCGGGTGCCAACCTGTCCGACACCATCGCCATGTTCGAAGCGACCCACGGCACTGCGCCCAAGTACGCTGGCCAGGACAAGGTCAACCCGGGTTCGGTCATCCTCTCCGCCGAGATGATGCTGCGCCACATGGGTTGGACCGAGGCTGCCGACCTGATCATCAAGGGCACCAACGGTGCCATCGCTGCGAAGACCGTGACTTACGACTTCGAGCGCCTGATGGACGGTGCCAAGCTGGTTTCCTGCTCTGGCTTCGGCGACGCCACCATCGCTCACATGTGAGACTGATGGCGTAACGAAAAGGCCGGTCATCATGACCGGCCTTTTTTATGCCCTAAGGAATGGGCTCAAGCTTCGACCGTGCTGCCCTGGGGGAGGCTGGCAGTGGCGGCAGGTGCTTCGGAGTTTGCCGTGACCGTACTGATGTTCACGGCGTGCAGGCCTTTGGGGCCCTGGATGATATCGAAGCTTACCGGTTGGCCAGCTTTCAAGGTTTTGTAACCATCCATCTGGATGGCCGAATAATGGGCGAACAGGTCCTCATCTCGGCCGTCAGCGAGGATAAATCCATAGCCCTTGGCGTTGTTGAACCACTTGACCTTACCGCTAACCATGCTGATATCCCTCTGCAAAGGACTCCATCACTGGAGTATCATCCACTTCGACCCCGCGCCTGTTTCGACCGAATGGACGAGGGTGCGGAACCCCTGATACCCGTAGGTGGGTATCCATTGTTTGTAACACCGTTTTGCCTTTAGTCAAGGCGATGCAGCGACCAGCTGAGAAGCGGGTCAAAGTCCAAACGGCGTCTCCCTTTCGCCTATCAAGAAGCTTTATTCCAGCATGCATGCAAGCAGCCAGATTCGACTAACATTCAATCAGGATCGCCCTGAGCATCATGGGGACGACGACACGGGTCTGGTCGTCCAGGAAGCCAAGCCGATCCTTCAAGCGCCACCTATGTATAAGGTGGTCATGTTTAACGATGACTACACGCCGATGGATTTCGTCGTCGAGGTGCTTGAGGTGTTCTTCAACCACAACCGCGAGACGGCGACCAAGGTCATGCTGACCGTTCACACCGAGGGGCGGGCGGTCTGTGGGGTGTTTACACGCGATATTGCTGAAACCAAGGCTATGCAGGTGAATCAATACGCGAGAGAGAGTCAGCATCCGCTACTCTGTGAGATCGAGAAGGACGGTTAACGCCGACCGCTTGGGTATGAGGTGAAGCTATGTTAAACCGTGAGCTCGAAGTCACCCTCAATCTTGCCTTCAAGGAGGCCCGCGCCAAGCGTCATGAGTTCATGACGGTCGAGCATCTGTTGCTTGCCCTTCTTGATAACGATGCCGCTTCTGCAGTGCTGAAAGCCTGTGGTGCGAACCTGGACAAGCTGCGGCATGACCTGCAGGAATTCATTGACTCCACCACGCCGCTGATCCCCCAGCATGACGAGGACCGCGAAACCCAGCCCACGCTCGGTTTCCAGCGCGTGTTGCAGCGCGCCGTGTTCCACGTGCAGAGCTCGGGCAAGCGCGAAGTCACCGGTGCCAACGTGCTGGTGGCCATCTTCAGCGAGCAGGAAAGCCAGGCGGTATTCCTGCTCAAGCAGCAGAGCGTCGCCCGTATCGATGTCGTCAACTACATCGCCCACGGCATCTCCAAGGTGCCCGGCCATGGCGAGCAGCATGATAGCGAGCAGGAAATGCAGGATGACGAAGGTGGGGAATCCTCTTCCGCTGGGCATCCTCTGGATGCCTATGCGAGCAATCTGAACGAGCTGGCGCGCCAGGGGCGCATCGATCCGCTGGTCGGGCGCGAGGCCGAGGTCGAGCGCGTAGCGCAGATCCTTGCCCGTCGCCGCAAGAACAACCCGTTGCTGGTGGGGGAGGCGGGCGTAGGTAAGACGGCCATCGCCGAAGGCCTGGCCAAGCGCATCGTCGACAATCAGGTCCCCGACCTGCTGGCCGACAGCGTCGTCTATTCGCTGGACCTGGGGGCTTTGCTTGCGGGCACCAAATACCGTGGTGACTTCGAGAAGCGCTTCAAGGCGCTGCTGAACGAGCTGCGCAAGCGCCCGCACGCCATTCTCTTCATCGACGAGATCCATACCATCATCGGAGCTGGCGCTGCCTCGGGCGGGGTAATGGATGCGTCCAACCTGCTGAAGCCGCTGCTCTCTTCCGGTGAGATCCGCTGCATCGGTTCCACGACCTTCCAGGAGTTCCGTGGCATCTTCGAGAAGGATCGCGCACTGGCGCGGCGCTTCCAGAAGGTCGATGTTACCGAGCCCTCCGTGGAGGACACCGTCGGCATCCTTCGTGGCCTGAAGGGGCGCTTCGAGCAGCACCACCACATCGAATACAGCGATGAGGCGTTGCGTGCGGCTGCCGAGCTCGCGGCGCGCTATATCAACGACCGTCATATGCCGGACAAGGCCATCGACGTCATCGACGAGGCGGGTGCCTATCAGCGCTTGCAGCCTGAAGACAAGCGCGCTCCGCGTATCGATGTTGCGCAGGTCGAGGACATCGTCGCCAAGATCGCGCGGATTCCTCCGAAGCACGTCACCAGCTCCGACAAGGAGTTGCTGCGCAACCTCGAGCGCGACCTGAAGCTGACGGTATTCGGCCAGGATGCGGCCATCGACTCCCTGTCGACTGCCATCAAGCTGTCCCGGGCGGGTCTCAAGTCGCCGGACAAGCCCGTGGGCTCCTTCCTCTTCGCCGGCCCCACTGGTGTGGGCAAGACCGAGGTCGCTCGTCAGTTGGCTAAGGCCATGGGGATCGAGTTGGTGCGCTTCGACATGTCCGAGTACATGGAGCGGCACACCGTTTCGCGCCTCATCGGTGCGCCTCCGGGGTACGTCGGTTTCGATCAGGGTGGGTTGCTCACCGAAGCCATCACCAAGATGCCGCACTGTGTCCTCCTGCTCGACGAGATCGAGAAGGCGCATCCCGAGGTCTTCAACCTGCTTCTGCAGGTCATGGACCACGGTACGCTCACCGACAATAACGGCCGCAAGGCGGATTTCCGTAACGTCATCGTGATCATGACCACCAACGCGGGGGCTGAAACCGCGTCGCGCGCCTCCATCGGCTTCACCCATCAGGACCACTCGTCCGATGCGATGGAAGTGATCAAGAAGAGCTTCACGCCGGAGTTCCGCAACCGCCTGGACACCATCATCCAGTTCGGTCGCCTCACTCACGAAACCATCAAGAACGTCGTCGACAAGTTCCTGACCGAGCTGCAGGCCCAGTTGGAAGACAAGCGCGTTCAACTGGTCGTCAGTGACGAGGCGCGCGGTTGGCTGGGTGAGCGTGGCTATGACGCGCAGATGGGGGCTCGACCGATGGCGCGCCTGATCCAGGACAAGATCAAGCGTCCATTGGCGGAGCAGATCCTCTTCGGCGAGTTGGCCGAGCACGGCGGCGTGGTCCACATCGACGTGAAGGACGATGAGCTCGAATTCGACTTCGAAACCACTGCTGAAATGGCCTGATGCTGATATGGAGAAACGCAAAAAGCCCGGCGATTGCCGGGCTTTTTGTTGTGTGCCTGATTAGCGGGCGCGGTAGGTGATGCGGCCTTTGCTCAGGTCATAGGGGGTCAGCTCGACGCGAACCTTGTCACCGGTAAGGATGCGGATGTAGTTCTTGCGCATCTTGCCGGAAATATGCGCGGTGACGACGTGCCCGTTTTCCAACTCCACGCGGAACATGGTGTTGGGCAGGGTATCGATGACAGTGCCTTCCATTTCGAAGCTGTCTTCTTTCGACATGCAGTAAAGCCCTCGGTATCAATGATTGGCCGGGTGCAAACGGCGCCTGGCAAAAACGGCGTGCATTGTGCCCGAAAAATGCATCGTAAGCCAAGGGTTTCAGGTGAGGGTGACCCAGCGCTGATTGACGAACAGCTCGATGGGGCGGTACTGGGTCTTGTAGTTCATCTTCCTGCAGTTCTTGATCCAGTAGCCGAGATAGACCGCCTGGAGGCCCAGGCGCAAGGTCTCGCCGATCTGCCAGAGGATGGCGAAGCGGCCCAGGCTGCGGCGCTCTTCCGACGGATCGTAGAAGGTGTAGACGGCCGATAGGCCGTTGGGCAGGACGTCGGTTACGGCAATCGCGACCAGGCGACCCTCCAGGCGGAATTCGTAGAAGCGCGAGAACGGCAGGTCGCGGACCAGGAAGGTGGAAAACTGATCACGGCTTGGTGGGTACATGTCGCCGTCGGCATGGCGCTCCTCGATGTAGCGCACATAGAGGGCGTAGTACTCCTCGTTGAACGCTGGGCGAACGGCACGGACTTCGATGTCGGTGTTGCGCTTGAGGATGCGCCGCTGCTGGCGGCTGGGTGCGAAGGCATCGGCGGGGATGCGGGCCGGTACGCAGGCGGTGCAACGCTGGCAATGGGGGCGGTAGAGGTGGTCGCCGCTGCGGCGGAAACCCATTTCCGAGAGCTCGGCGTAGACCTCCACATCCATCGGCTGGCTGGGATCGAGAAACAGTGTGGTGGCCTGTTCCTCGGGCAGGTAGCTGCAAGGATGCGGTTGAGTGGCATAGAACTTCAGGCGAGCCAGCTCGGTCATGGTCGAATCTCGAAAAAGCCTTCCGCAAGTGTAAGCCAGGCTTGGCGACTCGCCTAGGCGACAGCCCAGTTGGCGCTGTTGGGTTGGTCGAGATAAAGCTGGAGGTAGCGTGAGAACTTCTCGCGGGTGATCGAGCGGGCGCCGAAGCTGTGCAGGTGCTGGGTCGGCATCTGGCAGTCGATGAGCACGAAGCCCCAGTCGTTGAGGTGGCGGGTGAGGGTCACGAACCCGACCTTGGAGGCGTTGTCGGTGCGGCTGAACATGGATTCGCCGAAGAACAGCTTGCCCATGGCGAGCCCGTAAAGGCCGCCGACCAGTTCGCCATCCAGCCAGACCTCGACCGAGTGGGCGACGCCGCGGCGAT
This sequence comes from Pseudomonas sp. USHLN015, assembly GCF_037153275.1. Taxonomy (NCBI): domain Bacteria; kingdom Pseudomonadati; phylum Pseudomonadota; class Gammaproteobacteria; order Pseudomonadales; family Pseudomonadaceae; genus Pseudomonas; species Pseudomonas sp. USHLN015. The sequence continues at coordinate 208,934 of NZ_JBBCKP010000011.1, forward strand.
GCAGTTCCAGATAGGCGGCCTGCATCGGCGTGGTGATCCAGGTGCCATCGGTATAGCTGCGTGGCCCGGCGCAGGCCGCGATGACGGCGGCGAAATCCTGGTCGAAGGTGACGCGGAAACGTTGCTGGCGGATCAGCTTGGCGAGGCTGCGGGAAACATGCACTTCCTGCGGGGGTAGAACGGTGCGCGGGTCGGGTGACCACCAGAGGATCGGCTGGCCGTCCTGGAACCAGGGGAAGCAGCCGTGGCGATAGGCCTGGACCAAGCGTTCGGGGGACAGGTCGCCGCCGGCCGCCAGCAGTCCATTGGGCTCGCGGAGGGCGCGCTCGAGGGGCGGGAAGGTCAGGTTTTCGCGGCTAAGCCAGGTCAGCATGGGAAGGGGAGGGCGGCGTGAGGTGCGCCGCCCCTGCGCCTCAGTTGTCGTCGAGGAATTTTTCGGCATCCAGCGCGGCCATGCAGCCGGCACCTGCCGAGGTGATGGCCTGGCGATAGACGTGGTCGGCCACGTCGCCAGCGGCGAAGACGCCCTCGATGCTGCTGGCGGTGGCGTTGCCTTCGGAGCCGCCGCGGACCACCAGGTAGCCGTCACGCATTTCCAGCTGGCCCTGGAACAGTTCGGTGTTGGGCTTGTGGCCGATGGCGATGAATACACCGGCCAGGGGCATTTCCTTGGTTTCGCCGTTTGTGGTGTCTTTCAGTCGGACGCCGGTCACGCCGGTGGCGTCGCCCAGTACCTCTTCCAGGGTGTGATTCCAGTGCAGGCGCACGTTGCCGTTCTTGGCTTTCTCGAACAGCTTGTCCTGGAGGATCTTCTCCGAGCGCAGCTTGTCGCGGCGGTGGATCAGGTGGACTTCCTTGGCGATATTGGAGAGGTAGAGGGCCTCCTCGACGGCGGTGTTGCCGCCGCCGATCACGCAGACCACTTGGTTGCGGTAGAAGAAGCCGTCGCAGGTGGCGCAGGCCGATACGCCCTTGCCGGCGAAGGCCTCTTCGGACGGCAGGCCCAGGTACTGGGCGGAGGCGCCGGTGGCGATGATCAGCGCGTCGCAGCTATAGGTGCCGCTGTCGCCCTTGAGGATGAAGGGGCGCTGCTGCAACTCGGCGGTGTGGATGTGGTCGTAGACGATCTCGGTGTCGAAGCGCTCGGCGTGCTTCTGCATGCGCTCCATCAGGGCGGGGCCGGTGAGGCCTTCGACGTCACCCGGCCAGTTGTCGACCTCGGTGGTGATGGTGAGCTGGCCGCCCGGCTGGATGCCGGTGATGACAACGGGTTTGAGGTTGGCGCGGGCGGCATACACGGCAGCGGTGTAACCGGCTGGGCCGGAGCCAAGGATGATCAGGCGTGAATGCTTGACGTCGCTCATAAAAAGGCCTCATAAGTCTTTGTCACAAAAGAGAATGCATGCTCAAATTGAGCGCTGCGCAAGATGCTGGCGGCTATGCTACACCGAAGCACGAATCACCCGCAAAACGCGCCGCGGCCAGGGCGGACGCTGTGGCGCCGGGCGGTTAAACCCGTACAATGGGCGGCATTTCCGCCAGTAACCGATTCTTGAACGCGCCAAGGGCGCAGGAAAAAAGGCGTTTGAAGAATTCCACGAGTACTGCCCAGACGCCCGTCTGGCGCCAGCAATTGCATTACCGCCTCAAGGAAGGTGCGCTGATCGCGCTGGGCGCGTTGTGCCTCTACCTGTGGATGGCGTTGCTCACCTACGACTCTTCCGATCCGGGCTGGACCCACACCAGCAATGTCGAGCAGGTACAGAACGCCGCAGGCCGCCTGGGCGCCTGGTTCGCCGACATCCTCTTCATGGCCCTGGGCTACTTCGCCTACATCTTCCCGTTGCTGCTTGCGATCAAGACGCTGCAGGTGTTCCGTCATCGCCACCAGGCCATCGACTGGAGTGGCTGGCTGTTCTCCTGGCGCCTGATCGGCCTCGTCTTTCTGGTGCTTTCGGGCGCCGCGCTGGCCGATATCCACTTCCAGGACAGCGTCGGCATGCCAGCATCCGCCGGCGGTGCGCTGGGCGAAAGCCTCAGCCACCTGGCGGTCAACGCCTTGAACGTGCAGGGCAGCACACTGATGTTCTTCGCCCTGTTCCTCTTCGGCCTGACGGTTTTCACCGACCTGTCGTGGTTCAAGGTGATGGACCTGACCGGCAAGATCACCCTCGACCTGGTCGAGCTGATCCAGAGCCTGATCAACCGCTGGTGGAGTGCACGTGCCGAGCGCAAGCAACTCGTGGCCAAGCTGCGCGAGGTGGATGACCGCGTCAACGAGGTCGCCGCGCCCGTGGTTCGCGACAGTCGCGAGCAGGCGAAGGTCAAGGAACGTCTGATCGAACGCGAAGATGCCCTGGCCAAGCACATGATCGAGCGCGACAAGCGTCCTGCACCGGTCATCACGCCCCCTGCGCCGGCCAAGGCTGCCGAGCCCAGCAAGCGGGTGCAGAAGGAGAAGCAGGTCCCGCTGTTCGTCGACAGCGCGGTAGAGGGCACCCTGCCGCCGATCTCCATTCTCGATGTGGCCGAGAAGAAGCAGAAGAGCTACTCCCCCGAATCCCTCGAGGCCATGTCGCGCCTGCTGGAGATCAAGCTCAAGGAGTTCGGCGTCGAAGTGATAGTCGAATCCGTGCACCCGGGCCCCGTGATCACCCGTTTCGAGATCCAGCCCGCCGCAGGCGTCAAGGTCAGCCGTATCTCCAACCTGGCCAAGGACCTGGCGCGTTCCCTCGCCGTGATCAGCGTCCGCGTGGTGGAGGTCATTCCCGGCAAGACCACCGTGGGCATCGAGATTCCCAACGAAGACCGCCAGATCGTGCGCTTCTCCGAAGTGCTGTCCTCGACCGAGTACGACGAGGCCAAGTCGCCGGTCACCATGGCCCTCGGCCATGACATCGGCGGGCGCCCGGTGATCACCGACCTGGCCCGCATGCCGCACCTGCTGGTGGCCGGTACCACCGGCTCCGGTAAGTCCGTGGGCGTCAACGCGATGATCCTGTCGATCCTGTTCAAGTCCACGCCCGAGCAGGCGAGGCTGATCATGATCGACCCGAAGATGCTCGAACTGTCGATCTACGAGGGCATTCCGCACCTGCTGTGCCCGGTCGTGACCGACATGAAGGAAGCCGCCAACGCGCTGCGCTGGAGCGTCGCCGAGATGGAGCGGCGCTACAAGCTGATGGCCGCCATGGGCGTGCGCAACCTTGCGGGCTTCAACCGCAAGGTCAAGGACGCGGAGGAGGCGGGCACGCCGCTGACCGACCCGCTCTATCGCCGCGAGAGCATGGAAGACGAAGCGCCGCTGCTGAAGCAATTGCCGACCATCGTGGTGATCGTCGATGAATTCGCCGACATGATGATGATCGTCGGCAAGAAGGTGGAAGAGCTGATCGCCCGTATCGCGCAAAAGGCACGTGCGGCGGGCATCCACCTGATCCTCGCCACCCAGCGCCCCTCGGTGGACGTGATTACCGGCCTGATCAAGGCCAACATCCCGACCCGCATGGCCTTCCAGGTCTCCAGCAAGATCGACTCGCGCACCATCCTCGACCAGGGCGGCGCCGAGCAACTGCTGGGCCACGGCGACATGCTCTACTTGCCGCCGGGCACCGGCCTGCCGATCCGTGTCCACGGTGCCTTCGTCTCCGATGACGAGGTGCATCGCGTGGTCGAGGCCTGGAAGTTGCGTGGCTCTCCCGACTACATCGAAGACATTCTCGCGGGTGTCGACGAGGGTGGTGGTGGCTCCAGCGGCGGCTTCGATGGCGGTGAGGGCGGTGAAGGCAGTGAGGAAGACCCGCTCTACGACGAGGCCGTGCGCTTCGTCACCGAGAGCCGCCGCGCGTCCATTTCCGCGGTACAGCGCAAGCTGAAGATCGGCTACAACCGTGCCGCCCGGATGATCGAGGCGATGGAGATGGCCGGTGTGGTCACGCCCATGAACACCAACGGCTCGCGTGACGTGATCGCGCCGGGCCCGGTTCGCGACTAACCCTGAACGGAATTCTGATGAGGACCCCCATGCGACTGATCCGCATGCTGCTCGTTGCCGCACTGAGCCTTGGTGCCATGCAGGCCCAGGCTGATGACCAGGTGGCCATCGCCCGCCTGACCGAAATGCTCAACAAGGCCCAGACCATCACCGGTCGCTTCTCCCAGCTGACCCTCGACGGTTCCGGCACCCAGCTTCAGGAAACCTCCGGCGAGCTCGCCCTCAAGCGCCCGGGCCTGTTCCGCTGGCACACCGACGAGCCGATGGAGCAACTGCTGGTCTCCAACGGGCAGAAGGTCTGGCTGTATGACCCGGACCTGGAACAGGTCACCATCCAGACCCTTGATCAGCGCCTCACGCACACGCCTGCGCTGCTGTTGTCCGGCGATGTCTCCAAGATCAGCGAGAACTTCGAGATCGCCCACAAGGAAGGAGGCGATGTGGTGGACTTCATCCTCAAGCCGAAGGCCAAGGACACCTTGTTCGACACCCTGCGCCTGTCCTTCCGCAATGGTGTGATCAACGACATGCAACTGATCGACAGCGTCGGCCAGCGCACCAACATCCTCTTCCTCGGCGTGAAGATGAACCAGGCCATCGACGCCGCCCAGTTCGACTTCAAGGTTCCGGAAGGCGCCGACGTCATTCAGGAATAAGAGGTTTCACGCGCACCCATGGACCTGTTCCGTTCCGAGCCCATCGCCCAGCCCCTGGCCGCGCGCCTGCGTGCCAACAGCCTGGACGAGTACGTTGGCCAGGAGCACCTGCTGGCGCCGGGCAAGCCCCTGCGTGAGGCGCTGGAGCAGGGGGCGTTGCACTCGATGATTTTCTGGGGGCCGCCCGGGGTCGGCAAGACCACCCTGGCCAAGCTTCTGGCCCAGGTCAGCGATGCCCATTTCGAGACGATTTCCGCGGTGCTCTCCGGCGTCAAGGAAATCCGCCAGTCGGTGGAGATGGCCAAGCAGCAGGCCGCCCAGTACGGGCGCCGCACCATCCTCTTCGTCGACGAGGTGCATCGCTTCAACAAATCCCAGCAGGATGCCTTCCTTCCCTATGTCGAGGACGGCACGCTGATTTTCATCGGTGCCACCACCGAGAATCCCTCGTTCGAGCTGAACAACGCGTTGCTTTCCCGTGCCCGGGTCTATGTGCTCAAGAGCCTGGACGAGGCGGCACTGCGCCGTCTCGTCGACCGCGCATTGAGCGAAGACAAGGGGCTCGGCAAGCGCAAGCTGCGCCTGCCAGATGAGAGCTTCGCGATCCTGGTGGCGGCAGCCGACGGCGATGGCCGGCGCTTGCTCAACCTGCTGGAGAATGCGGCGGACCTCGCCGAGGACGACAGCGAGATCGCCCCCGAGCTGCTGCAAAACCTGCTCGGTGACAGCCGTCGTCGTTTCGACAAGGGTGGCGAGGCCTTCTACGACCAGATTTCCGCGCTGCACAAGTCGGTGCGTGGCTCCAGCCCCGACGGTGCGCTCTATTGGTATGCACGCATGATCGACGGTGGCTGCGACCCGCTCTACATCGCGCGTCGCGTGGTGCGCATGGCCAGCGAAGACATCGGTAATGCCGACCCCCGTGCCTTGAGCCTGTGCCTGGCCGCCTGGGACGTGCAGGAGCGCCTCGGCAGCCCGGAAGGTGAATTGGCGGTGGCCCAGGCCATCGTCTACCTGGCCTGCGCGCCGAAGAGCAACGCTGTCTACACCGCTTTCAAGGCGGCCATGCGTGATGTCGCCGAGAACGGTTCCCACGAGGTGCCGCTGCACCTGCGCAATGCGCCGACCAAGCTGATGAAGCAACTCGGCTACGGCGACGAATATCGCTACGCCCATGACGAGCCGGATGCCTATGCGGCGGGCGAGGACTACTTCCCGGAGAACCTCGAGCCCCGCCAGTACTACCAGCCTGTACCTCGGGGGCTGGAGCTGAAGATTCGCGACAAGCTCGATCACCTGGCTGGGCTCGATGCGCGCAGCCCCAGAAGGAGAAGGCCTTGAGCCCCCTGATTCTCTCGGTGTCCCTGGGTGGCATCGTCGGCACCCTGCTGCGTTTCGCCACGGGCAACTGGGTGGCTGCCCACTGGCCTCGTTACTTCTACGCCGGTACTCTTGCCGTCAATATCGTCGGTTGCCTGCTCATCGGCTTTCTCTACGGCCTGTTCCTCCAGCGTCCTGAAGTGCCTGTGGAGATCCGTGCCGGGCTCATGGTCGGTTTTCTGGGCGGCCTGACGACGTTTTCATCCTTTTCCCTGGACACGCTGCGCTTGCTGGAAAGCGGCCAGCTGCCCCTGGCCTTCGGCTATGTGGCGGTGAGCGTGCTGGGAGGCCTGCTCGCGACCTGGGCCGGCCTGACACTGACCAAATTCTGATAGACGGGAACCTCACATGCTCGATTCCAAACTGGTACGCACCCAGACCCAGGAAGTGGCCGATCGCCTCGCCACCCGCGGCTTCCAACTGGACGTGGCGCGCCTCGAATCCCTGGAGAACCAGCGCAAGTCCGTGCAAACCCGCACCGAGCAGCTGCAGGCCGAGCGCAACAGTCGCTCCAAGGCCATTGGCCAGGCCAAGCAGCGCGGCGAGGACATCGCGCCGCTGCTGGCCGATGTCGACCGCATGGGGACCGAGCTGGACGAGGGCAAGCGCGAACTGGAGAGCATCCAGGCCGAACTGGACAACCTGCTGCTGAACATCCCCAACCTGCCGGACGCCTCCGTCCCCGTGGGCGAGGACGAAGATGGCAACGTCGAGGTCCGCCGCTGGGGAACCCCGCGCAGCTTCGATTTCGAAATCAAGGACCACGTGAGCCTGGGTGAAACCCATGGCTGGCTGGACTTCGAAACCGCCGCCAAGCTCTCCGGCGCGCGTTTCGCCCTGTTGCGCGGCCCCATCGCCCGCCTGCACCGTGCCCTGGCGCAGTTCATGATCAACCTGCATACCGCCGAGCACGGCTATGAAGAGGCCTACACCCCTTACCTGGTCCAGGCCCCGGCGCTGCAAGGCACCGGCCAGTTGCCCAAGTTCGAGGAAGACCTGTTCAAGATTGGTCGCGAGGACGAAGCGGATCTCTACCTGATCCCTACCGCCGAAGTGTCCCTGACCAACATCGTCGCCGGTGCAATCCTCGACGCGAAGCAACTGCCGTTGAAGTTTGTCGCCCACACCCCCTGCTTCCGCAGCGAGGCGGGCGCTTCCGGTCGCGACACGCGCGGCATGATCCGCCAGCACCAGTTCGACAAGGTCGAGATGGTGCAGATCGTCGAGCCGTCCAAGTCCTTCGAGGCGCTGGAAGGCCTGACCGCCAATGCCGAGAAGGTCCTGCAGCTGCTGGAGCTGCCGTATCGCGTTCTCGCCCTGTGCACCGGCGACATGGGCTTTGGCGCGACCAAGACCTACGACCTGGAGGTCTGGGTGCCGAGCCAGGACAAATACCGCGAGATTTCCTCCTGCTCCAACTGTGGTGACTTCCAGGCCCGCCGCATGCAGGCTCGCTACCGCAACCCGGAAACCGGCAAGCCCGAGCTGGTGCACACCCTCAACGGCTCCGGCCTGGCCGTCGGCCGTACCCTGGTAGCCGTGCTGGAGAACTACCAGCAGGCGGATGGCTCCATTCGCGTGCCGGAAGTCCTCAAGCCCTACATGGGCGGTATCGAAATCATCGGTTGATCCTCGCCGCTCCCGCCTGCGCGGGAGTGATTCGAGCCTCCCCGAGCGCCCGCGTTCCGGTCCCTGCCGGATGCGGGCGTCGTTTTCCACGGCAACCACTGCAGCAAGGCGCTCCCATGGATTTCCTCCCGCTCTTCCATAACCTCAAGGGCCGTCAGGTGCTCGTCGTCGGCGGTGGCGAAGTCGCACTGCGCAAGGCTCGCCTGCTGGCGGATGCCGGGGCGGTTCTCCGGGTGGTAGCGCCGCAGATCGACAGCCAGTTGATCGAGCTGGTGGGGGCTTCGTCAGGGTTGGCCCATGTCCGTGGCTATGTGGAGGCGGACCTCGACCAGTGCGTGCTGGTCATTGCCGCGACCGATGACGAGTCCCTCAACGCATTGATCTCGCAGCAGGCCCAGGCGCGCGGCGTGCCGGTCAACGTGGTCGATGCGCCGGCGCTGTGCAGCGTGATCTTTCCCGCCATCGTCGACCGTTCGCCGCTGATCGTCGCCGTGTCCAGTGCCGGGGATGCCCCGGTGCTGGCCCGGCTGATCCGCGCCAAGATCGAAACCTGGATTCCTTCCGCCTACGGCCAGTTGGCGGGGCTCGCCAAGCGTTTCCGCAGCCGGGTCAAGGCCTTGTTCCCCGATGTGCAGCAGCGACGCGTGTTCTGGGAGGACGTTTTCCAGGGGCCGATCGCCGAGCGCATGCTTGCCGGGCAGCCCGCCGAAGCCGAGCGCATGCTCGAAGAGCGTGTGGCGGGTGGCGGCACGCAGCGGGCGCTGGGCGAGGTCTACCTGGTGGGCGCCGGCCCCGGTGATCCCGACCTTCTGACCTTCCGCGCCCTTCGCCTGATGCAGCAGGCCGACGTGGTGCTCTACGACCGCCTGGTGGCGGGCCCGATCGTCGAGATGTGCCGGCGCGACGCCGAACGCATCTATGTGGGCAAGCGTCGTTCGGAGCATGCCGTGCCTCAGGAGGAGATCAATCGCCTGTTGATCGACCTGGCGCTCCAGGGCAAGCGCGTGCTGCGCCTTAAGGGAGGAGACCCGTTCATCTTCGGGCGTGGTGGCGAGGAGATCGGCGAGCTGGCGGCCAACGGCATTCCCTTCCAGGTGGTGCCGGGCATTACCGCTGCCTCGGGCTGCGCGGCCTATGCCGGTATCCCGCTGACTCATCGTGACCACGCCCAATCGGTGCGTTTCGTCACCGGGCATCTGAAGGACGGCAGCAGCGACCTGCCCTGGAGCGACCTGGTCGCGCCAGGCCAGACCCTGGTCTTCTACATGGGCCTGGTCGGCTTGCCGAGTATCTGCAGCGAGCTGATCCGACACGGGCGCTCGGCCAATACCCCGGCCGCCCTGGTGCAGCAGGGCACCACCAGCAACCAGCGGGTCTTCACCGGCACGCTTGGCGACCTGCCGCAATTGGTCGCCCGGCATGAGGTGCATGCGCCCACGCTGGTGATCGTGGGCGAGGTGGTGCAACTGCGTGACAAGCTCGCCTGGTTCGAAGGGGCTCAGGTCGACTAAGCCACCCCTTTGCCGGGTAGGTGGTCGCGACCGTGGGGCTGGTTGAAATCCTGCAGCGGGCCGGCGGGGATGATCCCGGTCGGGTTGATGGTGCGGTGGCTCGCGTAGTAATGCCCCTTGATGTGCTCGAAGTTCGCCGTTTCGGCAACGCCTGGCCACTGATAGAGCTCACGCAGCCAGCCAGACAGGTTGGGGTAGTCGGCCAGGCGCCTCAGGTTGCACTTGAAGTGCCCGTGATAGACCGCATCGAAGCGGATCAGCGTGGTGAACAGTCTCCAGTCGGCTTCGGTCAGGTGGGCTCCTGCCAGATAGCGACGCTTGCCCAGTAGCGCTTCCAGCCTGTCCAGCTCGCGGAACAGTTCGCCGAAGGCTTCCTCGTAGGCTTCCTGGGTGGTGGCGAAGCCCGCCCGGTATACGCCGTTGTTGATGGCCGGATAGATGCGTTCGTTGAGGGCGTCGATCTCCGTCCGCAGGGCGGGCGGATAGAAGTCCTGGTGATCATTGGTGAGGCCGTCGAACGCCGAGTTGAACATGCGGATGATCTCGGAAGATTCGTTACTGACGATTCGCTCCTCGAATGTGTCCCACAGCAACGGCACGGTCACGCGGCCGGTGTACCCGGCATCATCGCGGATGTAACGCTGGTAGAGATAATCCAGGTTGCCGAGGGCATCGCCACTCGAGCCATGACTGCGATCGAAGGTCCAGCCGTTCTCCAGCATCAGCCAACTGACCACCGAGACGTCGATCAGGCTTTCCAGCCCCTTCAGCTTGCGGAAGATCAGCGTGCGGTGCGCCCAGGGGCAGGCCAGTGATACGTAGAGGTGATAGCGCCCCGGTTCGGCTGTGAACCCGCCCTTGCCGCTCGGGCCGGGTGACCCGTCAGCGGTGATCCAGTTGCGCCGGCGTGCGCTTTCACGTTGGAAGCGACCGTCCTTGGCGGTGTCGTACCACTTGTCCTGCCATTTGCCTTCGACCAGCAATCCCATGGCCCTGACCCTCTGAATTGGAAATTGGGCTCAGTCTAAAGGTGTTGAGTCGATTGAATGGCGCAAATTCAAAGTGTTTTTGATCGATTAATTCGAAGCGTTTCGCTCTTTCCACAGCCGCTCGGCTTCGCTGAGGGCGGTCTCGCGAGGATGGCCGAGACCGCGCAGCGCGAGTGCCATGGTGCCGAGGATGGCGAGCCGGGCGTAGGCGTCGTCGATACTGCCGTCCCACACACCCAGTAGCTGCGCTGCTTCGATGCGCTCTGGTTTGACATGGCGCAGCGGCGATAGGGCGGGCCACTCTTCATCCCAGGCCTCGCCGCCTTCGGTGCCAAAGAGGTGGCAGGCGGCATCCGGGTTCACTTCGATCTCGCCGCCTTCGCCCTTGATGACGATGGCGTGGTCCCCCAGCAGTTGGCTGGCTTCCCTGTGCACCGCCTGGTAGCCGGGATGGAAGATGCTCTGCAGGCCACAGCGGGCGCCGAGTGGGTTGAGGATGCGAGCAAGCGAGTGGATGGGAGAGCGCAGGCCGAGGGTGTTGCGCAGGTCGATCATGCGCTGCAGCGTCGGCGCCCAGGCTCCCAGTGGGATGAAGGCGAGGCGGTGGTGGTCCAGCGCCTGGCTGACCTGCTGCCAGTCGGCGCAGTCGGGGATGCCCAGCAGCTCCAGGCATTGTTCGGTGTAGATGCGCCCGGCCGTGTGCAAGCCACCGCCGTGCAGCAGGATGCGTACCCCGCCATTGGCCAGGGCCTTGGCTGCCAGGAGGAACCAGGGATGGTGGCGCTTCTTGCCGGCGTAGCTGGGCCAGTCGATGTCCACCCGGATCGCCGGGGCAAGGTTGCGCGCGCGGAAGGCTTCGGTGAAGCCGGCCAGCTCCTCGGCGCTTTCTTCCTTGTGCCGCAGCAGCATGAGGAAGGCGCCGAGCTGGCTGTCTTCGGTCTTGCCGTCCAGCAGCATGCCCATGGCTTCGCGGGCCTCTTCGCGGGTCAGGTGGCGGGCGCCACGCTTGCCCTTGCCGAGGATGCGGACGAACTGGGCGAAGGGGTGTTCAACAGGGGCGGCGGGAGTCATAGGCAATTGGTCGGCTTGGGCAGGCCGGCGAGCTTGGCGGCAAGCTTGGCCGGTGCGCCCTTGAACAGGTGGTTGAGGTGCAGGCTGTTGCCCTTTTCCGGGCCGAGCTGCTGGGCGACGTACTTGATCAATGGCCGATTGGCCGGCGACAGCTGGAATTCGTCATAGAAGCGCCGCAGCAGTTCGAGGATTTCCCAGTGCTCGGCCTGCAAGGTGATCTCCTCGCGCGCGGCGAGGGCTTCCGCCACGGGGCGGGACCAATCGGCCAGCTCTTGCAGGTAGCCATCCTTGTCGAGCGGGATGCTCCGTCCGTTCAGATCGAGGCTGCTCATAGCCAGCTGTTCACCTTGTCGTACTGCACGCATAGCGCCACGAAGCCGGGGTAGTCCAGCAACTTGATGCGGGTGGGCTGGCTGCCGATTGCGCGCGCCGCCACGTCTTCTTCCAGCGCGAACAGGGCAATGCCTTCGGGGAGCTGCTCCAGGCATTGACGTGGGTGGGTCGAGGCGCGCAGGGCCTGGACGGCTTCGCCGCTGAGCAGGATCGCGTCCTCGTTGCCCAGCAGGCGCAGGCAGCTGTCGAAGCGGTCGTCGCCAAACGGCGAATGGGAAAGCAGGTGCAGTGTACTCATCAGAGGGTGATCACTTGGTCATGGCGCTCGATGAGGGCGCGCAAGGCGGCATCATCCAGCACTTCGACGGGAAGATTCAGGCTGTCGGTGGCCAGGCCGCGCTGGCTCAGGCTGTGGGCGCTGGCGTAAAGGGATTCCACGCCGAACAGTGGCAGTGCCTGCAGGTTGGCGGTGAGGTCCTTCTGCTCCAGCCTGCCCGGAGTCTGGCCGCTGGCGAGCTGGAAGACACCGTCATCGAGGAACAGCATCGCCAGCGGCAAATCGAAGGCGCCGCCGGCCAGTGCGATGTCCAGCGCTTCGCGCGCACCCGGGCCGGCCCAGGGCGCGCGGCGGGTGATGATCAACATGGATTTGGCCATCTCAGTCCCCCCCGAAGCAGATCAGCCGATCGGCCATCTGCGCGGCTTCATGCAGCTGGCCCAGGCCGGATAGCGCCCAGCCTGGTGCCAGGTTGGCGGCTGCACGACCATAGCGCTCGGCCTCCTCCTGATTGATCACGCCTCGACGCAGGGCGGCGGCGATACAGACCACGCCATCCAATTGATGATCGGCCACTAACCTGGACCAGTCGCGGGCGATGTCCGGCTCGTCCTGTGGAGTCACCACATTGGCTGAGGCACTGTGAACGCCGTCCTGGTAGAAGAACAGGCGCATGATTTCGTGGCCGCCGTCCAGCACCGCTTCGGCAAAGCGCAGGGCGCGGCGGGAGGAGGGCGCATGGGCAGGAGCGAAGAGGGCTATGGCGAATTTCATGACAGGGCTTCGAGCGGAATAGCTGAGCGCATGATACGGCTTGCGACCGGCTTTTGCAGGCAAGAAAAAGCCCGCCGAAGCGGGCTTCTGCAAGGCGCGGCTATCAGTCGTCGCCGCTCATCACGCCGAAGATCTGCAGCAGGCTGACGAACAGGTTGTAGATCGACACGTACAGGCTGATGGTGGCCATGATGTAGTTGCGCTCACCGCCGTGGATGATCGCGCTGGTCTGGAACAGGATGCAGACCGAGGCGAAAACCACAAAGCCAGCGCTGATCGCCAGCTGCAGGCCGCTGATGTCGAAGAAGAAGCTCGCCAGCATCGCGCCGATCAGCACGAAGAAGCCAGCGGTGATGAAGCCACCCAGGAAGCTCATGTCCTTGCGGGTGGTCAGCACGTAGGCGGACAGACCGAAGAACACCAGCGCCGTCATGGCGAAGGCCGAACTGATCACTTCACCGCCGTTGGGCATGCCCAGGTAGCGGTTGAGGATCGGGCCGAGGGTGTAGCCCATGAAGCCGGTCAGGGCGAAGGTAGAGAGCAGGCCCCAGGCCGAGTTGCGCAACTTCACGGTAAGGAAGAACAGGCCGTAGAAGCCGATCAGCACCACGAAGATGCTCGGGTAGGCGACGCGCATTTGCTGCGCGACATAGGCGACCAGGCCGCTGAATGCCAGGGTCAGCGCCAGCAGCCCGTAGGTGTTGCGCAGCACACGGCTGATTTCGAGCCCGCCGGCCTGCGCCTGGTTCAGTACGTAATCTTGATCGCTCATTGCAAAACTCCTGCAAGAAATTGGGTCCGTGACCGCAGTCGCCCGAAATGATAACAGAGGTCCGTAGCGGCTCTGTTGCGAGAGTTTGACAGCGTGTTGCGTTCGGGTAGTATGGCGGCCCGCAAATGCGGAAGTGTGGCCGAGTGGTTGAAGGCAGCGGTCTTGAAAACCGCCGACGGGAAACTGTCCGTGAGTTCGAATCTCACCGCTTCCGCCATATTCCTGCGCAGCAAAGCCCCGTTATGCGGGGATTTGGCGTTTCTGGAGCATGAGGATTTCCGAGCGTTCGCTCGTTAAGCTCCACCCCTGTCACCGTCGTGCCTTATGGATTCGCAGCCTCCTTGGTCGATGGTGGGGCGACGAACTGCCTATGACTGCGTAGGGATCGCTCGACTGCTTGCTGGCGCGAAGTGGTTTGGCGCGGCCGGCAGCGCTTCAACTACAACTCATGTCTCTGTCGATGCATCGTGGCTGTACGCGGCTTTCGCTCCAGCCATCAGCGTGCCATACCTTTAGATCGGTCCTGTGATCCGGGCTCAGGCGCACGCGTCTCCTTGCCTGGTGCTCGATTGTCAGTCCTCAAGGTCTGTGTTTTGCTGGCGCTTGCTATTTGACGGTTATGAATCAAGCTAGGTCTTGTGAACCAGTCTTGATAATGTATCTGCCTTTCCACAATCCAGCCGCCCAGGCGGTCTGCGATGCACTGCGAGGTGTCGCTTGATTAGGGTACTGGTGGTCGATGACCACGATCTGGTTCGAACGGGTATTACGCGCATGTTGGCCGACATCGACGGCCTGCAGGTGATCGGGCAGGCCGACAGTGGCGAGGAGGCCCTGAAGAAGGCGCGCGAACTCAAGCCGGATGTTGTACTCATGGACGTGAAGATGCCCGGCATCGGCGGTCTGGAGGCCACCCGCAAGTTGCTGCGCAGCCAACCCGATCTGAAGGTCGTGGCCGTTACCGTGTGTGAAGAGGACCCGTTTCCTACACGCCTGCTTCAGGCAGGTGCCGCCGGGTACCTGACCAAGGGCGCGGCGCTGGAAGAGATGGTCCAGGCCATTCGCCAGGTCTTTGGCGGGCAGCGTTACATCAGTCCGCAGATCGCTCAGCAGTTGGCGCTCAAGTCATTCCAGCCGCAGACCAGCGGTTCTCCCTTCGATCTTCTTTCGGAGCGTGAGATCCAGATCGCCCTGATGATCGCCAACTGCCAGAAGGTGCAGACCATTTCCGACAAGCTCTGCCTGTCGCCGAAGACCGTGAATACCTATCGCTACCGAATCTTCGACAAGCTTTCCATCTCCAGTGACGTCGAGCTGGCCCTGCTGGCCGTGCGGCACGGCATGGTGGACGCCGTCAGCTAAGATGTCCGACATTTTCGACGCAAGTGATTTCCTTGCCGCCTGCAGTGGGCGTCCGGGTGTATACCGGATGTTCGACGAGGGCGGCAAGCTGCTCTATGTCGGCAAGGCAAAGAACCTCAAGAAGCGCCTCGCCAGCTATTTCCGCAAGACCGGGCTGGCTCCCAAGACTGCCGCGCTGGTTGCAAAGATCGCGCAGGTCGAGACCACCGTCACCGCCAACGAGACCGAGGCGCTGCTGCTCGAGCAGACCCTGATCAAGGAGTGGCGACCGCCGTACAACATCCTCCTGCGCGATGACAAGTCCTACCCCTATGTGCATCTTTCGGATGGCCCCTATCCACGCCTGAGCATCCATCGTGGTGCGAAGAAGCAGAAGGGGCGCTACTTCGGCCCCTATCCCAGTGCGGGAGCGATCCGCGAGAGCCTCGCTCTGCTGCAGAAGGCGTTCCTGGTGCGCCAGTGCGAGGACAGTTATTTCCGCAACCGTACCCGTCCTTGCCTGCAGTACCAGATCAAGCGCTGCAAGGGCCCTTGCGTGGATTTGGTGGAGCCTGCCGAGTACGCCGAGGACGTTCGCCATTCGGTGATGTTCCTCGAGGGGCGCAGCAATGCATTGGCGACGGAGCTGTCTACCAGCATGGAGCAGGCCTCCATGCGCCTGGAGTTCGAGCGTGCCGCCGAGCTGCGTGATCAGGTCGCGATCCTGCGTCGTGTGCAGGACCAGCAAAGCATCGAGGGCGGTACCGGCGATGTCGATGTGGTAGCTGCCATCGTCAACCCGGGCGGCGCCTGCGTGCATATGATCAGCGTGCGTGGCGGTCGGGTGCTCGGTAGCAAGAACTTCTTCCCTCAGGTTGCAATAGAAGAGGAAGTCGGTGATGTGCTGGCCGCCTTCGTGGCGCAGTACTACCTCGGCAACCTGGAACGCGATCTGCCGCAGGAGCTGATCGTCAACACGGCCCATGAAGACTTCCCGACGCTGATCGAGGCCATCGCAGAGTTGCGTGGGCGCGAGTTGAGCATCAGCCATCGGGTGCGGACCAATCGTGCGCGCTGGCAACAACTGGCCGTCACCAATGCCGAGCTGGCCTTGGCCGCGCGCCTCGCCAATCGTCAGCACATGGCCGACAAGTTCGAGGCACTGGCCGAGGTGCTGGAGCTGGAAGAGCCACCGCAGAGGCTCGAGTGTTATGACATCAGCCATTCCAGCGGTGAGGCGACTGTTGCCTCCTGCGTGGTCTTCGGTCCCGAGGGTGCGCTCAAGTCGGATTACCGCCGCTACAACATCGAGGGTGTCACGGCGGGGGATGATTACGCAGCCATGCACCAGGCGCTTACCCGTCGCTTCAGCAAGCTCAAGGACGGGGAGGGCAAGCTGCCTGACATCCTTCTCGTGGACGGAGGCAAGGGTCAGATGGCCATGGCGCAGGAAGTGCTCCAGGAGCTGGCCGTGCCGGACCTTATCCTTCTCGGCGTGGCCAAGGGCGTTACCCGCAAGCCCGGTTTCGAAACCCTCTATCTGAACGATGCCGCCCACGAGTTCACGCTGCCTGCGGATTCGCCTGCGCTGCACCTCATTCAGCAGATCCGCGACGAGGCTCACCGCTTCGCCATCACCGGCCACCGTGCCCGTCGTGGCAAGGCGAGACGGACCTCGAGTCTCGAAGAGGTGGCTGGCGTCGGTCCGAAGCGCCGTCGCGACCTGCTCAAGCATTTCGGCGGGCTGCAGGAACTGGGGCGTGCCAGCGTCGAGGAGATCGCCAAGGCGCCTGGTATCAGTAAAAAGCTCGCGGAGTCGATTTATGCGGCTCTGCACAGCGAGTAGAATGCCCGCTCATTTCCGGTTCAGCTGTCACGATGAATATTCCAAATCTCCTCACCGTTCTGCGCGTTCTGCTGATTCCCGTCTTCATCCTGCTGTTCTACATGCCGTTCTCCTGGAGCTATCTGGCAGCCAGTGCGGTATTCGCCATCGCAGCGGTGACCGACTGGTTCGACGGCTACCTGGCTCGCCGCTGGGAGCAGAGCACGCCCTTCGGCGCCTTCCTCGATCCGGTCGCGGACAAGTTGATGGTCGCCGTGGCCTTGGTGTTGTTGGTGGAGGAGCACCACAACCTGTGGTTGAGCCTGCCTGCCGCAATCATCATCGGCCGCGAGATCGTCGTGTCCGCTCTGCGGGAATGGATGGCCGAGATCGGTGCCCGTGCGCATGTAGCGGTATCCAACCTCGGCAAGTGGAAGACCGCGGCGCAGATGCTGGCGTTGGTCATCCTGCTGGCCAATCCGCCGCATTTCACCTTTTGGGTGTTGGTGGGCTACGTGCTGCTGATCGTCGCTGCCGGGCTGACCCTTTGGTCCATGCTGCACTACCTGCTGGCCGCCTGGCCGCATCTCAGCACCGAGCCGAAAAAGAAATAAACTATTTTTGAATCAAGGGGTTGACGGGCGCCGATGAATCTATAGAATGGCGCCCGTCACCAAGACAAAGCGGGAATAGCTCAGTTGGTAGAGCACGACCTTGCCAAGGTCGGGGTCGCGAGTTCGAGTCTCGTTTCCCGCTCCAGATTGTCGCGATAGACGCCGCCCAAAGCGGCGTCTTCGTTTGAGGCCGGATGGCAGAGTGGTCATGCAGCGGATTGCAAATCCGTGTACGCCGGTTCGATTCCGACTCTGGCCTCCAATATAAAACCCCGCAGGTTCACGCCTGCGGGGTTTTTTCTTTGGTGCTGTCATGCATCGTTCCTGTAACTCCTCAGGCCGCCATCAAGTGGTTGGATTCACGGCCGCTCCCGAATGCCGGTAGTTGCGTTTGGTTATCTTCGCTGCTTCGAGCAGTCGATCGAATGTAGATAGCTGATCTGCGTGGTTTTTTTCGTTGCGCTCGGTTTTTTCGTCAGCTTGCGCGAGCGATGGGGGGTGTATATAGTCCTGCCCTCGCGAATGGAGGGGCTTCCTTTCCAGTGCGCTGCGCTACCGCCCGAATGGCGAAATCGGTAGACGCAAGGGACTTAAAATCCCTCGGGGGAAACCCCGTGCCGGTTCGACCCCGGCTTCGGGCACCATATGAATCAAGGGCTTGCGTGCATCCTGTACGCAGGCCCTTGTCGTTTTCTGGTACGCAATTCTGTTTTCGGTCCGCAATTTAGCGAGTCGGGGTGACTTGGCATTTGCAATCGGAGTGGGCACTTCCGGGAGTGTTGCGATATAAAATTCGGCGTCTCGTAAACTCCGCTGGTTCCTGTCGGTCAGATTCATCGAAACAACTCAAATAAAGGCCTTCCATGTCCAAACTCGCAGAATTCAAAGCCCTCGAAGCCAAACTCGCCGAGCAACTTGCCCAGCTCGATGCCTTGAAGAACGATAAAGAACTCAAGCGTGAAATCGAGTTCGAGCAGAAGTTGCGAGCGCTACTCGGTGAATACGATTACTCCCTGCGCAATATAATCGCGATCCTCGAACCGTCGGCTTCGCGCAGCCCCGCGTCGGTCAAGGCGCGGGGCCAACGCCGTGAGCGTGCCACCAAGATCTACATCAACCCCAAGACCCAGGAGCGTGTGGAGACCAAGGGTGGCAACCATGCCGTGTTGAAAGCGTGGAAGGCCGAACATGGCGCTGAGGTCGTGGAGTCCTGGTTGCAGTAAAGGACTTCCTCTGTTTCGCAATGAGCCCGCTTCGGCGGGCTTTTTGTCATCTGTGGCGGAAGGCTCCGGCAGCTGTTGACTGTCACGCTGTCAGCCCGCGCAGAGCACCTTGAGTAACACGTCTCTTATATTTCCGCGATTGTGGAGCGAGGCATTATCGCTGCGGTGGATAGGCCGCGCCGAAAGTGTGTATGCACTTCACAGGTTCGATTTTCAAACTCTCATCCCCCCTTCTTTGGGTCGGTGGCCCCGAAGGTGCGGGTAGCTAGCCTCCAGATGCCGATATCCAGGCGCGCATCGATAAAGACCCAGGATGAGAGGAGTCAAGGAAATGATCAGATATGCCCTAGTTGCCCTGCTGCTGTTCGCTGGCCAGATCGCCCAGGCCGCGACCATCAATGCCATGAACCTGCAGTTCTACTTCTTCGGGACGCTGGCCCTGAAGCCGAGTGGTCTGGGCACCACCATCACCTGCAATGTGGAGCTCACCGGAATCGCCACTCCGTCGGTCGCGACGATCCTGAACGCCAAGTTCACCGGATTGGGCCTGTGCCCGGCCCTGAGCGCCGCCGGGCTGCCCTGGTCCTGGACGCCCACCAGCGTGACGAGTGCCTACATGGCGGGAGTGAAGCTCTCGCTGGCAGGTACTGCTTGCAATACATCCCCAGTCACCCTCAACGGTGCCTGGAGCAATTCGAGCACCGCCTTCACCGCATCGCCCTATCAGCCGCTGGGAGGCTGCATCGTGCAGTCGCTGTTCCTGTCTCCGACGCCGTCCTTCACCATCAGCCCGTGACACCCTTGCCCGGCGGCGCGAGTCTCCAGCGCGCCCCGGGCTGGTCAGGCGCTGAGTTTCTTGGGGTGTGGCACGCCCGCCTGGATGCGCTCGTAGACTTCCTTGCGATGCACCGCAACGTTCCTCGGCGCGATGATGCCGAACTTCACCTGGTGCCCGTGGATGCTGATCACTTCCACGGTGATGCCGCCTTCAATGACGAAGCGTTCGCCGACCGAATTGATGAGGAGCTGCATGTCGGGTCTCCCTGCAGGGTTGTCGTGAGGCGTTGTGGCAGCACTCCCCGGGACGTTGCCATGGCTCCGTGACTGGCGTGGATTGCAGCTGCCTGATCACCTGACCCATCGCCCTGTTTCGAAGTTCCCGCTATCTCGATGCATGGCCATGCCGTTGCGCTTTCCCGACCAGGGGATGGGGGCGGCTCCGCTTGTCCGATTCCCCGTGTGCTGCGCGAACCGCTTTGCCGGGGCGCTGCCAAAGTTGAAATTTTTCTTGCAGTGGCCCGTCTCGCCCGTGCTTCGCGGCACTTTTCAGCTAGCCTCAGTGCTGCCTGAAGGAGTCAGGTTCAAGAGGTCGATGAATGGAATCCAAGGAACAGCAACTGGTTCGCCTGCTCAGTCTCACCACCCGCAGCCTTACCCACCTCACTGCCGCGATGACCGAGATGTCGTTCGAGATGATGCGCAGCGACGACCAGGCCATCAAACAGGCCGGGCAGCGCATGATCGACCACCTGGCGGCCATCGGTGCCGGTCTCGACCAGCACTGGGAAACCCTGGGCACCTACGCCGGTGAGCCCGTCGTCCACGAGGCCACGGAAACCCTGGTCGAGGTCGAGCTCAACTTGCCCGCCGACGAGCGCTGAGCGCCATCACGGCGCGGTCATCCTACTGTCACCGTTCTGCCACCGGAGTCCGCTGCAATTCCCCGTATCCATAGGGGAGGGTGGGCCATGCAGCTTTGCGTCGTCGGTGCGGGTTACGTCGGGCTGGTGGCAGCGGCCTGTTTCGCCGAGATGGGCAATCGGGTCGTCTGCGTGGAGCGTGATCCATGGCGCCTGGCGCGGCTGGTTCGCGGCGAGCCGACGATCTACGAGCCCGGCCTGGAAGCCATGCTGAAGATGCACCTCGCCAGCGGCCAGCTGAGCTTCAGCGCGCGGTTGGAGGAGGGGATCGACCGGGCGGAGATCATCTTCATCGCCGTCGGCACCCCCAGCGGCGAGGACGGTTCCGCCGACCTCTCCCATGTGCTGGCGGTGGCCGACCAGCTGGGTGCCGCGCTGCACCGCCCCTGCCTGGTGGTGAACAAATCCACGGTGCCGGTGGGCACGGCGGAGCGGGTGGCTGATCGCATCCAGATAGCACTCGCGCGGCGCGAGCTGGCGTTCACCGTCCCGGTGGCGAGCAACCCCGAGTTCCTCAAGGAAGGCTCGGCGATCGACGACTTCATGCGCCCGGACCGCATCATCATCGGCTGCGACGACGCGGCCTCGGGCGAACTGTTGCGGCGCCTCTACGCACCCTTCTCGCGCAATCACGACCGGGTACTGGTCATGGCCACGCGCGCCGCCGAGTTCAGCAAGTACGCCGCCAATGCCTTCCTCGCCACGCGGATTTCCTTCATGAACGAGATGGCCGGGCTCTGTGCACGCCTGGGCGTCGATGTGGAGGAGGTGCGTCGTGGCATCGGCAGCGACCGGCGCATCGGCACCCATTTCATCTACGCCGGTTGCGGCTATGGCGGCTCGTGCTTCCCCAAGGACGTGCGCGCGCTGATCCGCAGCGCCGAGCAGGAGGGCATCGAGCCCGGCATCCTGCGGGCGGTCGAGGCGCGCAACGCGCTGCAGAAGACCCTGCTGTTCCAGTCCGTGCGCGAGCACTTCAACGGCTTCGTGCGGGGCCGCACCGTTGCGATCTGGGGGCTTGCCTTCAAACCGGGCACCGATGACCTGCGCGAAGCGCCGAGCCTGGTCCTGCTCGACGCGCTGCTGGCTGCCGGCGCCCGCGTCCGTGCCAGCGACCCGGTGGCCGCGCCAGCCGTGGCGGCGCGCTACCCGGAGCAGCTCGCCAGTGGCCAGCTACACTTGGGCGACTCGCCGTACCAGGCCGTGGAAAATGCCGACGCCCTGGTGCTGGTGACCGAATGGAAGCAGTTTCGCCAGCCGAACTTCGAGCGGATTCGCGGTCTGATGAAAATGCCGGTCATCTTCGATGGCAGGAATCTCTATGACCCGGCGCAACTGGCCGATCTGGGGTTTCTTTATCGCGGCATCGGACGCCCAGCAGCTGGGCATTGTAAGGCGACTGCGGCCTGATTAGACTGCGCGGCAGTTCGCCCAACACCCCACCTTTTCAAGGTTAAACATGATCAAGAAATGCCTGTTCCCGGCCGCTGGTTACGGTACCCGTTTTCTGCCCGCCACCAAGGCCATGCCCAAGGAAATGCTGCCGGTGGTGAACAAGCCACTGATCCAGTACGGCGTTGAAGAGGCCCTGGATGCGGGTCTCAGCGAGATCTCCATCGTCACCGGCCGCGGCAAGCGCGCCCTGGAAGACCACTTCGACATCAGCTACGAGCTGGAGCACCAGATCAAGGGCACCGACAAGGAGAAATACCTGGTCGGCATCCGCCGCCTGATCGACCAGTGCAGCTTCTCCTACACCCGCCAGGTGGAAATGAAAGGCCTGGGCCACGCCATCCTCAGCGGCCGCCCGCTGATCGGCGACGAGCCTTTCGCCGTGGTCCTGGCGGACGACCTCTGCCTCAACCTCGACGGCGACGGCGTGCTGACCCAGATGGTCAGGCTGTACAACCAGTTCCGCTGCTCCATCGTCGCCATCCAGGAAGTGCCGCCGGAGGAAACCTCCAAGTACGGTGTGATTGCCGGCGAGATGATCCGTGACGACATCTACCGCGTGAACAGCATGGTCGAGAAGCCCAAGCCGGAAGACGCCCCGTCCAACCTGGCGATCATCGGCCGCTACATCCTGACCCCGGACATCTTCAAGCTGATCGAAGAGACCGAGCCGGGCAAAGGCGGCGAAATCCAGATCACCGACGCCCTGATGAAGCAGGCCCAGGACGGTTGCGTGCTGGCGTACAAGTTCAAGGGCAAGCGTTTCGACTGCGGTGGCGCCGAAGGCTATATCGACGCGACCAACTACTGCTTCGAGAACCTCTACAAGACCGGCAAGGCCTACTGATCAGGCCGCGCTCGTCGCACCAACAAGGCCGCCTCCGGGCGGCCTTGTCGTTTCCCGCATGCTCTCGTACCCCGGGCTCCAGCCCGGGAAGCACGTCTCAGGGAATCTTCATTTCCTCTGAGCCCGGCCCCAGCGGCTGCCCGTAGCTGAACTCCACATAGTTGCCCGCCGGGTCGCGCAGCCCGCAGTAGTAGCCCACCGGGTAGGGTTCGTCCCGCGGCGCCCAGACCAGGCAACCCTCGGTTTCGGCGAGGGCGGCGATGGCGTCCACCGCCTCGCGGCTGTCCAGGGCGAAGCCGAAGTGGCTGTAGTCGTCCGGCGCCAGGTCGCGCGGGCGGCCGCCGGGCATGATCACGAAGATGAAGCGGTGCTCCTGCCCGGGCTCGGCCATCCAGACGATCCGCGAGCCCTTGCCGGCGCGCTCGTGAATCACCCGCATGCCACAGAACCGTTCATAGAAGTGGATGCAAGGCTCCAGGTCAGGTACGTGCAGGGCGAGATGGGTGAGGGCAGGGCGCATGACGATTCCTCCTTCGCTGGGTCAAGCATAGGCCTGGCAACTGGTCAGCGGCGTGCGTTCAGGTATGCTGGCCGCCTGTTTCTGGAGACCCTGCCATGGCCTACGATTTCGACCTCTTCGTCATAGGAGCCGGTTCCGCCGGCGTTCGTGCCTCGCGTTTCGCCGCCGGTTTCGGTGCGCGCGTCGCGGTAGCGGAAAGCCGCTA
Organism: Pseudomonas sp. USHLN015; assembly: GCF_037153275.1. NCBI lineage: Bacteria > Pseudomonadati > Pseudomonadota > Gammaproteobacteria > Pseudomonadales > Pseudomonadaceae > Pseudomonas > Pseudomonas sp. USHLN015. The sequence continues at coordinate 232,047 of NZ_JBBCKP010000011.1, forward strand.
CCTGGGCGGCACCTGCGTCAACGTCGGCTGCGTGCCGAAAAAGATGCTGGTCTACGGCGCCCACTTCTCCGAAGACTTCGAGCAGGCCGAAGGCTACGGCTGGAACCTGGGCGAGGCGGGCTTCGACTGGGCCACCCTGATTGCCAACAAGAATCGCGAGATCCAGCGCCTCAACGGCATCTACCGCAACCTCCTGGTCAACAGCGGCGTCACCCTGCTGGAAGGCCACGCGCGCCTGGTGGACGCCCACACCGTGGAGGTCGGCGGGCAGCGTTTCAGCGCCGAGCACATCCTCGTCGCCACCGGCGGCTGGCCGCAGATCCCGGAACTCCCCGGCCGCGAACACGCCATCAGCTCCAACGAAGCCTTCTTCCTCAAGGAGCTGCCCCGGCGCGTGCTGGTGGTCGGTGGCGGCTACATCGCCGTCGAGTTCGCCTCCATCTTCCACGGCCTGGGCGCCAAGACCACGCTGCTCTACCGCCAGGACCTGTTCCTGCGCGGCTTCGATGGCGCCGTGCGTACGCACCTGCGTGACGAGCTGACCCGCAAGGGCCTCGACCTGCAGTTCAACGCCGACATCGCGCGCATCGACAAGCAAGCCGACGGCAGCCTGCTGGCCACCCTCAAGGACGGCCGCACCCTGGAAGCCGACTGCGTGTTCTACGCCACCGGCCGCCGCCCGATGCTGGATGGCCTGGGCCTTGAGAACACCGGCGTCGAGCTGGATGAGCGCGGCTTCATCAAGGTGGACGACGAGTACCGCACCGCCGAGCCCTCGATCCTCGCCCTGGGCGACGTCATCGGCCGCGTACAGCTCACCCCGGTCGCGCTGGCCGAAGGCATGGCCGTCGCCCGTCGCCTGTTCAAGCCCGCCGAGTACCGCCCGGTGGACTACGACCACATCCCCACCGCCGTCTTCAGCCTGCCCAACATCGGCACCGTCGGCCTCAGCGAGGAAGATGCCCGCGCGCGCGGTCACAAGGTCAAGGTCTTCGAGAGCCGTTTCCGCCCCATGAAGCTGACCCTCACCGAGAACCAGGAGCGCACCCTGATGAAGCTGGTGGTCGACGCGGAAAGCGACCGCGTGCTTGGCTGCCACATGGTCGGCCCCGAGGCGGGCGAGATCGTCCAGGGCCTGGCCGTGGCGCTCAAGGCCGGTGCCACCAAGCGCATCTTCGACGAGACCATCGGCGTTCATCCCACCGCCGCCGAAGAGTTCGTGACCCTGCGCACCCCGGTCGGGAGCTGACGCTGCGATGGAGCAGCTCTTCTACCTGTCGGACCTGTTCGGCGTCGCCGTCTTCGCCATCACTGGCGCGCTCATGGCCGGGCGCAAGTCCATGGACCTGTTCGGCGTGCTGGTGATCGCCATCATCACCGCGCTGGGCGGCGGCACGCTGCGTGATGTCATCCTCGGCAACCACCCGGTGAGCTGGATACGCGACGACACCTACATCCTCGTCGCCTCCCTGGCGGCCGTGGGCACGGTGCTCTGGGTCCGCCTGACCCGCCCCATCAACGAAACCGGCCTGCTGGTGGCGGACGCCTTCGGCCTGGCGGTGTTCACCGTCTATGGCACCGAAGTGGCCCTGCAGCACCAGGTGCCGCTGAGCACGGCGGTGATCATGGGTGTGATCACCGGCGTCGCTGGCGGCGTGATGCGCGACGTGATCTGTAACGAGATCCCGCTGATCTTCCAGAAGGAGATCTACGCCATCGCCTGCGTGGCCGGCTCCCTGGTATTCATCGGCCTGCTGCACCTGGGCCTGCCGCGCTGGTTCGATACCGGCGTGGCCATGCTGGTGGTGCTCGGCACGCGCCTGGCGGCGATCCGCTGGGGGCTGTCGCTGCCACGCTTCCACCTGCTGGACCGGGACTGAGCGCGCCCGGGATCGCTACCGCGCCTGGTTCGCGGCGGGTCGTTCGGCCCGCACCTCGATCGTCACCTCGCCGCCCCGGGCGAAGCGCAACGTCAGCGGAAAACGTTCGCCATCCTTCAATGCGCCCTTGAGGCCCACCAGGGTCAGGTGGCTGCCCATCGGCGCCAGCTTCAGCACGCCGCCGGGCGGCACGCCGAAGGACACCAGCGTCATCACCCGCCGTGCCTCGCCGATGCGCACCGTAGTCTGCAGGTCCACCCGCCAGGCGCGGGGCGTACTGGCGCCCACCAGGCGATCGCCCTGGGCGCCCGTGTCGGTGATGTCCAGGGAAACCACGGCAGCGGTGGCATCCCAGTCGGACGGCTGCGCCCGCGCATCACCGAGCGACAGCTCGGCGGCCTGGGCGGTGGCCCCGGCCAGCAGCATCAGCACGGCCAGTGCGTGGCGTTTCCAGGGCATTGAGTTGGACAGGAGGAGAGGGCGCATGAGAGGTCCGGAAGGCGGTGGATCGCCGCGCACGATACCACCGCCTGCGGGGATCGCCCTCAGTCCGCCGCCGGCAGGGCGACTTCCGAGAGTGGCACCGGCATCACCACCGGGGTGCCGTCGGGCAGCGCGGCACGGGTGCGCTCGACCATGCCCTGTTCATCCAGCAGGCGGATGGTCTGCGGCCGCTCGGGATCGTTGCCGAAGAAGTCCTCCCAGTGGCCGAGCACCACGAGGCGCGGGCGGCTGACCTTGAGCAACGCGTCCGGGTAGCGCTGCACCTGGTTCCACGAGCCGACGCAGAGAATCTCCACGTCGATGCCCTTGCCATCGGCGAGGATCGGCGGGAAGCCGTAGGGCGGCGTGCTGGCGGAATCCTGGTAGTGGATGCGGTACACCGGCCTGCCGGCGTCATCCAGCAGGTCCACCAGCCAGGCCAGGGTCTGGCCTTCCTTCCAGTTCCATACGGCCGTCGGCAGCTCCGTCAGGTCCTGGTCATAGCGGCCGCGCAGGAAGGTCATCCCGGCGAAGTGCGGGGCGTGCATGCTCTGGATCGGCATGGCGCGGAAGCGTCGCTCCCTGGAGTAGAACCACGTCCCCGGCTGCGCCGCCGTGCCGGGCTCGCCGGCTTCCTTGATATTGGCCATGGCCGGCTCGGCGTTGACGATGCGCGCCGCCGGCAGCGCCGCCCGCAGGATGTGCCCGGCGGTGGCCGAGCCATAGGCGATGGCATTGGGCGCCTGCTTCTGCATCACCCGTGGCACATCGAGCAGGTGGTCGTAATGGGCGTGGCCGATCAGCAGCATGCTGACGTCATCGGCCGGTGGCATGCGCGCGTCGATGGTCGCCTCGTCTGCCTTCACTCGCAGCGGCGGCAGGCCGAGGAACGATGGATTGCTGAAGGACGGGGCGATCAGCAGCCCTTCGTCGCGCCAGTGCATCAGGTAGCCGCCCACACCCAGGTATTGCAGCTTCGGCGGGGGCGCATCGCGCTCGAAGGTCAGCGGCAGGTTCACCGGGTCGCGGGCGCACCCGGCCAGGCTGAGCAGGAGCAAAAAGGCGTATCGGCGCACGTGGGTCCCTCCGGTTGGCATGGTCCGAGCGCAAGAGTATGGCGTGCCGCCGCTGCGCTTTCACCCGTCGTTCGGGCGGTTGCCCGGGCGCGCGATTGACGATTGGCGAATGCCCGGAAAACCGCGACACTGCACGCTGTTTTTGCGCCTCGCTTCATCCAGGGAGAGATCGAAATGCCCAGATTGCCGCTTCTTTTCGCCTTGCTGGCCTGCTCGGGTATCGCCCAGGCGGAAATCAAGACCCAGGAAATCCCCTACAAGGCCGCCGACGGCACCGCGCTGGTGGGCTACTACGCCTACGACGATGCCGTCGAAGGCAAGCGCCCCGGCATCGTCGTGGTGCACGAATGGTGGGGGCTGAACGACTACGCCAAGCGCCGCGCGCGCGAGCTTGCCGAACTGGGCTACAGCGCCCTGGCCATCGACATGTACGGCGAAGGCAAGAACACCGAGCACCCGGCCGATGCGCTGGCCTTCATGCAGGCCGCGCTCAAGGATGGCCCCGCCGCCAAGGCGCGCTTCCTCGCCGGGCTCGACCTGCTCAAGCAGCAGCCGCAGACCGACGCCACCAAGCTCGCCGCCATCGGCTACTGCTTCGGCGGCAAGGTGGTGCTGGACGCCGCCCGCCAGGGCGTGCCGCTCGCCGGCGTGGTGAGCTTCCACGGCGCCCTGGCCACGGCCACCCCGGCCACCAAGGGCAGCGTCAAGGCCAAGGTGCTGGTGGAGCATGGCGGCCAGGACAGCATGGTCACCAAGGCCGATGTCGCCGCCTTCAAGGAGGAGATGGACAAGGCCGAGGTCGACTACCGCTTCGTGCTCCAGGCCAAGGCCAAGCACGGCTTCACCAACCCGGATGCGGATCGCCTCAGCCACGCCGGCCACGGCAGCGAGAAGGGCCCGGACATCGGCTACAGCCAAGTGGCCGACGAAAATTCCTGGGCCGACATGCAGGGCTTCTTCAAGGACCTCTTCCCCCGGTGACCCCGTGTCCGCGCCGCTCTCAGCGTGACGGGCGGCGCAGGCGCGGCGTATGCCCCTGGCTGTCGTTGCGCTGCCCGGTGCGGGCCTGGTCGCGACGCGCTTCCTCCACAAGCACCTCGTGATCGGCGATCTCCGCCGGCGTCTGTTGCGGGTCGTTCAGGTTGTTGCGCTTGCGCTGTGTCATCGACGTCTCCTCGCCCTGCCTTGCACGCCCCCGCGAGTCGGTCGCGGGGGCGATGTTCATGGCGGTGGAGTACAAGAGGCAGGCCCGGGTTCAACCTATGCTTGGGCACAGGGTCGATGCGACGCACCTTCGGCCCGGGTGCCTGTCAAACACAGAGCCCACACGTCGATATCGCTAAATGTTGTTCTAATAACAAAATGGCGCTTATGAAATGGCGTGATTCCATGATTCTGAGTTATCTTGATGCGATTAAAACAAGATATCGCCTGGAGCCGCTGATATGCATCCCCGCATTATCGAAGTAACCGAACGCCTCATCGCCCGCAGCCGACCCACGCGCGAGCGCTACCTGGCGATGATCCGCGAGGCCGCCGGCAAGGGCCCGCAGCGCGGCAAGCTGCAATGCGCCAACTTCGCCCACGGCGTCGCCGGCTGTGGCGGCGAGGACAAGCAGCGCCTGCGCCTGATGGACGCCGCCAACGTCGCCATCGTGACCGCCTACAACGACATGCTCTCCGCCCACCAGCCCTACGAGCACTACCCCGAGCGCATCCGCCAGGCGCTGCGTGGAGTCGGCTCCGTCGGCCAGGTCGCCGGCGGCGTCCCCGCCATGTGCGACGGCGTCACCCAGGGCGAGCCCAGCATGGAGCTGGGCATCGCCAGCCGCGAGGTGATCGCCATGTCCACCGCCGTGGCGCTGTCCCACAACATGTTCGACGCGGCGGTGTTCCTCGGCGTCTGCGACAAGATCGTCCCCGGCCTGATGATGGGGGCGCTGCGCTTCGGCCACCTGCCCACCCTGTTCATCCCCGCCGGGCCCATGCCCTCGGGCCTGTCGAACAAGGAGAAGGCCGACGTCCGCCAGCGCTACGCCGAAGGCAAGGCCACCCGCGACGAGCTGCTGGAATCCGAGATGGCCGCCTACCACGCACCCGGCACCTGCACCTTCTACGGCACCGCCAACACCAACCAGATGCTGATGGAGATGATGGGCCTGCACCTGCCGGGCGCCTCCTTCGTCAACCCCGGCACGCCGCTGCGCGATGCCCTCACCGAGGAGGCTGCGCGCCAGGTCACCCGGCTCACCCGGCAGGCCGGTGACTTCACGCCCATCGGCGAGCTGATCGACGAGCGCGTGCTGGTCAACTCCATCGTCGCCCTGCACGCCACCGGCGGCTCCACCAACCACACCCTGCACATGCCGGCCATCGCCCAGGCCGCCGGCATCCAGCTCACCTGGCAGGACATGGCCGACCTCTCCGAGGTGGTGCCGACCCTGGCCCACGTCTATCCGAACGGCAAGGCCGACATCAATCATTTCCACGCCGCCGGTGGCGTCGCCTTCCTGGTGCGCGAGCTGCTCGACGCCGGGCTGATGCACGAAGACGTCAACACCGTCGCCGGCCGCGGCCTGCGCCGCTACACCCGGGAACCCTTCCTCGAGGACGGGCGCATCGCCTGGCGCGACGGCCCGGCGAAGAGCCTGGACGAGAACATCCTGCGTCCCGTCTCCAACCCCTTCTCGCCGGAAGGCGGGCTGCGGGTGATGGAGGGCAACCTCGGACGCGGCGTGATGAAGGTCTCCGCCGTGGCGGCCGAACACCAGGTGGTGGAGGCCCCGGCGCGGGTCTTCCATGACCAGCAGGCCCTCGCCGACGCCTTCGCCGCCGGCGAGCTGGAGCGCGACATGGTGGCGGTGATGCGCTTCCAGGGGCCGCGCTGCAACGGCATGCCCGAGCTGCACAAGATGACCCCCTTCCTCGGCGTGCTGCAGGATCGCGGCTTCAAGGTGGCGCTGGTCACCGACGGGCGCATGTCCGGTGCCTCGGGCAAGATCCCGGCGGCCATCCACGTCTGCCCCGAGGCCTACGACGGAGGTCCACTGGCGCGCGTGCGCGACGGTGACATCATCCGCGTCGATGGCCGGGCCGGAACCCTGCGGGTGCTGGTGGATGCCGATGCGTTCGCCGCCCGCGAACCGGCGCCGATCCAGCACAACGCCGAGGTCGGTTGTGGCCGCGAGATGTTCGCCTTCATGCGGGCCGCCTTCAGCACGGCGGAGCAGGGGGCGAGCGCCTTTACATCCAGCCTGGAGAACCTGAAGTGAAGTTGGCGCTGGTCGGCGATATCGGAGGCACCAACGCGCGTTTCGCCCTGTGGCGCGATGAGCGGCTGGAAGCGGTCAAGGTCCTGGCGACGGCGGATTTCGCCACCCCGGAGCTGGCCATCCAGCATTACCTGGCGGGCCTCGGCCTGGCACCGGGTGCCGTCGCTGCCGTCTGCCTGGCCTGCGCCGGGCCGGTGGGCGGCGAGGATTTCCGCTTCACCAACAACCACTGGCGCCTCAACCGCCGCACCTTCTGCGAAGCCCTGGGCGTCGAGCGGCTGCTGCTGATCAACGACTTCTCCGCCATGGCCCTGGGCATGACCCGCCTGCAGTCCGGCGAGCGCATGACCATCTGCGAAGGCGAGGCCGAAACCGATCGCCCGGCGGTGGTCATCGGGGCCGGCACCGGCCTCGGCGTCGGCACCCTGCTGCCCCTGGGCGAGGGGCGCTGGGCCGCGTTGCCGGGGGAGGGCGGGCATGTCGACCTGCCCATCGGCAGCGTCCGCGAGGCCGAGCTGTGGCGCTACCTGCACGAGCGCCAGGGCCACGTCAGCGCCGAGAACATCCTCAGCGGCGGCGGCCTCCTGCAGCTGTACCGCGCCAGTTGCGCCCTCGACGGCATCGAGCCGCACCTGGACAGCCCGGCCGCCATCACCTCGGCGGCGCTCGCCGGCGACAGCGAGGCGAAGGCGGTGCTGGAGCAGTTCTGCGTCTGGCTCGGACGGGTCGCCGGCAACAACGTGCTGACCCTCGGCGCCCGTGGCGGGGTCTATGTGGTCGGTGGCGTGGTGCCGCGTTTCGCCGAGTTCTTCAAGGCCAGCGGCTTCGCCCGCGCCTTTGCCAGCAAGGGCTGCATGAGCGAATACTTCGGCGGTGTGCCGGTCTGGCTGGTCACCGCCGAGTACCCGGGCCTGGAAGGCGCAGGCGTGGCGCTCCAGCAGGCCTTGCAGGCCTGAGGCGCAAACGCAGGAAACAGACGCGTTGCACGTTCCCCGCAGGACGCCTGATGTAGGGTGGACCACGCTTCACCGGTCCACCGATGGTTATGCATCGCTGCCGACAGGTGGGTGAAAAGAGCGTCATCCACCCAACGCCAACGCCCTGCATCCGAACGGACATGACCCATAACAACAAGGGAAGGCCCACGTGAGCCAAGCCGGTAAAACCATCCTCCTGGTCGATGACGACGAGGAGATCCGCGACCTGCTGCAAACCTACCTGAGCCGCGCCGGCTTCCAGGTGCGCACCGTGGGCGACGGCGCCGCCTTCCGCCAGGCGATGGGCGAAGTGGCAGCCGACCTGGTGATCCTCGACGTGATGCTGCCCGACGAAGACGGCTTCAGCCTGTGCCGCTGGGTGCGCGAGCACCAGCGCCTGGCCCATGTGCCGATCATCATGCTCACCGCCAGCTCCGACGAGGCCGACAGGGTGATCGGCCTGGAACTGGGCGCCGACGACTACCTCGGCAAGCCCTTCAGCCCCCGCGAGCTGCAGGCGCGCATCAAGGCGCTGCTGCGCCGTGTCGGCTTCGCCCAGGAGCGCGGTGCCGGCGAGGCCCAGGTACTGGCCTTCGACGAGTGGCGCCTGGACATGGTCAGCCACCGCCTGTTCCACATCGATGGCGAGGAGGTGATCCTCTCCGGCGCCGACTTCGCCCTGCTCAAGCTGTTCCTCGACCACCCGCAGCAGATCCTCGATCGCGACACCATCGCCAACGCCACCCGTGGTCGCGAGGTGATGCCCCTGGAGCGCATCGTCGACATGGCCGTGAGTCGCCTGCGCCAGCGCCTGCGCGACACCGGCAAGGCGCCGCGGCTGATCCGCACCGTGCGCGGCTCGGGCTACCTCCTGGCAGCCCAGGTCTCGCCCCATGCCTAAGCGCCGCTGGAACCCGATGCCGCGTTCGCTGCTCGGGCGCATGCTGTTCCTCACCCTGCTGGTGGTGCTCCTGGCCCAGGCGCTGTCCAGCGTCATCTGGGTCTCGCAACTGCGTGCCAGCCAGATGGAGGGCCTGCTCACCAGCGCGCGCAGCCTGGCCCACTCCATGGCCGCCAGCGTCGCCTACTTCCGCTCGCTGCCCCTGGGCTACCGGCCACTGGTGCTGGACCAGTTGCGCAGCATGGGCGGCACGCGCTTCTTCGTCTCGCTCAACGACAAGCCGCTGAACATGCAGGTGCTTCCCGCCACCCCGCGCAAGGAGGCCGTGCTGGAGGTGGTGGACGACGTCCTGCGCGAGCGCCTGGGCAGGCAGGTGGACCTCTCCGTGCAGTTCGTCAGCCCGGACGACCTGCGCATCTTCAATGGCGAGCTCAAGCTCGACGAACTGCCGCGCTCCTGGGCCCACTACGCGCTGAGCCTGGAGCCGCTGAACCCGCCGGTGCTGGTCACGCAGATCCAGATCGCCCCCAATGAGTGGCTGTACCTCGCCTCGCTGATGCCGGAGCCCTACGTCGGCCTCGAAGACCAGGGCCTGCCGGCGCAGCAGCTGTGGTTCATCATCCTCACCAGCACCTTCCTGCTGCTGTTCATCGGCCTGCTGGTGCATTGGCAGAGCCGGCCGCTCAAGCGCCTGGCGGCCGCCGCACGGGACATGTCCCTGGGTGCCGACGTGGAGCCGCTCGCCGAGGCGGGGGGCAGCGAGGTGGTGGAGGTGAGCCGCGCCTTCAACAGCATGCGCGAGCGCATCAGCCGCTACCTCAACGAGCGCAGCCAGCTGTTCAGCGCCATCTCCCACGACCTGCGCACCCCCATCACCCGCCTGCGCCTGCGCGTCGAGCTGCTGGAGGACGAAGCCCTGCAAGCCAAGTTCGGCCGCGACCTCGACGACCTGGAGCTGCTGGTCAAGGGCGCGCTGCAATGCGTGAAGGACACCGACATCCACGAGAACATCGAGCCGGTGGACCTCAACCACCTGCTGCACTGCCTGGTGGACCCCTACCTGGGCAACGGCCGCGTCACCCTCGAGGGCACCGCGCGCCGGCCCTTCCCGGGCAAGCCCCTGGCCCTGCGACGTTGCATCGGCAACCTGGTGGACAACGCCCTGAAGTACGGCCAGCGCGCCCACCTGCACATCGAGGACCGCCGCGACGCCTTCGTGCTGCACGTGGACGACGAAGGCCCCGGCGTGCCCGAGCAGCGCCTGGAGCAGGTCTTCGAGCCGCACTTCCGCCTCTCCGGGCAGCAGCAGGGCTACGGCCTGGGCCTGGGCATCGCGCGCAACATCGCCCACAGCCACGGCGGCGAAGTGAGCCTGCGCAACCTGCGCGAAGGTGGCCTGCGGGTGACCCTGGAACTCCCCCGCGTCGCCGACTGAGCGCAGCCCAACAGCGTCCATCAGGGCCAGGGCTCCAGCCCCAGCAGCCGGCGCCCGTGTTCGCTGAGCTCCGCGCGGGCGAAGTGGCGGCGCTCGTACTCCCTCGGATCGCCAGGGAAAGGGTCGCCCAGCGGGTGGGTCTGCGCAGCCCAGGTGTGGATGCGCGCCTGGCGCAGCGGTTCGTTGTCGAAGTCCGCCGGGAACATCGAGATGTACTGCGCCAGGCGCACGCGGTCCTCCGAGCGGTTGGGGCGCACGCCGTGGGCCAGCAGGCTGTTGAAGATCAGCAGGTCGCCTTTCTCCAGGCTGATGTTCTCGATGCGGTGCTCGCCGATATCCGGCTTGAACGGGTTGGCGCCCTCGGGCTGGCGTGCCCACCACTGTTCGATCTCCGCGAAGATCCCCGGCACGCACTGGAAGCCGCCGACCTCGTCGTCCTGCCGCGCCAGCGACAACACGCCCTGGGCGGCGATGGGCAGCGGCCGTTGGGACACATCGACATCGAAGTGGATGAAGCCGTCCTTCCTGCCCGCCGCGCGCGCCGCCTTGTTCGGCGGGTTGAGGTTGGCGCGGTCGATGGCTACCCACAGGTCCTCGCGGTCCCAGATGTCGACGAAGGCGTCGTAGATGCGCCGGTTCTGCCGGGTGTCCCACAGGCTCTGGTGGTTGTAGACCTCGACCATGCCGGTGTTGTTGAGCTCGGTCATGCGGTGCTCGCGCAACTGCGGGCGGTACCAGGTGGCCGGGTCGTGCGGGTCCATCTCCTGGAAGCGCCAGAGCATCTCCACCACCGCATCGGCCTCGGCGGCACTGACCGCATTGCGCACGATCACATAGCCCTTGCGGGTCCAGTGCTGCCAGTCGGCCTCGCTCAGCGCCCGCAGCGGGCGGCGCTTGTCGATGGCTTGCAGCGGGGTGGTGGCGCTCCCCGCGCCAGGGTGGTTGCCGTGCCCGTCGGTGTAGAGGGTCGCCATGTCGTTCTCCTGCGTTGTTGTTATGGGAACGCTTCGCAGGCTATCCAGCGGCGCAGGGCGAGGCTGCCGCGGTTAAAGGCCAAAACCGATACTTTCATGGCGTGATGCCAGGCCCGGGTTCGGCTATCGTGCCGTTCATGCGCGCATTCCTCGAAACCATCACCCCCGACGACGGCGCCTCCTGGGCCCTGCTGAACCGCCGCCTGGAGGAGGGCATCCCCTTCCAATGGCACCACCACCCGGAGTACGAGCTGACCCTCACCCTCAACAGCCTGGGCCATCGCTACATCGGCGACGACATCGAGCCCTACGGGGACGGCGACCTGGTGCTGGTCGGCCCCGGCGTGCCCCACAGCTGGTGCTCCCGCGAGCGGATCGATGCCGGGCGGCCCCACGTGGCGCTGGTCATCTGGTTCCACCGCGACTGGGCCAACGGCCTCCTGGCGCTGCTGCCGGAGCTGCGCGACCTCGGCGTGCTGCTGGCCGGCGCGGAGCGGGGCCTGAGCTTCGGCGCGGCGACCCGCGCCCGCGTGCGTCCGCTGATCGAGGCGATGCCGGAGGCGGAGCCGGGCCGGCGCCTGATGTTGCTGCTGGAGGTCCTGCTGCTGCTCTGCCGCGACCCTGACCTGCTGCACCTGGCCAACGCACCGCGCATGCCCGCCAGCGCCCCCCTGGCCGACCCGCGCATCCAGCGGGTGCTGGACCGGCTGCACCAGGGCTTCGCCGCGCCGGTTTCCATTCCCGAACTGGCCGAGCTCGCCTGCGTCAGCGTCTCGGCCTTCCATCGGATGTTTCGCCGCCATACGCGGATGACCGCCGTGCAGTACGTCACGCGGCTGCGCATCGGTCGCGCCTGTTCGCTGCTCATCGCCACCGACCTGCCGGTGGTGCGCATCGCCGAGCAGGTGGGCTATGCCAACCTCTCGCTGTTCAACCGGCAGTTCCTCGCGCACAAGGCCAGTACCCCGAGGGACTTCCGCCGCCTCCACCGCAAGGCGGCGAACCCGCCCCCAGCGGGGTCAGGAACGGAGTGGACCCCGTGACGTGATTTCCGCGCTGTGTAACCGAACCGTGACCTTCGGGCATCCCTTTGTTACCCGGCGCCCCGACCATCCTGTTTAGACTTCCGGCAAGCGCAAGCACCGACTTGCACAGCCATAAAAACAAAAAGGTGATTCCCTCATGAATGCTCTCTCTCGCCTGGCCGTTGTCGTATCCCTCGCTTCGCTCTTCCCCCTTTCCGCACTCGCCGGTGAAGTGGAGGTCCTGCATTGGTGGACGTCCGGTGGCGAGAAGCGCGCCGCCGAAACCCTCAAGGAACTGGTCGAGAAGAAGGGCCACACCTGGAAGGACTTCGCCGTCGCCGGCGGTGGTGGCGAGGCCGCGATGACCGTGCTGAAGACCCGCGCCGTTTCCGGCAACCCGCCTTCGGCCGCGCAGATCAAGGGGCCGGACATCCAGGAGTGGGGCGAGCTCGGCCTGCTCACCGAGATGGACGACGTGGCCGAGGAGGGCAAGTGGGACGCGCTGCTGCCCAAGCAGGTCGCCGGCATCATGAAATACGAGGACCACTACGTCGCCGTGCCGGTCAACGTGCACCGGGTCAACTGGCTGTGGATCAACCCCGAGGTGTTCAAGAAGGCCGGCGCCACGCCGCCCACCACCCTCGATGAATTCTTCGTCGCCGCCGACAAGCTCAAGGCCGCCGGCTTCATCCCCGTCGCCCACGGTGGCCAGCCCTGGCAGGACGGCACCACCTTCGAGAACATCGCCCTGAGCATTCTCGGCCCGCAGGACTACCACAAGGCCTTCGTCGAGCTCGACCCGGCCACCCTCTCCGGCGAGAAGATGGTCAAGGTCTTCGCCACCCTGCAGAAGCTCCATGGCTATATCGACGCCAACGCCGCCGGTCGCGACTGGAACTCCGCCGCCGCGCTGGTCATCAACGGCAAGGCCGGCATGCAGATCATGGGTGACTGGGCCAAGGGCGAATGGACCGCCGCCGGCAAGGTGGCGGGCAAGGACTATGTCTGCGTGCCGTTCCCCGGCACCCAGGGCAGCTTCGACTACAACATCGACTCGCTGACCATGTTCAAGCTCAAGGACGACGCCAACCGCAGCGCCCAGGAAGACCTGGCGCGCATCGTCATGGGCACCGAGTTCCAGACCCTGTTCAGCCAGAACAAGGGCTCCATCCCGGTGCGCCAGGACGTCGACATGAGCAGCTTCGACAGCTGCGCCCAAGCCTCCATGAAGGACTTCAAGGAAGCCGTCGGCAACGGCGGGCTGCAGCCGAGCATGGCGCACCTGATGGCCTCCTCGGGCTATGTCCAGGGCGCGGTGTTCGACGTGGTCACCAACTTCTTCAACTCGCCCTCGGCGGACCCGAAGAAGGCCGCCCAGCAACTGGCGGCCGCCATCCAGGCCGTGCAGTAAGCAACCGGGCCGCCCCGGCGGCCCGCTCCTTTCCCTGATTCGCAACGGTGCCGGCAGGCGCCACGGTTTCCTGCAGCCCGGATTTCCCCTCCGGGGCGCCCGGGCGACCTGCCATACGGAGTGATCCATGAGTTCAACCGCAGTCTTCGCCAAGGCGTCGCCACTCGATGCGCTGCAGCGCTGGCTTCCCAAGCTGGTCCTGGCGCCGAGCATGCTCATCGTGCTGGTGGGCTTCTACGGCTACATCCTCTGGACCTTCCTGCTGTCGTTCACCAACTCGCGCTTCATGCCCAGCTACAAGTGGGTGGGCCTGCAGCAGTACGAGCGCCTGTGGGACAACGACCGCTGGTGGGTGGCCAGCCACAACCTGCTGGTGTACGGCGGGCTGTTCATCACCATCAGCCTGGCGATCGGCGTGTTCCTCGCCGTGCTGCTGGACCAGCGCATCCGCCGCGAAGGCTTCATCCGTACCGTCTACCTGTACCCCATGGCGCTGTCGATGATCGTCACCGGCACCGCCTGGAAGTGGCTGCTCAACCCCGGCCTGGGCCTGGACAAGCTGCTGCGCGACTGGGGCTGGGAAGGCTTGCGCCTCGACTGGCTGGTGGACCCGGACCGCGTCGTCTACTGCCTGGTGATCGCCGCCGTATGGCAATCCTCCGGCTTCGTCATGGCGCTGTTCCTCGCCGGCCTGCGCGGGGTCGACCAGTCGATCATCCGCGCCGCCCAGGTGGACGGCGCCAGCCTGCCGACCATCTACCTGCGCATCGTCCTGCCGAGCCTGCGCCCGGTGTTCTTCAGCGCGCTGATGATCCTCGCCCACATCGCCATCAAGAGCTTCGACCTGGTGGCCGCGATGACCGCCGGCGGCCCCGGCTACTCCTCCGACCTGCCGGCGATGTTCATGTACGCCAGCACCTTCACCCGTGGGCAGATGGGCCTCGGTGCGGCCAGCGCCATGCTCATGCTCGGCGCCGTGCTGGCGATCATCGTGCCCTACCTGTATTCCGAACTGAGGAACAAGCGCCATGACTAGCCTGGCCGGAAAACCCCCGCTCAGCCTCAGCCGCCTGGCCATCCACGCGACCCTGATCGTCGCCTGCGCCCTCTACCTGGTGCCGCTGGTGGTGATGCTGCTGACCAGCTTCAAGACCCCCGACGACATCCGCACCGGCAACCTGCTGTCGCTGCCGGACGTGTTCACCCTGATCGGCTGGGCCAAGGCCTGGACCCAGGTCGGCGGCTACTTCTGGAACTCGGTGATGATCACCGTGCCGGCGGTGCTGATCTCCACGCTGCTCGGCGCGCTCAATGGCTACGTGCTCTCCATGTGGCGCTTCCGGGGTTCGCAGCTGTTCTTCGGCGCGCTGCTGTTCGGCTGCTTCCTGCCGTTCCAGGTGGTGCTGCTGCCCGCGTCCTTCACCCTCGGCAAGTTCGGCCTGGCCAACACCACCGCCGGCCTGGTGCTGGTGCACGTGGTCTACGGCCTGGCCTTCACCACGCTGTTCTTCCGCAACTTCTACGTCAGCATCCCCAACGCCCTGGTGCGCGCGGCGCGGCTCGACGGCGCGGGGTTCTTCACCATCTTCGGGCGCATCCTGCTGCCCATGTCGGTGCCCACCGTCATGGTCTGCCTGATCTGGCAGTTCACCCAGATCTGGAACGACTTCCTCTTCGGCGTGGTGTTCGCCAGCGGCGACAGCCAACCCATCACCGTGGCCCTCAACAACCTGGTGAACACCAGCACCGGGGCCAAGGAATACAACGTCGACATGGCCGCCGCGATGATCGCCGGCCTGCCGACCCTGCTCGTCTACGTGTTCGCCGGCAAGTACTTCCTGCGTGGCCTCACGGCCGGCGCGGTGAAGGGCTGAAAAGCGGCTGCGCCCGCTCGCGGCGCTTTTGAATGGTGGAGAAAGAAATGGCAACCCTCGAACTGCGCAACGTCAACAAACGCTATGGCAGCGGCCTGGCCGACACCCTCCGGGACATCGAACTGTCCATCGACTCGGGCGAGTTCCTGATCCTCGTCGGCCCCTCGGGCTGCGGCAAATCCACCCTGATGAACTGCATCGCCGGGCTGGAGGACATCACCGGCGGCGCCATCCTCGTCGACGGCCAGGACATCAGCGGCATGAGCCCCAAGGACCGGGACATCGCCATGGTGTTCCAGTCCTACGCCCTGTACCCGACCATGAGCGTGCGCGAGAACATCGCCTTCGGCCTGAAGATCCGCAAGCTGCCGGCCGCCGAGATCGAGGCCGAGGTCAGCCGCGTGGCCAAGCTGCTGCAGATCGAGCACCTGCTCGAACGCAAGCCCGGCCAGCTCTCCGGCGGCCAGCAACAGCGCGTCGCCATGGGTCGCGCCCTGGCGCGGCGGCCGAAGATCTACCTGTTCGACGAGCCGCTTTCCAACCTCGACGCCAAGCTGCGGGTGGAGATGCGCACCGAAATCAAACTGATGCACCAGCGCCTGAAGACCACCACCGTCTACGTCACCCACGACCAGATCGAGGCCATGACCCTGGGCGACAAGGTGGCGGTGATGAAGGATGGCGTCATCCAGCAGTTCGGCACCCCGCAGCAGATCTACAACGACCCGGCCAACCTCTTCGTCGCCGGCTTCATGGGCTCGCCGCCGATGAACTTCATCCCCCTGCGCCTGCAGCGCCGCGACGGCCAGCTCTGGGCGCTGCTGGACAGCGGCCAGGCGCGTTGCGAACTGCCCCTGGGCGAGCTGGGGGAGGGCATCGAAGGGCGCGAGGTGATCCTCGGCGTGCGCCCCGAGCAGATCCTCGCCAGCGCACCGGCCGGCGCCACGCTGCCGGGCATCCGCGCCGAGATCGAAGTCACCGAACCCACCGGGCCCGACACCCTAGTGTTCACCAGCCTCAACCAGACCAAGGTCTGCTGCCGCCTGGCGCCGGACGCCGCGCCGCAAATAGGTGAAACCCTGTCGCTGTATTTCGATCCCAGCAAGGTGTTGCTCTTCGACGCGCAGGGCGGTGAGCGCCTGGGTGGGCTGGGAAAGTCACGAACCGCTGAGCGCGCGGGGAATGTCGCGCAGTTCAAGGGGCGTTGAAAGGACGGTCGCCCGGGCTGCCATCCGAGCCTAGGGACGGCCCTGATATCCAAGGCAATACAACAATAAAAACTGGAGTGGATATGAACGTGAAGAAAGGTTGGTGGATGCTGCCCTGCGCCATGATGGCGCTGCCCGGAGCGGCCAATGCGCTGGATTTCACCGGCTACATGCGCAGTGGCGCCGGCAGCTCGACCGATGGCGGCACCCAGTCGTGCTTCCAGCTGCCGGGGGCGCAATCCAAGTACCGCCTGGGCAACGAATGCGAGCAGTACATCGAGCTGGACCTGCGCCAGGACGTGTTCAGGCTCGACGACGGCTCGGTGATCAGCCTCGAAGGCATGGCCCAGCTCTACAACCAGTACGGCCACACGCCCAAGTTCACCGGCGACTACGGTTTCGCGCGGATGAACCAGATGTACGCCGAGTGGAGCAACATGCCCGCGCTCAATGGCGGCTCCTTCTGGGCGGGGCGTCGTTTCTACAAGCGTAACGACATCCACATCTCCGACTTCTACTACTGGAACCAGAGCGCCACCGGCTTCGGCTTCGACGAAGTGGCCATCGGCGACCTGAAGTACAGCTACGTCTTCTCGCGCAAGGACAACTACGACCAGAAGCCCTACATCAACCGCCACGACTTCAACGTCGGCGGCTTCCAGACCAACCCCGGCGGCGAGATGGAAGTGGGCTTCAGCTACATCGACAAGCCCGACAGCACCGACGCCCACAGTGGCTGGGCGGTGACCGCGCAGCACAAGCAGAAGCCCTTCGCCGGCGGCGCCAACACCTTCGCCCTGCAGTACGGCCGCGGCCCCGGCACCGGCCTGGGCTACACCGGCGACCCGACCCTGGACAACAGCGCCTCCAGCTGGCGCGCCGTGGAATTCTTCGACTGGCAGATGACCCCGCGCTTCGGTGGCCAGTTCGAGATCGTCTACCAGAAGGACAAGCGCCCCGACGGCGCCGACCAGAACTGGCTGTCGGTGGGCGTGCGCCCGGTCTATGCCATCACCGAGCAGTTCAAGCTGGTCACCGAACTGGGGCGCGACCAGGTGGAAGCCCCCGGCGGCACCCGCAAGCTGACTAAGTTCACCATCGCCCCCACCTGGTCGCCCGCCGGCCCGGGTTTCTGGGAGCGCCCGGAAATCCGCCTCTACTACACCTACGCCAGCTGGAACGAAGCGGCGCAGCGTTCGGCCAGCCTGCTGGCGGCCGGCTCGGCGCTCTCCGACACCGGCGCCTACGGCACCGACCTGCACGGCTCCAACGTCGGCGTGCAGATCGAGTACTGGTGGAAGTGAGCATGAGCGGCGCGGCCCCGCGATGAGTCGTGGCGAACCGCGCCGCCATGGCCTGGAGCTGGCGGCGACGGAGACGGCGGAGCATCCGCTCGCCGGGCTCTTCGTCCCCGGCATGCGCCAGGTGTTCCGCTGGAGCAGCGAGCAGGGCCGCGAGCTGCTGCTCATCGACCACCCGCGCTGCCGCGCCATCTTCGCCCGCCAGGGCGGCCAGCTGCTGCACTTCCAGCCGCGCGGCGAACGCCCGATGCTGTGGTGCGCCGCGCGCTGGCCCAGGCTGGGTGCGATCCGTGGCGGCGTGCCGGTGTGCTGGCCCTGGTTCGGTCGCCACCCGCAGGAAAGCGGCTGGCCCCACCACGGCTGGGCACGGCTCACCGACTGGCGCCTGCTGGAGCGCGAAAGCTCGGAGGCCGGCGTGCGCCTGCGCTGGCGCCTGGCGCTGCACGACTGGGAAGTGGAGTTGCAGGCGGAGCTGGGCGATGAACTCGCCCTGACCCTCACCACCCGCCACGCCGACCAGGAGCCCTGCATGCTCAGCCAGGCGCTGCACGCCTATTGGCGCATCAGCGATATCGCCCGGGTCGCCGTGCTGGGGCTGGAGGGCGCCAGCGGGCAGGACCTGCTCAACCGCCAGCGCATCGTCCAGCAGGGCGAATTGCGTCCGATGGAAGGCTGCCACCGCGTCTTCGACCACGACGGCCCGCTGCGCCTGCAGGATGCCGGCTGGCAAAGGCGCCTGCGCATCGACACCGGCGGCTCGCCCAATACCGTGGTCTGGCACCCCGGCGGCCGCCCCCTGGCCGACGTCGGCTGGAAGGAAGGCCTCGGCTTCGCCAGCATCGAAGCCGCCGCCTGCGGCACCGGTGGCCAGGTCTTGGCGCCAGGGGAGACGGCGCGCATCCAGCTGTGTGCCAGGGTGGAGTGAATACCTGAGGTAGCCCGGGCTTCAGCCCGGGGGGGGCAGGCTGAGGGCTCGGCAGTATGAGCACGTGCCGTAGGGTGTGCCGTGCGCACCTCCGCTCGGTGCTTCCGGCGAGTCCGAGGTGCGCGCAGCACACCCTACGTCCTGAGTGAGCGGCGGCTGCATGCTCCGAGGCCTGATTGTGCTCCCTTCCAGGGGATTAAAAGCAACGCCACGTTCCAAGAAAGTGGACGTTTACTCGCGGGCGGGACATTCCCCCGACCACCGGCCCCGAATCAATCCCGCCACCATGGGTCTGCCCTTGAAAGGGCCTCAGCCCGGCTCTTCGTCCGAGGGGTAGCGGCTGGCGTTGAGGCTTTCCTTGATCTTGCGCAGGTGCGGCTGGAAGTCGACGCCGCGGCGCAGGGTCACGCCGGTGGCGAGCACGTCGAGCACGGTGAGCTGGATGATGCGCGAGGTCATCGGCATGTAGATGTCGGTGTCCTCCGGCAGGGGGATGTCCAGGCTCAGGGTGCTGGCGCGGGCCAGCGGCGAGCCGGCGGCCGTGAGGCCGAGCACCGAGGCGCCGTTCTGTCGCGCCAGGCGCGCCACCTCCACCAGTTCGCGGGTGCGGCCGGTGTAGGAAATGATCACGAACAGGTCGCCCGTGTGGGCCACCGAGGCGAGCATGCGCTGCATCAGCACATCGGAATGGGCCGAGACGGCGAGGTTGAAGCGGAAGAACTTGTGCTGGGCGTCCAGCGCCACCGAGGCGGAGGCGCCCAGGCCGAAGAAGTGGATCTGCCGGGCCTGGATCAGCAAGTCCACGGCGCGGCTGATCAGGTGCGGGTCGAGCGCGTTGCAGGCGCTGTCCAGGGAGGCGATGGCGCTGCCGAAGATCTTGCGGGTGTAGGCCTCGGGGCCGTCGTCCGCTTCCACGGCGCGGCTCACGTAGGCGGCGCCGCTGGCCAGGCTCTGCGCCAGCTGCATCTTCAGCTCCGGGTAGCCATTGACGCCGAAGGAGCGGCAGAAGCGGTTCACCGTCGGCTCGCTGACGCCGGCGGCCTGGGCGAGGGCGGCGATGCTGAAGCGGGTCGCCTGCTGCGGGTCCTGGAGGATCACCTCGGCGACCTTGCGTTCGGCCTTGTTGAGGTCTTCGAGTCGACCCTGGATCTGTTCCAGAAGATTGCGTACGCGGTCCATGGAGGTTCCTTGAAAGGGGCCTGCAAAATCGGTGGCCTATCGTAATGAGGGGCACCGGCCAGAGCCAGAAGTAACAGGAGGGTGACAAAATGTTGTTCTTATTACTACATTTATTCTTGAAATGGCCATTCTCACCGTGTATTTCTTATTCAACCTCGTAAAAGAACAATCATCATGGCTTCCCTATCCGTAGAACCCTGCACCTTCGCCCTGTTCGGCGCCCTCGGCGACCTGGCCTTGCGCAAGCTGTTCCCGGCGCTCTACCAGCTGGACCGCGCCGGCCTCCTGCACGGCGACACGCGCATCCTCGCCCTGGCCCGCGAAAGCGGGGAGGGCGGTGCCCGCCTGGCGTCCATCGAGGAGCACCTGCGCCGCTACGTACCGGAGCGGGAGATCGATGCCGCAGTGCTGCAGCGCTTCACCGCGCGGCTCGACTACCTGTCGATGGACTTCCTCCACGCCGAGGGCTACCAGGTGCTGGCCGAACGCATCGGCCCCGAGGAGCGGCTGATCGCCTACTTCGCCACCCCCGCCTCGGTCTACGGTGCCATCTGCGAGGGCCTGGCCCGCGTCGAGCGCGCCCGCCACACCCGCGTGGTGCTGGAGAAGCCCATCGGCCACGACCTCGAGTCCTCGCGCCGGGTCAACGACGCGGTGGCCGTGCATTTCCCCGAGAACCGCATCTACCGGATCGACCACTACCTGGGCAAGGAGACGGTGCAGAACCTCATCGCCCTGCGCTTCGCCAACAGCCTGTTCGAGACCCAGTGGAACCAGCACCACATCTCCCACGTGGAAATCACCGTGGCCGAGCAGGTGGGCATCGAGGGCCGCTGGGGCTACTTCGACGAAGCCGGCCAGTTGCGCGACATGATCCAGAACCACCTGCTGCAGCTGCTCTGCCTGATCGCCATGGACCCGCCCAGCGACCTCTCCGCCGACAGCATCCGCGACGAGAAGGTCAAGGTGCTCAAGGCCTTGGCGCCGATCACCGCCGCCCAGGTGGCGCAGCAGGTGGTGCGCGGCCAGTACATCGCCGGCAGCAGCCAGGGCAAGGCGGTGCCGGGCTACCTGGAAGAGGAGAACTCCAACACCCAGAGCGACACCGAGACCTTCGTCGCCCTGCGTGCCGATATCCGCAACTGGCGCTGGAACGGCGTGCCGTTCTACCTGCGCACCGGCAAGCGCATGCCGCAGAAGCTGTCGCAGATCGTCATCCACTTCAAGGAGCCGCCGCACTACATCTTCGCCCCCGAGCAGCGGCCGCTGATCAGCAACCGGCTGATCATCCGCCTGCAGCCCGACGAGGGCATCTCCCTGCAGGTGATGACCAAGGACCAGGGCCTGGACAAGGGCATGCAACTGCGCAGCGGCCCCCTGCAACTGAGCTTTTCCGATACCTACCGCAGCGCGCGGATTCCCGATGCCTACGAACGCCTCCTGCTGGAGGTGATGCAGGGCAACCAGAACCTCTTCGTGCGCAAGGACGAGATCGAGTACGCCTGGCAATGGTGCGACCAGCTCATCGATGGCTGGAAGCAACTGGGCGACTCCCCCAAACCCTACGCGGCCGGCACCTGGGGGCCGGTCGCATCCATCGCATTGATCACCCGTGACGGCAGGAGCTGGTATGGCGATCTGTAATCTCGACCTGCCCACGCAGGTCACCGGGGTCAGCCTCGGCAGCCCCGAACAACTGGCCGGCGAACTGGCCCTGCATGTAGCCGGCGCCCTGCGCTCGGCCATCGAATCCCACGGCGTGGCCTCCCTCGTTGTGTCCGGTGGGCGCAGCCCCATCGCCTTCTTCGAGCGTTTGTCCGCCCAGGCGCTGGACTGGTCCCGCGTGGCCGTGAGCCTCGCCGACGAGCGCTGGGTGCCGGTCGGCCACGCCGACAGCAACGAAGGCCTGGTGCGGCGCCACCTGCTGCGCGGCCCGGCGGCCAAGGCACGCTTCATCGGCCTCTACCATTCCGCCGCCAGCCTGGACGAGGCGGCGCGCCTGGCCGATGCCGCGCTCGCCGAGCTGCCGCAACCCATCGACGTGCTGGTGCTGGGCATGGGGGAGGACGGCCACACCGCCTCGCTGTTCCCGAGGAGCCCCGGCCTGGAGGCCGCCTTGAGCCACGCCTGCACCCCGCGTTGCGTACCGATGCAGGCCCCGAGCGTGCCACGCCAGCGCCTGTCCATGCCGCTGCCGCTGCTGGCCGGGGCGCGCCTCACACTGCTGGCGGTGCAGGGCCAGGCCAAGCTCGACACCCTGGCCGCCGCGCTGGCCGGCGAGGACGTGGCGGCGATGCCCATCCGCGCCTTCCTGCGCCAGCCCCTCGAGATCTACTGGTGCCCCTGAGCCCGAAGGACCCCGTCATGACCCAGAACCCGTCCCAAGCGCGCAGCGTGCCGAGCATGGCCGAGAAGGTCGAGATGATCGACCGGCTCTGCGCCGAAGCCCGCATCCTCCCGGTGATCACCATCGAGCGCGAGGAACACATCCTGCCCCTGGCCGATGCCCTGGCCGCCGGCGGCCTGCGCGCCCTGGAAATCACCCTGCGCTCCGAGCACGGCCTCACCGCCATCCGCCTGCTGCGTGAACAGCGCCCGGACCTGCTGATCGGCGCCGGCACCGTGCTGGACGAACAGATGCTCGCCGAGGCCGAGGCCGCAGGCGCGCAGTTCATCGTCACCCCCGGCTGCACCGCCGAGCTGCTGGACGCCGGCCGGCAAAGCCCGCTGCCGTTGCTGCCCGGCGTCGGCAGTGCCTCGGAAATCATGCTCGGCCACGCCCGTGGCTATCGGCGCTTCAAGCTGTTCCCCGCCGAAGTGGTAGGCGGTGCGGCGGCCCTCAAGGCCTTCGCCGGCCCCTTCCCGGGCATCCGCTTCTGCCCGACCGGCGGGGTGAAGCCGGACAACGTGCGCAGCTACATGGCCCTGCCCAACGTCATGTGCGTAGGCGGCACCTGGATGATGGAAAGCGCCTGGGTGCGCGCCGGCGACTGGGCGCGCATCGAAGCCACCACCGCCGAGGCGCTCAGGCTGCTGCAGTGATGCCGCCTTTCGCGCGGGTGTCGGTGGTGTCCACCGTCATTCCCGCGAACGCGGGAACCTACTGAACGAGCAGAACCCACCGAGCGGGCCACAACCCACTGAAAAGCACAGTGCAGCGACGCCCCCAACAAGCAACACAGACCCCAGCGAGGATCGCCCCATGTCCCGTTTCGCCCCCGAAGCCCTGTTCCCCCACGCCGATGACATCCCCGAAGCCTGGCGCCTCGGTGCGCCGGTGGAGCAGCGCGAATACCTGGTGGACGGCGAGTTGCGTCGCTGGGACGGCCCGCTGGCCACGGTGCGCAGCCCGATCTTCCTCAAGGGCGAGCGGGGCGAGGAGCAGGTCATCCTCGGCAGCACGCCGCTGCTGGATGCCGATGCCGCGCTGCAGGCGCTCGACGCCGCCGTGCGCGCCTACGACAACGGCCAGGGCGCCTGGCCCAACCTGCGCGTCGGCGAGCGTATCCACCATGTCGAGGCGTTTTTGGCGCGCATGCGCGAGCGCCGCCACGAGGTGGTGCGCCTGCTGATGTGGGAGATCGGCAAGAACCTGAAGGATTCCGAGAAGGAGTTCGACCGCACCTGCGACTACATGGTCGACACCATCAACGCGCTGAAGGAACTCGACCGCCGCTCCAGCCGCTTCGAACTGGAGCAAGGCACCCTCGGGCAGATCCGCCGCGTGCCCCTGGGCGTGGCGCTGTGCATGGGCCCCTACAACTACCCGCTGAACGAGACCTTCACCACGCTGATCCCGGCGCTGATCATGGGCAACACCGTGGTCTTCAAGCCGGCCAAGTTCGGCGTGCTGCTCATGCGCCCGCTGCTGGAGGCCTTCCGCGACAGCTTCCCGGCCGGCGTCATCAACATCATCTACGGCCGTGGCCGCGAGACCGTCAGTGCGCTGATGGCCAGCGGCAAGGTCGACGTCTTCGCCTTCATCGGCACCAACAAGGGCGCCAGCGACCTGAAGAAGCTGCACCCGCGCCCGCACCGCCTGCGCGCCGCCCTGGGGCTGGACGCCAAGAACCCCGGCATCGTCCTGCCGCAGGTGGACCTGGACAACGCCGTCAACGAGGCCGTCACCGGTGCGCTCTCGTTCAACGGCCAGCGCTGCACCGCGCTGAAGATCCTCTTCGTCCACGAAGACGTGCTCGAACCCTTCCTCGCGCGCTTCAGCGCCAAGCTCGCCGCGCTCAAGCCGGGCATGCCCTGGGAAGACGGCGTGGCGCTGACGCCGCTGCCCGAGCCGGGCAAGGTGGACTACCTCGCCACCCTGCTGCAGGACGCCACCGCCAAGGGCGCCCAGGTGGTCAACGACGGCGGCGGCCAGAGCCGCGAGAGCTTCTTCTACCCGGCGCTGCTGTGCCCGGTGAGCCCGGACATGCGCATCTACCAGGAAGAGCAGTTCGGCCCGCTGGTGCCGGTGGTGCCCTACCGCGATGTGCAGACCGCCATCGACTACGTGCTGGATTCCGACTACGGCCAGCAGTTGTCCATCTTCGGCAACGACCCCGCCGAAGTCGGCCGCCTGGTGGACGCCTTCGCCAACCAGGTGGGGCGCATCAACATCAACGCCCAGTGCCAGCGCGGGCCGGACACCTTCCCCTTCAACGGGCGCAAGAACTCAGCCGAAGGCACCCTGTCCGTGCACGACGCGCTGCGCACCTTCTCCATCCGCACCCTGGTGGCCACGCGCTTCCAGGAAGACAACAAGACGCTGATCAGCGAGATCATCCGCAACCGCGAATCCAGCTTCATCAGCACCGACTACATCTTCTGATGCGCCTGGCACCCATTCTCGCGCTGCTGTTCCTGGCCGGCACCGCACACGCGGCGGAGCCGGCCTGCGGCGACTTCCTCGAACAGCTCGGGGTCGAGTCGCCCGGGCTGCACTTCCAGGGCTGCAAATTGGAGGAGGGCGGCCAGTTGCGCCAACTGGTGGCCGAGTACCAGGTGCCCGGCCCCGAGGCCCATGGCGTGGAAAAGCTGCTGCACCAGCGCTTTGGCCTGCAGCCGCTGCGCTTCATGTGCTGCGGCTGGGACACCTCGCCCGCCTACGCGCCCCATGCCAGCGGCCGGCCCTACGAGATCCACATGAACTCCGGCGAAACCCTGGAAAAGGACTGGGCGCGCATCGACCGCTTCCATGTCAGCGTCACCCTCTACCTGGAAGACCCGTGATCCCGGGGGCTGCTACGCGCCAAGTAGGGCGGATGACGCTCTTTTCATCCGCCAGGCGATGTGGCCGGGGAGCGCGGAGTCGGGGCAGACCTGCGGCCTGCTTGGCGACTGAAGTCGCCCCTACGTCGCCCGTGTGGTGCGGTGGGCGGTTGCTTGTGGGAGCGAATTCATTCGCGATTGTCTCCGCCCCAGGCTGCGGCAATCGCGGTAGGGCGGGTGAACCCGCGAAACACGCCGGTAACGCGATGCCCCTCTCAACCCCCGCGCCGCACCTGCAACCGTCGCGGTATCGCCAGCACCCCCGGGCGGTAATCCCCGGCAATCGCCTGCAATGCACGCTCCAGCACCTGCTCGGCGATCAGCTCGTGCTGCTGGCGCATGGAGTTCACCGGCAGCGGCAGGAAGTCCAGCAACTGGGTGTCGCCGAAGGTGCCGAGCTGCAGGTGCTGCGGCCAGGCGCCGTGCTCGCGCAGCACATCCAGCACGCCGGCCAGCAGCACGTAGGCGGTGGTCACCAGCGCATCCGGCAGGCGGCCCTGGCGTTCCAGCAGCTCCTGCATCATGCGCCGCCCGCACTCACGGCTGAATTCGGCGCCGCACTGCACGAGTGTCTCGCCGCCAAAGCCCGCCAGCGCGGCTCGGAAGCCCGCCTCGCGGTCGCGGCTGATGGGCAGCTCCGGCCGCGCGCCGAGCAGCGCCACCTGGCGCGGCAGCGGGTTCAGCAGGCTGCGGGTGAGCAAATGGGCGGCCTGGTGGTCATCGCTCACCACCGAGCAGAAGCGCGCCGGGTCCAGCTCGCGGTCGACGGCGATCACCGGCAGCCCGGCATCCAGCAACGCGCCGAGGCCCGGGTCCTGCGGCGGCAGGCAGCTGGCGACCACCAGTGCGTCGCAGCGCCGCGCGCTGAAGAGCTCCAGCAACTGGCGCTCGCTCTGCGGCTCGTCGTCGGAGCTGGCGATCAGCAACTGGTAGCCCCGCGCCCGCGCCTGCTGCTCCAGCAACTTGGCCAGGCGGGCGTAGCTGGGGTTCTCCAGGTCCGGAAGGATGAAGGCCAGGGTGCGGGTCTGCCCGCGCCGCAGCCCGGCTGCGTGGGGGTCGGGCCGGTAGCCGTGGGCCTCGACCACCGCGCGTACCCGCTCGACGGTGGCGGGGGAGATGCGCTTTTCCTCGGCCTTGCCGTTGACCACGTAGCTGGCCGTGGTGACCGAGACGCCGGCCAGCCGGGCGATGTCGCTGAGTTTCAAATGCCGATTCCTTGTTCCTGTGCCTGCATGGGGGCAAGGCGTGCGATTCATCGCATGGGCTTCAAGCCGCGAAGAATATCGAGTAACGTGCCGCCAGTTTAGTGAAACGATTCAGCAAGTGCTTTGTCCAGATAGTCGCGGGCCCTCTGCCAGGGTTCGGACAGCGCCTAAGCTGAAGATTCATCGCACAACGACAAAAGGGCCCCAAGGCCCGTGTGGAGGAAACGGCATGCTCGAACTCACCCCGGCATTGGTGTCCATGGGCCTGGCGGCGACGGACAAGGCCGCCGCCCTGCAATTGGTGGCCGGCCGCCTGGTGGGGGATGGGCTCGCCGCCGAGGGCTACCTGGCCGCGCTGCAAGCGCGTGAAGCGCAGGGCTCGACCTACCTCGGCCAGGGCCTGGCCATTCCCCACGGCACCCCGGAAACCCGTCACCTGGTCCACGCCACCGGCGTGCGCCTGCTGCACTTTCCGGACGGGGTGGACTGGGGCGACGGCCAGCGCGTCTACCTGGCCATCGGCATCGCCGCGAAATCCGACGAGCACCTGCGCTTGCTGCAACTGCTGACCCGCGCCCTGGGCGAAGGCGAGCTGGGTGACGCCCTGCGCCGCGCCGAATCCGCCGAAGCCATCATCGCGCTGCTCCAGGGCGGCCCTGGCGAGCTGGCGCTGGACGAGCAACTGGTGGCGCTGGGCAGCACCGCCGAAGACTTCGACGAACTGGCCCTGGAAGGCGCGCGCCTGCTGCGCCGCGCCGGCTGTGTCGACAAGGGGTACGCCAACCAGCTGTTGCAGGGCGAGGCGCTGCCCCTGGGCGAAGGCCTCTGGTGGCTGGACAGCGACCAGGCGGTGAGCCGCCCCGGGCTCGCCTTCGTCGCCCCGCGCACGCCCCTGCGCCATGAGGGCCAGCCGCTGGCCGGGCTGTTCTGCCTCGCCAGCCGGGGCGATGCCCACGTGGCGCTGCTGGAGCGTCTCTGTGCGCTGCTGATCGAAGGCCGTGGCGCCGAACTGGCCCGTGCCGCCGATCGCCGCCGGGTGCTGGAGACCCTGGCGGGCGACGCCACGGCCGACTGGCCGAGCCTGCGCGTGCCCCTGGCCAACGCCCACGGCCTGCACGCCCGCCCGGCCAAGGAGCTGGCGCAACTGGCCAAGGGGTTCGCCGGGGACATCCGCGTGCGCGTCGCCGACAGCGGGCTGCCGGCGGTCAGCGCGCGCAGCCTGAGCAAGCTGCTGGGCCTGGGCATCCGTCGGGGCCAGGTGCTGGAGCTGCTGGCCGAACCGGGCATCGCCGCCGAAGCCCTGCCGGTGCTGCGCCAGGCGGTGGAGCAGGGCCTGGGCGAGGAGGTGGAGCCCCTGGCGGACGGCGCCCCCGAACAGCCCGAAGCCGAGTTGCCGGAAGCCGCCCCCGCCGCACCGGCGCCCGGCAGCCTGCTCAACGCCGTACCGGCCTCGCCGGGCATCGCCATCGGCCCGGCCCACGTGCGGGTGGCGCGGACCTTCGACTACCCCGCCCGTGGCGAGACGCCTGCCAGCGAGCGCAAGCACCTGCACCAGGCACTGGCCCAGGTGCGCGCGGAGATCGAGGCGCTGGTGCAGCGCAGCGAGGTGAAGGCCATCCGCGAAATCTTCGTCACCCACCTTGAAATGCTCGCCGATCCGGCCCTGGGCGAAGAGGTGGAGGCCCGGCTGCAGCGTGGCGAAAGCGCTGCCGCCGCCTGGGCGGGCGTGATCGCCGCCGCCGCCGCGCAGCAGGAATCCCTGCAGGACGCGCTGCTGGCCGAGCGTGCTGCCGACCTGCGCGACGTCGGCCGCCGCGTGCTCGCCAAGCTCTGCGGCGTCGTGGAGCAGGCCGAGCCCGAACGCCCCTACGTGCTGGTGCTGGACGAGATGGCGCCCTCCGACGTCGCGCGGCTGGACCGTACCCGCGTGGCCGGCATCCTCACCGCGCGCGGCGGCGCCACCTCCCACAGCGCCATCGTCGCCCGCGCCCTGGGCATTCCCGCCCTGGTCGGCGCCGGGGCCGTGGTGCTGGCCCTGGAGCCGGGCACGCCGCTGCTGCTCGACGGCGGCCGTGGGCGCCTGGTGGTGGCGCCCGAACAGGCGTTGCTGGAGCGCGCCCGTGCCGAGCACCAGGACCGCGAGCGCCTGCTGCGCGAGGCCGAGGCGCACAAGCTGGAGCCGGCACGGACCCGTGACGGCCACAGCGTCGAGGTCTGCGCCAACCTGGGCGACGCCGCCGGCGCCGTGGCGGCAGTGGAGCAAGGCGCCGAGGGCGTCGGCCTGCTGCGCACCGAGTTCATCTTCATGGCCCATTCCCAGGCGCCCGACCTGGCGACCCAGGAGGCCGACTACCGCAAGGTGTTCGACGCCCTCGACGGCCGCCCGCTGGTGGCGCGCACCCTCGATGTGGGCGGCGACAAGCCCTTGCCCTATTGGCCCATCGCCCACGAGGAGAACCCCTTCCTCGGCCTGCGTGGCGTGCGCCTGACCCTGCAGCGGCCGAAGGTGATGGAGACCCAGCTGCGCGCCCTGATGCGGGCCTCCGAGGGCCGGCCGCTGCGCATCATGTTCCCCATGGTCGGCAGCGTCGGCGAGTGGCGCCAGGCCCGAGACATGGCCCTGCGCCTGGCCGAGGAGATCCCCCAGGCCGACCTGCAGCTGGGGATCATGGTCGAGGTGCCGTCCGCCGCGTTGCTGGCGCCGGTGCTGGCGCGCGAGGTGGACTTCTTCAGCATCGGCACCAACGACCTCACCCAGTACGCCCTGGCCATCGACCGTGGCCATCCCACGCTTTCGGCCCAGGCGGATGGCCTGCACCCGGCCGTGCTGCAACTGATCGAACTCACCGTGCGCGCCGCCCATGCGCGCGGCAAATGGGTGGGCGTGTGCGGCGAACTGGCCGCCGACCCGCTGGCGGTGCCGCTGCTGGTGGGGCTGGGGGTGGACGAGCTCAGCGTTTCGGCACGCAGCGTGCCCGAGGTCAAGGCGCGCATCCGTGAACTCAGCCTGGCCGACGCCCAGGAACTGGCTGGCGTGGCGCTGGCGGCGGAAAGCGCCGAAGCGGTACGGGCCCTGGCGGAGAAATTCTGATGGCGCGCATCCTCACGCTCACCCTCAACCCGGCGCTGGACCTCACCCTGCGGCTGCCGCGCCTGGAACCCGGCGCGGTGAATCGCGGCCAGGCGCTGGTCAGCCACGCCGCCGGCAAGGGCCTCAACGTCGCCCAGGTGCTGGCCGACCTGGGCCATGCGCTCAGCGTCAGCGGCTTCCTGGGTGCCGGCAATGCCCAGCCCTTCGAGGCGCTGTTCGCCCGGCGCGGTTTCCACGATGCCTTCGTCCGCGTCGAGGGCGAGACCCGCAGCAACCTCAAGCTGGCCGAGGACGATGGCCGCATCACCGACATCAACGGCCCCGGCCCGGAGGTGGACGCCGCGGCAAGGGACGAACTGCTGCGCCGCCTCGACGCCCTGGTGCCCGGCCACGACCTGGTGGTGGTGGCCGGCAGCCTGCCACGGGGCGTGGACGCCGACTGGTTCGCCGCGCTGCTGCGGCGCCTGCATGGGCTGGGCGCCCGGGTGGCGCTGGACAGCAGCGGCGCGGCCCTGCGCGCGGGGCTCGCCACCGCGCCCTGGCTGGTCAAGCCCAATGTCGAGGAACTGGCCGAAGCCTGCGGCCGCCCCCTCGACGGCCTGGCCGAGCAGGGCGAGGAGGCCGCGCGCCTGCAGGCCGCCGGCATCGAGCACCTGGTGCTGTCCATGGGCGCCGAGGGCGTGCGCTGGTTCAGCCGGGGGCAAGCCCTGCAGGCGCGCCCGCCCAGGGTGCAGGTGGCCAGCACCGTGGGCGCCGGTGACTCGCTGCTGGCCGGCATGGTCCACGGCCTGCTGGCCGGTTGGCCCGCCGAACGTACCCTGGCCCACGCCACCGCCATCGCCGCCCAGGCGGTGACCCAGATCGGCTTCGGCATCCATGACCGGGCGCAGCTGGCGTCGCTGGAAAGCGGCGTCGTCGTGCAACCCGCAGAAGAACAACACGAGGTTCCCCGATGAGATTCGTCCTTGTCACCGCCTGCCCCAACGGCGCGGTCAGCAGCCTGATCAGCGCGCGCCTGCTGGAGGCCGCCGCGCGCCGCCTGGGCTGGACGCCCCAGGTGGAAATGCCCGGCGGCGAAACCGTGCCCGCCGAAGCGCTGGCGGCTGCCGACTGGGTGCTGGTGGTGAAGACCGGCCCGCTGGACCTCTCGCGTTTCGCCGGCAAGCGCCTGTACCTGGCGACACCGGCCGAGGCCCTGCACGAGCCGCAGGCTTTCCTCCAGCGCGCCGAGCGTGACGCACAGGTGCAGGACACCGCGCCGGCACCCGCCGCAGCGGCCGTGGCGGGCGAGCGGCCGCGCCTGGTGGCGGTCACCGCCTGCCCGACCGGCGTCGCCCACACCTTCATGGCCGCCGAGGCGCTGAAGCAGGCCGCTGCGCGCCTGGGCATGGATCTGCAGGTGGAGACCCAGGGCTCGGTGGGCGCCCGCGACCCGCTGTCGGCCGAGGCCATCGCCGCCGCCGACGTGGTGCTGCTGGCCACCGACATCGAGGTGGACACCGCCCGCTTCGCCGGCAAGCGCGTGTACCGCTGCGGCACCGGCGTCGCCCTCAAGCAGGCCGACGCCACCCTGCGCAAGGCCCTGACCGATGCCCAGGTGCAGCAGGCCGGCAAGCCCGGCAGCACCCAGGCCGAGGGCCAGGGCGAGGCCAAGGGGGTCTACAAGCACCTGCTTACCGGTGTGTCCTTCATGCTGCCGATGGTGGTGGCGGGGGGCCTGCTGATCGCCCTGTCCTTCGTCTTCGGCATCGAGGCCTTCAAGGAGCAGGGCACCCTGGCCGCCGCGCTGATGCAGATCGGCGGCGACACCGCGTTCAAGCTGATGGTGCCGCTGCTCGCCGGCTACATCGCCTATTCCATCGCCGACCGCCCGGGCCTGGCGCCGGGGATGATCGGCGGGCTGCTGGCCGCCACCCTGGGCGCGGGCTTCATCGGCGGCATAGTCGCGGGCTTCCTCGCCGGTTACTCGGCCAAGGCCATCAGCCGCTGGGTCAGGCTGCCGCAGAGCCTGGAGGCGCTCAAACCCATCCTCATCATCCCGCTGCTGGCCAGCCTGGTCACCGGCCTGGTGATGATCTACGTGGTCGGCAAGCCGGTGGCCGGCATGCTCGCCGCGCTGACCCAGTTCCTCGACGGCATGGGCAGCACCAACGCCATCCTCCTCGGCGTGCTGCTGGGCGGGATGATGTGCGTCGACCTCGGCGGGCCGATCAACAAGGCCGCCTATGCCTTCTCCGTCGGCCTGCTGGCCTCGCAGAGCTACGCCCCCATGGCCGCGACCATGGCCGCCGGCATGGTGCCGCCCATCGGCCTGGGCATCGCCTGCCTGCTGGCCCGGCGCAAGTTCGCCCAGAGCGAGCGCGAGGCCGGCAAGGCCGCGCTGGTGCTGGGGCTGTGCTTCATCTCCGAGGGCGCCATCCCCTTCGCCGCCAAGGACCCGCTGCGGGTGATCCCCGCCAGCATCGCCGGCGGCGCGCTCACCGGTGCGCTGTCGATGTACTTCGGCTGCAAGCTCATGGCGCCCCACGGCGGGCTGTTCGTCATGCTCATCCCCAATGCCATCAACCATGTGCTCGCCTACCTGCTGGCCATCGTCGCCGGCAGCCTGGTCACCGGCGTGCTCTATGCCGTGCTCAAGCGCGGCGATGCCCAGGAGTTAGTGCCTTCGCAGGCTGGGTAGAGCGGAGCGAAACCCATGGGGGCGTGCCGCGCATCCGATGGGTTTCGCCGGGCTCTACCCCTCCTGCGGACTCCTCCACCTTCACCCACGGAGCCACGCAATGCCCCGCACCCTGAACAAGGAAACCCGCCTGTGCATGTCGCTGTCGGGCCGCCCTGGCAACTTCGGCACGCGCTTCCACAATTCGCTCTACGAGCAGCTGGGCCTGGACTACGTCTACAAGGCCTTCACCACCACCGACCTGCCGGCGGCCATCGGCGGCATCCGCGCGCTGGGCATCCGGGGTTGCGCGGTGTCGATGCCGTTCAAGGAAGCCTGCATCCCCCACCTCGACGAGCTGGATGCCTCGGCGGCGGTGATCCAGTCGGTCAACACCCTCGTCAACGACGAAGGCCACCTCAAGGGCTACAACACCGATTACCTGGCGGTGGCCAGCCTGCTGCGCAGCCACGGCGTCGACCCGCAGTCGGATTTCGCCCTGCGCGGCAGCGGCGGAATGGGCAAGGCGGTGGCCTTCGCCCTGCGTGACAGCGGCTTCACCCAGGGCACCCTGGTGGCACGCAACGAGGTACGCGGCAGCGCCCTGGCCGCCACCTGTGGTTTCGCCTGGCAGGCGGAGCAGGGCGGGTTGCGCCCGCGGCTGCTGGTGAACGTCACCCCCATCGGCATGGACGGCGGCCCCGAAGCCGGGCAACTGGCCTTCGACGAGGCCACCATCGAGGCCGCCGAGGTGATCTTCGACGTGGTCGCCATCCCCGTGGAGACTCCGCTGATCCGCGCCGCCCGTGCCCTCGGCAAGCGGGTGATCACCGGCGGCGAAGTCATCGTGTTGCAAGCGGTGGAGCAATTCGTGCTCTATACCGGCATCCGCCCCGACGCCGAGCAGATCGCCGAAGCGGCGGCCTTCGCGCGCAGCTGAGGGCATTCTCCAGGAGCACACCGATGATCAAGCAGGTAGGCGACACCCCGATCCTTCCCCTTCACCGCGCCAGCTGCCACTGCGGCGCGGTGGTGCTGGAACTGACCCTGCCCGACGGGCTGGTGAGCCCGCGCCGGTGCGACTGTTCCCTGTGCCGGCGCAAGGGCGCCATCGTCGCCAGCGTGCCGCTCGCCGGGCTGCGTGTGGTACAGGGCGCCGAACTGCTTAGCCTCTACCAGTTCAACACCCGCACCGCGCGGCACTACTTCTGCTCGCGCTGCGGCATCCACACCCACCACCAGCGCCGCTCCAGCCCGGACCAGTACGGCTTCAACGTCGGCTGCCTGGACGGGGTCAACCCCTTCGACCTGGGCGAGGTGCCCACCAGCGACGGCGTCAATCACCCGGCCGATCGCTGAACGGGGGCGCCGGGTTTCACCCGACCTACGCAATGCCAGGGATACACCGATCGTGGGAGCGAATTCATTCGCGATGCGCTTCCCCCACGCACCAAACACAAAGGCCGCTGTCCTCCCGGAGCAGCGGCCTTTTCGTTTTCATCCCGGCTCAGGTGAGCAGCGCGATGAGGATGATGATCGGGATCGGTACACCCAGGAACCAGAGCAGCAGCGAACGCATGGTCGTTCTCCTCGTTCAGCGAAGGGGGGCGGTGCGGTGGTAGGCGAGGCCGTCGGTCACCGTGTCGCGGCTGCGACCGCCACGGGTGGCGGCGAAGCTGGCGGTGAAGGCGCCGATGAGCAGGGCGACGAACATCCACAGCGAGGCATGGATGCCGGCCTTGCGGGCCGCATCGGCGGCCTGGCGGGCGTCGTTCACGGCCTGCTGAGCCATGGCGTGGACCTGTTCGACGCGGGCCTGGGCTTCGGCCTGGGTCAGGTTGGTGCGCTGGGCCACCAGGCGCACCAGGTAGTCGTGGTCCTCGGGGCTCAGCTGGCCACCGTCTGCCAGGCTGCGGACGAAGATGCGCGACACCACGCCGTGGGCGGCATCGTCGACGGTGGGGGCCGGCCGGTCGTCACGGAACAGCGTGTCGATGTAGTAGCCGTAGGGGTTCTGTGCATCGTCGCTGGCGCCGGGCGCGGTTCCGGCGCTGGCACCGGCGGCGATCGCCGCACCGGCCTGCACGCCACCGCCCACCAGGTTGCCGACGGTGCCCACCAGCAGCGCGGCGGTCACCAGCGTGGCGACGGCCCAGGCGAGGAAGCCATGGGCGGTGTCGCGGAAGAACACCTCGTCGCCGTGCAGGCGGCTCCAGCGCAGCCTCAGGCGCCCGGCGAGGTAACCGCCGAGGCCGGCGGCCGCCAGCTGGGTGAAGGCCAGCCAGGCGATGCCGGCGAAGCCCAGCCCCTCGGCACCTATGCCCTCGTGTTGCCAGGGCGAGATGGCCGCGAAGCCGAGGCCCAAGCCCAGCAGCACGAGGATCAGGGACAGCGCGGCGGCGGCGGCCGCGCCAGCGAATACCGCGCTCCAGGAAACGCCGGAGGCGTCGTTGACTTCCAGGGCGGTTGCGTAGGCATCAGAAGTGGTGTTCATCGTCGTGTCCTTGTTCGGGAAGGCTCAACGCCGTGACCGCCAGGGGCGACGGTCACCGTGCCTTTTCTGCCGGCACTCATGGATTTGGGTGCCGAAGGGCGAATAAAGGTTCAGGGATTTTCTTGCGGGCCATCTCGGGCACCGGCGTACTGGTGCGGCGGCGTTCGCTCCTCTACAGTGCGGCGACGCTTTTTTTCGTTTCGGGATCGCCATGGGATTTCTGGATTTCCTCTTCAATCGCAAGCCGTCGCCCGACGACTTCGCCGTGCTCTTCGAATCCGCTGCGCGCAAGGCCGGCTTCAAGGGTGAAATGACCTATCGCCCCCGGGAATTCCGCCTGGTGTATGGCGACAGCGCCTTCTTCAACCTGCACAACGCCTACCGTGAATACTGCGGGCAGCGCGGCGCCAAGCGCCGGCAGGCGTTGCAGAGCTACATCACGGCGCTGTGCGAGAACCAGCGCAGCCTGGCGCTGCCGCTGGACGAGGCGCGGCCGTTGCTGCTGCCGGTGGTGCGCAGCCGCGGAATGATCGAGGACCTGCGCCTGCACCACCTGCGCACCGAGGGCAACGACCTCGAATTCGATCCGGTCTACCTGCCCATGGGCGACGACGCCGTGGTGCTGCTGGCCATCGACCACCCCGAATCCACCGCCACCCTGGTGCAGGGCCCCGACAAGAGCTGGGGCATCACCCTCGAAGAGGGGATGGCCATCGCCCTGACCAACCTGCGCGACAGCACTGGCGACGCCTTCGTCGAGGTGGTGCCAGGGCTGTTCCGGGGCAACTGGAACGACAGCTACGACATCAGCCGCATCCTCCTGCCCGATGTGCTCGAGCGCCTGCCGCTCAAGGGCCGGCCGCTGTTCATGGTGCCCAGCCGCGAGACCCTGCTGGTGACCGGCGACCGTGACGGCCACGGCCTCGCGGCGATGGTCGAGCTGAGCCTGGAGGCCGCGACCGAGGGCCGCGCGATCTCCTCCGGGCTGTACTGCTACCAGGACGGCAAGGTGGCGCCCTACACCGTGCACAACCCGCTGCTGCAAGCCCGGCTGGAGCGTATGCGCCGTCTCGCCACCAAGGCCGAGTACGACACCCAGAAGCACGCGCTGGACCTGATCCACGAAGAGAACAGCACCGACATCTTCGTCGCCACCTACCAGCTGTATGCCGTCCAGGAAGACCCGGACATGCTGTTCTCCATCGCCAGCTGGACCGAGGGCGTGGACAGCCTGCTGCCCCGCGTCGACCGCCTGGTGCTGGTGCGCCCCAACGAAGACTGCAGCGACGCCGAGACCCGCGCCGTTTCCTGGGAGCAGGCCATGGCGCTGCTGGGTGATCTGCTCGAAGAAGCCCCCGGCTTCTACCCGCCGCGCTACCGCACCCTGGGCTTCCCCGAACCCAGCCGTGCCGAGCTGCTGGACGAGCTGGGCTAGCCGGCTTCCCGGGCCGAAGCACGGGCTACCGGTAGGTTGGCGCCGAGCTCGCGAGGCCCAACGCTGCTGGGCTCGATGGGGCACCGCTGCTACAAGGGCTTCTCCTTATGGAAAACGCCTACAAGGCAACGCCGTTGCGGGCCTACAAGGGGCTTGGATAGGGTTCCGCCGCTGCTTTCCACAGAAAGCAGTCGGGTGTGGAAGCCCGGTATCAGAAACAACGACGCGTGCCATAGCGACGCCTGGCGTCGGCAGTCTATGGCGGACCGTGTGAGTGGGCTCGCGCCCAGCCGGTTTTCGCGTCGTTTTTCCGGTACTTCCACCTCGCACGGTCCGCCACCCTTCATGCAGTGGGTGGCGGCTCTATCACAGGATGGATGGAGTACTGCCATGAACCTTCCCGAGATCACCCCTCGCATCTTCCTGCGTCACCAGCGTCAACTGCGCGCCTTCCTGATGGGCCACGAAGCCTGGTTTTCCACCCGCGACCTGCGCCGCCTGCTCAACACCGATATCAACCGCCGGACCCTGTTCCGCCTCTGCGACGACCAGCACCGCCGTGTGCGCCTGCGCACCGCCAACGGCTGGTTCGAGGAAGAAGCGGTGGTGAGCGAATCCGGCCTGCACGACCTGCTCAGCGTCTACTGCTTCCACCCGGAGAACCGCATGCTGCGGCGTTGGGTCAGCCAGGAGGTGGTGGCGGTGCTGCGCATCGGTTGAGGGGGTCAGAACAGCGTTCGCAGCCGGTGTCCCCTGGGCGCACCACAGCCACCGTAGTTGCACAGGATGCTGTTGCCCGCCTCGGTGGGCAGCAGCTGCACATTGGCCTCGACGTCGAAGGCGATTCGGTAGCGGCTTGCAGCCTGGTCGGACAGCGGCACCATCAGCTGCGCGCGGCCGCAGTCGCCGGCGTCGACGGCCAGGTCCCACTGGCCGTAGGGAAGCTGGAAAGCGGCCGACTCTGCCGTCTCCAGCTGCACGGCGAGCTTGCCATTGATGTAGACGCTGGCCAGGCATTTGCGCCCCCACCAGGCATCGTCGCGGTTGACGATCAGGTACTGGCTCGGCTCGGCGGGCACTCCCTGATAGGCGAACAGCCGCTCCGGCGGAACCGGCCACGTCTGGTTGGCGGGGATCTGCTTGCTTTGGCAAGCGGTGAGCGACAGGCAGCAGAGCAGCAGGAGAGGGCGCATGGTTCATCCTTGAATGGGGAGTGCCGGGCGTGAATATATACGGCGGCCAGGCGCCGGAGAAATGGATCGCTAAGCGCTACCAGGATTCATAAGGGATGCCGTGCTGCTCGATATAGGCCTGCGCGGCCCCAGTAGGAGGGCGGTAGTAGCGCCCATTGGAGTGGCCCTCGTAGGGGCCCCTCGTATCGACCTTGGCCTGGTAGCGCCCGATCTCGATATTCGACAGGCATGGCCCACCCACCCAGGCCTTGGCGATGCCACCGGGAGCCATGCCGATGGAGATGTCGTATCGATAGAGGTTATCGACCCATTCGCCATCGGCTCGGCAGAAAGCCCGTTGTGGCTTGAGCATCACGTCGCGTACCCATTGCGGGATATCGATGCGCAGCTTGTAGGTCTGGGGTTCCACCAGGGACTGCCAGCGCACGAACAGGGTTTCGGGCAAGTCGACATTGCTGACCGGCATCATCTTCCCACCACCGTCGTACCAGCCGGGCGTCTTGTCGTTGTAGGCCACTACACC
The DNA here is from genome assembly GCF_037153275.1 of Pseudomonas sp. USHLN015. NCBI lineage: Bacteria > Pseudomonadati > Pseudomonadota > Gammaproteobacteria > Pseudomonadales > Pseudomonadaceae > Pseudomonas > Pseudomonas sp. USHLN015. The sequence goes on from NZ_JBBCKP010000011.1 coordinate 269,833, forward strand.
GCCGTGGATATCGAAATACGCATAACCACGGCGATCGATGACATCCACGCTTTCCACCCAGACCTCCATGAAGCGGGGTGCGCCTATCCCGACATACCAGTAGTCATAGGGCAGCCTCGGCCGGCCGGAACCTGCCGCGCAGCCGGCCAGGGAGAGGATAAAAAGGGCTAGCAACAGGCGCTTCATTGCGGGTACCCCGCTTGCGGTTTGTTGTCGAGGATGAAGCGGGCGTCGGGGAGCCGGTCTGCCAGCCGGCCCCCTGCCCAGGCGGGGCGATTACCAGGATTCATAAGGGATGCCGTGCTGCTTGATATAGGCCGCCGATTCAGGCTCAAGCGCGGGCCAGGCGTACTGTCCATTGGTTTCGCCTTGGGACGGCCCCAGTGGTTCGACCTTGGCCTGGTAGCGCCCGATCTCGATATTCGACAGGCATGGCCCACCCAGCCAGGCCTTTGCGATGCCACCGGGGGCCATGCCGATGGAGATGTCGAAGCGATACTGGTTATCTCGCCATTGCTTTCGTCCCGAGCAGTAAGCCCGTTGTGGCTTGAGCATCTCGTCGCGCACCCACTGAGGGATATCGATGCGCAGCTTGTAGGTCTGGGGTTCCACCAGGGACTGCCAGCGCACGAACAGGGTTTCGGGCAAGTCGACATTGCTGACCGGCATCATCTTCCCACCACCGTCGTACCAGCCGGGCGTCTTGTCGTTGTAGGCCACTACACCGCCGTGGATATCGAAGTACGCATAACCACGGCGATCGATGACATCCACGCTTTCCACCCAGACCTCCATGAAGCGGGGTGCGCCTATCCCGACATACCAGTAGTCATAGGGCAGCCTCGGCCGGCCGGAGCCTGCCGCGCAACCGGCCAGGGCAAGGATGAAAAGGGCCAGCAACAGGCGCTTCATTGCCGGTACCCCGCTTGCGGTTTGTTGTTGAAGACCAGCCGCTGGTTGGGCGCGGGTTTGCTGATCAGCAGCCCCTTGCTCGGTGTCCAGTGGGCGGACAGGTGGATATAGCGTGCCCACAGGTGGCGCTGGTCGTCGGCGTTCAGCCGGGACGGGGCACCTTGTACATAGGCGAGGATTTTTTCGGCAATTGGGCGTAGATCGGCAGGCAGTTCAAAACGCTGGTCATCGTCGTTGATCACATCGAACGGCACCCCATGCTTCACCCCCAGTTCACGCATGGCGCGCAAGGCCACCCGCGATAACTCGCCACGCACCTTTCGCTGTAGCACGACACCGACCAGGGCTTGCAGGCCGGTTCGCTCCTGATCGGCGTGGGTGCCCTGGACCGGCCAGGCGTTGATCCGGATTTCGCCATCGCCGGGCAGGCCGAGGGACTGGAGGCGGCTGACTTCGTGCTGGGCCTCCAGCCACGCCGGGGTGGCGTCCAGCGGTTGGCCGGGGCGTTCACTTGCCAGGCGCGGCTGGGAGGCCAGCAGGCGCTCTTCCATCAGCGGCGGGTAGCCGCCACCGATATCCGAATGGACGCCTGGCAGGCTGATCTCCTGGTGATGCGGGGCCACGCTGTTGAGCGCGAAGTTCCAGCGCCGCTCGGAGCCTGCCACCAACTGGACTACCTTGCGCGCGCAACCGGGAGGCAAGTAGAGGTTGATGCCGGGGTTGTCGGCGTTGGCCGGGCTCCAGTCGCCCCGCAGCGGGTCGACCGTGGCCGCCACGGTATCGAACAGGCCGATGAAGTTGAGGCGGGTATCGCGCTGCCAGTCGAAGCTTCTGGCCAGGCCGCCCTGGCCGCCCCGGAGTACCTCGGCCAGCAGGCCTCCATCGGGTTTGAGCACTTCGTTGGCGAAGTGCCGAGCTGCCGCCGCGCCGCGACTGAAACCGAATAGATCGAACTCCAGTGCACGGATCTGGATGCCAGGGTTGGTTTCCAGGAAGCGTCGTATCTGTCCTCTGATCTGATCCGGGCTCTGTGCCACCCGATGCAGGATGCCGGTATCGCCCCGCCCGCTGGCCTGGGCCGGCAGTAGGGAGTCCGAGCCGCCGCTAGTGGTGCCGATGCCTTCCAGGTACACCGGGACGTAGCCGGTATCGGCTTCTGGCCCCAGGCGTATGGTCGTGTTGTCCTGATACAGCCTGCTCAGATGCGCCACATTGCTCGGCGCATTGCCGTAGCTGTTGTCAGGCACTTTGCGGAAGAAACCGCCCTCGTCCGGGTCGCGGTAACCGTAGCGGGCGCAGTGGCTGATGAGGGCGCTCAACGCTTCTTCGTCGAACTGCTGGCGATCCTCGCGCCTGCACTGTTCGGTGAGTGCCGAATTGGCCTGGTTGTTTCCGGTGCCATCGAAGAACAGGCCCAGGCGCAGCGTGATGCCGATGTCCTCTTTCTTCTCTTCCTCGCTTTTCAGCCCATGTCCTTGCAGGTCGCTCCTGGCGGGCTCAGACGTGCTTGTGGCGCGCGTTGTGGCAAATGGTGCCGCGGTGCCTCCAGGTGTCGAGCCAGAGGAGGTGGCGCTCCGATTGGAGTTGTACGTTGCGCTGGATAGCGAGTGGATCAGAAGCGAGCCGCAGGGGCAGCTGCTGGCGCTGTCCAGCGTACCTGCCATCTTTCGTCCTCGGCTGAGCATGTGAGCGATGCCGCCGACGATCAGGTAGACCTTGCCATCCTTGCCACAGGTGACACGGTCGCCCTCCCGGGCGTGGACGACGCCGCGCCATTTGACCTGGTTGTCGCCCTCCAGAACCGTTCCCCCACAGGTGGTTTTGTCGCCTGCGCGAATGAAATGCCCAATAGCCATGTCGATCCCCCATCCCCTGTCGTTGAGCGGAGCCCGCGCGCCTGGAGCGCCCGGCCGTGAACCGCGCCAGCAGCCCGCAATCAGGGCAGGGGCGCGAGGTCTCAAGGCTCGGGATGTGGCAAGGGAAAGGAAATCGGAAAGGGCTGAAGGTGGGGTGTGTCCTGTCCGTAAAGGCTCAACGCATCCGGCCGGGCCTGGAAGGCACGCAATGCGCTGAAGGGTTGGCTGTCACGCGGCGTGGGGCGAGTGAGACCCTTCGCCAAACTAAAGATTGGCTATACCTGCTGTGGGTTCCTGGCCTTACTGGCGGGTGTTAATTATCTGACTCACGGCTTCCCGATTTCGGGGCTGGGTATCGGTCCGCTAAAGGATGCAGGTCAGCGGAAACATGGACATGTTGAACAACAATAACGAGCGGCTCATCCGCCTGCGGGACATAGACAAGCGCTATCGGCTCGCCGAGCAGGAGCTGCGCATCCTCGGCGGCGTCTCCCTGGAGATCGCCCGGGGCGAGAGCTGCGCCATTCTTGGCAGTTCCGGCTCGGGCAAGAGCACGCTGCTGAACATTCTCGGCCTGCTGGACCTGCCCACCAGCGGCTTCTACCACCTCGCCGGGCACGATGTATTCACGGCCAGCCCGGATGACCTGGCGGCGCTGCGCAACCGCCTCATCGGCTTCGTCTTCCAGAGCTTCAACCTGCTGCCCCGGCTCAGCGCGCTGGACAATGTCGCGCTGCCGCTCAGCTACCGCGGCGTGGCCCTGCGCGAGTCCCGCGAGCGGGCTCACGCCATGCTCGAACGGGTGGGGCTCGCGGCCCGCGCCGGGCACTTGCCGGCGGACCTTTCGGGCGGCCAGCGGCAGCGGGTGGCCATCGCCCGCGCGCTGGTGGGCGAGCCGGCGCTGATCCTCGCCGACGAGCCCACCGGCAACCTCGACGCCGCCACCGCCGAAGACATCATGCAGCTGCTGCTGGAGCTCAACCGCGCCAGCGGCGTGACCCTGGTGATCGTCACCCACGACCCCGGCATCGCCGCGCGGCTGGAACGGCGCATCCGCGTGCGCGAGGGCAGGGTGGTGGACGAGGCGGTCCCGGCATGACGCTGCTGAACGCCGCTCCGGCCCCCTCGCTGTCGCAGCTGCTGCACGAGGCGCTGGGCAGCCTGCGCAACCTCGGGCGGCGCTCGTTGCTGGCGCTGCTGGGGATCGTCATGGGCAGTTGCTCGGTCATCGCCTTGCTGAACATCGGGCAGAACGCCGCCGACCAGGCCATGAGCGTGTTCCGCGAGATGGGCACCGAGGCGGTGGTGGTGCAGCTGCCTTCGTCCCCCCGGGGCGCCGATGGCCTGCCGCTGGCGCTGGACGGCCCGACGCTGGAGGCGGACGTGCCCGGCATCGAGCACGCCAGCCCGCTGGTGCTCTACAGCAGCCAGGTGGTGTTCCACGGGCGCACCCGCAACCTGGCGCTGGTCGGCGCCGATGCGTCGCTGGGCGAGGCCGCGCGGTTGCGGGTGGCGCAGGGACGCTACCTGTCGGTTTTCGATGCCCGCCAGACTTTCGTTGTGGTCGGTGCCGAAGCGGCCCTGGCGCTGGGGGTTGCCGGTGATCCGCTGGAGGTGGGCGACAGCCTGCGCATCGACGACTACCAGTTCCAGGTGATCGGCATCCTCAAGCCCCAGGGCGCGGGCGGCATCATCCCCTTCACCGCCGATGAGTCGCTGTTCCTGCCGTTGGCGGGGATGGCGCGGGTCAACCCGGCGCCGAACATCGGCACGCTGATCGCGCGGGTGGTGCCGGGGCGGGACGTGCCCAGCACCGGCGAGCGGCTGCTGCAACGGATCAATCGCGAGATCGCCGGCGAACAGAAGGGCACGCTGCAGGTTGCCCAGCAGATGATCGATGCTATGCAGCAGCAGACCCGCACCTTCACCTACCTGCTGGCGGCCCTGGGCGGCATCTCCCTGGTGGGCGGCGGGGTGGGGGTGATGAACGTGATGCTGATGAACGTCAGCGAGCGACGCCGCGAGATCGGAGTGCGCATGGCGCTCGGCGCGCGGCGGCGGGACATCCGCAACCTGTTCCTGGTGGAGGCGGTGGCGCTGACCGCCGCCGGCGCGGTATCCGGGGCGCTGCTCGGCGTGGCCGCCGCCTGGGGCTACGCGCGTATCTCCGGCTGGGAGTTCGCCATGGCGGCCTCGGCGTTGCCGCTGGGCATGGGCAGCACGCTGCTGGTGGGGCTGTTCTTCGGCCTGTACCCGGCCATCTCGGCGGCGCGCCTGCAACCGGTGGAGGCGTTGCGCGATGCCTAGTCGCCTGCTCGCCGTGCTTCTCCTGGCCCTGGTCCTGCCCGCCCAGGCCAAGCCCTGGGGCGAGGAGCGCCTGGACCCTTCCGCGCCGACCATGGAGCGCCAGGGCAATGGCCCGTTGCTCAGCGAGCAGATGGCCGACCTGACGCTGCTGGACGCCGTGTTCCTCGGCCTGCGCAACAACCGCAGCATCCAGAGCGGCTACCTGCGGCGCATCGCCGAGAAGTTCGACCTGCGCGTCGCCGAGGACGTCTTCAATCCCAAGCTCTACATCACTGGCAGCTACCGGGCCAACCGCAACCACCAGGACCGCTACCGCGATGGCCGCATCGGCCCGACGGCCACCCTGCTGAACGAGTACGGCACGCAACTCGCGCTGGGCTGGAGCACGGGCTACAACGACGCCGACCGGGCCGGGCGCCAGCGCAACGATGGCGTCGACCTGAGCATCATCCAGCCCCTGCTGCGCGGCGCCGGGCGCGAGGTGAACACCGCGCCGGTGCGCCTGGCCCAGCTGTCGGAGCAGGCCAACCGGCTCAACCTGAAGTCCAGCGTGTCGCAGACGGTGACCGCCATCATCAGCGCCTACCGCAACCTGCTGCGCGCCCAGGAGCAGCAGCGCATCGCCCGTGCCGCGCTGGAGCGCACCCAGCAACTGGTCTCGGTCAACCGCTCGATGATCGAGGCCGGGCGCATGGCCGAGTTCGAGATCGTGCAGACCGAGGCCGACCTCGCCACCCAGGAGCTGAGCGTGGAGGAGGCCGCCAACCAGCTGGACTCCGCGCGCCTGGAGCTGCTGCGCCTGCTGGCCCTGGACCTGTCCTCGCAGGTGCGCGCCAGCGACGCCCTGGAAGCCGAGCGCATCGAGGTCAACCGTGAGCAGGCGGTGCGGCTGGCCGAGCAGCAGCAACCGGACTACCTGCGCCAGCTGATCAACCGCCAGCAGGCGGACATCAACCTGGTGGTGGCGAAGAACCAGCGGCTCTGGGACCTGTCCCTGGAAGTGGGCGGCAGCCAGACGCGGGACCGCTACGACTACCCGCACACCAGCGGCAGCGACCGTTCCTGGGACAGCTACGCCGGGGTTCGCGTGGACATCCCCATCGGCGACCTGACGCGGCGCCAGGGCGAGGTGCAGGCACGGGTCAACGTCGAGGACCAGGAGCTGCAGGTGGCCGACGCGCGGCAGGCGCTGGAGCGCAACGTCACCGACGTGGTGCGGGACGTGGGCACGCGCTGGCGCCAGCTGGAGATCGCCAACCGTGCGCTGGAGCTGTCGCGGCGCAAGCTGGACATCGAGCGCGACAAGCTCAACGCCGGGCGCTCCAGCAACTTCCAGGTGCTCAGCTTCGAGAGTGACCTGCGCAACGCCGAGAACGCCCGCCTCAATGCGCTGATCGCCTACCTCGAGGCGCAGACGCAACTGGACCTGGCCCTGGGCATGACGCTCGACAGATGGGACATCTCGCTCAATGACTACTGACCGTTCCCCGCTGGCCCGTCGCGGCCTGCTGCTCGCCGTCGCCGTGCTGGTCATCGCCGGCATCACCTGGGGCCTGCGCGAGGCGCCCGGGGCGGCGCCGGCGGCCATGCACTGGCAGCGTGTGGACCCGGCGCCGCTGGAGCACAGCATCGGCCTGGTGGGGCGCATCGAACCGGACAGGACCCTGGCGCTGGGTGCGCCTTTCGCCGGCATCGTGGCCGAATCCCTGGTGGAGCCGGGGCAGCGGGTCCAGGCCGGGCAACTGCTGCTGCGCATGGACGCGGCCGAGACCGAGGTGCAGCAGCGCGACGCGCTGTCGGCCCTGCTCAAGGCGCGGCGCGCGGTGCAGGAGCTCAAGGACTGGGAAAGCGGCGAGGAGATGTCCCGCGCGCGGCGGACCCTGCGCAGCGCCCAGCTGGCCCTGGCCAGCACCGAGAAGAAGCTCGGCCAGACCCGCGCGTTGTTCGAGCGCGGCATCATCCCGCGCAACGAGCTGGAGGACCTGGAGCAGCAGGCGCGCCTGCAGCGCATGGACCTGAGCGCCGCGGAGCGCGACCTGGCCCGCTCCCAGGCGCGTGGTAGCGGCGAGTACCTGCAGATCGCCGAGATGGAGCTGGCCAACGCGGAGGTCAAGCACGACGCGCTGCGCAAGCTGCTGGAGGCACGGGAGATCAAGGCGCCCTTCGCCGGCATCGTGGTGCCGGCCCCGGGGCTGAGCCTGGATGACGCCGCGCGCGGGCCGGTGCAGGCCGGCTCCCAGGTGACCCAGGGCGCGCCGCTGTTCGGCCTGGCCAGCATTGAGCGTCTGAAGATCGTGGCACGGGTTTCCGAACTGGACGTCAACCAGCTGCGCGAAGGCATGGCGGTGGACGTGCAGGGCGACGGCTTCGAGGGCGAGGCGCTGCACGGGACCGTCAGCGTGGTGGGCGGCCAGGCGCTGCCGAGCACGCAGGGTGGCGCGCAGTTCGAAGTGATGGTCGCCATCCCCGATCTGAACGAGGAGCAGATGCGCCGTGTACGGCTGGGCATGAGCGCACGCCTGTCGATCCTCGCCTACCGCAACGAATCCGCCATGGTCGTGCCCCCCGGCGCCCTGCGCAGCGTGGACGGGCGCTGGCTGCTGGACTACCGCCCCAGCCTGGAACAGCCCGCGCGGGAAGTGCAGGTCCGCACCGGCCGTGCGACGCCGGCGGGTGTCGAGGTATTCGGCCTGGAGCCAGGGTTCGTCGGCATCTCCGGCTGAGCCTCCGCGTTTCGCATCCCCCGCCGGGTATTCCCCGGCCTACGCTGATCCCTCCGCAATCCCCGTAGGTTGGCGCCGAGTGCAGCGAGGCCCAACGCCATGGGGCCCGCTGAGACGCCGATGCGTTGGGCTTGGTGCTTCGGCCCATCGGCTTTCTGCTTCCAATTCGCACGATCGCGCGTACTACCGGGCTTTCTGCCCGCAGATTCGCCGTGGATGGGCGCGGATTCATTTTTCGAACAGTCAATTCATGCACCAGAACGATGCGCGGAGAGGAGGGGTGTCCGTTATGGAAACACCCGTCAAGGCCCGATTTGTCGGGACAGTCAGCTATATGGCGCACGGCCTTTGACGCAGGTGTGTAGGAAGTTCACGTTTTTGCGGCTCCGCTGGCAGGCTCTGGGGCGGGGGTGCCCAACCTTTTGCTAGGTATGAAATGCGGTCCAGCGACCTAATCTCGTTCCCGGCGCTACCCACTGGGAAGTCACCCACGAACGGCACGAGCCCGGGTCCCACAGGTAGATCGCCCACGAGTAACAACCCCTGGCGAGTCGGTAAAGATCGCTACGCATTGGAACGCAGCAGGGAGGTGGCAACGGATGCTCCATTTTTCGCCTGATTCAGGCATCGCCCCTATCACTTGCCGGGAATCTGCCGCCCGGCTCCCTCGCCTCGTATCGAGCCTCGTGCCCGACCCGATGCGTCCTCTCCGCCCCGGTGGCGGAAGCGGTGGAAACCCTCTCGCAGGCCGTCGTGTGTCCATGGCCCTGCATCGAAACGAGCGTGATTGAGCGACAGCGTTGAGGAACTCGTCCGGCACCTGCCTCGGCAGGTACCGGCCCGATCAGTGCCATGCGGACGTTGTTGGATGGATGACATGACGCAGCCTGGATAGCTGCACTTCGATTGTTATTTGTCTGCAACGGAAGTTGGCCTGGGAACTTGCCCGGAAACAGTGTGTGTCGTTGTTGATCGTTATCGGAGTTGGAATGATTTCCGCCGGTAATTCTAACAGCGGGTTGATGGGCAAGTTTGAAAAGCGGTCATGGGTTAAACAGGAAGGTCTTCGTGGTGTATTCCCAGTGACCAAAAACAAAACCATGTTTTGCTTATCAACCAAGGAACGAAAACAATGAAAATGTCCAAACTCTCCGTTGCTACCGCTGCTCTGGCCCTGTGCATGGGTGCTTCCTCGGCCATGGCCGTGACCATCACCCCGGCCAACACCGCCTTCTCCGCCAAGGGTGTTTCGGTGGTCAAGCCCGGTCTGCTGATCCCCGCAGTGACCTGCAACGTTGAATTCATCGGAACCACCTCGGTTGGCGGCGCTGACAAAGCCACCATCACTGCCGTGAACATCACCGGCGGCACCCTCTGCAGCGCAGCAAGCGCCGCTGGCCTGCCCTGGACCCTGACCGCATCCAGCCTCACCGCTGGCAACGTCAGCGGTGTCAAGTTCACCGTGGCCGGTATCAACTGCAGCAGCTCCCCGGTCACCGTGAATGGTGTCTGGAGCAACGCTGACAACAAGCTCACCCTGAACCCGAACCAGCCGGTTGGCTCTTGCACCATCCAGAGCCTGTATGTGAATCCGACCCCGGCATTCACGCTGGTTCCGTAAGCGTGAACGGCCTTCCCATCCCAGGGTGGGAAGGCCGCTTTCATTGTAATTGGAATACTGTCGCGATATGGGTTCAGCACAGTGGGCAAGTTAATAAACGTTTCGAGCCATTAGTGAGGAAGTTTGATTTCCTGAACTATCAGTTGTGCAGGACACGCCCCGTGAGGCAGAAAATTATAATAAGCAAGGAGTTGTCATGAAGACGTATTCGAAGCGCCCCTCTCTTTTCAATTTCACGCGCAAACGCAGTTTGCTGAGCCTGGCCATCCTCGGTGCCGTGATCGGTGCCCAGCAAGCCGAAGCCGGTGCCTTTGCCGTACCCACCTATGGCACGCCCGGTTGGGGCCGCGCCTTCGCCGGCGGTTCGGTGTGGAAGAACGACCCCAGCGCCGCTTTCAACAACCCGGCCGCCATGGCCTTCATCGAGCGGCCCATCGGCCAGGTGTCGGCGATCTATGCCGATATCGACATGAAGTTCAAAGGGCAGGCCTATGACTACCAAGGCAACCCGCGCGTCGAATACGACGACGTGAACGATGTCGGCGGCCCCAACGCCCGGGCATTGGGCGATGGGGGCAACGGTGGCTTCAGCAAGTGGCTGCCTACGCAGTTCCTGGTGATCCCGGTCGGCGATCGTTTCGCTTTCGGTCTCGCGCAGGTCGTACCCATGGGCATGCGCAGCACCTGGGACAAGAATTTCGTCGGCAAGGACTTCGCCCTTGACACCAAGATCGAGACCGCAGCCTTGGCAGGTTCGTTGTCGTTCAAGATCGATGATCAGTGGGCCGTGGGTGGGGGCGTGGTGATCCAGCGCACCCAAGGCTTTGTCGGGCAGAACGTCGACCTGCTGGCCGCTGCCGGCGCTGCGCCCAACTCGCCATTGAACGGTGTGCCGGCAGGCGCGTCGAAGGCGACGATGCGGGTCAAGGTCGATAACATTTCGCCCGGCTGGTTCGCCAGCGTTGCCTGGAAGCCGACCGCGCGGGACACCCTGGGCCTTGCCTATCACGCCAAGATCAAGAACGAGCTGGATGGTGACTACAACTGGCATTTCAACGATGCCACCGGCATGGCTCCCTTCGACTCCATCGGCCTGATGAACCCGGACGCTCTTGCCCTCGTCTATCCGGGCCTGGTGTTGAATCCCAATGGCGACCATGCCGAATCGCGCATGGACATTCCCGCCATGGCCACCCTGGACTGGGTGCATGACTTCAACGACAGCTTCAGCCTGGCCGCCAGCGTGACCTGGACCGAATGGTCGTCCTTCCAGTCCCTGAAGCTGACCTCCCACGGCAACCTGATCGTCGACATCCCCTACAACTACAAGGACACCTGGATGTACTCGGTGGGCGGTGACTACCGCTTCAACGACCAACTGACCCTGCGTGCAGGCGTAGCGATGGACCAGACGCCGACCCGCAACTCCACCCGCGATGCGCGCATCCCCGACGGCGACCGCACCTTCGTCTCCCTCGGCGGCAGCTACCGCTTCGCCTCCGACCCGAACCTGAGCGTGGATGTGGCCTATTCCCGCCAGTTCGTCGACGAGGGGCGCCTGCGCACCCAGAACCAGGATCGCCTGGGTGGTGGCCGCATCGACGGTGAAGTGGAGTCCAAGGGGCAGATCTTCAGCGTCTCGGCCACCTACATGTTCTAACCGCCGTTGAAAAACGCAGACGCCGCAGCGGCAACGCAGTCGGTTTTTCAATAGCCTGCAAGGCTGGAAATTCCCCACCTGTGCTCTCGATCGTCACCCGGTTCCCGGGGCATCGGGCCGATCAGAACAGGCGGGGAAGTTGGGGCGGGTCCGGGCTCGTGTCCTCACCACGGGTGGGCCTGCCCCCTTTTTACGTCGGCCGCCGGAAGGAATCAGCGGCCATTCTCTTTCCGCCGGGCAGGCCTGTCGCCCGTGCCGAAACCCTCGCGCCGCAAAGTCTGAACCCTTGGCCCATCCGGCCCTCTGGATAAAGAGGCGACCGAACGGGGGACGGGGAATGAGACGAGTGGGCCGGCGACCATGAGCTTCCTGCTGTGGATGGCAGTGCTCGGCGTGCTGTTGCTGATCCTGGCGCTGGCCTCGGCTTACCTGCGCTGGCTGCCGGTCACGTCCTCCTTGCTCTATCTCGCCTGCGGGCTGGCCATCGGGCCCCTGGGGCTGAACCTGTGGCGGGACGACTTCATCGACATCGCCCCCTGGCTCGAGCACCTCACCGAAGTCGCCGTGCTGATCTCCCTGTTCATCGGCGGCCTCAAGCTGCGCCTGCCCTTGCGCCATCCGAGCTGGATCAAGGCCTGGGTCCTGGCCGGGCCGGTGCTGGTGCTGACCATCGCCCTGGCCACCTGGATCGGCTACCAGTGGCTGGGGTTCGGACTGGGGGCGGCGCTGCTGTACGCCGCGATCCTGTCGCCCACCGACCCGGTGCTGGCCAGCCTGGTGCAGGTCAACCACGCCCGTGACGATGACGCCCTGCGCTTCAGCCTGTCCGGCGAGGCGGGGCTGAACGACGGCATGGCGTTTTCCTTCGTGGCCGGCGCACTGGTGCTGCTGGGCCTGCGGCAGGACGGGCCCTGGGAGTGGGCATTGCTGTCCTTCGCCTGGGCCGTGCCCGTGGCGCTGGCGCTGGGCTTCTTCCTCGGCAACCGGGTGGGTCGCCTGGCCATCAGCGCGCGGGTGCGCAGTGTCGATACGGCGATCTCCGCCAACGTCTTCCTGGGCATGGCGCTGGTGTCCCTGTCCTATGTCGGAGCGGAGCTGCTGGAGGCCTGGGGCTTTCTCGCCGCCTTCGCCGCCGGGGTCGGCCTGCGCCATGCCGAGATCCGCTCCAGCGGTGGCTCCGAGGTGCCGGCGGAGGAGAGCACGGTGCTCAAGGCCGGGCTGTCCGACGACGGCCTGCCGGTGAGCATCGAATATGGCGAGGATCGCCGCGAGCACCGCAAGATCGCCGCCGGCACCCTGATCGTCGACATCCTCTCCTTCGGCGGATTGCTCGAACGGGCGCTGGAGGTGGTGCTGGTGATGATTCTGGGCGCCACCCTCAGCGCCTGCTGGGACTGGCGCGGCGTGTGGCTCGCCCTGGCGCTGTTCTGCCTGGTGCGACCGCTGGCCTGCTGGCTCCTGTTGCCGCGCACGGGCCTGGATCGCTGGCAACGGCTGCTGGTGGGCTGGTTCGGCGTGCGCGGCATCGGCAGCCTCTACTACCTGTGCTTCGCCCTCGATCACGGCGTGGAAGGCGCGGCGGCGCGCGAGGCCATGGGCATCAGCCTCACCGTGGTGGCCTGCAGCCTGCTGCTCCACGGGCTCAGCACCCAGCCGCTGCTGGACCTCTACGAGGCCCGGCAGCGCAGGGCGGGGGCAAGGCTCAGTCGGCGATGAGGTTGCGGCGGTCGTCCTTGGCGCCGGCGCCCACCAGCACCTGCGCCTCGTCCTCGCTGATCAGTGCGTTGCCGGCCGGGCAATGGATCACCGAGGCGCGCAGGTCGGCGTCGGTGGTGATGACGATGTCGCGGATCGGCATTTCGCTGTGGTTGCCGTCCAGTTCGATGGCGCAGGTGCCGCCATCCAGGTCGATGGTCACGGGCATGTCGGTGTCCTCGTGTGGCTGGGCTCGCTCGGTAGAAGCGCGGCCGCCCGCAAAGGTTCAGGCGGGGCGACCGCAGGCTCAGGAATAGAAGGCCGAGTGGTGGGGGAAATCGCCCACCCGCTCGCCGATGACCATTTCCGCCACCCAGCTCGTCAGCAGGCTGGTGTAGGCCTTCTGGCTGCGGTCGCCGCTGAGCGCGTGGTCGGCGCCATCGAGGATGCGGTGGGTCAGCGAATGGGCCCGTTCGAAGGCCGAGCGGTAGCTCATGATGGTCGGATGCGGCACATAGTCGTCGTGCTCGGACTCGACGATCAGCACGTCCCCTTCGAATGCCGCGCAGGCGGCCAGGGCCCGGTTCTCCGAGGGGCGCACGGCGGTGAGCCGGTAGCTCGCCAGGCGCTGGCGGTCGAGGGCGTCCTTGGGGCGCTGCCACTCTTCGTCCCAGTACAGGGCCGGCACCCGCAGGGCGAGCCAGCGCACCGCGCGCAGGGTGCTGAGGAGGGTGGCCAGGTAGCCGCCGTAGCTGCTGCCGATCACCGCGATGGCCGAGGTGTCGGTGGCCGGATGGCTGGCCAGCAGGTCGTAGGCGGCGACGAGGTCGGCGAGGTTGTCCTCGCGCGTCACCGTCTTCTTCTGCACCTCGGTCTTCTCGTGGCCGCGCAGGTCGAAGGTCAGGCACACGCAACCCAGGCCGGCGATGCCCTTGGCGCGTGCCAGGTCGCGTTGCTGGCTGCCGCCCCAGCCGTGGACGAAGAGGATGCCCGGCACCTTGGCCGCCGGGGTCAGGAAAGTCCCGGCGATCTGCTCGTTGCCCACCTGGATATCCACGCTTTCACTACGCGTCGCCATAAGGTTCCACCCGTGCGAATTTGACGATGGGGCCGACCTCGGCGTCGTGCCCCCGGTAGAGCAGTGCCGCGCCGCCGGGCACCTCGAAGTCGCCGTAGCGCTCGACCGTCGCGGTGCGGATGCGGGTCAGCGCCGGGTCGGCGGCGAAGGCCTCGATGGCCAGCACCTCCGCGGCGCTGGCACCGCCGATGCGCCAGGATTGCTCCAGCACGCCCGAGCGCAACTGGCCGCGTGCATTGATGCCCTGGGCGATGTCGTAGTTGCGTCGCGAGGCGATGAAGCCCGGGAAGCAGGCCTGGGCCGCCTGCTCGTACGCCCGCGCCTGCTCGATGGCCAGGCGCACCGGCTCGTTGCCGGCGAGGCTCAGCAGGTCCTGCCAGCCGCCGCGTGCCACCACCAGCTCGGAGCCGCCATAGACGCAGGTGCCGGCGTTGTCCTCGGTCTGCGACTGGGTGCCGAAGTAGCTGGCGGTGATCCCGGCCAGTTGCACCTGGCCGACGCTGTAGGTGACGACGTCCTCGAGCTGCTCCTCCAGCACCAGGCCCCAGGTGGCGATCTCGTCGAGGTCCTGGGTGGCGATGGCCTCGCGCAACTGCTCGTCGTCGGTCACCCGGCACTGGCCGCGCCCGGCGGTGGCGCGCACCGGCTTGACCCGCAGCGGCCCGTTCAGCAGCAGGCGGATACCGGCCTGCATGGCGTCGTCGATGTTGAAGGCGCTGTAGCCGCCGAGCACGGCGCGCCCGGTGAGGTGGGAGAAGCCTTCCGACCAGCCCGGCGGCGCATGGGCGGCTGGGCCGGGCAGGGGATGGGTGATGGCCTTGGTGGCCATGAAGGGCTCGGCGACCAGGCCGCCGAAGAAGTCGGCGTCGGAGCGGATGCCCAGCTCGCGCGCCGTGCTGCGGCCGATCAGGGTGTCGTTGGGGATGAAGTAGTGCGCCCGGGCGTCGCCCTCCCGGTGCAGACCGAGGAAGGGCGAGCCGAGCAGGGCGGCGATGCGCTCGCCGAGCCATTGGTGGGTACAGCGCTCGTGCTCGGGAGCGTTATGGCGCACATCGAGCAGGGCGACGCCCTGGCGGTTCGATGGGGCATCTGGCATGGATGGCTCCTCATGAGGGGCGGGAGGGGCAGGTCAGGGCGTCTGCCAGGTGCCGCCACCGTTCTCGCAATCGATCTTCGCCTGCGCCGGGTCACGGGCCTGGTAGTGGTAGATGACCACCTTGGCGTCGGCGGGGATGTTCACCGGGTCGCTGCCTTCCTCGCCGCTGGAGCCGGGGTTGGCCAGGGCCTCCTGGGTCAGGGCACCGGTGCAGCGGCCGAACCAGCCGCTCTTGCAACTGGCCACCTTGTGTTTTTCGCTCTGCAGCATGTCCTTGCTCTCGTTGCTGCAGGACCAGTCCACCGAGCCGGCCGGCATGCCCGGGTACTCGTAGCAGGTCTGGGCTTCGACGCCCGGGACCTGGCTGCTGGCCGGTCGGGTCTGCACCTGGCAGGCGTCGGCCAGCGCCAGGGACGAGGCCAGGCAGCCGGCCAGCAGCAAGGGCATCCTGAGGGTCATCGCGTCTCTCCTCGCGCACCGTCGGCGCGCCATCTGTACGGCTACTGCTGGAAGGGGGTCTTCACCAGGCTCGCCGGGCTGACCAGTTGCCTGCCCGGAGGCACACGCTCGACCACCGGCAGGGGGTGCAGCCGATGCACGCTGGCGCGTGGGCGGGCAGGGGCGATGCCACGGTAGAGGGCGGCGGCGCCGACCAGGATGTCGGCGAGCCCGAGCAGACCATGGGTGGCGACGCCCTTGCGGATGAGCAGGAGGCCGCCACCGATGGCGACCAGGCGTTGCAGGCTGGAGGGTTCGGCCATGGGATTCTCCTCGTGGCGAGTGGTGTCAGGATGCCTGTTTCAGCGCTTTCACCAGCTCGTCCTTGCGCATGCTGGAACGGCCGGGAATCTTCTTCGCCCGGGCGCGGATCATCAGGTCCGCCTTGCTGGCATCCTCCAGGCGGGTGCCGGGGCGCGGCGCCCCGTGCCTGGTCGCCACCGCCTGGCGTGCCGAGGATTTGCGCGCAGCCGCCTTGCTCGCCGAGGAGGTGCTGCGGCCCGAGCCGCCGGCCTTCTCTCCGCCGCCCGACTGCTTGTTCACCGTGGCCCAGGCCCGCGCTTCGGCTTCGCCATGGGCGATGCCCTTCTGCTCGTAGCTCGCCTCGATATGGGCGGCCTTGCGCTTCTGTTCTTCGGTGTATTTGGCTTTGCTTCCGCGTGGCATGGGAAACCTCCTTGAATCGCGTTCGTCTCGCCCCGCCGGCGGTGCGCCGCTGCGGAGCCCTCAGGATTTCTGAATGGCGGTACGGGGCAGAGTTCAGGTTTTTTGCCCCCCGGGCATGACCGGCGGTCGCGGTGCGGCGTGCGTAATGCACGATTAGGTTGAACTCCCGGCGCCTTCCGGCGGACTCACTCCCTATGAGGAAATCGCGGCCCCGGCGTGCGCCTGCACGCCCTTGCGCGGGTCGCTCCGGGCTCCGGCGCAGGCCGCTTTCCCGTATCCGATCAGCAGACTGGGCAGAAGGACGAGGTGACATGAAAAGAGATTGGGAGCTGATCCGCGCATTGCTGCTGGAGATCGAGGCGCTCGGCCATGGCCAGCACTTCCACCCGCAGCCGCTCGCCGGCCATGGGCTGGAGATGGTCAGCCACAACCTGCACCTGATGTGCCAGGCGGGGTTGGCCGAGTGCACGCCGCATCATCCCTGGAACGGCGACCCGGTGATGATCGCCAAGGGGCTCACCCTCGCAGGACACGACCTGCTCGACCTCATCCGCGATGAAGCCGCCTGGCGCGCGAAGCGGCAGTTCATCGAGCAGCGCATGGGCGGCGTGAGCCTGGAGACCCTGCGCTCCACCGCCATCCCACCCGCCGTGGGCGACGCGGCGCGCCAGCTGCGCCTGGCGCAGAACGACGCCCAGTTCAGCTGAAGGGCGCAGGGCGCCGGGCACACCGCTCGTGCCACACCCGCCATCCACACCACCGGGCAAGGAGCAGCACATGTCCACCGAGCAAACCAGCGCAACGGCCGGCCCGACCCCGGTCGAGGCGTTCAAGCAGAACATCCTCGCCAAGCTCAAGTACGCCGTGGGCAAGGACCCGCGCAATGCCTACAGCCATGACTGGTTCGAGGCCGTCGCCCTGGCCGCGCGCGACCACCTGGTGGACAACTGGGAAGAGACCGAGGCACAGGTCGACCGCAAGCAGCACAAGCGCGTGTACTACCTGTCCCTGGAATTTCTCATCGGCCGCCTGCTGGTGGATTGCCTGAGCAACCTCGGCCTGCTGGAGACCGCCCGTGCGGCGCTTGCCGAACTGGACGTGGAGCTGGAGACCATCCGCCAGGTCGAGCCCGACGCGGCCCTCGGCAATGGCGGCCTCGGTCGCCTGGCCGCGTGCTTCATGGAAAGCATGGCGACCCTCGGCCTCGCCGCCCACGGCTACGGCATCCGCTACGAGCACGGCCTGTTCAAGCAGGTGGTCAGCGATGGCTGGCAGCAGGAGCACACCGAGACCTGGCTGGACTTCGGCAACCCCTGGGAGTTCGAGCGCCCCGAGGTCAGCTACAACATCGGCTTCGGCGGCAGCGTGCGCACCGAGGATGACGGCGGCGAGATGCCGCGGCTGACCTGGGAGCCCAACGAAACGCTGCGCGCCATCGCCTACGACACCCCCGTGGTGGGGTGGCGCGGCTCCAGCGTCAACACGCTGCGGCTGTGGCGTGCCCGCGCCATGGAAGACCTGCAGCTGGAGCGCTTCAACGCCGGTGACCACTTCGGCGCCGTGGCCGACGTGGTGCGCGCCGAGAGCATCTCGCGCGTGCTGTACCCGGCCGACAGCACCGAGGCCGGCCAGGAACTGCGCCTGCGCCAGGAATACTTCTTCGTTTCCGCCTCGCTGCAGGACCTGCTGCACCGCCACATGGCCGCCCATGGCGACATCCGCTCGCTGCCGGACAAGGCCGCCATCCAGCTCAACGACACCCATCCGGCCATCGCCGTGGCCGAGCTGATGCGCCAGCTGGTCGACGTCTACCGCATCGACTGGAACGAAGCCTGGGGCATGACCGTGGCGACGCTGTCCTACACCAACCACACGCTGCTGCCGGAGGCCCTGGAGTCCTGGCCGGTATCGCTGATGGAACGCCTGCTGCCGCGGCACATGCAGATCATCTACCTGATCAACGCCTACCACATCGACTCGCTCCGGGCGCAGGGCATCCACGATTTCGACCTGCTGCGCTCGGTGTCGCTGATCGAAGAGGACCACGGCCGCCGCGTGCGCATGGGCAACCTGGCCTTTCTCGGCTCGCACAGCATCAACGGCGTCTCGGCGCTGCACACCGACCTGATGCGCGAAACGGTGTTCCGCGACCTGCACCGGCTCTACCCGCAGCGCATCAGCAACAAGACCAACGGCGTGACCTTCCGCCGCTGGCTGTACCAGGTGAACCCGCTGCTCACCGGCTCCCTGGTCGACGCCCTCGGCGAGGACCTGCTGGATGCCCCGGAGGAGCGCCTTCGCGATCTCGAGCCGTACGCCGACAAGGCCGGCTTCCGCAAACAGTTCGCCGCCCACCGCCAGCACAGCAAGCGCGCCCTGGCGAGCCTGGTGCAGGAGCGCCTGGGCATCCACCTCGACACCGAGGCGATCTTCGACGTACAGGTCAAGCGCATCCACGAATACAAGCGCCAGCTGCTCAACCTGCTGCACACCGTGGCGCTGTACCAGGCCATCCGCAACGAGCCGACCACCGACTGGGTGCCCCGGGTGAAGATCTTCGCCGGCAAGGCCGCGGCCAGCTACCACCAGGCCAAGCTGATCATCAAGCTGGCCAACGACATCGCCCGCACCATCAACGCCGACCCGACCGTGCGCGGGCTGCTCAAGGTGGTGTTCATCCCCAACTACAACGTCAGCCTGGCGGAGGTGATCATCCCGGCGGCGGACCTCTCCGAGCAGATCTCCACCGCCGGCCTGGAAGCCTCCGGCACCAGCAACATGAAGTTCGCCCTCAACGGCGCGCTGACCATCGGCACCCTGGATGGCGCCAACGTCGAGATGAGCCAGCTGATCGGTGCCGAGCACATGTTCATCTTCGGCATGACCGCTGCACAGGTGGAGCAGCGCAAGCGCGCCGGCGAGCTGGACATGAGCGCGGTGGTGGCCGGGTCCGAACGCCTGGCCGGCGCCCTGGAGGCGGTGCGGCGTGGCGTCTTCTCGCCGGACGACCCGCAGCGCTACGAAGCGCTGGTGGAGCACCTGGTGCGTGACGACCGCTTCATGGTCTGCGCCGACTTCGACGCCTACTGGCACGCCCAGCGCCGCGTCGACGCCGCCTGGCAGAAGCCCGCGCAATGGTGGAAGTCAGCGGTGCTCAACACCGCCCGCGCCGGCTGGTTCTCCTCCGACCGCACCATCGGCGAGTACGCCGCCGACATCTGGAAGGTGCCCACCAACCGGGATTGACCCGGAACAAGGGGAGGGCGGCGGGCGTCTGCAACAGGCTCCGCCGGTGGAGGTGAAAAGCGACCTCCACCCTACGCAGTGGTCACGCCTCGGGCGGGGCTGCCTGTAGGGGCGACTTCAGTCGCCAAGCGGCGCACAGCGCCGCCAACGCTTCATCCGTCCACCGTCCGAAGCCCCCGTTGGCACGCCTGGAGAGGTGAAATGCAGCCCTACCAGAATCCCGCCTGGCGGCGTTCGGTGACGTAGTCCAGGGGCAGGGCGAAGGCCTTGAGGAAGAAGGCGGCGAGGCGGGTGTCGATCACCGTTTCGTTGATCGAGGCCAGTTGGGCGGGGAGGGTGCGGGTCTCGTCGTTGCAGGCGTAGAACTCCTCGTGCACCACGCCCCGGTTGCCCACGTCGGCGATGATCCGGTAGCTGCTGGTACGCGTCCCCGGGTTGCTCGCGGCGAGGCGCAGCTGGGGCTGCAGCGGGTCGCTGCTGCCCATCTCCACGGTCACTTCGATGCCGCCACGGCGGGCGTGGCGCGCCGCTTCCTCGAACAACGGCAGGGCCTGGTCGACCAGGGCCGCCTCGACGTCGCGGAGAAAGTGGCGGGCGTCCTCGGGGAGAGGGGAGTTGCTCGGTTCCGGGGCGGCTGGATTCATGGCGGTGCTCCGTCGGGTCATGGCCTGAGGGCCTGCCACTCTTCGAGCAGCGTGGGCCCCAGTTCGAATAGAGCCTCGCGGTCGGCATAGGTTTCACGCGTGATGCCCACCACCGTCAGCTGGCGGTCGCCGTCCTGCAGGCGGATGGTCAGGGTGCCGTCCGCTTCGATCACGCAGCGGCCATGGTGGATCGGCTGCAGGCGCTGGTTGAAGCGGTCTTCGATTTCCCGGGCACTGGGCGGATTGCTGGGCACGGCAGCCACCTCGTATCGCTGGGTGAGTGAAGGCTTCCATGCGCTGTGACGTTGCCTCCCAACCTTAAACCCCCAGGCCCGGGCGTAAATGCTGGCCAACGGCCCAATGACCGGTAGGGCCGGGAATCGCCCCTGTTTACATCGGCTTGCGTGGGTGAAAAAAAGCCTGGCGGTTAATTGGCGGCGGCGCCTGTGATTGCGCACGCCTATCGGCCGCTCTGGGCCCGCCATTGAGCCGCTCAATCGTGGCCGCGCGCCCCGGGGCTGCGAGGCGCAAATAGATAGAACCTCTGCGCAGCGGTGCCCTCAGACCTAGTAGGCGCCGGATTGGCGTCTGCTCCACGACAACGTCAGATCAACGTCAGATCAATGACCAGAGAGGACTCGTGCAATGGCTCAACACCGAGGTGGCAAAGGCAACTTCGCAGAAGACCCGCAACGCGCATCCGAAGCCGGCAAGAAGGGCGGACATGTAAGTGGCGGCAATTTCAGGAACGATCCGGCGCGCGCCTCCGCGGCCGGCCGCAAGGGAGGACAGCGCAGCCACAGCAATAGCAACAGCAGCAGTGACTGACGCCCAACGGGGGGCGGCGGCATGCGGCCGCCGCTCCCCACCCTGCCGCACCACGCCGTGATTCGCCGAGCACGCGCAACGCGTCGCCAGAATGAGCGCCTGACTGGGCGCCGTATCCCGCCAGGAGATCCCCATGCCCACCCAGAAGCAGACCGTTAGCCAGCTCGCCGGTACCGACACCCCCGACCGTGAGAACGACAATCGCAAGCTCGAGCAGTTGGAGGCGTTCCGCGAGGACGCCACCGACGAGGCGCTGACCACCAACACCGGCACGCGCATCGCCGACAACCAGAACAGCCTGAAGGCCGGCGAACGCGGGCCCTCGCTGCTGGAAGACTTCATCCTGCGCGAGAAGATCACCCACTTCGACCACGAACGCATTCCCGAGCGCATCGTCCATGCGCGCGGCGCGGCGGCCCACGGCTACTTCCAGGTCTACGAGCCGCTGGCCGAGCTGACCAAGGCCGACTTCCTCAACGAGCCGGGGAAGAAGACCCCGGTGTTCGTGCGCTTCTCCACCGTGCAGGGCCCGCGTGGCTCCGCCGATACGGTGCGCGACGTGCGTGGCTTCGCGGTGAAGTTCTATACCGATGAAGGCAATTTCGATCTGGTGGGCAACAACATGCCGGTGTTCTTCATCCAGGACGCCATCAAGTTCCCCGACTTCGTCCATGCGGTGAAGCCCGAGCCGCACAATGAGATCCCCACCGGCGCCTCCGCCCACGACACCTTCTGGGACTTCGTCTCCCTGGTGCCCGAGTCCGCGCACATGGTGCTCTGGACCATGTCCGACCGCGCCATCCCGGTGGCCTATCGCGGCATGCAGGGCTTCGGCGTGCACACTTTCCGCCTGGTCAACGCCGAAGGGCGCAGCGTCTTCGTCAAGTTCCACTGGCGGCCGCTGTCGGGCGTCTATTCGCTGGTCTGGGACGAGGCGCAGAAGCTCGCCGGCAAGGACCCGGATTTCCAGCGTCGCACGCTCTGGGAAGACATCGAGAAGGGCGACTACCCGGAATGGGAGCTGGGCCTGCAGGTGATCCCCGAGGAGGATGAGCACAAGTTCGACTTCGACCTGCTCGACCCCACCAAGCTGGTGCCCGAGGAGCTGGTGCCGGTGCGCAAGGTGGGGCGCATGGTGCTCAACCGCAACCCGGACAACTTCTTCGCCGAGACCGAGCAGGCGGCCTTCCACCCCGGCCACCTGGTGCCGGGCATCGACTTCAGCAACGACCCGCTGCTGCAGGGGCGGCTGTTCTCCTACACCGACACGCAGCTCTCGCGCCTCGGCGGGCCGAACTTCAACGAGCTGCCCATCAACCGCCCGCTGTGCCCGTTCCACAACAACCAGCGTGACGCCCAGCACCGGCAGACGGTGAACAAGGGGCGAGCCGCCTACGAGCCCAACTCCATCGATGGCGGCTGGCCGAAGGAGACGCCGCCGGCGCCGCGCCATGGTGGGTTCAGCAGCTACCCCGAGCCGCTGTCGGGCACCAAGCTGCGCAAGCGCGCCGATTCCTTCGCCGATCACTTCTCCCAGGCCCGGCTGTTCTACAACAGCCTGAGCGAGACGGAGAAGGATCATGTGGTCGCCGCCTACAGCTTCGAATTGGGCAAGGTCGAGCGGGTGCACATCCGCGAGCGCCAGGTGCACGATATCCTCGCCAACATCGACCTCGACCTGGCCCGGCAGGTGGCGGAGAACCTTGGCCTGACGCCGCCCCAGGCGCCCACGGTGCAGGTGCCGGAAGGCTCGTTGAAGGCCTCGCCCGCGTTGAGCCAGATGAACCTGCTGTCGGGTGACATCAAGTCGCGCAAGGTGGCGATCCTGATCGCCAACGGCGTGCAGGGCAGTGACGTCGAGTTCCTCCAGGGCGAGCTGGCCAAGGCCGGTGCCAGTGCCAAGCTGCTGGCGCCCAGCTCGGCGCCGGTGAACACCGCCGAGGGCAAGCAACTGGTTCCCGACGCCACCATCGCCGGGTTGCCTTCCATCGCCTTCGACGCGGTGTTCGTGCCCGCCGGCGACAGCGCGGCGAAGACCCTGGGCAAAGATGGCGATGCGCTGCACTACGTGCTGGAAGCGTACAAGCACCTCAAGGCCATCACCCTCTGCGGGGCGGCGGGCGACCTGGCCAGCCAGCTCTACCTGGAGGCCGACGAGGGGCTGATCAGCGGTGCGACCGCCAAGGATGTGGTCAAGCCGCTCTTCGAGGCCATCGCCCGGCACCGGGTCTGGGCACGCGAGCCCAAGGCCAAGGCGGTGCCGGCCTAGCGCCGGCCATCACGGGGCGGCGCGAGTCGCCTCGTGTTCCACCTGGACGTGCACGCGCTGGCGCACGTGTGCGGACAGGCGGGCTTCATCCAGTACCGCAGCGGCGAAGCGGCGCAGGGCGCTCACGGCGTCCGGCTCGTTGCTGTGCGCTGGCTTGAGGAAGTCGTCCTGGCCGAACAGGTCGTCGCCACCGATGCCGGGTGCGTCCACCAGGGTCCAGTCGATGTCGCTGTCCACCAGGCGTCGCTGCAACTGCTCGCCGGGCTCGGCGGGGTGGCCCGATTCCTCGTCCAGCCAGTGGAAGTCGGCGATCACCAGCAGGCGCCTGACGCCGGCCACGGCCAGGCCGTCGAGCAGGGCGGTGATGGCGCTGAATTCCACATCGAAGCCGGGGCCATTGCGGCGTGAGGCGAGCAGGGGCTGGCTGCACAGGTTGCACAGCACCAGGTCCATCCCCGCCACCGCGTGGCTGACGCCGAGGGCGTCGAACGGATCGCCGGGCTTGGCGCGGATGCCGGGCCGCGAGGGGATGGCGTTGAGGTCGTCGAGCAGCGCCATCGTTTCCCACTGACGGCTCAGGGCCTCGACCATCAGTGCGCTGCCCAGGCTGCCGAGCGCGCCGAACAGGGCGACCTTGCAGGCGGGTGTTTCGAGGTTCTTCATCAGGGTTCCTCGGTGGGTTGCGGAGGCGTTGCATCTAGACCCCGGCCCCCGCTGCATTGGTTCAGCCAATCGCCCCATGCGGCGCGCGGCGCGGCCTGGCGGAAAAAAGAGCAAACCTTTCGAGGCGCCGCCCCGTCGAAAAAGATGAGTCCGGTTTCATACGGCACCCTGCCGGTGGAGGTGACATGACTCTCTTCTGTCTGATCGGTGGTTGTTCCTGGTCGCCCAGCACCTCGGTGCACATCGGCAAGGAAGACTTGCTGTGCCAGGTCTGCGCACGTTGCGGTGCCTGCCGCTACACGCCCGCCAACGCCGTGCTGGAGCGCGGTGGGTCGTGACCTGGTGGGACCAGGTGCTGGCGACGCTGGCCAACGAGTTCTCCGACCTCGACGACCCGACCCAGGCGACCCGGGTGACCCTGCGCGTGTTGCTGGCCGCGCTGCTGGGCGGCCTGCTCGGGTTCGAGCGCGAGCAGCACGGCAAGGCCGCCGGCATCCGCACCCACATGCTGGTGGCGCTGGGCGCTGCGCTCTTCGTCCTGGCGCCGCAGATGGCGGGGGCCGAATCCGATGCCCTCAGCCGGGTGATCCAGGGGATCGTCGCCGGCATCGGCTTCCTCTGTGCCGGCACCATCCTCAAGCGCGACAGCGAGGCTGAAGTGAAGGGGCTGACCACCGCCGCAGGGCTGTGGCTGACGACGGCCATCGGCGTCACGGTGGGCCTCGGGCGAGAGGCCACCGCAGTGCTGGCGACCCTCCTGGCCCTGGTGATCCTTAACCTGCTGCCGCACCTGGTGTCGCGCCTGGATGGGCGCGACAAGCGATAGGCGAAACTCTTTTCCATCGTCGCGACTCAGAACCTTGTGTGGCAGCCAGCAACAAGGAGTTTTCGCCATGTTCAGAGACTTCAAGCACTGCACCGCGTGGACCGATGCCATGAAGGAAGGGCAGAGCTACGTCGGCCTGATCGAGTACCAGCCCAAGCGCGAGGGCGCCGGCGTGCGGGTGCTCTGGGTGGTGGCACCGGGCTGCGTGTGCGAGAACGAGGCGGAGACCGCCGCCGACAACATGCTGCGGCAGATCCGCGACATCACCGTGGAAGGCAGCGTGATCTACAGCGACGGCGTGGCGCTCTGAGCGCCCCCGCGAGGTGACCCATGGCACGTGCGATCTGGAAGGGCGCCATCAGTTTCGGCCTGGTGCATATTCCCGTGGCGCTGGTTTCGGCCACGTCGTCCCAGGGGGTGGACTTCGATTGGCTGGACAAGCGCAACATGGACCCGGTGGGCTACAAGCGGATCAACAAGCGCACCGGCAAGGAAGTGACCAAGGACGACATCGTCAAAGGCGTGGAGCTGGAGAAGGGCCGCTACGTGGTGATCAGCGAGGAGGAGATCCGCGCCGCCCACCCGGAAGCGACCCAGACCATCGACATCTTCGCCTTCGTCGACAGCGCCGCCATTCCTCTGCAGAACATCGATACCCCCTATTACCTGGCGCCGGTCAAGCGTGGCGAGAAGGTCTACGCCTTGCTGCGCGAGGCGCTCGCCGGCACCGGCAAGGTGGCCCTGGCCAACGTGGTGCTGCACACCCGCCAGCACCTGGCGGCGCTGATGCCGCTGGAGTCGGCCCTGGTGCTGGTGATGCTGCGCTGGCCCGCCGAGGTGCGCGGCCTTGAGAGCCTGGAGCTGGGCACTGCGGTGACCGAGGCCAAGCTGGCCAAGGCCGAGCTGGACATGGCCAAGCGGCTGATCAAGGACATGAGCGCGGACTGGCAGCCGGAGGAGTACGTGGACACCTTCACCGACCGCATCATGGAACTGGTGGAGCGCAAGGCCAGCCAGGGCCGCATCGAGGCGGTGGAAGCAGCGGCCGGCGAGGAGGAGCGGCGCAGCGCCGACGTCATCGACCTCACCGACCTGCTCAAGCGCAGCCTGGGCGGCAAGCCAGGCGCCAGGCCCGCCGCCAAGTCCGAGGCCAAGGCGGCCAAGGGCGCTGCCAAGCCGGCGCGCAAGACCCGAGACAAGCCCACGCGGACCAAGGCCAAGGCCGGTTGAGTCCGCATCCACGCCGAGGTGTCCGCCATGGCCCGCCGTTCCAGCGACTACAACCGCAAGCGCAATTTCGACATCACCTCCGAACCTTGCGAAGAGGCGCGGCCCCGCGGGCGCAGCAAGGCCGGCGCCCTCGGTTTCGTGATCCAGAAGCATGACGCCCGCCACCTGCACTACGACTTCCGCCTCGAGCTGGACGGCACCCTGAAGAGCTGGGCGGTACCCAAGGGCCCGAGCCTCGACCCCAAGGACAAGCGCCTGGCCGTGCACGTCGAGGACCACCCGCTGGGCTATGCCGATTTCGAGGGCAGCATTCCCGCCGGGCAGTACGGTGCGGGGGATGTGATCGTCTGGGATCGCGGCATCTGGCAGCCCCATGGCGACCCCAGGGCCGCCTATGAAGCCGGCAGGCTGAGGTTCACCCTGGTGGGCGAGAAGCTCAGTGGCGACTGGAGCCTGGTGCGCACCCGCCTGCGTGGCAGCGGCGACAAGGAGCAGTGGCTGCTGATCAAGCAGGACGACGAGGTGGCGCGCCCGGCGGAGGAGTACGACATCGTTTCCGCCGAGCCGGCCAGCGTGCTCAGCGGGGCCGATGTCGGCAGCGACGCGCCAGGCGCACGGCCGGGTGCCACACGGCGCGCCGCGAAGGCTGGTGGCAAGACACGCAAGGCTGCGGCGAGCGAGGAGCGCATGCCCGACAGCCTGGCGCCGCAACTGGCGACGCTGGTGGATGCGCCGCCGGCGGGTGACTGGCGCTACGAGATCAAGTTCGACGGCTACCGCATCCTCGCCCGCATCCGTGACGGCGAGGTGCGGCTGTTCACCCGCAACGGCAACGACTGGACCGCGCGCCTGCCCCTGCAGGCCCGTGACCTCGCGGCGCTGGAGCTGGGCGACAGCTGGCTGGATGGCGAGGTGGTGGTGCTCGACGAGGACGGCCTGCCGAGCTTCCAGGGCCTGCAGAACGCATTCGACATCGGTCGCAGCCACAGCATTCTCTATTACCTGTTCGATGCGCCCTTCCTCGATGGCCGTGACCAGCGCCAGCTGCCGCTGGAGGAGCGCCGTGCCGCCCTGGAGAAGGCGCTCAAGGGTCAGCGGCGCAGCCTGCTGCGCTTCTCCGAGGCCTTTTCCGCCAGCCACGAATCGATCCTGGAGAGTGCCTGTTCCATGTCCCTGGAAGGGGTGATCGGCAAGCGCGCGGGAAGCCCCTATCGCTCGGCCCGCAGCCCGGACTGGATCAAGCTCAAGTGCCGTCGGCGCCAGGAGTTCGTGATCGTCGGCTACACCGCGCCCAAGGGCAGCCGCAGCGGCTTCGGTGCCTTGCTGCTGGCCGTCCATGACGAGCCGGGTGGTGAGGAGCTGCGCTATGCCGGGCGTGTCGGCACCGGCTTCGACGAGGCGCGTCTGGCCGACATCCACGGCCGCCTGCAGGCCATCGCACGGGATGACAGCCCGCTGACCAGGGCTCTGCCGGCGGCCCAGCGCCGTGGCGTGCACTGGGTGGAGCCGCAACTGGTGGCCGAGGTGGAGTTCGCCGAGTGGACGGGCGATGCCATCGTGCGCCAGGCCGCGTTCGTCGCCTTGCGCAGCGACAAGCCGGCGGAGCAGATCGTCCGCGAGCAGCCACGCAGCGTGGCCAAGCCGAAGAAGGCCCCCGCGCCCGCCGCCGAGAAGGCCGGCGAGGGAGGGCGCCAGACGCTGGCCAAGGTCTCCATCAGCCACCCGCAGCGGGTCATCGATGACCAGAGCGGCACCCAGAAGCTGGAGCTGGCGCGTTACTACGCGGATGTCGCCGAGTGGGTGCTGCCGCACCTGAAGGGGCGCCCGGTGTCGCTGCTGCGGGCGCCGGAGGGCGTCGGTGGCGAGCTGTTCTTCCAGAAGCACGCCGAGCGCCTGGCGATCCCCAATATCCGCCACCTCGACCCGGAGCTGGACCCGGGGCACGCGCGGCTGATGGAGATCGACACGCTGGAGGCTCTGGTGGGCGCGGTGCAGATGGGCGCCATAGAGCTGCACACCTGGGGGGCCACCAGTGACCGCATCGAACGGCCGGACCGTCTGGTGCTGGACCTGGACCCCGACCCGAAGCTGCCCTGGAAGACCATGCAGGAGGCGACGCGCCTGACCCTATCCGTACTCGACGAGCTGGGCCTGCAGGCCTGGCTCAAGACCAGCGGTGGCAAGGGCATGCACCTGATCGTTCCGCTGGCACGGCATGCCGGCTGGGACGAGGTGAAGGGATTCGGCAAGGCCATCGCCTCCTTCCTCGCGCGCCAGTTGCCGGAACGTTTCGTCGACAAGATGGGGCCGAAGAACCGTGTCGGGCGCATCTTCGTCGACTACCTGCGCAACCAGCGTGGTGCCAGCACCGTCTGCGCCTATTCGGTTCGGGCCCGGCCGGGCCTGCCGGTGTCGGTGCCCATCGAGCGCGATGAACTGGAGCGCCTCAAGGGGTCGGCGCAATGGACCCTGGCCACGCTGCGCCAACGCCTCGACGGCCTCGAGCGCGATCCCTGGCACGACTACCTCGCCCGTCAACGCATCACCCGCGCCATGTGGGATCGCCTGGAAACCGGCCCTGAGGAGTGATGCCGCTGGAGGGGATTTCCTGAACCCCCTGGCGCGGCGCCAGTCCTGTTGAGTAGCAGGCAACGATTCAGGAGATGACCATGAGCGACGAACAGACCCTTCCACCCCAGCACCAGGACCGGCAGCCGGGTCACGAAACGGAGATGCGACCACAGCCGCTGACCATTGGCGAGTACTACCAGGCGGCCGGCAAGCTGGAGGGCATGACCGCGATCGTCACCGGCGCCGACAGCGGCATCGGCCGCGCCGTGGCGGTGCACTACGCCCGTGAAGGGGCCAATGTCGCGGTGCTCTACCTGGACGAGGTGGAGGATGCCGAGCAGACCCGCCTGGAAGTGCAGGCGGCAGGGCGCGAGGCGTTGCTGTTCGCCGGGGACGTGGCCGACGGCGGGTTCTGTCGCGCGGTCCTTGAGGCGGTGATCGCCAAGTGGGGCAGGGTGGACGTGCTGGTCAACAATGCCGGCGAGCAGCATCCCCAGGAGCGCCTGGAGGACATCAGCGAGGAGCAGTGGGAGAAGACCTTCCGCACCAACATTTTCGCCATGTTCCAACTCACCAAGGCGACCCTGCCGCACCTGCGCCCAGGGGCGAGCATCATCAACACCACCTCGGTGACGGCCTACAAGGGCAACCCGACGCTGCTGGACTATTCCTCTACCAAGGGCGCGATCACCTCCTTCACCCGCTCCCTGGCGCTGAACCTGGCCAAGCGCGCCATCCGCGTCAACGCCGTGGCTCCGGGGCCGATCTGGACGCCGCTCATTCCCTCGACCTTCGATGCCGAGAAGGTCGGCCATTTCGGTGCCGAAACCCCGCTGGGCCATCCCGGCCAGCCGGCGGACGTGGCACCGGCCTACGTCTACCTGGCGAGCGCGGACTCGGCCTACGTCAGCGGCCAGGTGCTGCACGTGAATGGCGGCATCGTGGTGAACGGTTAGGGCACTGCGCGTGGGTTGGCGCCGCGAGGTCCAACGCAGCGAAGTCCGCAGTTGCAGGCCCTCCCCGTGGGAGCGGCCTCAGCCGCGAAAGACCCGGCGCAGGCACTGGGCTGCGAGCCGGCCGGGCACTCCATCGCGAATGAATTCGCTCCCACAAATTGGCACCGCGTGTAGGTTGGTGCCGCGAGGCCCAACGCAGCGACGTCCGCAGTTGCAGGCCCTCTCCGTGGGAGCGGCTTCAGCCGCGAAAGACCCGGCGCAGGCACTGGGCCGCGAGCTGGCCGGGCACTCCATCGCGAATGAATTCGCTCCCACAAATTGGCACCGCGAGTAGGTTGGCGCCGCGAGGTCCAACGCAGCGAAGTCCGCAGTTGCAGGCCCTCCCCGTGGGAGCGGCCTCAGCCGCGAAAGACCCGGCGCAGGCACCGGGCCATGAGCTGGCCGGATGCTCCATCGCGAATGAGTTCGCTCCCACAAAATGCACCACGCCCGGCGGCACCGAGCGGGGTAAATCGCAGGCAAGAAAAAGCCCCGCTCATGCGGGGCTTTGGGTCGACGTGCCGGGCGTCAGGCGGTGAGGGCGCGCTGGGCGCGGTCGATCACCTGCTGGAGCTGGCTGGAGTTGCTGTACTGCTCCGGGTAGATGCGCTGGCTGTGGCAAGCGACACCGTACTCGCTGACGATGGTGAAGCTGAAGCCGCCCTTGCGGGAAGGCGCGTTGATCTGGCACTGGAGCGGTGCGAAGGCGCGGGTGAGTGCGCTGATGGCTTGTTCTGCCTGGTGATGGATAGTCATGTGGTTAGGTCCTGCAAAATGCGGCAATCGGGCCGCGAAATAAAACTCCGAATCCGTCGCCCACCGTGGGCACACAGGATGATCCTTATCGGAGCGAATGAGCTGACGGAAAGTTCCGCCTGTCAGCGGAGCGAGCCAGCCAAGTACTTTGGATGCCAGGTTGTAATCGTGGGCAAGGTTCTGGCCCGTTGATTGTCCTGATCAGACTTCTGGATGGGAGGCCAGGACTGATGCGTTGCCAGTGGGTGGCGGGGGCATCGGTCAGGTAACCATCGAGGAGACCGGTATCGCGTTGCGCCTGGGTGGCGCTGCCTGCGATTGGCCGGATTGACTTACAGCTAGGTACTAGGTGCGAGATCATACGGCAAGCTCCGATGATTGGATAGGGCCACAGGAGCCCGGTTGTATCCGAATCCTTCTGTTTTTTAGCGCCTCTTCATGACAATCCGTCGATTTTGGCTTCCTTGCCCCCTGCTGCCCATCTGACCTGTCCGATTCGCGGGCAAAAAAAAGCAGCTCGGGGGGCGAGCTGCATATTGGCCAAAGGGGGGGGATGGCCATGGGAGGAGCATGCAATCTGGGGTGACTCAGCCCTTGCTGGGCTGCACGTCGCGGATGGCGTTGGACATCCGTTGATCCTGTTTCAACAGCGCCCGCCGGATCTTGGCCAACTGCTCGGGCGGCAGGCCGCTCTTGCCGAACATCTCCAGGGCGAACTGGCGGACCTGCGCATCGGTGTAGGGCGTCTCCTCGCTGTACTGCGGCGAGGTGCAGCCAGCCAGGGCGAGGGCGGCGAGCAGGGCGAGGCGTGTGATCGACGTGTGCATCCGGCCCTCCTGTTCGGCTGTCTGCGTGGCAATGGGCGCAGATTAGCCAAGCGGCGGCGGAGGCAGAAATCATCAGGCTTGATAGTGATTATCGGGGTGGCGCATCGCGCGCCGGGGGAGGGTGCCGCCGGTTGGCGGCACCCGGCGGGATCAGCGGTTGACGTCCACCACCACGCGGCCGCGCACCCGGCCTTCGAGCAGCTCGCCGGCGGTGAGCACCGCCTCGCCCAGGCCGATCTCGCGGGTGATCGCGTTCAGCAGCGCGAGGTCGAGGTCACGGGCCAGGCGATCCCAGGCCTCGATGCGGTCGGCGCGCGGGCGCATCACGCTGTCGATGCCCGCCAGGGTCACGCCACGCAGGATGAAGGGCGCGACGCTGGCGGGAAAATCCATGCCCTGGGCCAGGCCGCAGGCAGCGACCGCGCCGCCGTAGCGGATGCCGGCGCAGACGTTGGCCAGGGTGTGGCTGCCGACCGAGTCGATGGCACCGGCCCAGCGCTCCTTGCCCAGCGGGCGGCCGGGTTCGGCGAGGCTGGCGCGGTCGATGATCTCGCTGGCGCCCAGGCGCTTGAGGTAGTCCGCTTCCTGCGGTCGGCCGGTGGAGGCCGCCACCTGGTAGCCGAGGCGGGCGAGCAGGGCGATGGCGAAGCTGCCGACGCCGCCGTTGGCGCCGGTCACCAGCACCTGGCCCTTGTCCGGGGTCACGCCGTTGCGCTCCAGGGCCAGCACCGAAAGCATCGCGGTGTAGCCGGCGGTGCCGATGGCCATCGCCTGGCGCGAGGTGAAGCCGGCCGGCAGCGGGATCAGCCAGTCGGCCTTGAGACGCGCCTTCTGAGCCAGGCCGCCCCAGTGCGTCTCGCCCACGCCCCAGCCGTTGAGCAGCACCTTGTCACCGGCCTTGAAGGCGGGGCTGTCGCTGGCCTCCACGGTGCCGGCCAGGTCGATGCCGGCGACCATGGGGAAGCTGCGCACCACCGGGCCCTTGCCAGTGATGGCCAGGCCGTCCTTGTAGTTCAGGGTGCTGTAGTCGACCTTCACGGTGACCTCGCCCGCGGGCAGTTGCGCCTCGTCCAGCTCGGCCAGCGTGGCGCGGTAGCCGGTGTCGTCCTTGTCGATCAGGATGCCTTTGAACATCGGGTGTCTCCTCATGCGGAACCTAGGGAAAGGGACGGGCTAGCGCGGCAGCCCGGCGAGAAATCCTTCGATGAAACAGTCCAGCGGCGCGTTGCCCTGCACCAGCCGGGCGCGCAGCACGGCGCCTTCCCAGCCGATCCAGAAGAACGCGGCCCAGCGCTCGCAATCCGTGTCCGGAGCCAGCTCGCCCTCGGCCTTGGCGGCCTCCAGGCACAGGGCCAGGCGCTGCTGCCAGCTGAGCAGGATGGCCTCCAGGGACTCGCGGAAGGCCTCCGGCAGCTGGGTCACCTCCTGGCCCAGGTTGCCCACCAGGCAGCCTCGGCGGAATTCGAAACGCAGCATGCCGGCCTTGGCGTCCTCGACGAAGGCGGCGATGCGCGCCAGCGGAGGGCGCGACGCGTCCAGCAGGCAGCGGTCCAGCTTGCGCGCGAAGTAGTCGGCGTAGTTCGCCAGCACCGCGTGGCCGAAGTCTTCCTTGCTCTGGAAGTAGTGGTAGAACGAGCCCTTGGGCACGCCGACGCGGCTCAGCACCGCATCGATGCCGGTGCTGAGGAAACCCTGCTCGGTGAGGATCTCGGTGCCGCAACGCACCAGGGCGTCGCGGGTGTCGGGGTTGTCGCGATTGACCTTGGGCGGTCGGCCGCGACGGGGCGGGGGTATGGAATCGGTCATGGCGGGGGATATTAGACCGATTGTCTATAAAATCAATGGCGGGTGCGTCGCATCGCTCGCACCCGCCTCGCGCAGCCCCTTATCCGGCAGCGACGAGCTGGCGGATCGCCTGTTCGAAATACTCCGCCGGCTGGCCACCGCTGATCAGGTGGCGACCGTTGAGGATCACCGACGGCACCGAGCGGATGCCGTGGCTGGTGTAGAAGTGTTCCTCCTCGCGCACCTCCTCGGCGAAGCGGCCGGACTCCAGCACCTCGCGCGCCGCCGCCGCGTCCAGCCCGGCGGCTGCGGCCACTTCCACCAGCACCGCGCGGTCGCTGGGGTTGCGCCCCTCGCTGAAGTAGGCGGCCAGCAGGCCCTGCTTGAGCGCCAGTTGGCGGCCTTCCAGCCCGGCCCAGTGCAGCAGGCGGTGGGCGTCGAAGGTGTTGTAGATGCGCCCGCGCGCCTGCATGTCGAAGCGGAAGCCCACCTCGGCGCCGCGCTGGCGGATGTGCTCGCGGTTGGCCGCCACCTGCTCCGGCGTGCTGCCGTACTTCTGCTGGATGTGCTCGACGATGTCCTGGCCTTCCGGCGGCATGTCCGGGTTCAGCTCGAAGGGCTTGAAGGCGAGCGTGACCTTCACCTCGTCGCCGAGGTTGGCGATGGCCTGCTGCAGCGCGCCCAGCCCGACCGCGCACCAGGGGCAGACCACGTCGGATACGAAGTCGATGCTGATGGCCTTGCTCATGGGAAATGCTCCGTGATGGGGGAAGGCGCCCAGTCTATGCCTCGAAAGCGTGCACCGCGACGTATCGCACGACTGTCATCGGCCGGCGGTAAAAAAACAGCGGCCTGACGACGCTTCCAGGCTTGCGTCGGCGGCATCTTCAACCATGCTTGGTAATCCGCCCCGGCTGCTTCGCCGCTCGCGTCCCCGAGCGGCCGTGCCGTTCCCGTCCCGAACCCATCCCGACCATTACGAGGTGTAGACAATGGCCCGCGCGACCCCCATCAACCGCTACCGCAACATCGGCATCGTGGCCCACGTGGATGCGGGCAAGACCACCACCACCGAGCGGATCCTGTTCTACACCGGGGTCAACCACAAGATGGGCGAAGTGCACGACGGCGCCGCCACCATGGACTGGATGGTGCAGGAGCAGGAGCGCGGCATCACCATCACCTCGGCCGCCACCACCGCCTTCTGGTCCGGTTCGGCCAAGCAGTTCGACAAGTACCGCTTCAACATCATCGACACCCCCGGGCACGTCGACTTCACCATCGAGGTGGAGCGCTCCCTGCGCGTGCTCGACGGCGCGGTGGTGGTGTTCAGCGGCGCCGACGGCGTCGAGCCGCAGTCCGAGACCGTGTGGCGCCAGGCCAACAAGTACGGCGTGCCGCGCATCGCCTACGTCAACAAGATGGACCGCGCCGGCGCCAACTTCCTCTGGGTGGTCGGGCAGATCAAGCAGCGCCTCGGCCACACCCCGGTGCCCATCCAGCTGCCCATCGGCGCGGAGGAGAACTTCGAGGGCCAGATCGACCTGCTGAAGATGAAGGCCATCTACTGGAACGATGCCGACCAGGGCACCAGCTTTCGCGAGGAGGAGATCCCCGCCAACCTGCTCGCCGAAGCCCAGGAATGGCGCGAGAAGCTGGTCGAGGCCGCCGCCGAGTCCAGCGAAGAGCTGATGAACAAGTACCTCGAGGGCGAGGAGCTCTCCATCGAGGAGATCAAGGCCGGCCTGCGCCAGCGCACCATCGCCTGCGAGATCGTGCCCGCCGTGCTCGGCTCCTCGTTCAAGAACAAGGGCGTGCCCCTGGTGCTCGACGCGGTGATCGAGCTGTTGCCGGCGCCCATCGAGATCCCCGCGATCAAGGGTACCCACCCGGACGACGAAAACCGCCACGACGAGCGCCATGCCGACGACGACGAACCCTTCTCGGCGCTAGCCTTCAAGATCGCCACCGACCCCTTCGTCGGCACCCTGACCTTCACCCGCGTGTACTCCGGCGTACTGAGCTCCGGCGACTCGGTGCTCAACTCGGTCAAGGGCAAGAAGGAGCGCGTCGGCCGCATGGTGCAGATGCACGCCAACACCCGCGAGGAGATCAAGGAAGTGCGCGCCGGCGACATCGCCGCGCTGATCGGCATGAAGGACGTCACCACCGGCGACACCCTGTGCGACCTCGACAAGCCGATCATCCTCGAACGCATGGACTTCCCCGAGCCGGTGATCTCGGTGGCGGTGGAGCCCAAGACCAAGGCCGACCAGGAGAAGATGGGCATCGCCCTCGGCAAGCTGGCCCAGGAAGACCCGTCCTTCCGCGTGCGCTCGGACGAGGAATCCGGCCAGACCATCATCTCCGGCATGGGCGAGCTGCACCTGGACATCCTCATCGACCGCATGAAGCGCGAGTTCAACGTCGAGGCCAACATCGGCAAGCCCCAGGTCGCCTACCGCGAGAAGATCCGCAACCGCTGCGAGATCGAAGGCAAGTTCGTCCGCCAGTCCGGCGGCCGCGGCCAGTTCGGCCACTGCTGGATCCGCTTCGAACCGGGCGAGGAGGGCAAGGACACCCTGGAGTTCGTCAACGAAGTGGTGGGCGGCGTCATCCCGCGCGAATACATCCCCGCGATCCAGAAGGGCATCGAGGAGCAGATGAAGAACGGCGTGCTCGCCGGCTACCCGCTGCTCGGCCTCAAGGCCACGGTGTTCGACGGCTCCTACCACGACGTCGACTCCAACGAGATGGCGTTCAAGATCGCCGCCTCCATGGCCACCAAGCAACTGGCGCAGAAGGGCGGCGCGGTGCTGCTGGAGCCGATCATGAAGGTCGAGGTGGTCACCCCCGAGGACTACATGGGCGACGTCATGGGCGACCTCAACCGCCGGCGCGGCCTGATCCAGGGCATGGACGAAGCGCCGGCCGGGCGCATCATCCGCGCCGAAGTGCCGCTGGGCGAGATGTTCGGCTACGCCACCGACGTGCGCTCCATGTCCCAGGGCCGCGCCAGCTACTCCATGGAGTTCTCCCGCTACGCCGAAGCCCCGGCCAACATCGCCGACGCCATCGTCAAGAAACAGGGCTAGCCTCGCGCATGGCCCTCTCCACGGGGAGGGCCATCCTGTAGCCCGGGCTTCAGCGCGGGAACTCCCCGCGACAATCCCCTAATTTTTCCTTGCGCCCCGACGTCATCTGTTGCACAGACCTCCATTTCGCGAGCCTCCCATGCCCCAGCAGACCCCCCTGTCGAACCTCCCGCTGCCCGGTGGGCAGAGCCTCGGCGCCGACGAAACCGACACCCGCCTGCACCTCACCCTCGACGGCCAGGCGCTGATCGACCTGGTGCTGCAATGCGGTGCAGAACCGCGCCTGCAGGTGCTCGGCACCCAGCCGGATGTGCACGCCCTGCACGCCGCCTGCTACTGGTTGCTGGCCCGCGACCCGGCCTGCCAGCGCCTGCACTGGCAACTGCCCCAGGTGCCCACCGAGGCCCTGGCCAGCGGCCTGCTGCTGGCCAGCGGGGCAGGGGAGTACCGCTGCGAGCGCGGCCAGTTCTGGCAGCTGCCGGCGCCCTGGATCGCCGCCGCCAGCCCCTACCCGGAGCGCATGGTCGTCAGCGACGGCAAGCGCCACCCGCAGCGCCCGCCCAAGCCCGGCGGCGAGCTCTACCGGCGTTTCGACGCGCGCCTGGGCAGCTGGATTTCCCTGCGCGCGCTGGATATCGACAGCGACCTGGAACGCTTCAACCGCTGGCAGAACTCGCCCCGCGTGCTGGCGTTCTGGCAGGAAGGCGGCGACCTCGACCAGCACCGCGCCTACCTGCAGAAGCTGCACGACGACCCCCACGCGCTGACCCTGATCGGCTGCTTCGACGACCAGCCCTTCGCCTACTTCGAAGCCTACTGGGCCAAGGAAGACCGCATCGCGCCGTTCTACGCGGTGGACGACTACGACCGCGGCATCCACATGCTGGTGGGTGAGGAGAGCCATCGCGGCCCGCACAAGGTGGCCAGCTGGCTGGCGGCGCTGACCCACTTCCTCTTCCTCGACGACCCACGTACCCGCCGCGTAGTGGCGGAGCCCCGCGCCGACAACGCGCGGATGATCGGCCACATGCAGCACCTGGGTTACTACCGGGAGAAGGAGTTCGACTTCCCGCACAAGCGCGCCGCACTCATGGCCATCGGCCGCGAGCGCTTCTTCGACCATTGCGTGCTGGCCTGAGCAAGCCACGTTCTCGATAGGTAGCCCGGGCTTCAGCCCGGGACCGTGGTCGCAGCAATCCCCGGACTGAAGTCCGGGCTACGGGCTGCGGGGCTGGCCTGAGGCGGGGACTCTCCGGGGCCTTCGCCCCGGGATGACGATCCGGGGGAAGGATCAGGCGGATTTTTCGCGGCGCTCCCCGTCGTTGCCGGCGGCCTTCTCGGCTTCGGCGCGGGTCACCTTGCGGCAATGCACCAGGGCATCGCGGATCATGAAGTTGACCAGGGTCGGGGAGACGCCCAGCTCCTTGGCGATGTCCTTCTGCGGCACGCCGTGCAGGCGGTACATCTCGAAGGCGTAGCGGGTGCGCGCCGGCAGTTCGGCCAGGGCATCGGCGATGTGTTCGAGGGTCGCGTAGTTGATGTGCGAAGCCTCGGGCGAAGCCCCCAGGGTCACCACCACGTTGAGGCCCTCCTCCTCGGTGCCGGAATATTTCTGCTCCAGGGCCTGCTTGCGGTAGTGGTCGATGGCCAGGTTGCGCACGAT
This sequence comes from Pseudomonas sp. USHLN015, assembly GCF_037153275.1. Taxonomy (NCBI): domain Bacteria; kingdom Pseudomonadati; phylum Pseudomonadota; class Gammaproteobacteria; order Pseudomonadales; family Pseudomonadaceae; genus Pseudomonas; species Pseudomonas sp. USHLN015. Next base: position 307,343 of record NZ_JBBCKP010000011.1, read on the forward strand.
CTGGAACAGGTAGCTGAGCTGCGCCTTGAACGACGAGGTGATCTGCGGGGCCGAATGCAGCCTGAAGAACGCATCCTGCACCACATCCTCGGCGCGGGAACGGCATCCGGTGATACGCGCGGCGATCTTCACGAGGATCGAGCGGTTATCGATGAATGCCTGGAGTAAGGGTGAATCGCACCTGCTTGTGGACAGTTGATCCGTCATGGAAATCACCTTGCGCTTGGGGAGGCAGAGGGCGCCGGGAAGGGGGCGGCCTGTTCAGCGGGGTAACAAATTATGTCCAATGATAATCATTGTCAAATGCGATGAATAATTAATATTCGACTTTCTGCAGCAGAGCACGGGCAGGCTTCAGCTCTGTTGCAGCGCCGCTCTGCGTCGGCCCTTCCGATCAACGGCGCAGCGCGGCCCCGGGGCGGGGACGATCCGCTAATTATTTTCGGGCTCCATCCGTTCTCCTCTGTGAAAGCGCGGGCAGGTGGCCCCGCTGCATGGGTTTCGCAGACAGGAGAACGACATGGTGTTCGATCGTGATGACGTGGTGTTCCAGGTGGTCATCAACCACGAGGAGCAGTACTCGATCTGGCCGGACTACAAGGCCATCCCCGCCGGCTGGCGCGCCGCCGGCAAGAGCGGGCTGAAGCAGGAGTGCCTGGCGTACATCGAGGAGCACTGGACCGACATGCGCCCCCTGAGCCTGCGCAAGCAGATGGAACAGGCCGAAGGGGTGGCCTGAGGTGAGCGCGCCGATCAGCCTGCGCCTGTTCTGCCTGCCGTATTCCGGCGCCAGCGCCATGGCCTACAACCGCTGGCGGCGCATCCTGCCCGCCTGGCTGGTGGTGCAGCCGCTGGAGCTGCCGGGGCGCGGCATGCGCATGGACGAGCCGCTGCACACCCGCCTCGACACGCTGGTGGCGCAGCTCGCCCGCGAGGTCGCGCCCCAGGTGCAGCAGCCCTACGCGCTGTTCGGCCACAGCCTGGGCGGGCTGCTCGCCTTCGAGCTGGCCCATGCCCTGCGCGAGAAGGGGCTGCCCGAGCCCCTGGCGCTGTTCCCCTCGGCCACCGCCGGCCCAGCCCGGCGCAATGTCGATGACTACCGCGATGCCAAGAGCGACGCCGAGCTGATCGCCAGGCTGCGCAACCTCCAGGGCACCCCCGAGGAGGCGCTGGCCAACGAGGAGCTGCTGCGCCTGACGCTGCCCATCCTGCGTGCCGACTTCCTCGTCGCCGGCAGCTACGCCTACCGCCGGCGCGAGCCGTTGCAGGCGCCCATCCATGTGCTCGGCGGCAAGGCCGACGAGCTGCGCGTGGATGAGCTGCTGGACTGGCAGGACGAGACCGCCACCGGCTTCTCCCTCGACCTGTTCGAGGGGCACCACTTCTTCCTCCAGCAACAGGAGGCCGCCGTGCTGCGCACCCTCAAGCGCTACGCCGAGCAGCACCTGCTGCGCCTGCGCGCCCGCACCTCGCGCCAGGTTCCGCTGGCGGCCGGCTGAGCCGCCCGGCGCGGCCGTCGTGCCGGGCGCGCCCCTTCGCTTCAACGAACCCCGAATTCAAGCCGCATCAGGCAGGACGACAACATGATGGACGCCTTCGAACTCCCCAGCACCCTGGTCCAGGCCCTGCAGCGCCGCGCTGCCGAACAGCCGGAACGCCTCGCCTTGCGCTTTCTCGAAGGCGAGGGCGACGGCGTGGTCATCAGCTACCGGGAGCTGGACCGGCGCGCCCGGGTGATCGCCGCCGCCCTGCAGGCGGAAGCGGAGTTCGGCGACCGCGCGGTGCTGCTGTTCGACAGCGGCCCCGATTACGTCGCGGCGTTCTTCGGCTGCCTCTACGCCGGCGTCATCGCCGTGCCGGCCTACCCGCCGGAGTCCGCACGCCGCCATCACCAGCTGCGCCTGCTGTCGATCATCGACGACGCCGAGCCGGCCCTGGTGCTGACCAGCGCCGCCCTGCGCGAACCCCTGCAGCAGCTGAGCACCGACCTGGGCGCCGCCGGGCCGGCGCTGCTCTGCGTCGAGGACCTGCAGGACGAACTGGCCGACGCCTGGTGCGAGCCGCTGCTGGCCGCCGACGACATCGCCTTCCTGCAATACACCTCCGGCTCCACCTCGCTGCCCAAGGGCGTGCAGGTGAGCCACGGCAACCTGGTGGCCAACGAGCTGTTGATCCGCCGTGGCTTCGGCATCGGCGCGGACGATGTGATCGTCAGCTGGCTGCCGCTCTACCACGACATGGGCCTGATCGGCGGCCTGCTGCAACCCATCTTCAGCGGCGTACCCTGCGTGCTCATGTCGCCGCGCTACTTCCTCGAACGCCCGGTGCGCTGGCTGGAGGCCATCGCCCAGTACGGCGGCACCGTCAGCGGCGGCCCCGATTTCGCCTACCGCCTTTGCTGCGAGCGGGTCAGCGCCGCGGCCCTGGCGCGGCTGGACCTCAGCGGCTGGCGCGTGGCCTTCTCCGGCTCCGAGCCGATCCGCCAGGACAGCCTCGAACGCTTCGCCGGCCAGTTCGCCGCCTGCGGCTTCTCCGCCGCCAGCTTCCTCGCCTGCTACGGCCTGGCCGAGGCGACCCTGTTCGTCACCGGCGGCGTGCGCGGCCAGGGCATTCCCGCCCTCGGCGTGGACGGCGCCGCACTGGCTCGGAACCGTATCGAGCCGGGCGCCGACAGCCTGCTGCTGAGCTGCGGCTTCGGCCAGCCCGGGCACGCGGTGATGATCGTCGAGCCGGCCACCGGCGCCGTACTCGGTGAGAACCAGGTGGGCGAGATCTGGGCCAGCGGCCCGAGCATCGCCCACGGCTACTGGCGCAACCCGGAAGCTACTGCCAAGGCCTTCGTCGACCGCGATGGCGTGAGCCGGCTGCGCACCGGTGACCTGGGCTTTCTGCGCGATGGCGAGCTGTTCGTCAGCGGCCGCCTCAAGGACATGCTCATCGTCCGTGGCCACAACCTCTACCCGCAGGACATCGAGCGCACCGTCGAGACCGAGGTGGCGCAGGTGCGCAAGGGCCGCGTCGCCGCCTTCGCCGTCGAACAGGACGGCGAGGAGGGCATCGGCATCGCCGTGGAGATCGGCCGCAGCGTGCAGAAGGCCCATGCGCCGGAAACTCTGATCCGCATGATCCGCCAGGCCGTGGCCGAGGCCTGCCAGGAGGCGCCTCGCGTGGTGGCGCTGCTCAACCCCGGCGCGCTGCCCAAGACCTCCAGCGGCAAGCTGCAACGCTCCGCCTGCCGCCGCGGCCTGGACGACGGCAGCCTCGACGCCTACGCCTGCTTCCCCGCCATCGACTCCAGCGCTGCATCCACTGCCCCGGTCGAAGCCGCCGGCGAGCTGCAACAGCGCATCGCCGCCCTCTGGGCCGAACAGCTGCAGGTGCCGGTGGTGAACGCCGACGACAGCTTCTTCCTGCTCGGCGGCAACTCCATCGGCGCCGCCCAGGTGATGGCGCGCCTGCGCGACGAACTGGGGCTGGAGCTGGAATTGCGCCAGCTCTTCGAAGCCCGCTCCCTGGCCGAATTCACCGCCGCCGTACAGGCCCAGCAGGCTGCCGGCGTGCCGCGCCAGGGCGCCATCCCCCGCCTGCCGCGCAACCAGGACCTGCCGCAATCCCCGGCGCAGAACCGCCTCTGGTTCCTCTGGCAGCTGGACCCGCAAAGCGCCGCCTACAACATCCCCGGCGGCCTGCGCCTGCGTGGCGAGCTGGACGAAGGCGCCGTGCTGCGCAGCTTCCAGCAATTGGTGCAGCGCCATGAAGCGCTGCGCACGCGCTTCCTCGAACGGGACGGCGTCGCCCTGCAACGCATCCTGCCGTCCCAGGAACTGACCCTCTCGCGCCTCGACCTCAGCCACCTCGACGGTGCCGAACGCGATGCCCGCGCCGCCCAGCTGCGCGAGGAAGAAGCCCAGGTGCCCTTCGACCTGGAGCAGGGCCCGCTGCTGCGCCTGACCCTGGTGCGCCTGGACGACGAACAGCACCAGCTGTGGCTGACCCTGCACCACATCGTTGCCGATGGCTGGTCGCTGAACCTGCTGCTGGACGAATTCTCCCGCCTCTACGGCGCCGCCTGCGGTGGCCCGGCGGCGGACCTGGCGCCCTTGCCCCTGGGCTACGCCGACTTCGCCGCCTGGCAGCGCCAGTGGCTGGCCGAGGGCGAGGCCGAGCGCCAGCTGGCCTGGTGGCGCGAGCAACTGGGCGACGAAGCCCCGGCCCTGCAACTGCCCACCGACCGCCCGCGCACCGCCCAGCGCAGCCACGCTGCCGCGCGCCACAGCCTGCGCCTGGACGACGACCTGGCCAAGGCCCTGCGTGCGCTGGCCCAGGCCGAGCATTCGACCCTGTTCATGGTGCTGCTGGCGGCTTTCCAGGGCCTGCTGTTCCGCCTCAGCGGGCAGGCGGACATCCGCATCGGCGTGCCCGGCGCCAACCGCCAACGCCTGGAAACCCAGGGCCTGGTCGGCTTCTTCATCAACACCCTGGTGCTGCGTGGCCAGCTCGACGGCCGCCGCACCTTCAACGCACTGCTGGCCCAGGCCCGCGAGGCCACCCTCGGTGCCCAGGCGCATCAGGACCTGCCCTTCGACCGCCTGGTGGACGCCCTCGGCGGCGAGCCGTTCCAGGTCATGTTCAACCACCAGCAGCGCGACCTCTCCGCGCTGCGCCGCCTGCCGGGCCTGCTCGCCGACGAGCTGCCCTGGCACAGCCGTGAGGCCAAGTTCGACCTGCAATTGCACAGCGAGGAAGACGCCCGTGGCCGCCTGACCCTGGCCTTCGACTACGCCACCGAACTGTTCGACGCCGGCAGCGTGCGCCGCCTGGCCGAGCGCTTCGTCAGCCTGCTGCGCCAGGTGGTTGAGCAACCTGAGCGGGCCCTGGGCGATATCCAGCTGCAGGACGAGGCCGAGCGCAGCCAACTGGCCGACTGGGCCCGCGCACCGCAGCCTGTCGCCAGCCGCTGGCTGCCCGAGCTGCTGGAACGGCAGGCTACCGCCGCTCCGCAGCGCATCGTCCTCAGGTGGGCCGATGGGCAACTGGACAGCGCCACGCTGCACCGCCGCGCCAACCGCCTGGCCCATCGCCTGCAGGCCCTGGGCGTCGGCCCCGACGTGCCGGTGGCTATCGCCGCCGAGCGCTCGCCGGAACTGCTGGTCGGCCTGCTGGCCATCATCAAGGCTGGCGGCGCCTATGTGCCGCTGGACGTGGACTACCCCCGCGAACGCCTCGCCTACATGCTGCAGGACTGCGGCGCGAGACTGTTGCTGACCCAGTCGCACCAGGTGGAGCGCCTGCCCATCCACGAAGGCGTTCGCGTCATCGAGCTGGACCGGGAGGAGGGCGACTGGCCCGACAGCCCGCCGACCGCCGCCGTGCACGGCGACAACCTCGCCTACGTCATCTACACCTCCGGCTCCACCGGCCAGCCCAAGGGCGTCGGCAACACCCACGCCGCCCTGGCCGAACGCCTGGCCTGGATGCAGGCGCAGTACCGCCTGGACGCCAGCGACGTGCTGCTGCAAAAGGCACCGGTGAGCTTCGACGTCTCCGTCTGGGAATGCTTCTGGCCGCTGGTCACCGAGGCGCGCCTGGTCTTGGCCGCGCCCGGCGAACACCGCGACCCGCGCCGCCTGGTGCAGCTGGTGCGCGAACACGGCGTGACCACGCTGCACTTCGTGCCGCCGCTGCTGCAACTGTTCATCGAGGAGGCGGGCGTCAGCGAATGCACCTCCCTGCGCCGCCTGTTCTCCGGTGGCGAGGCGCTGCCCGCCGCCCTGCGCGACCGGGTGCTGGAGCGCCTGCCGGCGGTGCGCCTGGACAACCGCTACGGCCCCACCGAAACCGCCATCAACGTCACCCACTGGCAATGCCGCGTCGAAGACGGCGAGCGCTCGCCCATCGGCCAGCCCCTGGGCAACGTGCTCTGCCATGTGCTGGATGCCGAACTCTCGGCCCTGCCGGTCGGCGTGCCAGGCGAGCTGTGCATCGGTGGCGCGGGTCTCGCCCGTGGCTATCTGGGCCGCGCGGCGCTGACCGCCGAACGCTTCGTGCCCGACCCCTTCGGCGAGCCGGGCGCACGCCTGTACCGCACCGGCGACCGCGCCCGCTGGGGCGCCGACGGTGCGCTGGACTACCTCGGCCGCCTCGACAGCCAGGTCAAGCTGCGCGGCTTCCGCGTCGAGCCCGAGGAGATCCGTGCGCGCCTGCTGGCCCAGCCCGGCGTCGGCCAGGCGGTGGTGGTGCTGCGCGACGGCCCCGGCGGCCCGCGCCTGGTGGGCTACTACTGCGCCAACGGCGCTGCCGAAGAGGAAGCCCGGCAGGCCGAGCGCCTGCTGCAGGCCCTGCGTGACGAGCTGCCGGAGTACATGGTGCCGGCGCAACTGGTGCGCCTGGACGCGCTGCCTGTCGGCCCCAGCGGCAAGCTGGACCGCCGCGCGTTGCCCGAACCCGCCTGGCAGCAAGCCGAGCACCGCGAGCCGGCCACTGAGCTGGAGCAACGGGTCGCCGCCATCTGGCGCGAGGTGCTGGGCATCCAGCGCATCGGCCTGGACGACGACTTCTTCGCCCTCGGCGGCCACTCGCTGCTGGCCACCCAGATCGTCTCCCGCACCCGCCAGGCCTGCGACGTCGAGCTGCCGCTGCGCGCGCTGTTCGAGGCCAGCACCCTGGAAGGCTTCTGCGCCGAGGTGGCGCGCATCCAGGCCAGCGGCCAGGTGGACAGCCAGGGCGTGATCGCCCGCGTCGACCGCAGCCGCCCGGTGCCGCTGTCCTATTCCCAGCAGCGCATGTGGTTCCTCTGGCAGCTGGAGCCGGACAGCCCCGCCTACAACGTCGGCGGCCTGGCGCGCCTCAGCGGGCCGCTGGACGTGGCCCGCTTCGAGGCGGCCTTGCAGGCCCTGGTGCAGCGCCACGAGACCCTGCGCACCACCTTCCCCAGCGAGAACGGCGTGCCGCGCCAGCAGGTGGCCGAGCAATCGTCCCTGGTCATGGGCTGGGAGGATTTTTCCGCCCTCGATGCCGCAACGCGCGAAGCCCGCCTGCAGGCGCTGGCCGATGACGAGGCCCACCGACCCTTCGACCTGGAGACCGGCCCGCTGCTGCGGGTGGTGATGGTCAAGGGCGGCGAACGCGAGCATTTCCTCGTAGTGACCCTGCACCACATCGTCACCGAAGGCTGGGCGATGGATATCTTCGCCCGCGAGCTGGGCGCGCTCTACGAGGCCTTCCTCGACGACCGCGAGTCGCCCCTGGCGCCCTTGCCGGTGCAGTACCTCGACTACAGCGCCTGGCAGCGCCAATGGCTGGAAGGCGGCGAGCGCCAGCGCCAGCTGGACTACTGGACGGCCCAGCTGGGCCACGAGCACCCGCTGCTGGAGCTGCCGACGGACCGCCCACGCCCGCCGGCCCAGAGCCACCGGGGCGAGCTGTACCGCTTCGACCTGCCGGCCGCACTGGCCGAGCGCGTGCGCGCCTTCAACGCGGCCAACGGCCTGACCCTGTTCATGACCATGACCGCCACCCTGGCCGTGCTGCTGCACCGCTACAGCGGCCAGCAGGACCTGCGCATCGGCGCGCCGGTGGCCAACCGCATCCGCCCGGAAAGCGAAGGGCTGATCGGCGCTTTCCTCAACACCCAGGTGCTGCGTTGCCAGCTCGACGGGCAGATGAGCGTCGCCGCGCTGCTGGAGCAGGTGCGCCACACCGTGATCGAGGGCCAGTCGCACCAGGACCTGCCCTTCGACCAGCTCGTCGAGGCCCTGCAACCGCCGCGCAGCAGTGCCTACAACCCGCTGTTCCAGGTGATGTGCAACGTGCAGCGCTGGGAGTTCCAGCAGACCCGCGAGCTGGCAGGGATGAAGGTCGAGTACATCGCCAACGACGCCCGCGCCACCAAGTTCGACCTCAACCTGGAGGTCACCGACCTCGACCATCGCCTCGGCTGCTGCTTCACCTACAGCTCCGACCTGTTCGACGAGCCGCGCATCGCGCGCATGGCCACCCACCTGTGCAACCTGCTGGAGGCGCTGCTGGGCGACCCCGCGCGGCGCCTGGCCGAGCTGCCGCTGCTCAGCGACGGCGAGCGCCTGGCGCAGCTCGAAAGCCTGGGCGAGGAGCCCGGCGAGCACCGCCTCGACGGCTGCATCCATCGGCTGTTCGCCGAGCAGGCCGCGCGCGCACCGACAGCGCCGGCCCTGACCTTCGCCGGCGAGACCCTCGACTACGCCACCCTGGATGCCCGCGCCAACCGCCTGGCTCACCTGCTGCGCGAGCGCGGCGTCGGCCCCGAGGTGCGCGTCGGCCTGGCCCTGGAGCGTTCGGCGGCGATGGTGGTCGGCCTGCTGGCCATCCTCAAGGCCGGTGGCGCCTACGTGCCGCTGGACCCGGAATACCCCACCGAACGCCTGCACTACATGATCGAGGACAGCGGCATCGTCCTGCTGCTGGGCCAGGCCGCGCTGTTCGACACCCTCGGCGAGCTGCCGGCCGGCGTGGGCCGCTGGTGCCTGGAAGAGGACGAGGCCGCGCTGGCCGCTTACCCCGCCAGCGCGCCGGTGGACCTCGCTCGGCCGCAGCACCAGGCGTACCTGATCTACACCTCCGGCTCCACCGGCAAGCCCAAGGGCGTGGCCGTCAGCCACGGCGAGATCGCCATGCACTGCCAGGCGGTGATCCGCCGCTTCGGCATGCGCGCCGACGACTGCGAGCTGCACTTCTATTCCATCAACTTCGACGCCGCCAGCGAGCGCCTGCTGACGCCGCTGCTGTGCGGCGCGCGCCTGGTGCTGCGGGCCCAGGGCCAATGGGGCGCCGAGGACATCTGCCAGCTCATCCGCGAGCAGGGCGTCACCATCCTCGGCTTCACCCCCAGCTACGGCAGCCAGCTGGCCCAGTGGCTCGGTGCGCGGGGCGAGACCCTGCCGGTGCGCCTGGTGATCACCGGGGGCGAGGCGCTGACCGCCGAGCACCTGCAGCGCATCCGCGCGGGCTTCGCGCCCCAGGCCTTCTTCAACGCCTACGGCCCCACCGAGACGGTGGTAATGCCCCTGGCCGCCCTGGCCCCGGCGCAGCTGGAGGGGGGCGCCGCCAGCGTGCCCATCGGCCGCATGGTCGGCGCGCGGGTGGCCTGCATCCTCGACGCTGATCTGGCCCTGGTGCCGCCCGGTGCCATCGGCGAGCTCTATGTCGGCGGCGCCGGCCTTGCCCGTGGCTACCACCAGCGCCCGGGCCTCACCGCCGAACGCTTCGTGCCCAACCCCTTCGCCACCGATGGCGGGCGCCTGTACCGCACCGGCGACCTGGTGCGCCAGCGCGACGACGGCCAGCTGGAATACCTCGGCCGCATCGACCAGCAGGTGAAGGTGCGCGGCTTCCGCATCGAGCTGGGCGAGATCGAGGCGCGCCTGCTGGAACACCCGGCGGTGCGCGAAACCGTGGTGCTGGCCCTGGACAGCCCCAGCGGCAAGCAGCTGGCCGGCTACGTGGCCTGTGCCGCAGCGGAAGAGGGCGCCGATGCGCAACACGCGCTGCGCGAAACCCTCAAGGCGCACCTGCGTGCCCAGCTGCCGGAGCACATGGTGCCGGCGCACCTGGTGCTGCTCGCCAGCCTGCCGCTGACCCCCAACGGCAAGCTCGACCGCCGCGCCTTGCCGGCGCCGGACCCGGAGCACAACCGCCAGCAGTACCTGGCACCGACCAGCGAGCTGGAGCAGAGCCTGGCGGCCATCTGGCGCGAGGTGCTCAACGTCGAGCAGGTCGGGCTCGCCGACAACTTCTTCGAGCTGGGCGGCGACTCCATCCTCTCCATCCAGGTGGTCAGCCGTGCGCGCCAGCAGGGCATCCACTTCAGCCCGCGCGACCTGTTCCAGCACCAGACGGTGCAGACCCTGGCCGCCGTCGCCCGCCGCGAGGCGCTGACCCAGGCGGACCAGGGCCCGGTGACCGGCAGCATGCCGCTGACGCCGATCCAGCACTGGTTCTTCCAGCAGGCGCCGGAGAACGTCGGCCACTGGAACCAGTCGCTGCTGCTGGAAGCCGGCGAGCGCCTGGATGCGGGCCATCTGGAGCAGGCCCTGCAAGGCCTGGTGCAGCATCACGATGCCCTGCGCCTGTCCTTCACCCGTGACGGCGACACCTGGCACGCCGAGCACCGCGCCCCCGCCAGCGAGGCCGACGGCCTGCTGTGGCAGGCGCAGGTGGGCGATTTCGCCGAGGCCGACACCCTGCTGGCTGATGCCCAGCGCAGCCTCGACCTGGCCCATGGCCCGCTGCTGCGCGCCTTGCTGCTGGAAGGCCCGGACGGCCGGCAGAAACTGCTGCTGGCCATCCACCACCTGGTGGTGGACGGCGTCTCCTGGCGCGTGCTGCTGGAAGACCTGCAAACCGCCTATCGCCACCTGCAGGCCGGGCAACCCCTGGCGCTGCCGGCGCGCACCAGCGCCTTCAAGGCCTGGGGCGAACGCCTGGCGGCCTATGCCGGCAGCGAGCCGCTGCGCGAAGAACTGCCCTGGTGGCAGGCGCAGCTCGGCGGCGACGACGCGCCGCTGCCCTGCGACCGCGATGCCGAGCAGGACCTGGAGCGTGACGCCCAGCGCCTCACCCTGCGCCTGGATGCCGAGCACACCCGCCAGCTGCTGCAGCAGGCGCCGGCCGCCTACCGCACCCGCGTCGACGACCTGCTGCTCACCGTCCTGGCCCGCGTGCTGTGCCGCTGGGCCGCGCGTGATTCGGTGCTGGTGCAACTGGAAGGCCACGGCCGCGAGCCGCTGTTCGACGACATCGACCTCAGCCGCACCGTCGGTTGGTTCACCAGCGCCTACGCGCTGCGCCTGGCCCCGGCCCAGGGGCTCGGCGCTGCCATCAAGGCGATCAAGGAACAGCTGCGCCAGGTGCCCCACAAGGGCCTCGGCTTCGGCGTGCTGCGTTACCTGGCCGACCCGGCCACCCGCGCCGCCATGGCGGCGCTGCCGCCGGCGCGCATCACCTTCAACTACCTGGGCCAGTTCGACGGCAGCTTCGCCGAGGGCGCGCTGCTGCGCCCACTGGAAGAGAGCGCCGGCCCGGCCCACGATGCCGACGCCACGCTGCCCAACTGGCTGAGCGTGGACGGCCAGGTGTTCGGCGGCGAGCTGCTGCTCAACTGGACCTACAGCCAGGCGCGCTACGACCGCGCCACGGTGCAGGGCCTGGGCGAAGCCTTCATCGCCGAGCTGCAGGCGCTCATCGCCCATTGCCTGGAGGAGGGCGCCGGTGGCCCGACGCCGTCGGACTTCCCCCTGGCGCACCTGAGCCAGGAGCAGATCGACCAGTTGCCGGTGCCGGCCGCCACCATCGACGACATCTACCCGCTCACGCCCATGCAGGAAGGCCTGCTGCTGCACACCCTGCTGGAGCCGGGCACCGGCATCTACTACATGCAGGACCGCTACCGCATCAACAGCGCGCTGGACGTGGAACGCTTCACCCGCGCCTGGCGCGCGGTGGTGGCGCGGCACGAGGCGCTGCGCGCCTCCTTTGTGTGGAACGCCGGGGAAACCATGCTGCAGGTGATCCACAAGCCCGGCGCCACCGAAGTGGACCTGCTGGACTGGAGCGACCTGCCCGAGGAGGGCCACGAGGAGCGCCTGCAAGCGCTGCACCGCACCGAGCGCGAGGCCGGCTTCGACCTGCTGCACCAGCCGCCCTTCCACCTGCGCCTGATCCGCCTGGGCGAGGCGCGCTACTGGTTCATGATGAGCAACCACCACATCCTCATCGACGCCTGGTGCCGTGGCCTGCTGATGAGCGACTTCTTCGAGGTCTACGCCGCCCTGGGCGAGGGCCGCGAGCCGCAGCTGCCCCTGGCGCCGCGCTACCGCGACTACATCGGCTGGCTGCAGCGCCAGGACCTGGGCCAGGCCCGCGCCTGGTGGCAGGGCAACCTGGCGGGCTTCGAGCGCACCACGTACCTGCCGAGCGACCGGCCGATCCTCCGCGAGCACGCCAACGACAGCGGCGGCATGCAAGTGGGCGACCGCATCACCCGCCTGGACGCCGCCGACGGCGCCCGCCTGCGGGAACTGGCGCAGCGTCACCAGCTCACCGTCAACACCCTGGCCCAGGCAGCCTGGGCCCTGGTGCTGGCGCGCTACAGCGGCGAGCGCGACCTGGTCTTCGGCGTCACCGTGGCCGGGCGCCCGGTGGGCCTGCCCGAGATGCAGCGCACCGTCGGCCTGTTCATCAACAGCATCGCCCTGCGGGTGAAGCTGCCCGCACCGGGCCAGCGTCTGGGCGTGCGTGACTGGCTGCAAGGGCTGCTGGCCAGCAACCTGGAGCTGCGCGAGCACGAGTACCTGCCGCTGGTGGCCATCCAGGAATGCAGCGAGCTGCCCAAGGGCCAGCCACTGTTCGACAGCCTCTTCGTGTTCGAGAACGCGCCGGTGGAAGTCGCGGTGCTGGACCGGGCACAGAGCCTCTCGGCCAGCTCGGATTCCGGCCGCACCCACACCAACTTCCCGCTCACCGTGGTCTGCTACCCGGGCGACGACCTGGGCCTGCACCTGTCCTACGACCGGCGCTACTTCGAGGAAGCGACCATCGATCGCCTGCTGGGCGAGTTCAAGCGCCTGCTGCTGGCCCTCGGCGAGCACATCGAGGCCGACATGTACGCGCTGCCGCTGCTGGGGGATGCCGAGCGCGAGCTGCTGCTCAACGGCGTCAACCAGAGCGCCCGCGACTACCCGCTGGAGCAGGGCTACGTGCGCCTGTTCGAGGCCCGCGTCGCCGCGCACCCGCAGCGCATTGCCGCCCGCTGCCTCGACCGCCAGTGGAGCTACGCCGAGCTGAACCGCCACGCCAACCGCCTGGGCCACGCCCTGGGCACCGCCGGCGTCGGCCTCGACCAGCCGGTGGCGTTGCTGGGCGAGCGCGGGCTCGACCTGCTGGGCATGATGGTCGGCACCTTCAAGGCTGGCGCCGGCTACCTGCCGCTGGACCCGGCGCTGCCCACCCCGCGCCTGACGCGCATCCTCGAACTCAGCCGTGCCCCGGCGCTGGTGGCCACCCGTGCCTGCCGCGACCAGGCCATGCTGCTGCTGGAGGAGCTCGGCTGCGGCCAGCGTCCGCGCCTGCTGGTGTGGGAGGACGTGCTGCAAGGCGCCTGGCCGGAGCAGGACCCGGGCATCCACAGCGGCCCGGGCAATCTGGCCTACGTCATCTACACCTCCGGCTCCACCGGCCTGCCCAAGGGCGTGATGGTCGAGCAGGCCGGCATGCTCAACAACCAGCTGAGCAAGGTGCCGTACCTGGCGCTGACCGAGGCGGACGTGATCGCCCAGACCGCCTCGCAGAGCTTCGACATCTCGGTGTGGCAGTTCCTCGCCGCGCCGTTGTTCGGTGCGTGCACCGAGATCGTCCCCAACGCCATCGCCCACGACCCGCAGGCGCTGCTGGCCCATGTGCGCGAGCGCGGCATCACCGTGCTGGAGAGCGTGCCGTCGCTGATCCAGGGCATGCTCGCCGAAGACCGCGCCGTACTCGGCGCCCTGCGCTGGATGCTGCCCACCGGGGAAGCCATGCCGCCGGAGCTGGCGCGCCAGTGGCTGGAGCGCTACCCAGCGGTGGGGCTGGTTAACGCCTACGGCCCGGCCGAGTGCTCGGACGACGTGGCCTTCTTCCGTGTCGACGCCGCCTCCACCGAGGGCACCTACCTGCCCATCGGCAGCCCCACCGACAACAACCGCCTGTACCTGCTGGACGACGCCTTCGAGCTGGCGCCCCTGGGCGCCGTGGGCGAACTCTGCGTCGCCGGCACCGGCGTCGGCCGTGGCTACGTCGGCGACCCGCTGCGCACCGCCCAGGCCTTCGTGCCCAGCCCCTTCGGCGCCCCGGGCGAGCGCCTGTACCGCACCGGCGACCTGGCCCGCCGCCGCGCCGACGGCGTGCTGGAGTACGTTGGCCGCGTCGACCACCAGGTGAAGATCCGTGGCTACCGCATCGAGCTGGGCGAGATCGAAGCCCGCCTGTTCGAGCGCCAGGACGTGCGCGACGCCGCCGTCAGCGTGCAGGAAGGCCCCACCGGCAAGTACCTGGTGGGCTACCTGGTGCCGCGCGAGGCCGAGCGCTTCGCCCGCGCGCCCTCGCCGGCCAGCCGCCTGGCGGAAGAGGGCGCCTGGTTCGAAGCCATCAAGCAGCAGCTGCGCGGTGATCTGCCGGACTACATGGTGCCGCTGCACTGGCTCGTGCTCGAGCGCATGCCGCTGAACGCCAACGGCAAGCTCGACCGCAAGGCCCTGCCGCCCCTGGAGTTCGGCCCGCTGCAGGCCCAGGACTACCTGGCCCCGCGCAACGAGCTGGAAACCACCCTGGCGGGCATCTGGGCCGAGGTGCTCAAGGTCGAACGGGTCGGCGTGCGCGACAACTTCTTCGAACTCGGCGGCCACTCCCTGCTCGCCACCCAGATCGCCTCCCGCGTGCAGAAAACCCTGCAACGCAACGTGCCCCTGCGGGCCATGTTCGAGTGCAGCACGGTGGAGGAACTGGCGAGCTACATCGAATCGCTGGAAGGCAGCGTCGTAACCGAAGAGAAGGCCGCACGGCTGGAGGACCTGATGGCCAGGCTGGAGATGCTGTAACGGCAGCAGGGCACGCGGAGCGGGGAGGGCTCCGCGTGCGCCGGCTGGATGGGCAGGTGCACGGTGTTTTCAGAAAATACCTGAACGCCTGCACATAAATGGCTGATAAACCGCTTAAGAAGAACGTGCTAGCGCCGATAGCAAGGGACGCCCCTGCGTCCGTGCCCGGTCGATTGCCGACCGGACGCCGACAACGCCTGTGGCCACCTCATGCCTTTGCACTTTTTTGAGCGAGTTCCTCCATGCGAACCCTGAAATTCAGCCACAAGATCATGGTGGCAGCCTCCCTGGTGGTGATCGCTGCCTTCGCGTCCTTCGCGCTGTACAACGACTACCTGCAGCGGAACGCCATCCGCCAGAACCTTGCCAACTACCTCAACGATGTGGGCCAGGTCTCCACGGGCAACATCCAGCACTGGCTGGTGGGCCGCATGCAACTGCTGGAGAACCTGGCCGAGTCCATCGAGGACGACAGCAGCGAGGCCGCCTTGGCCAAGAGCCTGCAGCACCGCAGCATCGCCTCCGCCTTCCTCTATGCGTACTACGGCCAGGCGAGCGGCACCTACACCCAGTTCCCGCCCAGCGAACTGCCCGCCGGCTACGACCCGCGCCAGCGGCCCTGGTACAAGCAGGCGGCGCAGACCAGCGGCCCCGGCCTGACCGAGCCCTACCTGGCCGCCGACCCGCGCGACGGCCTGCTGATCACCATCACCCGCCCGGTGAACGCCTCGGGCGCCCTGCAGGGCGTCGTCGGCGGTGACCTCAAGCTGAAGACGGTCGACGAGATCCTCAACTCCTTCGACCTGGGCGGCATGGGCTACGCCTTCCTGGTGGACGACAAGGGCACGGTGCTTGTCCACCCCGATCAGCAGCTGGTCCTGAAGAAGCTGCCGGACCTGTTCGCCGGCACCGCGCCGCGCCTGGAGTCCGCCCTGCAGAGCGTGAGCGACCGCAACGGCGAGGCGCGGATCGTGACCTTCCTGCCGGTGGAAGGGCTGACCGGGGTGCGCTGGTACGTGGGCCTGTCCGTCGACGAGTCCAAGGCCTTCGCCGCCCTGCAGGAGTTCCGCGTTTCCGCGCTGATGTCCACCATCATCGGCGTGGTCGCCATCCTCCTGCTGCTTAGCGGGCTGATCCGCATCCTGTTGCGCCCGCTGCACGTGATGAGCCACGCCATGAGCGGCATCGCCGAGGGCGAGGGCGACCTGACCCAGCGCCTGTCGATCGACTCCCGTGACGAGTTCGGCGAGCTGGCCGATGCCTTCAACCGCTTCGTCGAGCGCATCCACAAGTCGATCCGCGAAGTGGCGTCCGCCACGCGCGAGGTGCACGAACGGGTGACCACCGTGGTGCAGGCGTCGAACGCCTCCATGACCAACTCCAGCGAACAGGCCGCCCGCACCGACAGCGTGGCCGCCGCCATCAACGAACTGGGCGCTGCCGCCCAGGAAATCGCCCGCAACGCCGCCGACGCCTCCGAGCAGGCCAGCGACGCCCGCCGCGACGCCGAGGAAGGGCAGGGCATGGTCGAGCGCACCCTGGTGGCGATGGGCGAGCTGTCGGAGAAGATCCAGGCGTCCAGCAACCACATCGAAGTGCTCAGCCAGAAGAGCAACGACATCGGCCAGATCCTCGACGTGATCAAGGGCATCTCCGAGCAGACCAACCTGCTGGCGCTCAACGCCGCCATCGAAGCCGCCCGCGCCGGCGAGGCAGGACGCGGCTTCGCCGTGGTGGCCGACGAAGTGCGCAACCTGGCCCAGCGCACCCAGAGCTCGGCGCTGGAGATCCAGCAGATGATCGAGCAGCTGCAGACCGGCGCCCGCGAGGCCGTGGCGACCATGGGCGAAAGCCGCCACTTCAGCGACGACAGCGTGCGCATCGGCGGCCAGGCCGGCGAAAACCTGCGCGGCGTGACCCGCCGCATCGGCGAGATCGACGGCATGAACCAGTCCGTGGCCACCGCCACCGAGGAACAGACCTCGGTGATCGAAAGCCTGAACATGGACATCACCGAGATCAACGTCCTCAACCAGGACGGCGTGCACAACCTGCAGGCCAGCCTGAAAGCCTGTACCGAGCTGGATCAGCAGGTCGGCCGGCTGAAGCAGCTGGTGGATACGTTCAGGATTTGATGGGGTGGTCCTGGCCCGGTGAACGGGCAGTGGATCGAGTCTTAGCGAATGAAACAGCCCGCCTGATGGCGGGCTGTTTTTTTAGCGTGAAAATTGCTCGCCTTACATCAAGGAACTGAGTCCATGCATGACATCACCGATACCGAATCCGTAATACGAGAAGCGGAACGATTGCTGGATGAGGGGAACCCGCAGGTGGCACGCTCGATCCTCCCTCCCTACGTCGCGCAGCGAGTACCCGCAGCGCTGTTTCTCTATTCGTCGGTCAGTGCTCCCGGGGAGGGTATCGAGGCGTTCGAACGCAGAAGCTTCGAGATGCTCAGTGAGGCGGCTGAGCTGGGCCATGTCCCCGCGATCACTGCCTTGGCGAAGAGCTTCGATACAGGGGATCGGGTTGAGCAGGATTGCCAGCGGGCAGCCATCCTGTTCGAGCAGGCTGCTGCCTGTGGCCACCCGCAGGCGAAGCTCTATCACGGGTTGAATCTGTTCTACGGGTCGAATGGCATCAGGGCAGACCTGAAAGAGGCCATACGACTGCTGCAAGAGGCTGAAGCCGAGGGTGTGCAAGATGAGCGGACAGCACTCAGGTGAAGGTGCGCCGTAGTCGGTCGCAGTATGAGGAGTGGTATGCGTGTAGATGTTGAGAGTGACGCCGAGCAGCTAAAGGCTTACGACAGTTTCGAGCAAAGCATCGCCACTGCCGGCAGGCAGGGGCAGGACGTGCTTGATCGCTGCATCAATCGAAGCCTCTGGAAAGCGCATCACTACAACGGGCGAGAACTGCTGGTCGAAACGGATGGCGGACGTTTCCTGCATGTCCATTGTCACGCGGGAAAAGTCGTGTGGCAGGTGCTGGAGTCGAGGCCCGTTGGCCTTGAGCCTTGCTTATTGGATGAGTTGATCGTTTTCAGACTCCCAAGCGGCGAGGAGGTTGTGTGGCGCTGGCGGGAAGTGCTGGGCAGCTTTTGTGGAAAGCCATTCGCCCTTGCCGTGAGTGATGCGCTGTTGTTCATGTTCTGGCGCGACGGCCCTGAATATCTTTTCAGCTGTTATCGGTCCCAGAGCGACCTTTATCTGGTGCTGGGTGAGTGCTGAGCAGATGGGCCCACGCTGTTCAGGTAACTGAGGAATGTTTCCTCCGGCGCCGCATAGAACCTGATTCACCCCCCACGCGGGTCGAGGGCGGGGCCTTCTGCGACCAGGTACTGAAGAAGGCAACGGCTCATCTGCTCACGCGCGCGCCGTGGTCCGATTTTTCTGTGCCTTGTTTCGAGAGGCTGGATGGCGTTTCCCGGTGCCCAAGGCTACCTGGCATCACCCAGCCACTTCTCCTCCAGCGCCACCAGCCGTCCATCCGCGCGCATCTTCTCCAGCGCTTGCTGCCAGCGGGCGACGATGCTTGCGTCGGTCTGCCGGGAGAAGGCGATGTAGTTGCCCTGGTGCATCACCGGCGCGGCGTAGCGCAGCTGATCGGGGGCGAGGCCTTCCTCGCGGGCCATGGTTTCGACGCTGAGGGTATCGGCGGCCACCAGGTCGGTTCGGCCCAGGCGTAGCAGGCGCATCATCTGTTCGGGGGTGTCGACGCCGTAGAGGTTGGCGAAGCCCATCTCCTGCAGGCGGCGATAGACCAGCCATTTGCGCGGGGCGGCGATGCGCTGCACCTTGCGCGCCTCGTCCAGGCCGGTGATGGCGGGGGTGTGGTCGGTGCGGGCGTAGAGTGCGGTCTCGACCTCCAGCAGCGGGCCGACCAGTTGGTAGTCGGCCTCGCGCTCCGGGGTGCGCAGGATGGTGAAGACGGCCACGTCCGGGCTTTCGCGGGTGATCAGCAGGGCCCGCAGCAGCGGTACTCGCTCCAGCTGGAGCGTGTCGCCGGTCTCCTGGGCGATCTCGTGCAGCAGGTCGACGGCGAAGCCCACCAGCTCGCCATCGCGCTCGAAATGCAGGGGCGGGTGGTTGTCGGTGAGCAGGCGCAGTTCGGCGGCGCCTGCGGCCTGGATAGCGAGCGCGGCACCGAGCAGCAAACGGGTGAAAAGCCCTTTCATGAGGCGGTCTCGAAAACTCTCGGATTGAGCGTAGCCGGGCGGCGCGTTATCGGACGCGATGGAGCACCAGGCTGCCGAGGTCGATCAGGCGGCCAGGCTCGTAGCGCTCGATCACCAGCTTCTCATCCCAGCGTTTTTTCCTGAACGCATCCGGCTCGTGGGTCAGGGTCAGCAGGTTGCCCTTGAGGGTGAAGCGCAGGGTCGCCTGGACGCGGTTGCGCACCTCCATGCCCTTGCGGTCCATGCGCACGGTGCTGGAACCGAATACCCAGTAGCCACGCAGCGGCGAGGCGAAGTCCAGGTCCGACCAGGTGCCTTGCAGGTCGGCCAGGGTCATCAGCGGGGGATTGGCCTGCTCGGCCGCCGCGTAGCTCGCCTCGGTGTCGTCTTGCGGTGCGGCATTCCCGGCGGGGCGCTCGGCGCTGCCGGGAGCCGGTGCCGGGGCGGGGGGCTCGTGGGCGATCTCTTCCTGGTTTCCCGGGGTGCCGCAGGGGCGATCGGAAAACTGGGTGGCGCCGTTGGCGGCCTTGCATTTGAAGATGGCGGCGGATGCAGGCGTGGTGGGTGCGAGGAGCAGGGCGCAGGCGAGCAGGACGGAAACGAGGGGCGGGCGCATCGAACATCCTTGTGACGGGGCCGGGATGGCGGTGGAGTCTATCCATTGTCCCGGGGCGACGACAGTCTCCTGTCCGCAGGCTGTACCGAGGCCGATCTGTACAGCGGGGGTTGGTTGGGGGCGCTCGTGTTCCCGGTACGCACGCTCATGAGCCTCCGCCCATCGCCTGCCGGTACTGCCGTGGCGTAAAGCCGGTGAGCTGCTTGAACTGGCGGCTGAAGGCGCTGTGGTCGGTGTAGCCGCATTGCAGGGCGACGTCGGTGATGGGCCGGTCGGTCTGCAGCAGGCGGTGGGCGTGTTCCAGGCGGGCCTTGGTGATCATCTGCCGGGGCGTCAGCTGGAACGCGCGGGTGCAGTAGCGCTCCAGCTGGGCGACCGAAAGCCCGGCGATGCGGGTCAGGGTGTCCAGGGTGATGGGTTCGTGGAAGTGCGTGCGGATGTACTCGTCCACCTCCGCGAGCCGCGCGTAGGCCGGGTGGGCGGTGGCGACCGACTGCAGGTCCACCGAGATGCCCACCAGGCCGATGATGGCGTCGCTGCGGTCCAGCAGCGGGCGCTTGTGGGTCAGGCACCAGCCGGGTTCGCGGCTGCCGTAGAGGTGCAGCTCCAGCTGGTCCTCCAGCACCTGGCCCTGTTCCAGCACGCGGCGGTCCTGCTCGGTGTAGCCGGGGCCGAGCTGGGCGGGGAAGACCTCCGCGCTGGTCCTGCCCAGCAGCGGCTGCAACTGCTTGAGGCCGCAGCGCTGCACCAGGGTGCGATTGGCCAGCACGTAGCGGGCCTGGGTGTCCTTGATAAAGATCGCCGCATTGGAAATCGCATCCAGCACCGGCAACAGCAGCTCGGCGCTGGCCAGCAGATCGTCCAGGGATGCCGGACGGCGCTGGGGCTCTATCGCGGCCAGGGCCGCCAGTGTTCTGCGCACCATGCCTTGCACCTCTCTCGAAGCCTGATCGCCAGGAGAGTGCCGCAGCCCGGAGGGGCTGTCGAGCGAGCTCGTGCGGGCCCGTCTCATTGTGCTGATTTCGTCATCGGACCTGGGGAAAAGCATCAAGCCCCGCGCCGCCCGGCCAGTCCACTCTATGGCCGTCGCATGCGGCGTGGCGCCGGCGGGCGAAGGGGCATGGCTTGCCCGATTCGTCTTCCACGTAAGCGCTGCAGCGGGATCTTCCAGCCCATCCAATAACGCACAAGAAGGCTACGCCATGTCTGGAAAGTTCAAGAAACAGCTGTCCCTGACGGACCTCACCTTCATCGGCCTGGGGGCCATCTTCGGCTCCGGCTGGCTGTTCGCGGCCAGCCACGTCTCCGCCATCGCAGGCCCGGCGGGCATCTTCTCCTGGCTCCTCGGCGGCTTCGCGGTGCTGCTGCTGGGCATCATCTACTGCGAGCTGGGCGCAGCGCTGCCGCGTGCCGGCGGCGTGGTGCGCTACCCGGTGTTCTCCCACGGCCCGCTGCTGGGCTACCTGATGGGCTTCATCACGCTGATCGCCTTTTCCAGCCTGGTGGCCATCGAGGTGGTCGCCTCCCGCCAGTACGCGGCGGCCTGGTTCCCGGGCCTCACCGAGGCGGGCTCCAGCGACCCGACGCTGATCGGCTGGCTGGTGCAGTTCGGCCTGCTGTGCCTGTTCTTCTGGCTCAACTACCGCAGCGTCAAGACCTTCGCCCGCGCCAACAACCTGGTCAGCGTGTTCAAGTTCATCGTGCCGCTGCTGGTCATCGGCGTGCTCTTCACCTTCTTCAAGCCCGAGAACTTCCAGGTGCAGGGCTTCGCGCCGTTCGGCCTCTCGGGCATCGAGATGGCGGTGTCGGCCGGCGGCATCATCTTCGCGTACCTGGGGCTGACGCCGATCATCTCGGTGGCCAGCGAGGTGAAGAACCCGCAGCGCACCATCCCCATCGCGCTGATCCTCTCGGTGCTGCTCTCCACCGCCATCTACGTGCTGCTGCAGGTGGCCTTCCTCGGCGCGGTGCCGACCGAACTGCTGGCCAACGGCTGGGCCGGGATGTCCAAGGAGTTCGCCCTGCCGTACCGCGACATCGCCCTGGTGCTCGGGGTGGGCTGGCTGGCCTACCTGGTGGTGGCCGACGCGGTGGTCTCGCCCAGCGGCTGCGGCAACATCTACATGAACGCCACGCCGCGGGTGATCTACGGCTGGGCGCAGACCGGCACCTTCTTCCGCATATTCACCCGCATCGACGAAGGCTCCGGTATCCCGCGCCCGGCGCTGTGGCTGACCTTCGGCCTGTCGGTGTTCTGGACCCTGCCGTTCCCCTCCTGGGAGGCGCTGATCAACGTGGTGTCCGCCGCCCTGGTGCTGAGCTACGCGGTGGCGCCGGTGACGGTGGCGGCCCTGCGCCGCAACGCGCCGGACATGCCGCGCCCGTTCCGCGTGCGGGGCCTGGCGGTGATGGGGCCGCTGTCCTTCGTGATCGCCGCGCTGATCGTCTACTGGTCCGGCTGGGGCACCGTGTCCTGGCTGCTGAGTCTGCAGATCCTGATGTTCGTGATCTACCTGCTGTGCCGCCGCTTCGTGCCCACCGAGCACCTGGGCATCGCCCAGCAGGTGCGCTCGTCCGCCTGGCTGATCGGCTTCTACGCCGTGACCCTGCTGCTCTCCTGGCTGGGCAGCTTCGGCGGCCTGGGCGTGCTCGGCCACCCCTACGACACCCTCGCCGTGGCCGCCTGTGCCCTGGGCATCTACCACTGGGGCGCCACCACCGGCGTGCCGGCCGAGCTGATCCGCCTCAGCGGCGAGGATGAAAGCGAGGAGGGCACCGATGCGGATGTCGCGCCTTCCATCACGGCCTTTCCCGGCCGCGCCTAGCCCACTGCCTGCAACCCGATGACCGGAAGGAGTCTGGCCATGAACGATCTCATCAACCTCAGCCTCGACCAGGTGCATGCCCTGGCACTGCGTGCGCTGACCGTCAACGGCATGGGCGAGGACCATGCCCGCGCCATCGCCGACACCATCACCCGGGGCCAGCGTGACGAATGCCATTCCCACGGCCTGTACCGGGTGCTGGTGTGCGTGCATTCGCTGCGCAGCGGCAAGGTGGACCCGCATGCCCAACCAAGGGTGAGCCGCCCGGCGCCGGCCATCGTCCGCGTCGATGCGCAGCGGGGCTACTCGCTGCTGGCGCTGCAGACCGGCCTGCCGCTGCTGGTGGAGCAGGCCCGCGAGCTGGGTGTCGCCGCCCTGGTGATCCGCAACTGCTTCCACTTCTCCGCGCTGTGGCCGGAGGTGGAGGCCATCGCCGCCGAAGGCCTGGTGGGCATGGCCATGACCCCCAGCCACGCCTGGGTGGCCCCGGAAGGCGGCCGCCAGGGGGTGTTCGGCACCAACCCGCTGGCCTTCGCCTGGCCCCGTGAGGGGCGCGAGCCCTTCGTCTTCGATTTCGCCACCAGCGCCATCGCCCGGGGCGACATCGAGCTGCACGCCCGCCAGGGCAAGCCGATTCCCCTGGGCTGGGGGCTGGATGCCGAAGGGCGGCCCAGCACCGATGCGCGCGCCGTGCTGGAAGGCGCCATGCAGACCTTCGGCGGCCACAAGGGCTCGGCCCTGGCGGCGATGATCGAGCTGATGGCCGGCGCGCTGATCGGCGACCTCACCAGCGCCGAGTCCCTGGCCTTCGACGGCGGCGCCGGTGCCACGCCGCTCCATGGCGAGCTGCTGCTGGCCTTCGACCCGGCGCGCTTTCTCGGCAGCGAGCTGGAGGCCGGCCGGCAGCGGGCCGAGGCGCTGTTCGCCACCATCACCGACCAGGGCGCGCGGCTGCCGTCGCAACGCCGTTTCGCCGCCCGCCAGCGCAGCGAACGCGAAGGCGTCTGGGTCGGCCGGGCGCTGCTGGACGACATCCAGCGCCTGATCGACCACCCCCATTCCCCGACCTGACGGAGCCGCCCCATGAAGCGCATCCATGTCATCGATTCCCACACCGGCGGCGAACCCACGCGGCTGGTGATGGACGGCTTTCCCGAACCCGCCGGCCGCACCCTCGCCGAGCAGCGCGACAGCCTGCGCGAGCAGCACGACCACTGGCGCCGCGCCTGCCTGCTGGAGCCGCGCGGCAACGACGTGCTGGTGGGCGCGCTGTACCGCCCGCCGGTGACGCCGGGCGCCACCTGCGGGGTGATCTTCTTCAACAACGCCGGCTACCTCGGCATGTGCGGCCACGGCACCCTCGGCCTGGTGGCGTCCCTGCAGCACCTGGGGCTGATGGCCCCCGGCGAGCACCGCATCGACACCCCGGTGGGCACCGTCAGCGCCACCCTCCATGAGGACGGCCGCGTCACCCTCGGCAACGTGCCGGCCTACCGCCATCGCCGGCAGGTGCCGGTGGAGGTGCCCGGCCATGGCGTGGTCCATGGCGACATCGCCTGGGGCGGCAACTGGTTCTTCCTGGTCAACGACCACGGCCAGCGCCTGGAGCTGGACAACGTCGAGGCCCTGACCGCCTACACCTGGGCGATGCTGCGGGCCCTGGAGGCCCAGGGCATCCACGGCGAGGGCGGGGCGCTGATCGACCACGTCGAGCTGTTCGCCGCCGACGCCGAGGCCGACAGCCGCAACTTCGTCATGTGCCCCGGCAAGGCCTACGACCGTTCCCCCTGCGGCACCGGCACCAGCGCCAAGCTGGCCTGCCTGGCGGCGGACGGCAAGCTCGCCCCCGGCCAGCGCTGGGTGCAGGCCAGCATCACCGGCAGCCGCTTCGAAGGGCACTACGAGTGGGAGGGCGAGCGCATCCGTCCCTTCATCACCGGGCGTGCCCACCTCACCGCCGACAGCACCCTGCTCATCGACGAGCAGGACCCCTTCGCCTGGGGCATCTGAGCCCCGTTTTCCCGAACCCTGAATCCCTGCTCAAGGAGCGACAGCATGAACATCGATATCTTCCGTGGCTGCATCCCCGCCCTCATGACCCCCTGCACCGACGCACGCCAGCCGGACTACGACGCCCTGGTGGCCAAGGGCCGCGAACTGGTCCAGGCCGGCATGAGCGGCGTGGTCTACTGCGGCTCCATGGGCGACTGGCCCCTGCTCAGCGAGGCCCAGCGCCAGGAAGGCGTGGCGCGCCTGGTGAAGGCCGGCGTGCCCACCATCGTCGGCACTGGCGCGGTGAGCACCCGCGAGGCAGTGGCCCACGCCGCCCATGCCGCCAAGGTCGGCGCCCAGGGGCTGATGGTGATCCCGCGGCTGCTGTCCCGCGCGGCCTCGCCGGCGGCGCAGAAGGCGCATTTCACTGCCGTGCTGCAGGCCGTGCCGGAGCTGCCGTCGGTGATCTACAACAGCCCGTACTACAGCTTCTCCACCCGCGCCGACCTGTTCTTCGAACTGCGTGGGCAGCACCGCAACCTGATCGGCTTCAAGGAATTCGGCGGTGCCGACGCCATGCGCTACGCCGCCGAGCACATCACCTCGCGGGATGACGAGGTGATCCTCATGGCCGGCGTCGACACCCAGGTGTTCCACGGCTACGTCAACTGCAACGCCACCGGCACCATCACCGGCATCGGCAACGTGCTGCCCCGCGAGGTGCTGCTGCTGGTCTCGTTGAGCCGCCAGGCCGCCCAGGGCGATGCCCGCGCACGCCGCCAGGCCCTGGAGCTGAGCGCCGCCCTGGACGTGCTCTCGTCCTTCGACGAGGGCTGCGACCTGGTGCTGTTCTACAAGTACCTGATGGTGCTCAACGGCGACCGCGAGTACCGCCTGCATTTCAACGAGAGCGACGCCCTCAGTGACTCCCAGCGCCGCTACGCCGAGCAGCAGTACGGCCTGTTCCGCCAGTGGTACGCCAACTGGACCGCCGAGCAGAACCTCGCCTGAACCCGCCCGCCCCGCCGCCCGTGGGCGGTGGGGCCCACCCGCCATCCAGGATGCCCCATGACCCTCACAGGCAAGATGCTGATCGGCGGCGCAGCGGTGCCCGGCACCCGCGACGCCCTCCACGCCATTGACCCGGCCACCGGCCAACACCTGCAACCCGCCTACCCGGGCGCCAGCCGCCAGCAGGTGGAGCAGGCCTGCGCCCTGGCCTGGGCCGCCTTCGATCCGTACCGGGACACCACGCCGGCCGCCCGGGCGGCCTTCCTCGACGCCATCGCCGATGCCATCGAAGCCCTGGGCGAGGCGCTGATCGAGCGCGCCATGGCCGAGACGGGCCTGCCACAGGCGCGCCTGCAGGGCGAGCGCGGCCGCACCTGCCAGCAACTGCGCACCTTCGCCCGCACCCTGCGCGCGGGTGAGTGGCTGGACGTGCGCATCGACCGCGCGCAACCCCAGCGCCAACCCCTGCCCAGGCCCGACCTGCGCCAGCGCCAGGTGCCCCTGGGGCCGGTGGCGGTGTTCGGTGCCAGCAACTTCCCCCTGGCCTTCTCCGTGGCCGGCGGCGACACCGCCTCGGCCCTGGCTGCCGGCTGCCCGGTGGTGGTCAAGGCCCATGGCGCCCACCCCGGCACCAGCGAGCTGGTGGGGCAGGCGGTGGCCCGCGCGGTCGAGCGCTGTGGCATGCCCGAAGGCGTGTTCTCGCTGCTGTTCGGCGCCGGCCGCGAAGTGGGCCTTGGCCTGGTGACGGACCCGCGCATCAAGGCGGTCGGCTTCACCGGCTCGCGCAGCGGTGGCCTCGCCCTGTGCCAGGCGGCCCAGGCGCGGCCGGAGCCGATCCCGGTCTATGCCGAGATGAGTTCGATCAACCCGGTGCTGCTGTTTCCCGCCGCCTTGCAGGCCCGTGGCGCGGCCCTGGCGCAGGGTTTCATCGCCTCGCTGACCCTGGGCGCCGGGCAGTTCTGCACCAACCCGGGCCTGCTCATCGCGCCTCGCGGTGCGGCGCTGGATGCCTTCCTCGCCCACGCCGCCGAGCAGCTGCGCCCGTGCAAGGCCCAGGTGATGCTCACCCCCGGCATCCACCAGGCCTACGCGGCCGGGGTCGCAACCCTGGCCCGCCACCCGCAGGTGCGCCGGGTCGCCAGCGGCGAACCCGGGGACGGGCCGAACCGTTGCCAGGCGCAGCTGTTCGTCACCGATGCCGAGGCCTTCCTCGCCGACCCGCAGTTGCACGGCGAGGTCTTCGGCGCGGCGGCGCTGGTGGTGCAGTGCGAGGGCGCAGAGCAGGTGTCCCGCATCCTCGATGCCCTGGAGGGCCAGCTCACCGCCACCCTGCACCTGGACGACGCCGACCTCGATGCCGCCCACGCGCTGTTGCCGGCCCTGGAACGCAAGGCTGGCCGGGTGCTGGTCAACGGCTGGCCCACCGGGGTGGAGGTGTGCGATGCCATGGTCCACGGCGGGCCATTCCCGGCCACCTCGGATGCCCGTTCCACCTCGGTGGGCACCGCCGCCATCCAGCGCTTCCTGCGACCGGTGTGCTACCAGGGCTTCCCCGATGCCTTGCTGCCGGCGGCGCTGCGCGAGGCCAATCCCCTGGGGTTGCGGCGGCTGCTCGACGGCGAGCGGGAGGCCTGAACATGGGCGACCTCCAGCCAGCGGATGTGGATGTCGCGGTGGTCGGCGCCGGTGTCATCGGTGTCGCCTGCGCCCTGCAGCTCGCGCGCCAGGGGCGGCGGGTGCAGGTGTTCGACCCGGACGGCGTGGGGCAGGGCGCCTCCTTCGGCAACGCCGGGCACCTGGCCACCGAGCAGGTGTTCCCGATCGCCGACCTGTCGATCCTCAAGCGCCTGCCGGGCATGCTCCTCGACCCCATGGGCCCGCTGCGCCTGGACTGGACCTACCTGCCGCGCGCCACCCCCTGGTTCCTGCGCCTGCTGCTCAACCTGCGGGCAGCGCCCTTCGCCCGCACCGTGGCCGGCCTGCGGGCCCTCAACGAAGCCAGCCTGGGTGCCTGGCGCCGCCTGCTGCAGGCCATCGAGCGGCCCGACCTGCTGCGCGAGGACGGTTCGCTGCTGGTGTACGAGCAGGACGCCTCCCGTGCGGCGCTGCAGGCCCTCCAGGCGAGCATGGCCGGGCAGGGCGTGCCGGTGGCGTTCTGGGAGGCGGAGGCCGTTCACGCGGCGGCGCTCCAGCTCAGCGACGGGATTCGCGGCGGGCTGTTCTTCCCGGCCACCGGGCACTTCATCGACCCGCACCTGGTGGTCGGCGAACTGGCGCGGGCGGCCGAGGCGCTGGGCGTCACCTTCCATCGCCAGTGCGTGCTCGACGGCCAGCGGCTGGCGGAGGGCGTCGCCCTGAGGCTGGACGGCGGCAGCCTGCGCGCCCGCCAGGTGCTGCTGGCCTGCGGGGCCCACTCCGCGCCGCTCACCGAACGCCTCACTGGCACGCGGGTGCCGCTGGACACCGAGCGCGGCTACCACCTGATGCTGCCCCGGGAGCAGGGGCGGCTGCCGTTCGCCGTCACCAGCCTCGAACGGCGCTTCATCATGACGCCCATGGCCGGCGGCCTGCGCCTGGCCGGCACCGTGGAGTTCGCCGGGCTGGAGAAGCCGGCGAACATGCCCCGCGCGTGGCAGCTGCACCGCCTTAGCCAGGGGCTGTTCCGTGACGAGCTGGACACCGAAGGCGCCAGCCCCTGGATGGGCTTCCGCCCCTCGCTGCCGGACTCGCTGCCGATCATCGACCGGGTGGGCGAGGGCCGCGTCCTGCTCGCCTTCGGCCACCAGCACCTCGGGCTGACCCAGGCGGCCGTCACCGCCGAGTACATCGGCCAACTGGCCCAGGGGCAGGCCGTGGCGGGGCTGGAGGCGTACCGGCTGGGGCGCTTCGCGAGCTAGTGCCCCCGGGTGCTGGCGCAGGCTGCCGAGGGCATCCAGAATGGCGGGCCTCTGCACAGGAGCTTCGCCATGGACGACCTTTTCCCCAACCCCTTCCTGCTGGCCGGTGGCGTCCTGAGCGCCATCGCCGCGCTGCTGCACCTGGGCTGCATCCGCTACGGCGCACCCTGGTATCGCTTCTTCGGTGCCGGTGAGCGCATGGCGCGCCTGGCCGAGGCCGGCAGCCCGGTGGCCACGCTGGTCACCCTGGCCATCGCCACGGTGCTGGGGCTCTGGGCGCTCTACGCGCTGCTGGCCGGGCTCGGCCTGCCACTTCCCCTGACACGGCCGGTGCTGTGCCTGGTCACGGCGGTGTACCTGCTGCGGGGGCTCGGCGGGCTGTTGCTGGTCAAGCGCGGGCTGGGCCGCAGCGCCGCCTTCTGGCTGTGGAGCTCGGCCATCTGCCTGACGCTGGGCGGGCTGCACCTGGTGGGGCTGGCGCAGGTGTGGGGCGCGATCCAGGGGACCTGACCCGCGAGCCGGCTGCCCGCCGGTGATTGCGCCGTAGGGGCATGCCGGCCCCGGGGGCCGGACGGGTGCGAACCCGCCGTGCGCCTGTGCCCACGTCCTCCCGCCCGACCACGGCAGGCCGTGCGCCTGCTGCCTGCGCGAGCGCCTGCGTCGTTTCCTGGTGACGATGAGGGGCTCGGCCGGCGCTCCGTCGTCCAGGCTGCCACCGTGCTAGAAGGCCCCGTCGACACTCACAGAGGGAATGACGGGATGAATCGCTTATCCATCAGGCAGAAGATCCTCCTCCTGGCGCTGCTGCCGGTCCTGGCGCTGGCCACGATCAGCGCCTGGCTGTTCGTATCCCAGGCCCGGGAACTGCGCGATCTCAGCCGCGACGACCTGCGCGAGTCGTTGCTGGCGGCCAAGCGCGAGCAATTGGCCAACTACATGGAACTGGCACTGAGCGCCGTGGCGCCCCTGGCCAACGGCGGCTCGGCAGCGGGCCGCGAGCGCATCAAGGAGGCGCTGCGCAGCCTGCGCTTCGACGGCGGCAGCGGCTACTTCTTCGCCTACGACAGCCAGGGCGTGCAGGTGATGAGCGCCGACAACCCGGCCCGCGAAGGCACGATCTACTGGGACTCCACCAGCCCCGAGGGTCGCCATCTGGTGCGCGAGTACGTCGAGGCCGGCGCCGCCGGGGGGGGCTACGTGGAATACGGCTGGGCGCGGCCCGGCGAGGAGGAGCCCTCGCCGAAGCTCGCCTACGTGGTGCCGATGCCCGACAGCGACTGGGTGCTGGGCACCGGCTTCTACATCGACGACCTGGAAACGCAGCTCGCCGGGCTGGAGCGGGAATTCGCCACTGCCGTGCGCCTGAGCTTGATCCGCAGCGCCGCTTCCGCCGCCCTCCTGCTGGCGCTGATCGCCGCCCTGGCGACCCTGCTGGCACGCAGCATCCATCAGCCCCTGGACCAGGCGGTGCGGACCATGGAGAACATCGCCCGGGGCGAAGGCGATTTGACCCGCCGCCTGGACCCTTCCGCCGGCCATGAGCTGGGCACCCTGGCGCGGGCCTTCAACCACTTCGCCGAACAGGTCCGCCAACTGGTGCGGCAGACGCGCTCGTCCGCCGCCACCCTGGGGGCCGCCAGCGAGGAGCTGGGTGCCTTCATGGAGCAGACCGGCCAGGGCATCGCCAGCCAGCATGTGGAAAGCGATCAGTTGGCTACCGCCATGGAGCAGATGTCGGCGGCGGCCCTGCAGGTCGCCAGCAGTGCGGCCGGCGCGGCGCAGGCGGCCCAGGCTGCGGAGAACCGGGTGCAGGGCGCGCAGGACCTGGTGCGCAGCGCCGCCGAGGTGATCGACGGGCTGGAGGGGCAGGTGGAAAGCGGGGTCGAGATCATCCGCCGGCTGGGCAGCGAGTCCGAGGGCATCGGCGGCGTGCTGGATGTGATCCACGGCGTCGCCGAGCAGACCAACCTGCTGGCGCTCAACGCCGCCATCGAAGCCGCGCGTGCCGGTGACCAGGGGCGCGGCTTCGCGGTCGTCGCCGATGAGGTGCGCACGCTGGCGGGGCGCACCCAGAGCAGTACGGCGGAAATCCAGGAAATGATCGGCCGCCTGCAGGCCGGCGCTCGCGAGGCCATCGCCGCCATCGGCCAGATCCGCGGCGGCAGCGCCCGCGCCGTGGTGGAGGTGGGCCGGGTCGGCCAGGCCCTGGAGGCGGTCGTCGAGGCGACCACCACCATCAACGGCATGAACGCGCAGATCGCCGCTGCGGCGGAGGAGCAGACCCAGGTCTGCGAATCCATCAACGCCAACGTGCACCAGATCGCCGCCATCGCCGAACAGACCGCCGCCGGCTCGCGCACCGCCAGCGACATCACCCAGCGCCTGGGTGAGATGGCCGGTGGATTGCAGCAGCTGGTGGGGCGCTATCGGGCGGATTGAGGGAAGAGGGCGGGTGCGTTGCCGATCGTCTCGGCGACGCACCGGGTGGCCTGCATGGCGGTGCATGGGCTCCCGGGCTGAAACCCGGGCCAGGCCTAGATATCGGTCAGGGATACCAGCACTTCCAGGCGCGCCGCCGGGGCACTGTGAGCGGCTAACTGCATCCGATTGAGCCAGTCGAGCGTGGCTTCCGTGCTGTCACGTACGGCCTTGGAAGAGAGGTCGAAGGTCACCGAGTGGCGCAGCGAGTGCAGCAGCTCCCAGAGTTGGCAGGGGGCCTGGCTCTCGTTGATGATCTTGAGTATCTCGCTATTGATCTCGCTGATGCGGCTATGGATCAGGCTGCTGGTATTGCCCGTGGGGAACAGCTCCTTGGCCTTGAGGCGGATGGCACTCATGCGCTTCACATGCAGGCTCGGATCGTCCTTGGTGTCTTCGTAGGTCGAGCTGTCTCGCAGGTAGGTCGCGAACTGGTCGATGCTCTTGCGAACGATCTCGATGGCCTTGTTGATGTCGGCCCTGTCCGGTACCAGGTTGGCCGGCGTGCTGTTCAAGCGTTTGGCAATCATCAGCATCACCCCATCCGGGGTACTGGGGATGCGCTTCCACTTCCTGGATATCAAGGGAGCCGTCAGGTTCCGGTAGAAGTCCTTTGTCGATATGGAGTCGCTCTTCAAGGCGTTGAAGGTGGCTTCGGCCAGCTTGCGGATGACCTGGCTCCAATGGAGCATGTGACGCCTGTCCTCCACATGGCCCTTCTTGGCGTTCTGGTTGACCTTCACCTTGGTCGCCTGGGAGGTCCAGGCTGGCCGGCCCTTGATCCTGATCTTCCGCGTGATCGGGTCCGATTCGATCCGGAATCGGCTGGTCTTCCTGGGGCCCCGTGGCATTTGGCGTTCCTCCTTGGATTGGCTGCTGCGAAAGACTAGACCAGATCGCCTTCCGTGCATGCGCCTGATCCAGCAGGAGGGGCGTTGCGCAGTGCCCAGGCTCCCGGGCTGAAGCCCGGGCTACGTCTGGCGGTTGCCTTGCGCCAGGGCTTCGATGGAGCGCACGCCGGCCTGCATCTTCGGCACCGCCGAGGCGTTGGCCGAATGCACGGCGATGCGCGGCGGCACGAAGCCGTGCAGGGCCACCGCTTCCTCGACCCACAGGATCACGTCGTAACCGGTGCCGCGCTCGTCGTCGCCCAGGTCGTGGTCCAGGCTCAGTTCGCTGACCTGGCCCGTCTTCAACAGCTCGATCACCTCGAGCGGCCACCAGGCGCGGACCCAGCCGTCGGGCGTGGCGCGTTCGTCGTCCAGATAGACCTTCATTGCTCAGGCTCCTGTCGCCCAGCTGTAGAGCAGCCAGGTATCGCGGGTTTCGCAGAAATAGAGCTTCTCGTTCCAGTTGTCCTGCAAGGCCAGCACCGATTCGGTCAGCGGCTCAGGGAGGATCGGGGTGTCCAGCGGCAGTGGCTGGCCGTCGAGGAAGATCCCCCAGCGGTCGCTGTACCAGGGGCGCGCAGGATTGGCGCGGCGCTCCATGATGGCGTTGCGGATGGCGTCCCCCAGGCTGGCGATCTCATGAGTCGCCTCCTGCGGGTCGATGCTGGCAGGACGAGCGTTGACGAGTTCCGGCAACAGCCAGCGCTGCAGCAGGTGGTCGACATGCTCTGGAGTCGTTTCCTCCATCGCCCAATCCTCCACCCGGTGCAGTTCGTGATTGAGCAGCGCGACCAGGGCCTGGGCGGGCGTGGCAACGTCCGACCTGGCGCAGCGGTAGAGCCTGGCGTCACAGAGGCCCTCGTCGTGGGTGCGGAATTCCAGCGTCTCCACGCGGATCGCCAAGGCATGCAGAAGGTGCTGGCGCATCAGGCCAGCTGTGGTGAGCAGTTCATCTACCAGGGAGCGGTCCACTTCGATTCGATTCGCCGTGCGGCCAGCCGGGAGCGGGCAAGGCCGCGCAGTTTATCCTGCGCTGCAACGGGCTTCACGCGTTCCGTCTAAATCCCCACCTTCGCCCATCGTCTCCTCTGCACAAGGCCGAGAAGCGCCACAAGCGCACGGCCCGGAGCTTGATGCCACTTTATCGAGGGTCGAAGGATGCAAGCCGCTACCAGCCTCAATGCCAGCCTGCCGCTGGCCGCTGAAGAAGAGACGCTCTACCAGTTCGAGGAGTCGCCGCTGCTGGCCCGCCAGAAGCAGCAGGAATCCAACGCCCGCAGCTACCCCCGGCGCATCCCCCTGGCGCTCAAGCGTGCGCGTGGGCTGTATGTCGAGGACGTCGAGGGCCGCACCTTCATCGATTGCCTCGCCGGTGCCGGCACCCTGGCGCTGGGTCACAACCACCCGGTGGTGATCGATGCGATCCGCCAGGTGCTCGCCGACGAGCTGCCGCTGCACACCCTGGACCTCACCACCCCGGTGAAGGACCAGTTCGTCCAGGACCTCTTCGGCCTGCTGCCCGAGGACCTGGCCCGCGAGGCGAAGATCCAGTTCTGCGGCCCCACCGGCACCGACGCGGTGGAGGCGGCGCTCAAGCTGGTGCGCACCGCCACCGGGCGCAGCACCATCCTCTCGTTCCAGGGCGGCTACCACGGCATGAGCCAGGGCGCCCTGGGGCTGATGGGCAACCTGGGGCCGAAGAAGGCCCTGGGCGCGGTGCTCGGCAATGGCGTGCAGTTCGCCCCCTATCCCTATGCCTACCGCTGCCCCTTCGGGCTGGGTGGCGAGGCCGGCGTACGCGCCAACCTGCATTACCTGGAGAACCTGCTCAGCGACCCCGAGGCCGGCGTGCTGCTGCCGGCGGCGGTGATAGTCGAGGCGGTGCAGGGCGAGGGCGGCGTGGTGCCGGCGGACATCGAGTGGCTGCGCGGCCTGCGCCGCATCACCGAGAAGGCCGGCGTGGCGCTGATCGTCGACGAGATCCAGAGCGGCTTCGGCCGCACCGGCAGGATGTTCGCCTTCGAGCACGCCGGCATCGTTCCTGACGTGGTGGTGCTGTCCAAGGCCATCGGCGGCAGCCTGCCGCTGGCGGTGATGGTCTACCGCGAGTGGCTCGACGTCTGGGGCCCGGGTGCCCACGCCGGCACCTTCCGTGGCAACCAGATGGCCATGGCCGCCGGCTCGGCGGTGCTGCGCTACCTCAAGGACCACGACATCCCCGCCCACGCCGCCGCCATGGGCGAGCGCCTGGCCGGCCACCTGCGCGAACTTCAGCGCGACTACCCGCAGCTGGGCGATATCCGTGGGCGCGGGCTGATGCTCGGCGTCGAGCTGGTTGACCCGTCCGGCCCCCGTGATGCGCTGGGTCACCCCCCGACCTTCAGCGCCCTGGCCTCGCGCCTGCAGGCCCAGTGCCTCAAGCGCGGGCTGATCATCGAACTGGGCGGCCGCCACGGCAGCGTGGTGCGCTTCCTGCCGCCGCTGATCATCACCGCCGAACAGGTGGACGAAGTCGCCCGCCGCTTCGCCCGTGCCCTGGCCGCCGCCCTCGTCGAACCGGCCTGAGCCCGTTCCCGCCCGCAATGGGCCGCTTGCACGCCCCGCCCGACGGAGGCGTGCGGCGGCCATGCCGTCCATCACGAGCCGAAGCAATGCACGCCCTGTCCGATCGCCACGAGCTGCCGCCCCTTGCCCCGCGTGGGTGGTCGGCTGCCTGTCGGTGGGCTGAATGACGCCCGCTCTGCGACTGTTCTGCGTTGCCTGCCCCGGCGTCGGCGCGGTGGACTACCCGGCCTGGGGCGCGCTGTTGCCTGCCTGGGTGCAGGTCCGCCCCGTGTGGCTGCCGGAGGCGCCCGGGCTGTCCGCAGCCGTCGCCGGGCAGCTGGCGCGAAGGGTGGAGATGGACGTGCGACGCCTGCCCTATGCGGTCATCGGCCACGGCTTCGGCGCGCTGGCGGCCTGCGAGATGCTCTATGCCCTGCGCGAGCGGGGCGCGCCAGGCTCGCTGGGCCTGTTCGCCTCGGGCTCGGTCGCGCCGTCGCGCTGGGCCGAATACCAGCGCGGCATCGCCAACTGGCGGCCCGACGCCGGCGTGCCCCAGGCCGCCTATCGGCACCGGCCGCGTACGCCGCTCGCTTGCCCTGTGCACGTCCTGGCAGGAGTCGACGACGGCCCCCGCAAGGCGCAACTCAAGGCCTGGAGCGAGGAAACCACAGGCCGGCTGCAGCTCAGGCTCTTCGAAGGGGACCATCGCTTCATCCGCGACCGGCAGGCCGACGTGCTCGCCTACCTCGTCCGCCAGCTGGACGGGCTCGCCGGGCGCTGGCCGGGTGCCGAGGCCGTCTGACCCCTTGGCCTATTCCCGGCATGCCACGGGCGGCTCACCCATCGGCCGGATGCCGGCCAGGCGCTGGTTGCGCTTCACCAGCGCCAGGGTCGCCTGGGCGGTGCGCTTGCTCCAGATCAGGAAGCCGCTGAGCACCATCAGGCTCAGCAGCAGGCCGAAGACGAACCAGATCGCCTTGCTCCAGAGGCCGCCGAAGTCGCCCGTGTGCAGCGGGTGCATCGACTCGGTGACGAACTCCAGCGGCGTGCGGTCGCCGAGCCTGCGCACGGCCTCGACATGACCGTCGAACGGGTTGAGCGCAACGGACTGGTACATCAGCGGGTAGCGGCTGTTGCCGTAGATGTACAGGGCGCTGTAGGCGTCCTCGGGGAAGTACAGGGCGTTGGCCTCCAGCGTCGGGATGGCCTGGCTGGCGATCTCGATGGCACGGTCCAGGCCGATCCGCTCCACGGGCTTGCCCGGCTGCGCCACGGGCACGGCGTCCCGCGCCAGCACCGGCGGGATGCCCTCGCTGGACAGGGTCACGTGGTTGTCGACGAGGATCGCCTGGACCAGGAACCACAGGCCGGTGATGGAGATGACCGCGATGAACCAGATCGACCAGATGCCCGACAGGCGATGGAAGTCGCCCCAGAAGATGCGGGCGCCCTGGTCGATGCGCAGGCGCGGCGTGAGAAAGCCCTTCCAGAACCGCTTGTAGACCACCAGGCCGGTGACCAGCGAGGCGAGCATCGGCAGGCCGAGCAGCGACACCAGGTACCAGCCCCAGCTGTAGCCGTTGGTGAAGGGCACCAGCCACCAGCCGTGCAGGGCGCGGGTGAACTGGCGGAAGTCGAAGCTGGAGCTGCGCCCCTGGATCACCCCCGTGTAGGGGTTCACGTAGAGGCTGGCCTCGCGGGTGTCGGGGTAGCTGACGTCGACGACCAGCGCGAAATGGTCCTCGCCCGGCCGGCGGATGGCGCTGATCGAGGCCTCGGGCTGGGCGTCGCGGATGCCCGCGACGATCCGGTCGTAGCCCAGGCGGGGCATGTCGGCCTGTGGCCGGCTCGCGCGGACTTCCGGCTTGGCCAGCCAGACCAGTTCCTGGCTCACCACCGCCAGGGTGCCGGTCACGCAGACGATCAGCATGAAGCACCAGATCGGCAGGGCCAGCCAGCTGTGGACGAGGAACCAGAGGCGGGAGCGGGACTTCTTCGGCATGGGCGGGGCTGTTCCTGGGGAATGACGACGCTGCGCGCTTCGTTGCCCGAAAGCGGCGCTGCCTTATGGACGAACGAGGCCGCGAAAAATTTAGGACGCGCCCGCCGATGGCCCGTTGAGGGCCTTCCTGCCGTGGCACGGGTGCGGTCGTCGCCCTGTGTCCGTGGCATTGCCGCGCAGGTAATTTTCCGCACCTGCCGTCCGTTCTCCTTGAGCAATCGAGCACGCATTGCGTGCTGCCCACGAGTACGGAAACGACAGATGAACGCAGAAGACTCCCTGAAACTCGCCCGCCGCTTTATCGAGCTGCCCCTGGAAAAGCGCCGGATGTTCCTGGAGAGCCTGCGTGGCGAAGGGATCGACTTCTCGGTCTTCCCGATTCCCGCCGGCGTCGAGCACGCCGACAGCCAGTGCCCGTCCTATGCGCAGCAGCGCATGTGGTTCCTCTGGCAACTGGACCCGCAGAGCGGTGCCTACAACCTGCCCAGCGCCGTGCGCCTCAGCGGCCCCCTGGACAGGAGCGCCCTGGAACGGGCCTTCGCCGGCCTGGTGGCGCGGCATGCCTCGCTGCGCACGGTGTTCGACGCCTCCGGCGAGCGCCTGCAGCTTGGCCCCTTGCAGCGGCCGCTGGCCGTGGCATTCGAGGACTGCAGCGCGTGGGCGGAAGCGGCCCGCGAAGAGCACCTGCGCCAGGAG
Organism: Pseudomonas sp. USHLN015; assembly: GCF_037153275.1. Lineage (NCBI taxonomy): Bacteria > Pseudomonadati > Pseudomonadota > Gammaproteobacteria > Pseudomonadales > Pseudomonadaceae > Pseudomonas > Pseudomonas sp. USHLN015. The sequence goes on from NZ_JBBCKP010000011.1 coordinate 344,077, forward strand.
GCGCTGGCCGAATCGTTGCGTCCGTTCGACCTCGAACAGGGCCCGCTGCTGCGGGTCCGGCTGATCCGGCTGGGCGCGGAGCAGCACGTCCTGCTGCTCACCCTGCACCACATTGTCTCCGACGGCTGGTCGATGAACGTGCTGATCGACGAGCTCGGGCAGCTCTATGCCGCCGCCGTCGAGGGGAGGGTGGCGAGCCTGCCGGACTTGCCGGTGCAGTACGCCGACTACGCCCTGTGGCAGCGCAGCTGGCTGGAGGCCGGCGAGCAGGAGCGCCAGCTGGCCTACTGGCGTGCGGCACTGGGCGACCACCAGCCGGTGCTGGAACTGCCCCTCGACCATGCCCGTCCGGCCCGGGCCAGCTACCGTGGCGAGCGCCACGAATTCACCCTCCCCATGCCCCTGGCCGGCGCCCTGCGCACGGCGGCGCGGGAGCAGGGGCTGACGCTGTTCATGCTGCTGCTGGCGGGGTTCGAGGTGCTGTTGCAGCGCTACAGCGGGCAGGACGACCTGCGGATCGGCGTGCCTGTCGCCAACCGCAACCGCGCCGAGGTGGAGGGGCTGATCGGCCTCTTCGTCAACACCCAGGTGCTGCGCGCACGGTTCCAGCCGGAGCTGCGGGTCCGTGCGCTCCTCGAACAGGTCCGCGAATGCGTGCTCGGCGCCCAGGCCCACCAGGACCTGCCCTTCGAGCGCCTGGTGGAAGCGCTGGCCGTGGAACGCACCCTCAGCCATGCGCCGCTGTTCCAGGTGATGTTCAACCACCAGCCGCACGTGGCGGACATCGAAGCGCTCGGCGCGCCGGGCGGGCTGCGCTTCGCACCGCTGGACTGGCGCAGCCGGACCACCCAGTTCGACCTCAGCCTGGATACCTACGAAAAGGGTGGCCAGCTCCATGCCGCCCTGACCTACGCCACCGACCTGTTCGAGGCGGCGACCATCGAGCGCATGGCCGGCCACTGGCTGGGCCTGTTGGAAGCCATGGTCACCCGGCCCGATGCGCCCATCGCCGAACTGCCGCTGCTCTCGCCCAGCGAGCGCGAAACCCAGCTGCACGGCTGGAACGCCACGGCCACCGCGTACCCGCTCGATACCCCGGTGCACCAGCTGATCGAAGCCCAGGTGCAACGCACCCCGGACGCTCCGGCACTGGCCTTCGGCACTGAAACGCTCAGCTATGCCGCGCTCAACCAGCGCGCCAACCGCCTGGCCCATGCGCTGATCGCCCAGGGCGTCGGTCCGGACAGCCTGGTGGGCATTGCCGTCGAGCGCTCCATCGAAATGGTCGTGGGCCTGCTGGCGATCCTGAAGGCCGGCGGCGCCTATGTGCCGCTGGACCCGGAATACCCGGCCGAGCGCCTGGCCTACATGCTCGACGACAGCGGCGTGAACTTTCTGCTGAGCCAGTCGCACCTGGAGCTGCCGTTGGCCGAAGGCGTGCAGCGCATCGATCTGGACCGGGCGCTATTCGACGACTTCCCGGAGACCAATCCCGGTATCGCGCTTCACGCCGAAAACCTCGCCTATGTGATCTACACCTCCGGTTCCACCGGCAAGCCCAAGGGCGCTGGCAACCGTCATTCGGCGCTGACCAAT
>NZ_JBBCKP010000012.1:0-202546 GCF_037153275.1 Pseudomonas sp. USHLN015
GATGCATCGCCGATGGTAGTGTGGAGTTTCTCCATGTGAGAGTAGGTCATCGTCAAGCACCTATACCAAACCCCCGATCTTCGCAAGAAGGTCGGGGGTTTGACTTTGCGCCCAAGAAAAATCCGCCGGGCGATGTGAGGTGTCTGCGGCGCTGGCTTGGAACAACCCTTGATCTAGCCAGGTGCAGCGGCACAGCTCGCCGGGGCGACTGTAGGGGCGACTTCAGTCGCCAGGCAGACCGTAGGGCTGCTATTTCAATGGACCCACATGGTTAACCTTGGAGCAGCCCCCGAACTGAAGTCCGGGCTACGTCCAGGCTATACAGCCAGTGTGATCGACAGGAACTGCGCGCAACAAAAAGGCCACCCTAGGGTGGCCTTTTGCATTTATGCAGCAGAAGAATCAGTCGCCCCGGTATTCGCAGCCACTGGTGCAGGTCTCATGGATGCGCACCCGGGAGAGCTCCGGAAGCAGCGGCTTGAGCTGTTGCCAGATCCACTTGGCCAGCACTTCGCTGGTGGGGTTCTCCAGCCCAGGGATGTCGTTCAGGTAGTTGTGATCGAGCTGCTCATAGAGCGGCTTGAAGATCGCCTTGATCTCCGAGAAATCGCGTATCCAGCCGGTATAGGGATCGACTTCGCCTTCGATGTAGATGGCGACGCGGAAGGAGTGGCCGTGCAGTCGCCCGCACTTGTGGCCGGCGGGGACATGGGGGAGGCGGTGAGCCGCCTCGAAGATGAATTCCTTGAACAGTTCCACGAATGACGCTCTGAAGATGACGGCCCGGTACCGGCCTGGAAGGGGCGGGAGTTTATCAGTTCCCCCCGCCCTTTACCGCTGACCGGACGAGCCGCCCCTGTCACTTGATGCCCAGACGCTTGGCCAGGCGTAGCAGGTTGGCGCGATCCAGCCCCAGCTCCCGGGCCGCTGCCGCCCAGTTGCCCTCATTGCGTTCCAGTGCCGCGTTCACCAGGCGCTGTTGATAATGATCCACTGCCGTACGCAGATCGCCGATCGAGACCGGCTGCTCTTCCTCGATCTCCTCATCCGCCTGAACGTGGGCCCCTGCTCGTGGCAAAGCCAGGTCTGCCGCCGTCAGGGTCAGGATCCTTGGCCTATCCGGCTGCGCCACCCTTGCCTTGAGCCCGGCCCGTCCGATCAGGTGTTCCAGCTCACGCACGTTCCCGGGCCAGTCGTAGCCGAGGAGGGCGGCTTGCGCATCCTGGCTCAGCCTCAGGCTGCGCAGCCCCAACTGGGCACGGTTGTTCTCGAGGAAATAGCCCGCAAGCAACAGCACATCGCGGCCACGGTCGCGCAATGGCGGCACGCGCATGGGATAGACGCTGAGACGGTGATAGAGGTCGGCGCGGAATCGGCCATGGCGCACCTCCTCGGCCAGGTCCCGGTTGGTGGCGGCGATCACACGCACATTGACCCGATGCTCCCGATCCGATCCCACCCGTTGCAACTGGCCGCTCTGCAATACCCGCAGCAGCTTGGCCTGGATCGCCAGAGGCAGCTCGCCCACTTCATCCAGGAACAGGCTGCCGCCATCGGCCAGCTCGAACTTGCCACGCCTGTCACCCACGGCGCCGGAGAAGGCGCCACGCACATGGCCGAACAGTTCGCTCTCCACCAGGGTGTCCGGCAGGGCCGCGCAGTTGAGGCTGATGAGCGGCTGGTTGCTGCGGGGAGACCTGGCATGGATCGCCTGGGCCACCAGCTCCTTGCCGACGCCCGTCTCACCGCTGATCAGCACCGTCAGCTCGCTGCCACCGACCACGGCGATCTCCTCCACCAGCGCCTTGTGCGCGGCGCTCTGGCCGATCATTTCCTGCGGCCGCGCCTGCCCGGCGGCCTGGCGATAGACCTCCGCACGCTGCTGTTCATCCGCCGCCAGGCGCTCCAGGCCATGCATGCGCTCGGCGGCCTTCACCGTCGCCGCCGCCAGTACGGCGAAGTTCTCCAGGGTCTGCAGGTCCTCGCTGGAGAAGCGCGCCGGGTTCAGCGCGTCCAGCGTCAGCAGGCCCCAGGGGCGATCATCGAGGAACAGCGGGCAGCCCAGGCAGTCGTGCACCTCCAGGTGTTCCAAATGCCCTTCCACCAGGCCGTCATACGGGTCGGGCAGATCGCAGTCGGCAGGGAAGCGCGTCGGTCCACGATTCTCCAGGAGTGCCCGTAGGCGTGGGTGCTCGCTGACCTTGAAGCGCCGCCCCAAGGTGTCCGCGCTCAAGCCGTCCACCGCAAGGGGCACCAGTTGCTCGCCTTCCAGTCGCAGCAGCGCGGTCGCGTCGCATGGCAGCAGATCCCGCAGCGCGCCGAGAAGGCGGCGATAGCGCTCCGGCTCCGGTAGATCGCGGGACAGGTCGGTGACCAGCGGGATGAGCGTCTGCAGCAAAGAGGGAGTTGTCATATTGACTTCTTGATGTCGGATTGACTCGGGGAGGATTGTAGTCAGAAAAACTCGTAAATTAATAAGTGACTGATTCATAAGAAATAAAAATGTGGCACGGGAAATGAAATACCCAGGACGAGATCCAGACCACCTAGAAAAACGGAGTCCAACCATGCTGTCCAGCCACGTGCGTGCCATCGTCAAGTCCACTGTCCCCCTGCTGGAGACGGGGGGCGAAGCCCTGACCACCCATTTCTACAAGATGATGCTCACCGAATACCCGCAGGTCCGCCCGCTGTTCAACCAGGCTCACCAGGCCAGCGGCGACCAGGCCCGCGCCCTCGCCAACGGCGTGCTGATGTACGCCCGCCACATCGACCAGCTCGAGGTCCTGGGCCCGCTGGTCAGCCGCATCGTCGCCAAGCACGTCGCCTTGCAGATCCTTCCCGAGCACTACCCGATCGTGGGGGACTGCCTGCTGCGCTCCATCCGCGAGGTCCTGGGCGAGGACATCGCGACGGACGAGGTGATCGACGCCTGGGCCCAGGCCTATGAGCTGCTGGCCGGCCTGCTGATCGGCTCGGAAGAGGAGGTCTACGCCGCCAGTGCCGAGGCCCCCGGCGGCTGGCGCGGCGCACGTGGCTTCATCGTCGAGCGCAAGGTCGCGGAAAGCGAGGAGATCACCTCCTTCCACCTGGTGCCTGAAGATGGCGGCGCGGTGCTGGACTTCGCCCCCGGCCAGTTCATCGGCCTGCGCCTGGACATCGATGGCGAGGAGGCACGCCGCAACTACTCCCTCTCCGCAGCCGCCAACGGCCGCTCCTACCGCATCAGCGTCAAACGCGAGCCAGGCGGCAAGGTTTCCAACTTCCTCCACGATCGTGTCGGCGAAGGTGACCGCATCGAACTGTTCGCGCCGGCCGGCGACTTCGTGTTGCGCCCCGGCAGGAAGCCTCTGGTGCTGATCACCGCCGGCGTCGGTATCACCCCTGCGCTGGCCATGCTCGAAGTGGCGCAACACAGCGATCGGCCGATCCACTTCATCCACTGCGCGCGTAACGGCGCGGTCCACGCCTTCCGTGACTGGGTGGAGAACATCGCCGCCCAGCGCCAGAACTTCCACCACTTCGTCTGCTACAGCGAGCCGTCCCGGAGCGATCGTGCCGACGCCACCGGCTTCCTCACCCTCGATCGCCTGTCGGGCTGGCTACCCGCCGAGCGTGACCTGGACGCCTACTTCCTCGGGCCCAAGCCCTTCATGGCCCAGGTGAAGAAGCACCTGAAGACCCTGGGCGTACCCGACGGGCAATGCCACTACGAGTTCTTCGGCCCTGCCAGTGCCCTGGACAGCTGATCGACCCCGCCCGGCGCTCACGAGGCGCCGGGCCTTGAACGAGGAAACCACCATGACCTTCTTCAACTCCCCCGATGCTCTTCTGCGCTTCGCCAACCAGGTGCTCTGGATCGGCCTGGTCATGCTGCTGGTCGGCATCCTCTGCGGCTATCTGCTCGACCAGTTCTTCGGGCTGCTGCCGCTGATCGCCTTCCACGGCATGGTCATCTTCGGGCCGACCCTGCTGAAGCTCGGCTATGTCATGCGCCTCACCGCCCAATACCAGCTGCGCAAGGAGGCGCTCCATGCAGTTGCGTGACCGTCAACGGGAACTGGCCATCGCGCCGCTCTGGCGCCTTGGCTTCCGTCCTTTCTTCCTGGCTGGCGGGCTCTTCGCGCTGATCGCCATGGCGTTCTGGATCGTGGCGCTGACCGGCCACCTCGGCACCTGGCAACCGGCTGGTGGCTGGCTGGCCTGGCATCGTCACGAAATGCCTTTCGGCTTCGGCATCGCCATCATCGCCGGCTTCCTGCTCACTGCCGTGCAGAACTGGACGGGCAGGGCCGGGCTCTCCGGGCGCCCGTTGATGGGGCTCGCAGCCCTCTGGCTCGCCGCGCGCCTGGCCTGGTTGCTGCAGGCGCCGCTGCTCGTGCTGATTCCCCTGCAGGTCGCCTTCCTGCCGCTGCTGGCCTTCGTCATCGGCCGCAGCCTCTGGCAGGTGCGCCAGCGCAACAATTATCCCGTGGTGGCCGTGCTGCTCCTGCTCGGCAGTGCCGATGCCCTGGTGCTGGCCGGCCTGGCAGGGGGCGAGGAGGGTATGCAACGCCAGGGCGTGCTCGCGGCGATGTGGTTGATCGCGGCACTGATGGGCCTGATCGGCGGACGGGTGATTCCCTTCTTCACCCAGCGCGGGCTGGGGCGCACCCAGCAGGTGAAGGCCGTGCCCTGGCTGGACCGCGCCACCCTCGGTTGCGCGTTGCTGGTGGCGGTGCTGACCGCCTCGGGCGTTGCCCTGGAAGCCAGAGCCTGGATCGCGTTGCCATTTGCCTGCCTGGCCCTGGGCAACGCCGTTCGCCTGGCGCGCTGGTACGACGCGGGCATCTGGCGCGTGCCGCTGCTCTGGTCCTTGTACCTGGCCTTCGCCTGGCTGGTGGTGGCGCCCCTCGGCCAGGCGCTCTGGCACCTGGGGCTCACGGGCAACCCGAGCCTGCCGTTGCACGCGCTGGCGGTCGGGGCGATGGGTGGGTTGATCCTGGCGATGCTGGCCCGCGTCAGCCTGGGCCACACCGGCCGGCCGTTGTCACCGCCTAAGACGATGGGCATCGCCTTCGCACTGGTCAACTGCGGAGCGCTGGCGCGGGTGTTCCTGCCGGGGCTGCTGCCCAGCGTGGCGCTGCCCCTGGCGGGCGTCTGCTGGCTGGGCGCCTTTGCGCTGTTCCTCGGGCACTACGCGCCGATGTTCTGCCATGCGCGGGTCGACGGCCAGCCTGGTTGAGGTTCAGGGCCGGGCGGTGCGCAGGCGCGCCAGCTCGGCCTTCAGCCATTCCGCGGAGAGCTGTTCCTGGCCGTTGCAGCGCACCTTGTAGGGCTTGCCGCTCATGCTGCTCTCGGTGGCGGCGCGGGCGATGAAGTCCTCGCTGGAGTCGACCAGGCCCTTCTTCTCCAGGTAGTCGAGCTTCTTCTGCAGGTGATCGCGGGCTTCGGTCGCCGGGTACTCACTGCCGTTGCGGATGAACAGGCAGCCACTCGACGCCACGAACCTCAGCAGCCCCTCGATCTCCTGCTGGCTGCGTGCGTCCGGCGCCGCCTGGCTCGGGTTCATCGCAAGCAACAAGCAACTGGCGCAGATGGCCTGCCAGGTAACGGTGAAAACGCGCATCTTCCCAATACTCCATATGGCTCAGGGGGGTGTGCCGCTTGTACCAGGGGCCGACCGGCATGGCACGGTCCTCCTGCACGACGGCGGTGTAGTTCTGCAGGGGCCGCAGCGGGTAGCCGAGTGGGTCCGCCGGGGCGTAGACGTTCAGCCAGCGCGCCTGTTCGCGCACCCGCTCCTCCAGGCAGTGGCCGGGGAAGCGGATGGGCTGGACGGGGTCGTAGGCGAAGGTGAACAGCGGGATGTTGCAGCCGAAGGTGACCAGCCCGGCGAGGGTCTCCAGCGCGATGAAGGGGTCGCGCGGGCAGCTCGGGGTGTCGTTGAGTTTCTGCTGGTCCCAGACGAAGTTGGAGAAGATGTGCCCGCCGAGGGAGTGCGCGAGCACCACCAGCGGCGTACTCGGGCCCACCCGGGCGCGCAGGGCGTTGAGGCCGTTGCGCAGGCACTGGTGCACTTCTTCATAGGTGGTGTCGTAGGCCTGGCTGACCTTGCGATAGCCGCTGGCGTCGCCGAGGAACAGCGTCACCGCCTCGCGCAGCCAGCGCCAGGTAACCGGTTCGCGCTCCAGGCGGTCCAGGTAGGCCTGCTCGCGCTTGTCCAGCACGCTGGCCCAGTAGAGGCTCTGGAAGGCGATCTGTTCGGCGTCGCTGCCCAGGCGCTTGCGCAGGCCGCGGATCAGGCCCTGGGCGAAGCCGTGCTGGCCGTCGTCGTCGCGCAGGTCCTGCTGGTTGCCAATGCCATGGATGATGGCGACGGCGAGCTTCATCGGTTCTCTCCCTGAATCGTCGCGCGGCAGCCTACCCCGAGGCAGGCCGCGCGGCAATCGGGCCGATCAGAGCGGCTGCAGGCGTTCGGCCAGGCGGCCGCCATCCACCAATTCGAGGAATTCGTCACCGAGGCGCTGGCTCTCGCTCATCGCCTTGCGCCAGTAGCGCTCGCGGCCGGCGTCGTCACCCAGGTAGCGGGTGAAGTCCTTGCGGTCCGGCAGCTTGCCGTGGGGCAGGGTGGCCAGGTACTCCCGCGAGGGGGCGAGCAGCAGCACGTCCTGCAGGCGCACTGCATCGCCACGGCGCCAGGGCAGGCCCTTGTCGAACCAGCCGGGGATCACCTTGTCGGTGAAGTGCGGGTAGAGCACCACGCCGTCGCCGCTGTAGGGCAGGTCGAGGTGGTAGTCGAGCAGGCCGCCGTCGCGGTAGGTGCCGGGGCCGGCGCCCGGGATGTCGCGCACGCCTTCCATCACCATGGGGATGGAGCCGGAGGCCAGCAGGGCGTGGCGGAGGTTGCCGGCGTCCAGGGCCAGGCAGCGCGAGGGGAAGTCCTCCAGCGCGGCCAGGGGCGGGGCCAGGCGGCTGTCATGCAGGATCACCCGCTCGAAGTGCCGGGCCAGGCGCGGGCGCCCCAGCAGGTTGGAGCCGATCACCGAGCCCAGGCCGAGCCCCAGCGCACCACGGCGGTCATGGGCGAGCAGGCCGTGGCTCTTCACCACCACCACGTTGAGGCGGTAGTGCGGGTTGCTCAGTACATGGGCGTCCTGGCCTTCCAGCAGGTGGTCGAGCATCTGCGCGCAGAGGCGGCTGACCTCGGCCATGGTCACGCCCTTGGGGAAGCGTTGCGCGGTGTACAGCTCGCCCAGGCGGCTGATGCCCTTGGCGGCGTCCGGCAGGCAGGCGCTGGCGAAGCGCCAGGAGCCGATGGAGGCGCCGATCAGCGAGCGCTCCTGGGGCGCGCGGGGCAGCCAGTCGCCGAACAGCGCCAGGTCCAGTCCCTGGATGCCCAGCGCCTTGGGGCCGCCGGCAGCGCCGGGGAGGATCTTCACGTCGGCCGGCTGCAGGCCGCGCTCGCGGATGCGTGCCAGGGCACGGCTGCCTGCGCGCAGGGTCAGGGCGGGCGACTTGATGTGGATGGCGCTCATGGGGGCCTCCGAAAAAAGCGAGGCAGCGATTATAGTGGCCCGCGCCGCCAGTCCAAGCGCCTTCATCCTGTGAATGATGCATCCATGCCGAGTCCGGGGAGTGATTGGCGGGATTCGGGGTATCGATGGCACCGACCGGAGCGGCCGGAAATTCAGCTTGAGTTAATTGGCCTTCGCTAAGGTGTACCCATCCAAGACAGATATCCCCACAAGGAGATGCACCATGAAAAAACTCACTGCCCTGCTCGCCGTCGCCACCCTCGCTGCCACCGCCGGTATCGCCCAGGCCCGTGACCTCGGCCCGGACGAAGCCCTGAAGCTGCGTGACGCCGGCACCATCCAGTCGTTCGAGAAGCTCAACGCCGCCGCCATCGCCAAGCACCCCGGCTCCACCGTCAACGAGACCGAGCTGGAAGAGGAATACGGCCGCTACATCTACCAGGTCGAACTGCGTGATCCCCAGGGCGTGCAGTGGGACCTGGAGCTGGACGCCACCAATGGCCAGATCCTCAAGGATCACCAGGACGACTGATGCGACTGATCATGCGCTACAGCGGCATCCTCGCCCTGGTCCTGGCGGTCTTCGCCCTCGAGGCGGTGGCCCGTGACCTGGACCAGGACGAAGCCCTGAAGCTCCGCGAGGAAGGGGTGATCATGCCCCTCGAACAACTGCTGCACCGGGCCCTGGGGTTGTACCCCGGGGCTCGCCTGCTGGAGGCGGAGCTGGAAGAGGAAGACGATGTCTATGTCTACGAAGTCGAACTGCTGACCACCGAAGGCGTGGTGCGGGAGCTGGAACTGGACGCCCGCGACGGGCGCATCCTGAAGGACGAGGAGGATGACTGATGCGCCTGCTGCTGGTTGAGGATCATGTGCCCCTGGCGGACGAGTTGCTGGCCGGGCTCGGCCGCCAGGGCTACGCCGTGGACTGGCTGGCCGACGGCCGCGATGCTGCCCACCAGGGCGCCAGCGAACCCTATGACCTGATCGTGCTGGACCTCGGCCTGCCCGGTCGCCCGGGCCTCGACGTGCTCCGCGAATGGCGCGCGGGCGGGCTGGCGACGCCGGTGCTGATCCTCACCGCGAGGGATTCCTGGGCCGGGCGCATCGAGGGCCTCAAGGCCGGTGCCGACGACTACCTGACCAAACCCTTCCACCCGGAGGAACTGGCCCTGCGCATCCAGTCGCTGCTGCGCCGCGCCCGGGGCCTGGCCAACCAGCCGCACCTCGAAGCGGCTGGCCTGCAGCTGGACGAAGGCCGCCAATGCGTCACCCGTGGCGGTGAGGAAGTGGACCTGACCGCTGCCGAGTTCCGCCTCCTGCGCTACTTCATGCTCCACCCGGGCCAGCTACTGTCCAAGAGCCACCTGGCCGAGCACCTCTATGACGGCGAGACCGAGCGCGACTCCAACGTCATCGAGGTCCACGTCAACCACCTGCGGCGCAAGCTCGGGCGCAGCGTGATCGAGACCCGCCGTGGCCAGGGCTACCGCTTCACCGGTGCCACCGAGTGAGGTCCATCCAGCGGCAGCTCAGCATCGGCCTGGTGACCCTGTTGCTGGTGGTCGGGCTCTTGCTCGCCCAGGTGAGCCTGTGGCTGTTCGATGACGGCCTGCGCCGCCACCTCGAGGGCAACCTGCGCAGCGAGGCGGAAAGCCTGCTGGCCGCCCTGGTGCGCGGCCCGAAGGGCATCCAGCTGGACGAGCAGAAGCTCAACCCGGCGCATCAGCAGCCCTATTCGGGGCGCTATTTCCTGATCCGCATCGATGACACCCCCTGGCGCTCCCGCTCCCTGTGGGACGCCGAGTTCGCCATGCCCGAGCGCCCGGGCCTGACCGCCGAGCTGCTGCCCGGGCCCAACGACCAGCAGTTGCTCACCTACCGGGGCGACTACCGCCGCTTCGGCCGCCAGGTGAGCATTGCCGTGGCCCAGGACTACACGCCGGTACTGGACAGCTTCCGCCGCGTGCAGTGGACCGGCGTCGCCCTGGGTGTAGCCGCGCTCCTGCTGGTGCTCGCCCTGCAGCGCTACACGGTGCGCCGTGCGCTGCGCCCGCTGGAACGGGTGCGTCGACAGATCGCCCAGCTGCAGCAGGGCCAGCGCAGCGAGCTGGATGCCCGCGTGCCCCTGGAACTGGAGCCGCTGGTGGGCCAGATCAACCACCTGCTGGCCCATACCGAAGACACCCTGCGCCGTTCGCGCAATGCCCTGGGCAACCTTGGCCACGCACTGAAGACGCCCCTGGCGGTGCTGGTCAGCCTGGAGTCCCGCGACGAGTTGCGTGAGCACCCGGAGCTGCGCGCCGCCCTGGCCGAGCAACTGGAGCAGATCCAGCAGCGCTTGTCCCGCGAGCTGGGCCGCGCGCGCCTGGCCGGCGAAGCCTTGCCAGGGGCGCATTTCGATTGCGATGCGGAGTTGCCGGGGCTGTTCAACACCCTGTCGATGATCCATGACAGCGGGCTCGACCTGGACTGGGATGTCGCCCCCGGCCTGCGCCTGCCCTGGGATCGCGAGGACCTGCTGGAGCTGTTGGGCAACCTGCTGGACAACGCCTGCAAGTGGGCGGAAACCCAGGTGTTGCTGTCCATCTCCCTGCAGGCCGGCGGTTATCGCCTGAGCGTCGACGACGACGGCCCCGGCATCGCCGAGGAGCAGCGCGAGACGGTGCTCGACCGGGGCTCGCGGCTGGACGAGCAGGTTGCCGGCCATGGCCTGGGCCTGGGCATCGTGCGGGACATCGTCGACGCCTGGGGCGGCCGTCTCAGCCTGGACAGCAGCCCCCTCGGCGGCCTGCGGGTGCGCATCGACCTGCCCGTGCCTCGCCGTTGACGGCGCACAATGCGGTTGGTATCAGGCCTGTCTAGTCTGAAGGCAACCCAACAAGGACCCGCCCCATGCATGCATTCGATGCTCCCCATCCGCCGCAACTGGCCCGGCTGCTCGGCTACGCCGGGCTGGTGCCCTTCGTCACCGGTGCACTCGGTATCTGGCTGACCCCGATCGGTTGGCGCCCCCTGGTACTGGCGGCGTTGCTGGACTACGCCGCCGTCATCCTCGCGTTCATGGGTGCCATTCACTGGGGGCTGGCCATGCGCGCCGGCCAGGACGACACTCGCGCGCGCCTGCAACTGGGCCTTTCGGTGATTCCCGCATTGTTCGGCTGGGTCGCCATCGCCGCCGGGCTGCCCACCGGCCTGGCGGTGGCCGTGTTCATCCCGGCTTTCATCGGCCTTTACCTGGCCGACCTGCGTGCCGTGCGCCTGGGCCTCGCACCGGGCTGGTACCCGGCCCTGCGCCGGCCTCTGACCATCGGCGTCGTCACCAGCCTGCTGGTGGCCTGGGGCGGCCTGCTATTCGGCCAGCCAGGCTGACACCGTGGCCAGCGCCGCGTCGCGGCGCTCGGCCCAATTCCCCGTCACCACCACGTAACGCTGCCCCTGTGCCTTCAGCCACGCCTCGCTGGCGTGGAAGAACGCCAACCGCTCGTCCAGCGCCGGCTGGCAGCGCTGCCCATCGCCCACCCAGGGCACGCCTTCCGGGCTCAGCAGCAGGTGCAGGTCGTAGCGGCGTTCGGCCAGGGCCGTCTCCAACCAGGCCGGGCAGTCGCCGAACAGCGTGCGGCTCCACAGGATGTTGCTCAGCAGGTGGGTATCCAGCACCAGCAGCGCCGGCCGCTCGGCCCGCGCCGCGTCCTCGCGCTGCAATTGCCCCCGGGCGATCAGGGGGATGTCGGCGTAGCAGGTGTCGCGCTGCTGCTCGTCGATGAACTCGCGCACGTACTCCCCCACCACCTGGCCGCCGAAGCGCGTAGCGATCTCGCCGGCCAGCCAGCTCTTGCCACTGGATTCGGGCCCCGCCAGCACCACCACCTTCATGCCGGGCTCGCCTGCGGTTGCCGCCATTGCCGCCAGCCGTGCACGGCCAGCAGCGTGAACAGCGCGTAGAGCGCGGCGGTCAGGTACAGCGCCTTGCTGAGGAACAGGCCGACGAAGATCACGTCCACCACTATCCACAGTGCCCAGCATTCCAGGCGCTTCTGCGCCATCCACACCTGGGCCACCAGGCTGAACGCGGTGAGGGCGGCGTCCAGCCAGGGCGCGGCGGCGTCGGTGTGGGTAGCCATCAGGTAGCCCAGGCTCAGGCTGCCGGCGGTGCCGAGCGCCAGGCCCAGCAGCAGCCCGCTGCGTGCCAGGCGCGTCACCTCGCGGCCCTCGTGGCGCTCGCCGCCCCGGGTCCACTGCCACCAGCCGTAGAGCTGCAGCACGGCGTAGACCACCTGCAGCAGCATGTCGGAGTAGAGCTTCACCTCGAAGAAGATCCAGGCGTAGATCAGCACCATGCCCAGGCCGATGGGCCAGCACCAGCGGTTCTGCCGGGTGGTGAGCCAGACGGCGAGCACGCCGAGCGCGGCGGCGAAGAGTTCAAGTGGCGACACGGGCGACCCTCGTGGAAAGAGCCGCCGATTGTAGCGGCTTCAGCCGGCGGCGGGCGCCCTGGCCGCCAGGCGTTGCCGGTCCTGGCGCTCGCGCTCGGTGCCCAGGTACGGCTCGCGGGTGCCCAGCAGGTGGTCGAACCAGGGCCGGGTCACGCACCAGTTGGCGTGGGGGTTGGGGCCCATGTGGTGGTCGTAGTGCCAGGGCAGGTGGTGGCGCGCCCAGTCCGGGTCCTCGTGCGAGCGGCGGTGGGTGCGGTAGTAGTTTGCCGCGCCGTACCAGAGGGTCGCGGTGAACCAGGGCGCCACCAGCCACAGCGGGCTGGCGGCCAGGCTCGCCAGCAGCAGCGCCCAGGCTTCCTTGCCCTGGGCGTGCCAGCCCAGCGGGAAGCGCTCGTAGCAGGGGTCGCGGAAGGCGTGGCGGCGGGCTTTGCCGTGGTGTTCGTGGAAATGGAAGCTCCAGAAGCGCCCGCGCACCCGGCCCAGACCGTGGAGCACGTACTTGTGGAAGAACCATTCGATGAAGTTGGCCAGGAGCAGGCCGGCGATGATGCTCAGCGGGGCTTCGAGGTACCAGGGCATGGCAACGGAATCCTTGGCGGGTCGTGATCCGACTCTAGCCAGGAGGAGGGCGCCCGGTCTTGTCCGTGCTGCCCGGTTCGCCGGGCATCCGGGACAAGCCTCAGCAGACTAGGCTGTCGGCCTGGCGGTAGAGGATCAGCAACTTGCGGGTGATGCTCTGCTGGATGTCGTCGCGCTCGAAGGTGGAGAGGTGTGGCAGCTTCTGCACCTGCAGGCGGTGCAGGTGGATGTAGGGCATCTGCTGGTCGAACTCGCGCAGGTCGCCCTTCATCAGGATCGGCAGGAAGACGTCGCCGCGCTTGCGCTGATTGCTGATGATCTGCGCCAGTGCCGGCTTGAAGGGCATGGTCTTGGGCTTCGGGCCGCCTTCCTCGATGCGCGTGCTGAGCAGCAACCCCGGCTTGCCGAGGACCACGCCGGGCAGCACGAAGAGGCCGGTCTTGAGCACCGCGGCGGCCTCGATCCCGTGCAGGGTGTCGTGGAAGGCGTAGGGGTTGGGCAGCACCACCATCTTGCGCCCGAGGTCGGCGGGGAAGTGCAGGCTGTAGTTGGTGTACAGCTGGCGCGTGGACTCGGAGTACACGCACAGGCGGTTCTCGAACAGGCGGATGAAACGCTCGGCCAGCTCGCGACGGGCGATGCTGTCCAGGTCCCAGATCAGGTCCTGGTTCTGCTGCTGGCCGAGGTCGACCTCCTGGTGTTCCATGTTGCCCATGCCGGTCCTCAAACGCGGAATTGTCTCAGCAAGCGGTTCAACTGCTCTGCCAGTTGGCTGAGCTGCTGGCTGGCGGCGCTAGTCTGCTCTGAAGCCATCGCGTTGTCATGGGCCAAGCTGGCTGCCTGGGTCACATTCTGGTTGATGTCCTCCACCACGTGGGACTGCTGCAGGGTGGCACTGGCGATGGAGGCGTTGAGCCCGGTGAGGTTGCGCAACGACTGGGCGATCTGCCCGAGGCTCTCGCCGGCCTGGCTGGCCTGCTCCACGGTCAGCTGCGAGGCGCGGCTGCTTTCGTTGATCACCTTCACCGCCGCTTCGGAGTTGCCTTGCAGGCGCTCGATCATGCCGTGGATCTCGGCGGTGGATTTCTGCGTGCGCTGGGCCAGCAGGCGCACCTCGTCGGCGACCACGGCGAAGCCGCGGCCCTGCTCGCCGGCGCGGGCGGCCTCGATGGCGGCGTTGAGCGCCAGCAGGTTGGTCTGCTCGGCGATGGAGCGGATCACTTCCAGGACGGTGCCGATCTGCGAGCTTTCCTCGGCCAGCGAGCGGATCACCTCCACGGCCTGGGCGATGGTGTCGGAGAGCTGGCCGATCTGCCGCAGGCTGGCGTCGATGTTGCTCTGGCCGAGGCGCGCCTGGTCTTCGGCGGTGCGCACCTCGCTGGCGGCGTGCTCGGCGTTCTTCGCCACGTCCTGCACGCCGTAGGTGACCTCGTTGATGGCGGTGGCCACCAGCTCCATCTGCTGGGATTGCTGCTCGCTGTGGCGCTGGCCATTGCTGGCGATGCCGCCCAGGGAACCGGCGGCCTGGTCCAGCGCGCCGGCAGCGTCCAGGGATTGGCGGATGACCCCGCGCAGCTTGCTGGTGAAGGCGTTGAAGTGCCCGGAAAGCGCGGTGATCTCGTCGCGACCCTGGCCATCCAGCGAGCTGGTCAGGTCACCTTCGCCGCTGGCGATGTTGGCCATGGCCGCCACCACGTCCTGCAGCGGGCGGGTGATGCTGCGGGCGATCACCACCACCAGCACCGCCATGATCAGGGCGATCACCAGGCCGATGAAGGAGGCGCGCAGGGCCTGGGACCAGAATTCCTCCTGCATGTCGTCGATGTAGATGCCCGAGCCGATCACCCAGCCCCAGGGCTGGAACAGTTGCACGTAGGACACCTTGGGCACCGGGTCGCTGGCGCCCGGCTTCGGCCAGCGGTAGTCGACGAAGCCCGCGCCCTTGCTGCGGGCCACGGCCACCATGTCGTTGAACAGCGGCTTGCCATCCGGGTCCTTGTAGCCGGAGAGGTCCTGCCCCTCCAGCTTCGGGTTGGTCGGGTGCATGACCATGCGCGGGGTCAGGTCGTTGATCCAGAAGTAGTCGTTCTTGTCATAGCGCAGCGCGCGGATGGCCTGCATGGCCTGCTTCTGCGCCTCTTCGCGGGGCAGGGTGCCGGCCGCTTCCTGGGCCTGGAAGTGCTGCAGCACGCCGGCGGCGGTCTGCACCACGTGCTGGGTCTTGAGTTCCTTGCCATGCAGCAGGTCGCTGTGGATCTGCTGGAGCATCGCCATCCCGAGAACCACCAGCATCGACACCGCGACGACGAGGATCAGCCAGAGACGGCGGCTGATGGGCAGACTGCGAAGGTTCATGGTCGGGGGCTCCTGACTCGTTATTGTTCTGCGGCCGGATTTCGCGCTCCTGCGCGGTCGTTGCCGCGCGCGAATCCACAGCATGTCTGATAGCATTTCGGCATTCGGCCGGCAAACCTGATGCAGATCGTCGGCCGGGAACCCGCGTCCTTGCGGCTGGTCTCAGCCGCGCACGGTACCCGCCCGGGCCACACCACACACTTTTGCGAGCAGGCCGCCACTGGGCGAGCCTTGGGAGAACCAATGGATTTTTGGACGGCCTTTCAGGCTCTGATTCTGGGCGTAGTCGAAGGCCTCACGGAGTTCCTGCCGATCTCCAGCACCGGCCACCAGATCATCGTGGCCGACCTGATCGGCTTCGGTGGCGAGCGCTTCCAGGCGTTCAACATCATCATCCAGCTCGGCGCCATCCTCGCCGTGGTCTGGGAGTACCGGCGCAAGATCTTCGACGTGGTGGTGGGCCTGCCCCGCGAGCGCAGCGCCCAGCGCTTCACCGGCAACCTGCTGGTGGCCTTCTTCCCGGCGGTGATCCTGGGCGTGGCCTTCGCCGACCTGATCCACCACTACCTGTTCAACCCCATCACCGTGGCCACGGCGCTGGTCATCGGCGGGGTGATCATGCTCTGGGCCGAGCGTCGCGATCACCTGATCAAGGCCGAGACGGTGGACGACATGAACTGGAAGCAGGCGCTCAAGGTGGGCCTCGCCCAGTGCCTGGCGCTGGTGCCCGGCACCTCGCGCTCCGGCGCCACCATCATCGGCGGGCTGCTGTTCGGCCTGTCGCGCAAGGCGGCCACCGAGTTCTCCTTCTTCCTCGCCATGCCCACCATGGTCGGCGCGGCGGTGTACTCGGGCTACAAGTACCGCCACCTGTTCCAGCCCTCCGACCTGCCGGTGTTCGCCCTGGGCTTCGTGGTCTCCTTCATCTTCGCGATGATCGCCGTTCGCGCGCTTCTCAAGTTCATCGGCAACCACAGCTACGCGGCCTTCGCCTGGTACCGCATCGGTTTCGGCCTGCTGATCCTCGCCACCTGGCAGTTCGGGCTTATCGACTGGGCCATCGCCCAGGGCTGATGAGTCCCGGGCATTCGCGGCATCGATAAAGGCACGCCCCCGGGCGTGCCTTTGTCATAGTGGGCGCCTGTACCGCTACGGATTGAGGAAGGCCCATGAGCGCGCTCGAACATCGCCTGCTGGAGGTCAATGGCATCCGCCTCGGCGTCCATTGCGCCGGTCCGGAAAACGGACGGCCGCTTTGGCT
The DNA here is from genome assembly GCF_037153275.1 of Pseudomonas sp. USHLN015. Classification (NCBI taxonomy): domain Bacteria; kingdom Pseudomonadati; phylum Pseudomonadota; class Gammaproteobacteria; order Pseudomonadales; family Pseudomonadaceae; genus Pseudomonas; species Pseudomonas sp. USHLN015. The sequence goes on from NZ_JBBCKP010000012.1 coordinate 16,149, forward strand.
GCTGCACGGCTTCCCCGAGTGCTGGCATTCCTGGCGCAACCAGATCGAGCCGTTGCTGGCCGCTGGCTACCGCGTACTGGTGCCGGAGATGCGTGGCTATGGCAGCAGCAGTGCCCCGGACGATCCGGCGGCCTATGACCTGATCACCCTTTGCGGCGACATCCAGGCCGCCATGGATGCCCTTGGCCAGCACGAGGTTTGCGTCATCGGCCACGACTGGGGCGCTCCGGTGGCCTGGCACCTGGCGCTGCTGGAGCCGTTGCGGGTCAAGGCGGTGGTCGGCATGGCGGTGCCTTTCGGCGGCCGCCCGAAGCAACCGGCGACCGAGGCGATGCGCCAGCACTTCGCCGGGCGCTTCAACTACATCCTCTATTTCCAGGAGCCGGGCGTCGCCGAGCGCGAACTGGATGCCGACATCCCGCGCACCCTGCGGATGATGATGCACAACAGCTCCGCCGCGGTGCCCCGGGACTTCTTCCTCCAGGACAAGCCCGCCGGCTCGACCCTGTTCGACGGCATGCAGGACCCCGGCCAGCTGCCGGCCTGGTGCGACGAGACAGCCTTCGCCGAGTACCTTAGGACCTTCGAGGGGCGCGGCTTCCACGGTGCGCTCAACTGGTACCGCAACTTCGAGCGCAACTGGCAGCGCACCGAGCCGCTGCAGGGCAGGCAGGTGCTGCAGCCCGCCCTGTTCCTGATCGGCGACAAGGACCCGGTCGGCACCCTGGAGGCATACGGCATCAAGGCCATGCCGCGCAGCGTGCCCGGCCTGGAGCAGCACGTGATCGCCGAGTGCGGGCACTGGCTGCAGAACGAAAAGCCGCGCGAGGTGAACGCCCATCTGCTGGGCTTCCTGGCGCGGCACTATCCGAATGGCAACTGATCTGCGGGGGGGGATGGGTGGGGGCGAATTCATTCGCGATTCTTCTGCACCGAGCCCATCGCGGTTGAAACCGCTCCCACAGGAGGGAGCGGTCTTGGGGCGACTGATGTCGTCCCTGCAGGATTGAGGAGGCTGTAGGGGCGAATTCATTCGCCCGCTTCTGAATGCGCCCCTACAGGACTCCCAGGTCAGCTGGCCAGCAACTGGCGCAGCACATAGTGGAGGATGCCGCCGGCCTTGAAGTACTCGACCTCGTTGAGGGTGTCGATGCGGCAGAGCACCTCGACCCTCTCGAGCGAGGCGTCCTCGCGGGTGATCTCCAGGGTCAGCGGCATGCGCGGGCGCAGTTCCACGCCGCTGAGGCCATGGATGCCGATCGTCTCCTTGCCGGTCAGGCCCAGGCTCTTGCGGTCGGTGCCGTCCTTGAACTGCAGCGGCAGCACACCCATGCCCACCAGGTTGGAGCGGTGGATGCGCTCGAAGCTCTCGGCGATCACTGCCTTGACCCCCAGCAGGTTGGTGCCCTTGGCAGCCCAGTCACGGGAGGAGCCGGTGCCGTACTCCTTGCCGGCGAAGATCACCAGCGGCGTGCCTTCGGCCTGGTAGCGCATGGCGGCGTCGTAGATGGCCAGTTTCTCGCCACTGGGCACGTGCAGCGTGTTACCGCCTTCCTCGCCGCCGAGCATCTCGTTGCGGATGCGGATGTTGGCGAAGGTGCCGCGCATCATCACTTCGTGGTTGCCGCGGCGCGAGCCATAGGAGTTGAAGTCCCGGGGCTCCACGCCCTTTTCCCGCAGGTAGCGACCGGCGGGGCTGTCGGCCTTGATGTTGCCGGCCGGGGAGATGTGGTCGGTGGTCACCGAATCCCCCAGCAGGGCGAGGACACGCGCCTGGTGCACATCTTCCACCCGGGGCGGCGCACCGGCGATATCGGCGAAGAAGGGCGGGTGCTGGATGTAGGTGGAATCGGCCTGCCAGGCGTAGGTATCCGATTCGGGCACCTGGATGGCGCGCCATTTCTCGTCGCCAGCGAAGACTTCGGCGTATTCCTTGCGGAACATCGCGGTGTCGACCTTGGCGATGGCCTCGTTGATCTCCTGCTGGCTCGGCCAGATGTCCTTCAGGTACACCGGCTGGCCGTCCTTGCCTTCACCCAGCGGTTCGCGGCTGATATCCAGGCGCACGCTGCCGGCCAGGGCGTAGGCGACCACCAGCGGCGGGGAGGCCAGCCAGTTGGTCTTCACCAGCGGGTGCACGCGGCCTTCGAAGTTGCGGTTGCCGGAGAGCACCGAGGCCACGGTCAGGTCGCCCTGCTGGATGGCCTTCTCGATGGGCTCCAGCAGCGGGCCGGAGTTGCCGATGCAGGTGGTGCAGCCATAGCCCACCAGGTCGAAGCCCAGTTCGTCGAGGTACTTCGTCAGCCCGGCGGCGGCGAAGTACTCGGTCACCACCTTGGAGCCGGGCGCCAGGGAGCTCTTCACCCAGGGCTTGCGCGTCAGGCCCTTCTCCACGGCCTTCTTCGCCACCAGGCCGGCGGCCATCATCACGCTGGGGTTGGAGGTGTTGGTGCAGGAGGTGATGGCGGCGATCACCACGGCGCCGTCGCTGAGGCGGTGGGTGCGGCCCTCGTATTCGTAGTCCACCACGCCGCTCTGCACGCTGCCGCCCACGGCGGTGCCGCCGCCGCCCTCGCTGAGCAGGCGGCTGTCCTCCTTGGCGCTGGGCTTGAGTTGCAGGGTGATGAGGTCGTCGAAGGTACTGGCCACCTGGGTCAGCGGCACCCGGTCCTGCGGGCGCTTGGGCCCGGCCAGGCTGGCTTCTACCGTGCCCATGTCCAGGGACAGGCTGTCGGTGAACACCGGTTCCTCGCCGGCGCTGCGCCACAGGCCCTGGGCCTTGCAGTAGGCCTCCACCAGCTTGACCGTGGATTCCGGACGGCCGGAGAGGCGCAGGTAGCCCAGGGTGATCTCGTCCACCGGGAAGAAGCCGCAGGTGGCGCCGTATTCCGGTGCCATATTGGCGATGGTGGCGCGGTCGGCCAGGGGCAGGTCGGCCAGGCCGTCGCCGTAGAACTCGACGAATTTCCCCACCACGCCCTTCTTGCGCAGCATCTGGGTGACGGTTAGCACCAGGTCGGTGGCGGTGATGCCTTCCTTGAGCTTGCCGCTGAGTTTGAAGCCGATCACCTCGGGGATCAGCATCGACACCGGCTGGCCGAGCATGGCCGCTTCCGCCTCGATGCCGCCCACGCCCCAGCCGAGTACGCCGAGGCCGTTGATCATGGTGGTATGTGAGTCGGTGCCCACCAGGGTGTCGGGGAAGGCGTAGGTCCTGCCGTCCTCTTCGCGGGTCCAGACGGTGCGGCCCAGGTACTCGAGGTTGACCTGGTGGCAGATGCCGGTGCCCGGCGGCACCACGCTGAAGTTGTCGAAGGCGTTCTGGCCCCAGCGCAGGAAGGCGTAGCGCTCGCCGTTGCGCTCCATCTCGATCTCGACGTTCTGCTCGAAAGCCTGGGGGCTGGCGAAGCGGTCGACCATCACCGAGTGGTCGATCACCAGGTCCACCGGCGAGAGTGGGTTGATCTTCTGTGGGTCACCCCCGGCCTTGGCCACGGCGTCGCGCATGGCGGCCAGGTCGACCACGGCAGGCACGCCGGTGAAGTCCTGCATCAGTACCCGCGCCGGGCGGTACTGGATCTCGCGCTCGGAGCTGCGGGTCTTCTGCCAGGCCACCAGGGCTTCGAGGTCCTCGCGGCCGACGGTCTCGTTGTCCTCCCAGCGCAGCAGGTTCTCCAGCAGCACTTTCAGAGACAGGGGCAACTTGTCGATGTTGCCGAGGCTCTTGGCGGCCTCTGGCAGGCTGAAGTAGTGATAGGTCTTGCCGTCCACCTCGAGGGTGCGGCGGCTGTTCAGGCTATCCAAGGAAGGCATTGGCATCTCCTTTGGGCCCATACGGCATGGGCCGATACAGGGGGCGGAACCCTGGAAAGCTAGCTCTACTTACCGGGTCTCGCCATGTTCTGGACCCCCGCTTCCGTGTGAGGGTTCCTTCTGTCGAATCACTCTTGGCGTAGGATTTTTCCATCGATCACTGTGTGAAATCGGGCGCTTCGGCTCTATAGTGCGCGGCCAAGGAGACACCCCGATGAATAGCCTGTTCCTGCACTGCCGCCCCGGTTTCGAGGGCGAGGTGTGTGCCGAGATATCCGACCTGGCCGCCCGACTGGACGTGCCCGGCTATGCCAAGGGCAAGGCCAACAGTGCCTGTGCCGAGTTCATCTGCCAGGATGCCGACGGCGCCGAGCGCCTGATGCGCGGGCAGCGTTTCTCGCGCCTGATCTTCCCGCGCCAGTGGGCCCGTGGCGGCTTCCTGGCACTGCCGGAGACCGATCGCATCAGCGTGCTGCTGGCGCACCTGGTCGACTACCCGGTGTGCGGCAGCCTGTGGCTGGAGGTGCTGGATACCAACGAAGGGAAGGAGCTGTCGAATTTCTGCAAGAAATTCGAGGGGCCCCTGCGCAAGGCGCTGGAGAAGGCCGGGCGCCTGGTGGATGACCCGTCCAGGCCGCGCCTGTTGCTGACCTTCCGCAGCGGTCGCGAGGTGTTCGCCGGCATTGCCGAGGCGGACAACTCCGCGCTCTGGCCCATGGGCATCCCGCGCCTGAAGTTCCCCCGCGAGGCGCCGAGCCGCTCCACGCTGAAGCTGGAGGAGGCCTGGCACACCTTCATCCCCCGCGAGCAGTGGGAGACACGGCTCTCCGAGGACATGACGGGCGTCGACCTCGGCGCATCCCCCGGTGGCTGGACCTACCAGCTGGTGCGTCGCGGCATGCTGGTCACCGCCATCGACAATGGCCCCATGGCCGAAAGCCTGATGGATACCGGGCTGGTGCAGCACCTGATGGTCGACGGCTTCACCTTCAAGCCGAAGCAGCCGGTGGACTGGATGGTCTGCGACATTGTCGAGAAGCCGGCGCGCAACGCCGCGCTGCTGGAGACCTGGATAGGCGAGGGGCTGTGCCGCGAGGCGGTGGTCAACCTCAAACTGCCGATGAAGCAGCGCTACGCCGAGGTACAGCGCCTGCTGCAGCGTCTGGAAGACAGCTTCCGCGAGCGCAGGATCAAGGTGTCCATCGCCTGCAAGCAGCTCTATCACGACCGCGAGGAAGTGACCTGCCACCTGCGTCGCCTGGACCGCTGAGGCTCATCGCCTAGCCACACCGGGTATCGGCCGGGCTGGGCGCGCCTGGCGCTTTACGCCACAATGGCGACCTGTTCCTGGAGTACCCCATGTCCGATCAGCCTGATGCCATTCTCGACGCCACCGGCCTCAATTGCCCTGAGCCGGTGATGATGTTGCACAACAAGGTGCGCGACCTGCCGTCCGGCGGCCTGCTCAAGGTCATCGCCACCGACCCGTCGACCCGGCGGGATATCCCCAAGTTCTGCATGTTCCTCGGCCACGAGCTGGTGGAGCAGGGCGAAGAGGCCGGTACCTATCTGTACTGGATCCGCAAGAAAGCCGAATGAGGCCCGCCCCGAATGCGAAGAAGCCCGCCTGATGCGGGCTTCTTGCTGTCTGGAGGCATGTCGGTGCGGTTGTCGGGCGGAGCCCCGCCTGCGCGGAGGGTGACGGGGCCCTGGGCGCGCGCCCGTTCCCCCCGTCACCCTCGCGGGGGCTCACTGGACCTCAGGCCGGCTCCGCCACGCCCAGACGCTCGCCCATGCGGATGCGCGAGCGTGCGCTGCGGGCGACGCGGAACGACAGCATCACCGCCGCCACCGTCAGGCCGACGATCAGCCCCTGCCACAGGCCGCGCGGGCCGGTGGGTTCGCCCAGCCAGTCGGTGAGCCCCAGCAGGTAGCCGACGGGCAGGCCGATGCCCCAGTAGGAGAACAGCGTCAGGACCATGGTCACCCGTGTGTCCTGGTAGCCGCGCAGGGCGCCGGCGGCGGTGACCTGGATGGCATCGGAGAACTGGAACAGCGCGGCGAACACGATCAGCGACGCGGCCACGGCGATCACCTGCGCATCCGGCGTATAGATGGCGGCGATCTGTTCGCGCAATAGCAGCATCAGGCTGGCCGAGAGGCAGGCGTAGGTCAGCGCCACGGCCATGCCCATGCCGGCGGAGAAGCGCGCATCACGCGGGGTGCCGCGGCCCAGGGAGTGGCCGACACGCACGGTCACGGCCATCGCCAGGGAATAGGGGATCATGAACACCAGCGAACTGAAGTTCAGCGCGATCTGGTGCCCGGCCACCACGTTGGCGCCGAGGCCGCCGATGAGCAGGGCGATCACCGCGAAGATGCTCGACTCGGCGAAGATCGCGATGCCGATGGGCAGGCCCACGCTCAGCAGGCGGCGGATCACCGCCCAGCGCGGTATCTCGAAGTGGGTGAACAGGCCGCTCGGCTTGTAGACCTTGGCGATGTTCACCCAGGCCAGCATGCCGAAGAACATCAACCACATGACGGTGCCGCTGGCCCAGCCACAGCCGACGCCGCCCATGGCCGGGAAGCCCAGGTGGCCGTAGATCAGCACGTAGTTCAGGGGGATGTTCAGCAGCAGCCCGCAGATGCCCAGCACCATGCTCGGGCGAGTGCGTCCGAGGCCGTCGCTGTAGCAGCGCAGCACCTGGTAGAGGGCCACCGCCGGCAGGCCGAAGGCGATGCCGTGGAGGTAGCCCATGCTCGGGATCACCAGGTCTTCTTCCACGCCCATCAGGTGCAGCACGGGCTCGGCAAACAGCAGCAGGCCGGCGCCGGCGATGCCGACCACCACGGCCAGCCACAGGGCCTGGCGCACCAGCGGGCCGATCTCGGCGTCCTGGCCGGCGCCATGGCGCTGGGCGACTTTCGCGGTGGTGGCCAGGAGGGTGCCGGTCATCAACAGGAACACCGGCACCCAGATGGAGTTGCCCAGGGCCACGGCGGCCAGGTCGCGGGGGCTGACGCGCCCTGCCATCACGGCGTCGACGAAACCCATGGCCGAGTGGGAGAGCTGGGCGATCATGATCGGCAGGGCGAGGGTGAATAGGGCACGCAATTCGCGACGGATACGGTCGAGGCGAGTCTGGATTGTCACGGGGGGTCTTTCCCTGGCTGTGAAGCGTTCACCGGTACGGCGGTGGCGTCCGTATTGCTTGTGGCCCACGGGGTGGGCATGCCTGGCTGCGATGGGCTCGCAACGGGCGCTGGCCTGGCCGTGGCAGGGGGAATGCCGGCGATAGAGGGCAGCGGAGGCGAAAGACCGCGTAGTCTACGCCTTGACGGCGCAGTCAGGAAAGAGGGGGCGATGCCTACCCGCGAGGCGACGCCGGGTGGGTGGATTCCGTAGAATGGCCGCCTTGCCCCCGGAGAGCGCCATGCGAATCCTTGCTGACGAAAACATCCCCCTGGTCGACGCCTTCTTCGGCGCCTTCGGCCCCATCCGCCGCCTGCCGGGGCGGGCCATCGACCGGGCCGCCCTGGGCGATGCCGAGGTGTTGCTGGTGCGCTCGGTGACCCGTGTCGACCGCGCCCTGCTGGAAGGCAGCGCGGTGCGCTTCGTCGGCACCTGCACCATCGGCACCGATCACCTCGATCTGGACGGGTTCGCCGAGGCCGGCATCGCCTGGTCCAGTGCCCCCGGCTGCAACGCACGTGGGGTGGTGGATTTCGTGCTGGGCAGCCTGCTGACTTTGGCCGAGGACGAGGGCGTGTCGCCGACGACCCGTACCTACGGTGTGGTCGGTGCCGGCCAGGTGGGCGGGCGCCTGGTGGAGGTGCTGCGCGGCCTGGGCTGGCGGGTGCTGGTCTGCGACCCGCCGCGCCAGGCGGCCGAAGGCGGAGACTATGTCGACCTGGAGACCCTGCTGGAGCATTGCGACGCCATCAGCCTGCATACGCCGCTGGACAAGGGCGGCGCCCACCCCACCCACCATCTGCTGGGCGCCGCTGAACTGGCGCGACTGAAGCCCGGCTGCTGGCTGATCAACGCCAGCCGGGGCGCGGTGGTGGACAACCCGGCACTGCGCGATGCGCTGCGCAGCCGGCCGGACCTGCGCGCGGTACTGGACGTCTGGGAAGGCGAGCCTGAGGTCGACCCGGAACTGGCCGCGCTGTGCCGCATCGCCACGCCGCACATCGCCGGCTACAGCCTGGACGGCAAGCTGCGCGGCACCGCGCAGATCTACCAGGCGTTCTGCCGTGCCCAGGGCCTCGAGGAAAGCGTGCATCTGGATGAGCTGCTGCCCGCATCCTGGCTGCCTGAATTGACCCTGGACGCCAGCGCCGACCCGGTCTGGGCCCTGGCCATGCTGTGCCGCGCGGTGTACGACCCGCGCCGCGACGACGCCGACTTCCGCCGCAGCCTGGTGGGCGATGCCGCGCAGCGCCGCCTGGCCTTCGATACCCTGCGCAAGCACTACCCGGTGCGCCGGGAAATCGACGGCCTGCGGGTCCGGCTACGGGGCGAGGCGCCGCAACTGGCGCAGTGGGTGAGGGCGCTGGGCGCCGAGCTGGCCTGATCGCGGGCCTGGACGCTGGAATGAAAAGGCCCGGGCAGGTGCCCGGGCCTTCGGAGTGGAGCGAAGCGGGGTCAGGCCTGTTTGCGGGTGCTGACCGACTGCCTGTCCAGTTCCTTGCAGGCATGCTGGATCATGCCTTCGGTGATCGGAATCTCGCGACCTTGCGCGTCGATGATCGCGCCGCCAACGGGCTGCTGCGGTTGAAGTGGAACGACCCGGCGGGTGGTAGTGCTGTTCTGCAAGCTCATGGCCTGTCTCCTCATCAGGTGGTGCGCGCAGTCTAGGTCCCATAGATGAACGCGCAGTGACAGTCAGGCGCCAGTATTACGCCGTAAAGCAATGGGACCGGAGGGTATCTGCAGCGATTGTGCCAATCGCGCTGACCGTCCGGCCCCACAGGTTGACCCGCAGCGCGGGCCGAGAGTTCAGCGAAGAGGTTGGCATGTCGACATTCCGTATGGGCCTGATCATCAATCCCCTGGCCGGGCTGGGCGGCACGGCTGCACTCAAGGGCAGCGACGGTGTCGCCGCCGAGGCCCAGGCGCGGGGCGCCCTGCCTCGTGCCGAGGAGCGCACGCGCCTGGCGCTGGAGTCCCTGCTGCCCCTGGCGGAGCGCCTCGAATTCCTCACCTTCCCCGGCTCCATGGGCGCTGACCTTCTGGCGCGCATGGGTTTCCGTCATCGCCTGGTCGGAGCCCTGGAGGGTGCCACCAGCAGCGCCGCCGACACCCGCCATGCCGTGGTGGCGCTGCAGGAGGCGGGGGTGTCGCTGATCCTCTTCGCCGGGGGCGACGGCACGGCCCGGGACGTCAGCGCGGCTGCCCGTGAAGACCAGCCGGTGCTGGGCATCCCGGCGGGGGTGAAGATCCATTCCGGGGTCTATGCCATCAGCCCGCGCGCCGCTGGCGAGCTGGCGCGACGCCTGGTGGAGGGCGGGCTGGTGCGCCTGGCCAGCGGCGAGGTGCGCGACCTCGACGAGGCCGCCCTGCGCGACGGCAAGGTGGCGGCGCGCTGGTACGGCGAGCTGACGGTGCCGGTGGAGGGCCACTTCATGCAGCAGGTGAAGCAGGCGGGCATGGAGTCCGAGGAGCTGGTGCTGGTCGAACTCGCCGATTGGCTGGCGGACAGCTGGGAGGCAGGCGTGCGCTATGTCTTCGGCCCCGGCTCGACCCTGCATGGCCTGGCGGGCAACCTCGGCCTGGAGACCACCCTGCTGGGCGTGGACGTGATCGAGAACGGGCAGGTGATCGCCCGTGACGTCACCGAGGCCCAGCTGTTCGCGCTCGTGGATGGCCATCCGGCCTTCCTTCTGGTCACCGCCATCGGCGGCCAGGGCCACATCATCGGCCGCGGCAACCAGCAGATCAGCCCGCGCGTGCTGCGCGCCATCGGCCTCGAACGCCTGCGGGTGGTCGCCACCAAACGCAAGCTCGGCACCCTCGAAGGCCGGCCCCTGCTGGTGGACAGCGGTGATCCCCAGCTGGACGACGCCTTCCCCGATGCGGTGCGCGTCTGGGCGGGCTACAAGGAAGAGCTGCTGTACCCGCTGGGCTGGGGCGGCGAAGTCGACCCGGAGGCCTGACCGGCAGATGACTACAGCGCGCTGGGAACCGACCTAAAGCGCAAGCGGCGGGCGCCCCTGGCAATGCACCAGGCCGATCCTTAAGGTTGGCCGGGCCTGCCGATCCGGTGCTTCCACCCCCGGCGCATTCTCCTCAGGGCTTATGGTTGGGGCGTCGGGGGTGGAATCCCGGATCGGCAGGCTCCTTTGCACAGCTGAATACCCTTGGCCCGATGGCTCACACCATCGGGCATTTTCCGTTGCCTTCCGCTCCGCTACTCTTGCCGCTGCACACCTGTCCGAGGAGGGAAACATGGTCCAGGGTGGTTGCCTGTGCGGCGGAGTCCGCTTCGAAATCGAGGGTGAGCTGGCGCCGATCCAGATCTGTCACTGCAGCCAGTGCCGCAAGGCGCAGGGCACGCCCTTCGTCACCAATATCCCGGTGGACGAGACGCGCTTCCGCCTGCTCGCGGGAGCAGGGCTGCTGCGCGCCTTCAGTTCCTCGCCAGGCAAGCAGCGGGTGTTCTGCGGGCAGTGTGGCTCGCCCCTCTACAGCATGAGCGAGAGGACCCCCGGGGTACTGCGCGTCCGCGCCGGCCTGCTGGAAGGCGAGCTGGCAACGCGCCCCGCGAACCACGCCTACGTGGCTTCCAAGGCCAACTGGTGGGACATCGACGATGCCCTGCCGCAATTCCCACAAGGGCGAGGTTGATCATGTTCAAGCGACTGTTCTGCCTGTGCCTGCTGCTGGCCAGCCTGGGGGCCGAGGCAGCGGTGGATGCCGGGCGTCTGGTGGATTCGGCGCGTGCCCAGATCGGCGTGACCCTTAGCTACGACGCGGTCTACCGGCGCATCGCCTACCCCGGTGGCGACGTACCGCTGGCCACCGGGGTGTGCACCGATGTGGTGATCCGCGCATTGCGCGAGCAGGGCCTGGACCTGCAGAAAGTGGTGCACGAGGACATGCGCAGTCACTTTTCCGCCTACCCGCGCAACTGGGGCCTGAAGCGCCCCGACCCGAACATCGACCATCGCCGCGTGCCCAACCTGATGACCTGGTTCAAGCGCCAGGGCATGGTGCTGACCCCCAGCGACCAGGCCGCCAGCTACCGCCCTGGCGACATCGTCACCTGGGACCTGGGGCGCGGCCTGCAGCACATCGGCATCCTGTCCGACCGCACCGGTGCCGATGGCGCGCCGCTGGCGCTGCACAACATCGGGCGGGGCACACAGGAGGAGGACATCCTCTTCCGCTACCGGATCATCGGGCACTACCGCTTCGCAGAACGTTGAATCGGCGCCTGCTAGTATCCGCACCATCCTTTCCTGAGCGGGAGCGCGTGATGAGCGCCGATTCCTTTCCTCCCCACATCCAGCCCGGCGAACGGGTGGTGCTCTTCGATGGCGTGTGCAAGCTGTGCAACGGCTGGGCGCGCTTCCTGATCCGTCATGACCGCGAGCGCCTGTTCAAGCTGGCCTCGGTGCAATCCCCCGAAGGCCAGGCGATCCTGCGCTGGTATGGCATGCCCACCGACCACTTCGACACCATGGCCTACATCGAGGGGCGTGATCTGTTCGTGCGCTCCGACGCGGTGCTGCGCATCGCCCGCCAGCTGCCGTGGCCATGGCGCCTGGCCTCGGTGGCGCGCGTAGTGCCGGCGTTCCTGCGCGACTGGCTCTACGACCGCATCGCGCTGAACCGCTACCGGCTGTTCGGTCGCCACCAGGTCTGCCTGTTGCCGGACCCCGACCACGAACGACGCTTTCTCCACGCGGACCACTGAGCGGTTCCATGCCGCTGGCGCCGCGCCGGGAAAAACCGCAGAGTGGCGCCTCCTCCCGAACGAGTCCTCGCAATGGGTCTGCTTTCCTCTCGCCAGCGCAACGCCCTGCGCATGGCCGCGCGCTTCGTCGCTCCCTATCGCTGGCGGGTGATCGGCGCGCTGCTGGCATTGCTGTTCACCGCCGCCATCACGCTGTCGATGGGGCAGGGCATCCGCCTGCTGGTGGACCAGGGGCTGGCGACCCAGTCACCGCAAGCGCTGAACCATTCGATCCTGCTGTTCTTCGTCCTCGTGGTGGCCCTGGCGCTGGGTACCTTCAGCCGCTTCTACCTGGTGTCCTGGGTGGGCGAGCGCTTCGTCGCCGATATCCGCAAGCGGGTGTTCAACCACCTGATCGAGCTGCACCCCGGCTTCTTCGAAACCAACCGCGCCTCGGAGATCCAGTCGCGCCTGACCGCCGACACCACGCTGCTGCAATCGGTGATCGGCTCCTCGCTGTCCCTGGCGCTGCGCAACGGCATCATGCTGATCGGCGGCATCGCCCTGTTGTTCGTCACCAACCCCAAGCTGACCGGCATCGTGGTCGTCGCGCTGCCACTGGTGGTGGCGCCGATCCTCATTTTCGGCCGCCGCGTGCGCAACCTCTCGCGGCAGAGCCAGGACCGCATCGCCGATGTCGGCAGCTACGTCGGCGAGACCCTGGGGCAGATCAAGACGGTGCAGGCCTACAACCACCAGGCCCAGGACCGCGAGCGCTTCGGCCACACGGTGGAAGGCGCCTTCGACACCGCGCGCAAGCGCATCGCCCAGCGCGCCTGGCTGATCACCGTGGTCATCGTGCTGGTGCTCGGCGCGGTGGGGGTGATGCTCTGGGTCGGCGGCATGGACGTGATCGCCGGGCGCATCTCCGGCGGTGACCTGGCGGCCTTCGTGTTCTACAGCCTGATCGTCGGTTCCGCCTTCGGTGCCATCAGCGAGGTGATCGGCGAGCTGCAGAGTGCCGCCGGTGCCGCCGAGCGCATCGCCGAACTGTTGCAGACCCGCAGCACCATCAAGGCGCCCGAGAGCGACCTGCTGCGCCTGCCCGAGCGGGTCGAGGGCGAGCTGGAGTTGCGTGGCCTGCGGTTCGCCTATCCGACGCGGCCGCAGAGCCTGGCCATCGACGGCATCGACCTGCGCGTGCGCCCTGGCGAGACCCTGGCGCTGGTCGGGCCCTCGGGAGCCGGCAAGTCCACGCTCTTCGACCTGCTGCTGCGTTTCTTCGATCCCACCGAGGGCGAGGTGCGGGTGGACGGCCTGCCGATCCAGCGCCTGGACCCGACCGACCTGCGTCGCTGCTTCGCCCTGGTGTCGCAGAGCCCGGCGCTGTTCTTCGGCAGCGTCGAGGACAACATCCGCTACGGCCGGCCCGCTGCCAGCCAGGCCGAAGTCGAGGCCGCGGCACGGGCGGCCCACGCCCACGAATTCATCCAGCGCATGCCCCAGGGCTACCAGACGCACCTGGGCGACGGCGGCATCGGTCTCTCCGGTGGCCAGCGGCAGCGCCTGGCCATCGCCCGCGCATTGCTGGCGGATGCCCCGATCCTGCTCCTCGATGAAGCCACCAGTGCGCTGGACGCCGAGAGCGAGCACCTGATCCAGCAGGCCCTGCCCGAGGTGATGAGCGGGCGCACCACGCTGGTGATCGCCCACCGCCTGGCCACGGTGCAGAGTGCCGATCGCATCGCGGTCATCGACCAGGGCCGACTGGTCGCCATCGGCCGCCACCAGGAGCTGGTGCTGAGCAGCCCGCTCTATGCGCGCCTGGCAGAGTTGCAGTTTTCCACGTCGAGAGAAACGGCCTGAGCGGCCTCACAGGGAGTCAGTGGTGAAGGATGGATTGAGGGTGCTGGTGCTGGGAGGCTACGGCAATTTCGGCCGGTTGATCGTGCGGCGCTTGCGCAGTATCGAAGGCCTCGGCGTGATCGCCGCCGGGCGTGACCTGGCCAAGGCCCGGGCGCTGGCGGTGGAAACTGGTTGCGAGGCGGCACGCCTGGACATAGACCAGCCCGGGTTGGACCAGGCCTTCGTCGAGCTGGGGGCTCAGGTGGTGATTTCCACGGTCGGGCCCTTCCAGGGGCAGGACTATCGGGTCGCCGAGGCGGCGCTGGAGGCGGGCTGCCATTACATCGACCTGGCCGATGCGCGGGCCTTCGTCTGCGGCATCGGCCGACTGGACGCCGCTGCCCGCGAGCGCGACCTGCTGGTCTGTGCCGGCGCCAGCTCGGTTCCGGGGCTGAGCGCGGCCGTGGTGGACGAGCTGCTGCCGCGCTTCAGCCGGCTGGACAGCATCGAGCACGGCATCAGTTCCTCGGAGAAGACGCCGGGGCTGTCGACCCTCGAAGCGGTGCTCGGCTACTGCGGCCGGCCGGTGCGAATCTGGCAGGACGGCGCCTGGGGCTTGCTCCACGGCTGGCAGGGCCTGCGTCGGCATGCCTTCCGCGCGCCGATGGGGCCGCGCTGGGTAGGCGTTTGCGACATTCCCGACCTCGAACTCTTCCCCGCGCGCTACCCGGGTGTGCGCGACGTCAGCTTCCGCGCCGGCGTCGGCCTGCGTCTCACCCAGTTCGGCACCTGGGCGCTGTCCTGGCTGGTGCGCGGCGGGCTGGTGCGCAACGCCGTCGGCCTGGCGTCGCTGCTGCGCCGGGGGGCGGTGCTGGTGGAGCCCCTGGGCGACGGCCTCAGCGGCATGTTCGTGACGCTGCGCGGGCTGGATGGCGAGGGCCGGCCGCTGGTGCTCACCTGGGAACTGGTCGCCTACGACAACGATGGCCCCAACATCCCCTGCATGGCCGCCGTGGCGCTGGTGCGCAAGCTCGCCACGGGCACCCTGGCGGCGCGCGGCGCGATGCCCTGCATCGGCCTGTTCAGCCGCGCCGAGTACATGGCGGAGCTGGAAGGCATGCGCATCAAGGTGGCGATCCGGGAAGGGGAGTAGCCGCGCTGGCTACGGCTCTCCGCAGGATGGGTCGGGCGGCGTTCCGCGAGCGAAGCGAAACCCATCAATGCGAAGCCCAGCCTCGTCTCTTGGGACCCGCATCGCACCCATAAAAAACCGGCCACTCGGGCCGGTTCTTCACCACATCACAACTCAGCGGTATTCGCAGAGGTACGCGGTGTCCTGGGCGACTTTCAACTGGAACTTGCTGTCGGCCGGCACGGTGAACTTGCTGCCGGCGGCGAAGGTTTCCCAGCTGTCGCTGCCCGGCAGTTTGACGGTCAGGGCGCCGGCGACGACGTGCATCACTTCCAGCTGGCTGGTGCCGAATTCGTATTCGCCGGGGGCCATCACGCCAATGGTGGCGGGGCCTTCGCTCATGCCGAAGGCGATGGATTTGACGGTGCCGTCGAAGTACTCGTTGACCTTGAACATGGCAGGGATCCTTGAGAGGGGTTGGAAAAAGGGCTCGCCAGTATGCCCAAGCCGCTTTGCAGCGTCACTAGGCAATGCGGCGGGGCGTTTCAGGAGGTCGCCGGGAGTACCAGGGGCAGCAGGCGCGCGGTGTTGCGTGCATCCTCCAGGGCCCGGTGCTGCTGGCCCTGGAAGCTGAGGCCGGCCAGTTGCAGCGCGGTGTGCAGGCCCACCGGCTGCTTGAGCTGGCGGACGCGGGCGAAGTGCTGCTTGAGGTTGAGATGGGGAATGGTGGCGAGGCGGCTGACCACCTGCTGCTGGCGCCACTCCTGCTCCAGCTGGCGGCGGTCGTAATCGCCCCAGCTGACCCAGTTGACCAGGCGCGGCTGGTAGTTCTGCAGCCAGCGTTCGAAGGCCGGCCAGACCTGCGCCAGCGGCGCGGCGCTGTCGACGCTGGCCTGGCTGATGTGGGTCAGCTGGCGGCAGAAGGTGGTCAGGCAGGGGCGACGCAATGGGCGCACGAAGCGCTGGAAATGATCCACCTCGCGACCGTCGGCGGCCACGATCGAGGCGCCGATCTCGATGATCTCCATGTCTTCCAGGGGCCAGCCGCCTTCCTCGGTCGTGGCCTCCAGGTCTATCACCAGCCAGTGCGGCATGGGGCTCTCCTTGGCGCTTGCGGGGTGTTGCGGCAACTTCCGGGCGAGTATGGAGGGGCTTTCGCGGCTCGGCAAACCGCGTGTTAGGCTTCCAGGGACTTGCACAGAGGAGGGTTTGAGATGGCGAAGGTGACCTTTATCGGGCTCGGCGTGATGGGCTTCCACATGGCCGGCCACCTGGCGTGCGAAGGGCACGAGGTACGCGTCTACAACCGCTCGCCGGAGAAGGCCTCGCTCTGGTGCGACGAATTCGGTGGCGACAGCTTCGCCACCCCGCGCGAGGCGGCGCAGGGCTCGGACCTGGTGATGACCTGCGTGGGCAACGACGATGACCTGCGCGCGGTGGTGCTGGGTGAGCACGGCGCCTTCGCCGGCATGCAGCCCGGCAGCGTGCTGGTGGATCACACCACCGCCTCGGCCGATGTGGCCCGGGAGCTGGCCGCCCTGGCCGCCGAGCGTGGGCTGGGCTTTCTCGATGCGCCGGTCTCCGGCGGCCAGGCGGGCGCCGAGAGCGGCATGCTGACGGTGATGGTCGGGGGGGAGCGCGAACTCTACGAGCGGGCGGCGCCGGTGATCGACAGCTACGCACGGATGACCCGGCTGATGGGCCCGGTGGGCAGCGGCCAACTGACCAAGATGGTCAACCAGATCTGCGTCGGCGGGCTGCTCCAGGGGCTTTCCGAGGCCCTGCATTTCGCCCGTCGCTCCGGGCTCGATGCGGCGGCGGCCATGGAGGTGATCGGCAAGGGCGCGGCGCAGTCCTGGCAACTGGAACACCGCCACCAGAGCATGCTCGAAGGCAAGTTCGACTTCGGCTTCGCCGTGGACCTGATGCGCAAGGACTTCGCCATCGTCTTCGCCGAGGCACAGCGCAACGGCGCGCAATTGCCGGTCACCGAACTGGTGGACCGCTTCTACGGCGAGATCCAGGCCGAGGGCGGCGGGCGCTGGGATACCTCCAGCCTGATCACCCGCCTCGAACCGCCGAAGTGAGCCTGGCGCGGTCGGTCGCAACGACCGCCGCGCCGCGCGTGAACGGCCTCAGGCGCGGAAGATGAAGTACACCGCGCCGAGCAGGCACAGGCCGGCCCAGAGGTAATCGAGCTTCAGCGGCTGCTGCATGAAGTAGACGCTGAAGGGCACGAACACCGCGAGGGTGATCACCTCCTGCATGATCTTCAACTGGCCGACCGACAGCGCCGTGTAGCCGATGCGGTTGGCCGGCACCTGCAGCAGGTACTCGAACAGCGCGATCCCCCAGCTGATCAGTGCGGCGATGATCCAGGGCTTGGTGTTCAGGGTCTTGAGATGGCCGTACCAGGCGAACGTCATGAAGACGTTGGACAGGGTGAGCAACAGGGCGGTTTGCAGCCAGACCGGCATGACGGTGACTCCGCGATTTAAGGGGGGGCGCGCCAGACTAAATGGCGGTGCAGGACAAGAAAAGGGGCGAGCGATGCGCAGGTGGGTGAAAGGGACGGTGGCCATATTGCTGGCTGCGGCGGCGGGGGTGGCGGGATGGCAGGGGCTGCAGATGTGGAAGCAGCGCGCCGTGCTGGCTGAACTGGTGGTGCCACCGGCCTTCGCCGTACCCCGTGATTTCGATTTCGGTGACTACCGACTGGCCTGGAGTGGACACGGTCTGGCGCTGAGCCCGAAGGGCAACCCAGGCAAGCGGCTGTGGGCCACCGAGGGTGGCTTTCTCGCGGCCGGTATCGGCGAGGCCACGGTCGAAGAGCACCGCGGTTCCTTGTTCGTAGACGAGCGCCGGAAGCTCCTCTGCCGCGAGCAGAGCCTGGACAGCTTCCAGGGGGCGGGCCAGCGGTTGGTGCTGCGGGGCCACCTGCGTTGCGCCGACGGTACCGTGAGCGGCTATGCCCTGGTGCTGGAGGCCGATGGCGGACGCGGTGTGCGCCTGGCCGTGGCCCTGGATGACCCGCGCCTCAACCGCCTCTACCTGAACTGGCAGCGGGACGCCGACGAACGCTTCTTCGGCTTCGGCGAGCCGTTCAGCGCCTTCGAGCTGGCTGGCCGCCGCCTGCCCATCCTGGTGCAGGAACAGGGCATCGGCCGTGGCCTGCAGCCCATCGCCCCGGCTGCGGACCTCACGGCACGGGCCGGTGGCGATTGGTCGAGCAGCTACGCGCCGGTGCCCTATTTCCTCACCTCGAAGTTGCGCGCCTTCTTCAGCGAATCCAGTGCCTACCAGGTGTTCGACCTGCGCGACCCGGCTCGGGTGGGCCTGGAGGTGCACGAGGGCAACCTGACCGCGCGCATCTACAACGGCGACAGCCCGGCCGCCCTGGTACGGGCTCACACCTCCGTGGTCGGGCGCATGGCGCCGCTGCCGGACTGGACCCAGCACGGCGCCATCCTCGGCCTGCAAGGCGGCACCGAGCGGGTGCGCGAGTTGCTGGCGCGCGTCGATGCGGCCGGTGTGCCGCTGGCCGGCGTCTGGCTGCAGGAC
This sequence comes from Pseudomonas sp. USHLN015, assembly GCF_037153275.1. Taxonomy (NCBI): domain Bacteria; kingdom Pseudomonadati; phylum Pseudomonadota; class Gammaproteobacteria; order Pseudomonadales; family Pseudomonadaceae; genus Pseudomonas; species Pseudomonas sp. USHLN015. The sequence continues at coordinate 34,404 of NZ_JBBCKP010000012.1, forward strand.
TGGGTGGGCCAGCGCAGTACCACCTTCGGCAAGCAGCTCTGGTGGAACTGGACCCTCGACCCGCGCCACTACCCGCAGTGGCAGGCCCTGAGCGCCGAACTCGAGGCACGCGGCATTCGCACCCTGGCCTACGCCAATCCCTTCCTGGCGGACATCACCGAGAAGGGTGGCGAACAGCGCAATCTGTTCCGCGAGGCCCGTGAGCGCGGATTCCTGATGAAGGGGGCGGACGGCGCGCCGCTGGACCTGCTCAACACCAGCTTCAGTGCGGGGCTCGTCGACCTGAGCAGCCCCGAGGCGCGTCGCTGGCTCAAGGACGTGCTGCGCACGGAGATGCTCGGCCAGGGCTTTTCCGGCTGGATGGCCGACTTCGGCGAGGCGTTGCCCTTCGAGGCGCGCCCGGCCTCGGGCGAGGAGGCGGCCTTGCTGCACAACCGCTTCCCGGAAGAGTGGGCACGGCTCAACCGTGAACTGGTGGAGGAGGTTGGCGGGGAAGGGGAGCTGCTGTTCTTCACCCGCGCCGGCTACAGCCGCAGCCCGGGCCTGACCACCAGCATGTGGCTGGGTGACCAGTTGGTGACCTGGGGCGCCCACGATGGCCTGCATAGCGCGCTGCTGGGGCTGCTCTCCGGCGGGCTTTCCGGGTTCGCCCTGAATCACGGCGATGCTGGCGGCTACACCACCATCAGCAACCCGCTGAAGGATTACCACCGCAGCGAGGAACTGCTGCAGCGCTGGGCGGAGTTCTCCGCCTTCACCAGCCTGCTGCGCACCCATGAGGGCAACCGCCCGGCGGACAACTCCCAGGTCTACGACTCGCCGGCGAGCCTGGCCCACTTCGCCCGTTGCGCCCAGCTGTTCGCCGCGCTGGCGCCCTACCGCAAGACGTTGATGGAGGAGGCGGCAGGTAGCGGGCTGCCACTGGTGCGTCCGCTCTGGCTGCTGTATCCCGACGATCCGGCGAGCCAGGAGTCGCAGCCGCGCAGCTTCATGCTGGGCGATCAACTGCTGGTGGCGCCTGTATTGGAGGCGGGCGTTGGGCGGCTGCAAGTGGTATTGCCGGCCGGGAGCTGGGTGCATCTGTGGTCGCGGACCACCTACCGGGCAGTGCCGGGCACACGGATCGAGGTCGCGGCGCCCATCGGCCAGCCGGCGGTGTTCTACCCGAAGGGCTCGGCGGTGGGCGAAGCGTTGCGCCGGGCGCTGCGGGAGCGGGGGCTCACTGGCTCCTGAGGCCGGCGGGAGCGTACTGCGGGTTCGGTGGCGCCCATCAGGGTGAGGCTTTTGCTGGGCTGATTGGGGGATATCCCATTTATTCGGAGGCGCAGGTAGAATTCGCGCCCTTCATCGGCCGTGGCTTACAGAGAGGCCTCCGTCATGATCTGCCGTGCAGGCTGTGGCGCCTGTTGCATCGCGCCCTCCATCAGTTCTCCGATCCCCGGGATGCCCAATGGCAAGGCAGCGGGGGAGCGGTGTGTCCATCTTTCCGTCGAGCACCTTTGCGCGATCTTCGGCCAGCCAAGCCGCCCGAAGGTGTGCAGCGACTTCGATGCCGATCCTTTTGTCTGTGGCGACAGCCGGGAAGAGGCGATACGTTTGCTGGGCTGGTTGGAACAAGAGACGGCCGTGGCGGTCAGTCAATCTATCCAGTAGCCGTCCGGATGGACGACGGCTGGTCATCATAAGAAGGAGAACAAAGATGGTTTCGCTGCAACGAATCGCTATGATCTGCGGCTTCAGCGCGACGGCGCTGATGGTTGCTACTGCCCATGCCGAAGACTGGAAGTTGGCCAAGGACGAGGACGGCATCAAGGTGTACCTGAGCGAGGTGGCCGGTTCCAAGTACAAGGCCTATCGCGGGGTCGCCACCCTCAAGACCGACGTCGCCACCCTGCGTAAGCTGCAGGAAGACGTTTCCGGCTCCTGCGCCTGGATCCACGAGTGCGAGCAGCAGAAACTGCTCAAGTCGGAAGGCGCCGACAGCTGGACCTACACCCGCTTCAATACCCCCTGGCCGGTCACCCCGCGTGACTCGGTGATCCACGCCACCACCACCGAAGGTGCCGATGGCAGCCTGACCCGCACCCTCAAGGGTGAGCCCAAGTACCTGCCCGAAGAGAAGGGGTTCGTGCGCGTAGCGGCCGTGGAAGGGGTGTGGAAGTTCGTGCCCAAGGGCCCGGGCGAGGTGGAAGTGACCTATCAGGTGCACACCGAGCCGGGCGGCAGCGTGCCATCCTGGCTGGCCAACAGCTTCGTGGTCGATGCGCCGTTCAACACGATCAGCCACCTGCGTGAACGCGCCGAGAAGAAGTGAACGAACGGTCGTATTGAAAAGAGGCCCCGCGATGCGGGGCCTTTTCATTCGTGCGGCAGCCGGGGCGCGCCTTGCGGTGGCGAGAGGGAAGAGCCCGGTAGGCGCATCGGTGCGTGAACGGGGGACGTGGCGATAGTGGCCGCCAGCCTCGCATGCCTGGCTGGCGCCCATGAAAAAGCCCCGCAAGTGCGGGGCTTTTCTTGGAGCGGTACGTCTTACTTGCGCTTGTCGAGCGAGACGTAGTCGCGTTGCTCGTAGCCGGTGTACAGCTGGCGCGGACGGCCGATCTTGTACGGGCTGGAGAGCATCTCCTTCCAGTGGGAGATCCAGCCGACGGTGCGCGCCAGGGCGAAGATCACGGTGAACATGCTGGTCGGGATGCCGATCGCCTTGAGGATGATCCCCGAGTAGAAGTCGACGTTCGGGTACAGGTTGCGTTCCTTGAAGTACGGATCAGTCAGGGCGATCTCTTCGAGACGCATGGCCAGTTCCAGTTGCGGATCGTTCGTGATCCCCAGTTCCTTCAGGACTTCGTCGCAGGTCTGCTTCATCACGGTGGCGCGCGGGTCGCGGTTCTTGTAAACGCGATGGCCGAAGCCCATGAGCTTGAACGGATCGTTCTTGTCCTTGGCCTTGGCGATGAACTTGTCGATGTTCGAGACATCGCCGATCTCATCGAGCATGGTCAGTACCGCTTCGTTGGCACCGCCGTGCGCCGGGCCCCACAGGGCGGCGATGCCGGCTGCGATGCAGGCGAACGGGTTGGCACCGGAGGAACCGGCCAGACGTACGGTGGAGGTGGAGGCGTTCTGCTCGTGGTCCGCATGCAGGATGAAGATGCGATCCATGGCCTTGGCCAGTACCGGGCTGATCGGTTTGATCTCGCACGGGGTGTTGAACATCATGTGCAGGAAGTTTTCCGCGTAGTTCAGGTCGTTGCGCGGATACATCATCGGCTGGCCCATGGAGTACTTGTAGACCATGGCAGCGATGGTGGGCATCTTGGCGACCAGGCGGATCGCGGAGATTTCGCGATGGTGCGGGTCGTTGATGTCCAGGGAGTCGTGATAGAAGGCGGAGAGGGCGCCTACTACACCGCACATGATCGCCATCGGATGGGCGTCGCGGCGGAAACCGTTGAAGAAGCTCTTCAGCTGTTCGTGAACCATGGTGTGGTTCTTGACGGTGCTGACGAACTTGGCCTTTTCCTCGGCGCTGGGCAGTTCGCCATTCAGCAGCAGGTAGCAGGTTTCCAGGTAGTCGGATTCTTCGGCCAGTTGTTCGATGGGGTAGCCGCGATGAAGCAGCACGCCCTTGTCGCCGTCGATGTAGGTGATCTTCGACTCGCAAGAGGCGGTAGACATAAAGCCAGGATCAAAAGTGAAGCGACCCGTGGAGGTCAGGCCCCGCACATCGATTACATCGGGACCTACGGTACCGGACAGAACGGGCAGCTCGACGGGGGCAATGCCCTCGATGATCAACTGCGCTTTTTTGTCAGCCATAGCGGCCTCCTATTTATGCTTGAAATCATCAGACAGCCCCCCACGCAGGGCCCGCACCACTATAGTGAGATAAATGCGAATGTCAATTTGAAGAAACCCATGTAGGAGAGGGGTTTGCGGGGTGTTTTTCGCTGAAAAAGGGCGCTATTTACGCCTTTTATATAAGGAGCGCAATCCGCTCTTAGGGGGAGGCCTTTCCGTTGTCATTAGTCAGCTAACTGTCTATACTCAGCGCCCGACTGCCAGGGGCCCTGAAGCCCGTATTCTGGAGGTCGGCACTCCCTTGGTGAGGGGTACCTGACCAGTGCACTTCCCGACAACTTGCCCTGATTGTTAGGGGCCTCAGTGTGAAAAAAAAGCCGTGAATAGCCAACGACCTGTAAACCTAGATCTCAGGACCATCAAACTCCCAATCACTGCTTACACGTCCATTCTCCACCGTATCTCTGGCGTCATCCTCTTCGTCGGCATCGCTGTGCTGCTTTACGCACTCGGCAAGTCGCTGGCATCCGAGGAAGGCTTCGAGCAGGTGAAGGCGTGCCTGACCAGTCCGCTGGCCAAGTTTGTGATTTGGGGCCTGCTGTCCGCATTGCTTTATCACCTGGTCGCCGGTGTGCGCCACCTGGTGATGGATGCGGGTATCGGCGAGACGCTCGAGGGCGGCAAGCTGGGCTCGAAAATCGTCATCGCGATTTCCGCGGTGCTGATCGTGCTGGCGGGGGTGTGGGTATGGTAACCAATGTCACGAACTTCTCGCGTTCGGGCCTCTATGACTGGATGGCTCAGCGCGTTTCTGCGGTCGTTCTCGCGGCTTATTTCCTTTTCCTGCTGGGCTACCTCGTTGCGAATCCCGGCCTGACCTATGCTGACTGGCATGGTCTGTTCTCCCAGAACTGGATGCGCATCTTCAGCCTGCTCGGGCTGGTTGCTCTCGGTGTACATGCCTGGGTTGGCATGTGGACCATCTCCACTGACTACCTGACGCCGATGGCGCTGGGCAAGTGGGCAACCGTTGTGCGTTTCCTGTTCCAGGCAGTCTGCGGCATCGCCATGTTCGCGTACTTCGTCTGGGGCGTGCAGATTCTGTGGGGTATCTGATTCATGTCTAGCATTCGTACTCTTTCCTACGACGCCATCATCGTCGGCGGCGGTGGCGCTGGTATGCGCGCCGCGCTGCAATTGGCGCAGGGCGGCCACAAGACTGCTGTGGTCACCAAGGTCTTCCCGACCCGTTCTCACACCGTTTCCGCCCAGGGCGGCATCACCTGCGCCATCGCTTCGGCCGACCCGAACGACGATTGGCGCTGGCACATGTACGACACCGTCAAGGGCTCCGACTACATCGGTGACCAGGACGCGATCGAATACATGTGCTCCGTCGGCCCGGAAGCCGTGTTCGAGCTGGAACACATGGGCCTGCCGTTCTCCCGTACCGAGCAGGGCCGCATCTACCAGCGTCCGTTCGGTGGCCAGTCCAAGGACTTCGGCAAGGGTGGCCAGGCCGCCCGTACCTGCGCTGCCGCCGACCGTACCGGTCACGCGCTGCTGCACACTCTGTACCAGGCCAACCTGAAGAACGGCACCTCGTTCCTCAACGAGTGGTACGCCGTCGACTTGGTGAAGAACCAGGATGGCGCCGTGGTCGGCATCATCGCCATCTGCATCGAGACCGGCGAGACCGTCTACATCCGCTCCAAGGCCGTGGTGCTGGCCACGGGCGGCGCTGGCCGCATCTATGCGTCCACCACCAACGCCCTGATCAACACCGGTGACGGCATCGGCATGGCCCTGCGTGCAGGCGTGCCGGTCCAGGACATCGAAATGTGGCAGTTCCACCCGACCGGTATCGCCGGTGCCGGCGTGCTGGTGACCGAAGGTTGCCGTGGCGAGGGTGGCTACCTGATCAACGCCCATGGCGAGCGCTTCATGGAGCGTTACGCTCCGAACGCCAAGGACCTGGCCGGCCGCGACGTGGTCGCCCGTTCCATGGTCAAGGAAGTGCTGGCTGGCAACGGCTGTGGCCCGGACAAGGACCACGTGCTGCTGAAGCTCGACCATCTGGGCGAGGAAGTGCTGCACAGCCGCCTGCCGGGTATCTGCGAACTGTCGAAGACCTTCGCCCACGTCGACCCTGTCGTCGCGCCGGTGCCGGTGATCCCGACCTGCCACTACATGATGGGCGGCGTTGCCACCAACATCCATGGCCAGGCCATCACCCAGGATGCCAACGGCAAGGACACCATCATCGACGGCCTGTTCGCGGTCGGCGAAGTCGCCTGCGTATCCGTACACGGTGCCAACCGTCTCGGCGGCAACTCGCTGCTCGACCTGGTGGTATTCGGTCGTGCTGCCGGCCTGCACCTGGAAAAAGCCCTCAAGGAAGGTATCGAGCACCGCGGTGCTTCGGAAACCGACCTGGAGCTGTCGCTCAAGCGCCTGTCCGGCGTCAACGAGCGCAGCAGTGGCGAAGACGTGGCTCCGCTGCGTAAAGAACTGCAGAACTGCATGCAGAACTACTTCGGCGTATTCCGTACCGGCGAATACATGCAGAAAGGCATCGCTCAGCTGGCCGACCTGCGCGAGCGCATCGCCAACGTGAAGATCGCCGACAAGAGCCAGGCCTTCAACACCGCGCGTATCGAGGCGCTGGAACTGCAGAACCTTCTCGAAGTGGCCGAGGCTACCGCGATCGCAGCGGAGGTCCGCAAGGAATCCCGCGGCGCGCACGCCCGCGAAGACTTCGAAGATCGTGACGACGAGAACTGGCTGTGCCACACCCTGTATTTCCCGGGTGAGAAACGCGTTACCAAGCGCGACGTCAACTTCACGCCCAAGACCGTTCCGGCGTTTGAACCCAAAGTACGTACCTATTAAGGGTGGCTGATATGTCGCAAGCCAACATTCTGAAAGTCAGCGTTTATCGCTACAACCCGGACCAGGACGCTGCGCCCTTCATGCAGGACTTCCAGGTCGATACCGGCGGCAAGGACATCATGGTCCTGGACGTGCTGGCCCTGATCAAGGAGCAGGACGAGGGTTTCTCCTACCGTCGCTCCTGCCGTGAAGGCGTCTGCGGTTCCGACGGCATGAACATCAACGGCAAGAACGGCCTGGCCTGCATCACGCCGATCTCCGCTGCCGGCCTCAAGGGCGGCCAGCTGGTGATCCGCCCGCTGCCTGGCCTGCCGGTCATCCGTGACCTCGTCGTCGATATGAGCATCTTCTACAAGCAGTACGAGAAGGTGAAACCCTTCCTGCAGAACGACGCGCCCGCCCCGGCGATCGAGCGTCTGCAGTCCCCGGAAGAGCGCGAGAAGCTGGACGGTCTGTACGAGTGCATCCTGTGCGCCTGCTGCTCGACCTCCTGCCCCTCCTTCTGGTGGAACCCGGACAAGTTCCTCGGTCCCGCTGCACTGCTGCAGGCCTATCGCTTCCTGGCCGACAGCCGTGACACCAAGACCGAAGAGCGTCTGGCAGCGCTGGACGATCCGTTCAGCGTGTTTCGCTGCCGCGGCATCATGAACTGCGTGAGCGTCTGCCCCAAGGGTCTGAACCCGACGAAGGCGATCGGCCACGTACGTCACATGCTGCTGCAAAGCGGTACTTGATGCGCTTCATGCTTTACCCGTGACACCTGCGGCGCCGGTTTGCTTCCGGCGCCGCAGTAAAACCAGGACAGCAGCTCACAAAGCGGCGGTCCTTACTTGAAAATACATAGATGACCAGCAGGGGCAACCGGGCTGGTGCCCGGACTATCTGCGGGATCCTTGGTGGCTTTACCGAGTCGCTGTGCCAGGACTGTTGAAACCACGATGATTCCACGCCGGTGGTGTCCCCTTACCGAGGGTGACCAAGCATGCAAGAAAGCGTAATGCAGCGCATGTGGAACAGCGCCCACCTATCCGGTGGCAACGCTGCATATGTGGAAGAGCTCTATGAGCTTTACCTGCACGATCCCAACGCTGTGCCCGAAGAGTGGCGCACCTACTTCCAGAAGTTGCCGGCCGACGGCAACGCCGCCACCGACGTATCGCATTCTACTGTCCGCGACCATTTCGTCCTGCTCGCCAAGAACCAGCGCCGTGCCCAGCCCGTTTCGGCTGGCAGCGTCAGCAGCGAGCACGAGAAGAAGCAGGTCGAAGTCCTGCGCCTGATCCAGGCCTACCGCATGCGCGGCCATCAGGCGGCGACGCTCGACCCCCTCGGCCTCTGGCAGCGCAAGGTGCCGGCCGATCTGTCGATCAACCATTACGGCCTGACCGACGCCGACCTCGACACCACCTTCCGTACCGGTGAGCTCTACATCGGCAAGGAAGAGGCGACCCTGCGCGAGATCCATCAATCGCTGCAGCAGACCTACTGCCGCACCATCGGTGCCGAGTTCACCCACATCGTCGATTCCGACCAGCGCAAGTGGTTCCAGCAGCGCCTGGAAAGCGTGCGTGGCCGCCCGGCGTTCTCCGCCGAAGTGCAGAGCCACCTGCTCGAGCGCCTGACCGCAGCCGAAGGCCTGGAAAAGTACCTGGGCACCAAGTACCCGGGCACCAAGCGTTTCGGCCTGGAAGGTGGCGAAAGCCTGATTCCGATGCTGGACGAGATCATCCAACGCTCCGGCGCCTACGGCACTCAGGAAATCGTCATCGGCATGGCCCACCGCGGCCGTCTGAACGTCCTGGTCAACACCTTCGGCAAGAACCCGCGCGACCTGTTCGACGAGTTCGAGGGCAAGAAGGTCGAGGGCCTGTCCTCCGGTGACGTCAAGTACCACCAGGGCTTCTCCTCCAACGTCATGACCTCGGGCGGCGAAGTCCACCTGGCGCTGGCGTTTAACCCCTCCCACCTGGAAATCGTCTCCCCGGTGGTCGAGGGTTCCGTGCGCGCCCGTCAGGACCGCCGCAAGGACAAGGCCGGCGACAAGGTACTTCCGATCTCCATCCACGGCGACGCCGCCTTCGCGGGCCAGGGCGTGGTCATGGAAACCTTCCAGATGTCGCAGACCCGCGGCTACCGCACCGGCGGTACCGTGCACATCGTCATCAACAACCAGGTCGGCTTCACCACCAGCCGTCAGGACGACTCGCGCTCCACCGAGTACGCCACCGACGTCGCCAAGATGATCCAGGCGCCGATCTTCCACGTGAACGGCGACGATCCGGAAGCCGTGCTCTTCGTGACCCAGCTGGCCGTCGACTACCGCATGCAGTTCAAGCGTGACGTGGTCATCGACCTGGTCTGCTACCGCCGTCGCGGCCACAACGAGGCCGACGAGCCGAGCGGCACCCAGCCGCTGATGTACCAGCAGATCGCCAAGCAGCGCACCACGCGTGAGCTCTACGCCGATGCCCTGATCCAGTCCGGCGTGCTCGACAACGAGCGCGTGCAGACCAAGATCGACGAGTACCGCACCGCCCTGGACAACGGCCAGCACGTGGTCAAGAGCCTGGTGAAGGAGCCCAACAAGGAGCTCTTCGTCGACTGGCGCCCCTACCTGGGCCATGCCTGGACCGCTCGCCACGACACCCGTTTCGAGCTCAAGACCCTGCAGGATCTCTCCGCCAAGCTGCTGGAGATCCCGGAAGGCTTCGTCGTCCAGCGCCAGGTTTCGAAGATCCTCGAAGACCGCCAGAAGATGGGCGCCGGCGGCCTGCCGATCAACTGGGGCTACGCCGAGACCATGGCCTACGCCACCCTGCTGTTCGAAGGCCACCCGGTCCGCATCACCGGCCAGGACGTGGGTCGCGGTACCTTCTCGCACCGCCATGCGGCGCTGCACAACCAGAAGGACGCCGGCACCTACCTGCCGCTGCAGAACCTGTTCGACGGCCAGCCGAGCTTCGAACTATACGACTCCTACCTGTCCGAAGAGGCCGTGCTGGCCTTCGAATACGGCTACTCCACCACCACGCCCAACGCGCTGGTGATCTGGGAAGCCCAGTTCGGTGACTTCGCTAATGGCGCCCAGGTGGTGATCGACCAGTTCATCACCAGTGGCGAGCACAAGTGGGGTCGTCTCTGCGGCCTGACCATGCTGCTGCCGCACGGCTACGAAGGGCAGGGCCCGGAGCACTCCTCCGCACGCCTGGAGCGTTACCTGCAGCTGTGCGCCGAGCACAACATCCAGGTCTGCATGCCGACCACCCCGGCGCAGATCTACCACCTGCTGCGTCGCCAGGTGATCCGCCCGCTGCGCAAGCCGTTGGTCGTATTGACGCCCAAGTCCCTGCTGCGCCACAAACTCGCCATCTCCACCCTGGAAGATCTGGCCGAGGGTTCGTTCCAGACCGTCATCGGCGAGATCGACCCGATCGATCCGAAGAAGGTCGAGCGCCTGGTGCTGTGCAGCGGCAAGGTCTACTACGACCTGCTGGAAAAGCGTCGTGCCGAAGGCCGCGAAGACATCGCCATCGTGCGCATCGAGCAGCTCTATCCGTTCCCGGAAGACGACCTGGCCGAAGTTCTTGCCCAGTACAAGAACCTCAAGCACATCGTCTGGTGCCAGGAAGAGCCGATGAACCAGGGCGCATGGTACTGCAGCCAGCATCACATGCGTCGTGTCGCGGCGGCCCACAAGAAAGGGCTGTTCCTCGAGTACGCCGGTCGTGACGCGTCGGCCTCGCCGGCCTGCGGCTATGCCTCGATGCACGCCGAGCAGCAGGAAAAACTGCTGCAAGATGCCTTTACTGTTTAACGCCTTCGCGCAGATAAAACCGAATTAGATAGGAACCCATACAAATGGCTATCGAGATCAAAGCCCCTACATTCCCCGAGTCGGTTGCCGATGGCACCGTAGCCACCTGGCACAAGAAGCCGGGCGAGGCCGTGAAGCGTGACGAGCTGATCGTCGACATCGAAACCGACAAGGTGGTGATGGAAGTGCTGGCCGAGGCCGACGGCGTCCTGGCCGAGATCGTCAAGAACGAGGGCGACACCGTCCTCAGTGGCGAACTGCTGGGCAAACTGACCGAAGGTGGCGCTGCCGCCGCCGCTCCCGCCGCAGCAGCCCCGGCTGCCGCTCCCGCTGCCCAGGCCGCCGCTCCGGCTGCCGGTGGCGACGACGCCATCCTCTCGCCGGCCGCTCGCAAGCTGGCCGAAGAGAACGGCATCGACCCGAACAGCATCGCCGGCACCGGCAAGGGCGGTCGCGTGACCAAGGAAGACGTGGTCGCCGCCGTCGAAGCGAAGAAATCCGCTCCGGCCGCCGCCCCGGCTGCCAAGGCTGCCGCTCCGGCCGCCGAAGCCCCGGTCTTCGCCGCGGGTGATCGCGTCGAGAAGCGCGTCCCGATGACCCGCCTGCGTGCCAAGGTCGCCGAGCGCCTGGTCGAAGCCCAGTCCACCATGGCCATGCTGACCACCTTCAACGAAGTCGACATGACCGAAGTCATGGCCCTGCGTTCGAAGTACAAGGACCTGTTCGAGAAGACCCACAACGGCGTCCGCCTGGGCTTCATGTCCTTCTTCGTCAAGGCTTCCGTCGAGGCGCTGAAGCGTTTCCCGGCGGTCAACGCCTCGATCGACGGCAACGACATCGTCTACCACGGCTACCAGGACATCGGCGTTGCCGTTTCCAGTGACCGTGGCCTGGTGGTTCCGGTCCTGCGCAACGCCGAGCTGATGAGCCTGGCGGAAGTCGAGAACGGCATCGCCACCTTCGGCAAGAAGGCGCGCGAGGGCAAACTGTCCATCGACGAGATGACCGGTGGCACCTTCACCATCACCAACGGCGGTACCTTCGGTTCGATGATGTCGACCCCGATCGTCAACCCGCCGCAGGCCGCTATCCTCGGCATGCACAACATCATCCAGCGTCCCATGGCCGTGAACGGCCAAGTGGTCATCCGCCCGATGATGTACCTGGCTCTGTCCTACGATCACCGTCTGATCGATGGCAAGGAAGCCGTCAGCTTCCTGGTGACCATCAAGAACCTGCTGGAAGACCCGGCTCGTCTGCTGCTGGACATCTAAATCAGTTGCAAGCCACACGCCGCAAGCTGCAGAACATCGCAGCCCGGCCCGTGGCTTGCCGCTCGAAGCTCGAGGCTTAGGAGAACGTTATGACCCAGAAATTCGACGTGGTAGTGATTGGTGCGGGCCCCGGCGGTTACGTCGCGGCCATCAAGGCAGCCCAACTGGGCCTGAAGACCGCCTGCATCGAGAAGTACCAGGACAAGGACGGCAAGACCGCTCTGGGCGGTACCTGCCTGAACGTCGGCTGCATTCCGTCGAAGGCGCTGCTGGACAGCTCCTACAAGTACCACGAGGCCATCGATGGCTTCAAAATCCATGGCATCGAAGCCAAGGGCGTCAGCATCGACGTACCGGCCATGGTCGCGCGCAAGAACGGCATCGTTAAGAACCTGACCGGCGGCGTGAGCACCCTGTTCAAGGCCAACGGCGTCACCCTGCTGGAAGGCCACGGCAAGCTGCTGGCCAACAAGCAGGTCGAAGTCACCGGTTCCGACGGCAAGACCCAGATCGTCCAGGCCGAGAACGTGATCCTGGCATCCGGCTCCCGCCCGGTGGAAATCCCCCCGGCTCCCATCGACCAGGACGTCATCGTCGACTCCACCGGCGCCCTGGACTTCCAGGCCGTGCCGAAGAAGCTCGGCGTGATCGGCGCTGGCGTGATCGGTCTGGAGCTGGGCTCCGTATGGGCCCGCCTGGGTGCCGAAGTCACCGTGCTGGAAGCCCTGGACAAGTTCCTCCCGGCCGCTGACGAGCAGATCGCCAAGGAAGCCCTCAAGGTCCTCACCAAGCAGGGCCTGAAGATCCGCCTGGGCGCCCGTGTCACCGGTACCGAAGTGAAGAAGAAGCAGGTCACCGTCAGCTTCACCGACGCCGAAGGCGAGCAGAAGCAGGTGTTCGACAAGCTGATCGTTGCCGTTGGTCGTCGTCCGGTCACCACCGACCTGCTGGCTGCCGACAGCGGCGTTACCCTTGACGAGCGCGGCTACATCTACGTCGACGACCACTGCAAGACCTCCGTTCCCGGCGTCTTCGCCATCGGCGACGTGGTGCGTGGTGCGATGCTGGCCCACAAGGCATCGGAAGAGGGCATCATGGTCGCCGAGCGCATCGCCGGCCACAAAGCCCAGATGAACTACGACCTGATCCCATCGGTGATCTACACCCACCCGGAAATCGCGTGGGTCGGCAAGACCGAGCAGTCCCTGAAGGCCGAAGGCGTCGAAGTCAACGTCGGCACCTTCCCCTTCGCGGCCAGCGGTCGCGCCATGGCTGCCAACGACACCACCGGCCTGGTCAAGGTCATCGCCGATGCCAAGACCGACCGCGTCCTGGGCGTCCACGTGATCGGCCCGAGCGCTGCGGAGCTGGTACAGCAAGGCGCGATCGGCATGGAGTTCGGCACCAGCGCCGAAGACCTGGGCATGATGGTCTTCTCGCACCCGACCCTGTCCGAGGCGCTGCACGAAGCGGCCCTGGCCGTGAACGGCCACGCGATCCACATCGCCAACCGCAAGAAGCGTTGAGAAATCAGCCGGGGATGCCGCGCCCTGTTGCGGCCTCCCCAGCGGATTCCTGACAGAAGAACCACGGCGGGCCACCCGTCGTGAGTCCCTCAGGGGCTCACCGCGGAAAGCCCGCCGGACTGCCTTCAGAAGCAGTCACAGGTGGCGCGGCACCACGAATGCAGCGCCGAATGGGCAATACCCAAACGAAGACGGTAGACAAGCATGAATCTCCACGAATATCAGGGTAAGCAGCTGTTCGCTGAGTACGGCCTGCCCGTATCCAAGGGCTTCGCCGTGGATACCCCGGAAGAAGCCGCAGAAGCCTGCGAAAAAATCGGTGGCAGCGAGTGGGTCGTCAAGGCCCAGGTCCACGCCGGCGGCCGCGGTAAAGCGGGCGGCGTGAAGCTGGTCAAGAGCAAGGACGACGCCAAGGCGTTCGCCGCCAACTGGCTCGGCAAGCGCCTGGTGACCTACCAGACCGACGCCAACGGCCAGCCGGTCAGCAAGATCCTGGTCGAGTCCTGCACCGATATCGCCAAGGAACTGTACCTGGGCGCCGTGGTAGACCGTTCCAGCCGCCGCATCGTGTTCATGGCCTCCACCGAGGGTGGCGTGGACATCGAGAAAGTAGCCCACGAGACTCCCGAGAAGATCCTCAAGGCCACCGTTGACCCGCTGGTCGGCGCTCAGCCCTACCAGGGTCGTGAACTGGCCTTCCAACTGGGCCTGCAAGGCGACCAGATCAAGCAGTTCACCCACATCTTCGTGAACCTGGCCAAGCTGTTCCAGGACTACGACCTGGCCCTGCTGGAAGTGAACCCGCTGGTGATCAAGGCCGACGGCAACCTGCACTGCCTGGACGCCAAGATCAACATCGACAGCAACGCCATGTACCGCCAGCCCAAGCTGCGCGCCATGCACGACCCGTCCCAGGACGACGCGCGTGAAGCCCATGCGCAGAAGTGGGAACTGAACTACGTCGCGCTGGAAGGCAACATCGGCTGCATGGTCAACGGCGCTGGCCTGGCCATGGGCACCATGGACATCGTCAACCTGCACGGTGGCAAGCCTGCCAACTTCCTCGACGTCGGCGGCGGCGCTACCAAGGAGCGCGTGACCGAAGCCTTCAAGATCATCCTGTCCGACAGCAACGTAGCTGCCGTACTGGTGAACATCTTCGGCGGTATCGTTCGTTGCGACATGATTGCCGAAGGCATCATCGGTGCAGTGAAGGAAGTCGGCGTGAAGATCCCGGTGGTCGTCCGCCTGGAAGGCAACAACGCCGAACTCGGCGCCAAGGTACTGGCCGAAAGCGGTCTGAACATCATCGCTGCGACCAGCCTGACCGACGCTGCCCAGCAGGTCGTCAAGGCCGCGGAGGGTAAGTAATGAGCGTCCTGATCAATAAAGACACCAAAGTAATCTGCCAGGGCTTCACCGGCTCGCAGGGCACCTTCCACTCCGAGCAAGCCATCGCCTACGGCACCAAGATGGTTGGCGGCGTGACCCCCGGCAAGGGTGGCACCACCCACCTCGGCCTGCCGGTGTTCAACACCGTCAAGGAAGCCGTGGAAGCCACCGGCGCCGACGCATCGGTGATCTACGTTCCGGCTCCGTTCTGCAAGGATTCCATCCTCGAAGCGGCTTTCGGCGGCATCAAGCTGATCGTCTGCATCACCGAAGGCATCCCGACCATCGACATGCTGGAAGCCAAGGTCAAGTGCGACGAGCTGGGCGTACGCCTGATCGGCCCGAACTGCCCGGGTGTGATCACTCCTGGCGAGTGCAAGATCGGCATCATGCCGGGTCACATCCACCTGCCGGGCAAGGTAGGCATCGTGTCGCGTTCCGGCACCCTGACCTATGAAGCCGTGAAGCAGACCACCGACGCCGGCTTCGGCCAGTCCACCTGCGTGGGCATCGGTGGCGACCCGATCCCGGGCTCCAACTTCATCGACATCCTGAAGCTGTTCCAGGAAGACCCGAAGACCGAAGCGATCGTCATGATCGGTGAGATCGGCGGTTCCGCTGAAGAAGAAGCCGCTGCCTTCATCAAGGCCAACGTGACCAAGCCGGTGGTGTCCTACATCGCCGGTGTCACCGCACCGCCCGGCAAGCGCATGGGCCACGCCGGCGCCATCATCTCCGGCGGCAAGGGCACTGCGGACGAGAAGTTCGCCGCCCTGCAGGACGCGGGTGTGAAGACCGTGCGTTCCCTGGCCGACATCGGCAAGGCCCTGGCCGAGCTGACCGGCTGGGAAGTGAAGAAGGCCTAAGGCTTTCCGATCTGAGCAAAGGCCACCTTCGGGTGGCCTTTGTGTTTTTTCGCGCCTGTTGTTCAGGCGACAGATAGTTAAGTCCAGTCGACAGGCTGATGCATGTCAGTGCCGGTAGGCTGAACAAATCGCTAGTCTTGCACCCCTCAAGCTCGCCAGGCTCCACAAGGGCAGGGAACGGGCACCCATGGTCGATCCCAAAACGGATGGATGACGTTTCCCGTACCCCGGGGAAACCCTCTGAAACTATGAAATTCTGCCTGTGGTATTCCTCCCTATGACTCGTTTGAAAGGCTCGGACCTCCTGGCCCTCGGCTTCATGACATTCGCGCTGTTCCTTGGCGCCGGCAACATCATTTTTCCGCCCAGCGCCGGCATGGCTGCGGGTGAAAACGTCTGGCGCGCCGCGCTCGGCTTCCTGCTCACCGGCGTCGGCCTGCCGCTGCTCACCGTGGTCGCCCTGGCACGTGTCGGGGGCGGCATGGACCGCCTCACCGCGCCGCTCGGCAAGGCTGCCGGCCTGGCCTTCGCGGTAGCCGTGTACCTGGCCATAGGGCCTCTTTTCGCCACCCCGCGTACCGCCGTGGTTTCCTTCGAGATGGGTGTTGCGCCATTCACCGGAGAAAGCGGCATCGCACTGTTCACCTACAGCGTGCTGTACTTCGGTGCCGTGCTGTTCCTGGCCCTGAATCCCGGCAAGCTGGTGGACAGCATCGGCAAGTTCATCACCCCTGTGCTGCTGGCAGCGCTGCTGGTTCTGGGCGGTGCCGCGATGAGCATGCCGGCCGGTCCCATCGGCAGCACCTCGCAGGCTTACCAGGCTGCGCCGCTGGTGGAAGGTTTCCTGCAGGGCTACCTGACCATGGACACCCTGGGTGCGCTGGTATTCGGCATCGTCATCGCCACGGCCATCCGCGACCACGGTGTCGAAGATGCCGGCCTGGTTACTCGCTACTCCGTCATAGCCGGGATCATCGCTGCTTCCGGACTGGCCGCCGTCTACCTCGCGCTCTTCTATCTGGGAGCCACCAGCCAGGGCATCGCCGGTGACGCACAGAACGGTGTACAGATCCTCACCGCCTACGTTCAGCACACCTTCGGCACCGTCGGCAGCCTGCTGCTGGCCGTGGTCATCACCCTGGCCTGCCTGACCACCGCCGTCGGCCTGCTGACCGCGTGCGGCGAGTTCTTCAGCCGCATCCTGCCGGTCTCCTACCGCACCGTGGTACTGGGGCTGGCCGCGTTCAGCCTGCTGGTGGCCAACCAGGGGCTGACCCAGCTGATCGCCTTCTCGGTGCCTGTGCTGGTGGGGCTGTATCCCCTGGCGATCGTCCTGGTGGCATTGAGCCTCTGCAATCGCCTGTGGCTGTCGTCGCGTCGCGTCTTCGTGCCCACGATGCTCGTTGCCCTCGTCTTCGGCCTCATCGACGGCCTGGGCGCTGCCGGCTTCAAGTCGTTGGTACCGTCCTTCATCGAGCACCTGCCGTTCTCCAGCCAGAGCCTGGCCTGGCTGCTGCCGGTGCTGCTGGTCCTGGTGCTGGCGGTTATCGCCGACCGCCTGGCGGGCCGCCCCGCCGTCGTGCCGGCCTGAGCCGCTTCGCACCCTTTGAGAGGCCACCTGCGGGTGGCCTTTTTCCTGCCACCGCGCCTGGTTGGAAGCGGGTGCGGTGTTGCGTCGGTGACCGGGTGTCTTCCCCGGCGGCGTTGACGTCTACAGGGCGGTTCCCCTTATCCGCACCAGGCCACCCATGAACGACATTTCCGAGCTGATCGACTTCCACTACCTGTGGAACCTGCTGGCCATCCTCTGGTTCATCCTCTGCTGGGGTGGCTACACCCGCTACGCCACCTGGAAGGGCAGGGACACCCCGTGCCTCGCCTCGGTCATGCACCTGTATCGCGAAGACTGGATGCGCCGCCTGCTGCTGCGCGACAACCGCATCGCCGACGCCAGCGTGATCGGCAACCTGGAGCGCAACGCCTCCTTCTTCGCCTCCAGCACCCTCATCATCCTCGCCGGCGTGCTCACCGTGCTCGGCTCCACCGACCGCGCCGTCTCCATCCTCGCCGACCTGCCGTACGTCGAGCCCGCCAGCCGGGGCATCTCCGAGGTCAAGCTGCTGGCCATCGCCGTGGTGTTCGTCTACTCCTTCTTCACCTTCAGCTGGTGCATGCGCCAGTACAACTTCGCCGCCGTACTGGTGGGGGCGGCGCCGATGATCGGCGAGCGCAACGTCGGCGACCAGGAACGCAAGGACTTCGCCGTGCGCACCGCGCGGGTCATCTCGCTCGCGGCCAACCAGTTCAACCTCGGCCTGCGCAGCTACTACTTCGGCCTGGCCATGCTGGCCTGGTTCATCAACCCCTGGTTCTTCATGCTGATCACCGCAGGCGTGGTCCTGGTGCTGTATCGACGCGAATTCCACTCCGCTGTGCTAGAGGTGATGGTGTACACCCCGACGACACAGGCGGCGGAGCCGCCGAAGGAGAAAAACGAATGAGTATTCCGTTCTGGTGCGTGTTCTTCGCTGCCCTGCTGATCTACATCGCCAAGATTCCCGTGGCCAGGGCCATGAAGGAGGAGGGCGGCGGCTACGACAACCACCACCCCCGGGCCCAGCAATCCCGCCTGACCGGCTTCGGCGGTCGTGCGCTGGGGGCGCACCTGAACAGCATCGAGATCTTCCCGCTGTTCGCCGCCGGCGTGCTGATGGCCCACACCACCGACACCCGTGGCTGGCTGATCGACCTGCTGGCGCTGGTGTTCATCGTCTCCAGGGTGATCTACCTGTTCCTCTACTGGAACGACATCCACCTGCTGCGCAGCCTGGTATGGGTGGTCGGGCTCGTGTGCTGCCTGCTGTTGATGCTCAGCCCGGTGCTCTGACTCATCGTCACCCCCTCGCAGGCGGGGGCGACCGAATGGCACCCGGCAGATACGAGAAGGCCCGCATGATGCGGGCCTTTGCGTTGGGAGATGGAGCCTGGGGTCACTTGCCGTCGATGGCGTCCTTGGCTTCGTCGCCGGCGCCTTCCACCGCATCGCCGATGTCATCGGCGGCCTCTTCGGCCTTCTCGCCGGCGGTGGGTTCGTGACCGGTGATCGGGTCGGCCTTCCGTTCGGCCGCCTCGCCGCTTTCCTTCGCCGCGTCGCCCAGGGATTCCATGGCTTCGGATGCCGATTCCTTGGCCGCTTCCATCTTGTCTTCCGGGGTCTTTTCGCAGGCTGCCAGGCCGAGGGTCACGGCCAGGATCAGGGCATAGGGAAGGGGATTGAGCACGGTATGTCTCCTGGTTCTCTAGGGGCGGGATGAGTGGCCTCATCGCGTGCCGTTTGGAGCCCAGGCGTTTCGCTTTAGTTCCTTGGGACGCCGCCAGCCCTCATGGCGCAAGGGCTGGCGGCTGCCGCTGTTACTGCTGGCCGCTGGGCTGGCCACCCTGCGGGGCGGCTTCCGGTGCGGTGCTCGGCGCAGCCGGGGTGGAGGGGGCCGGAGCCGGGGTCTGCGGGGCACCGCCAGGTGCCGGCTGGGTGGCGGCGGGCGGGGTTTCGCTCGGCTGGGCGGCCTTGTCGTCAGCGGGTTTGTCGCAGGCGGCGAGGCTCAGGCTCGCGGCGATCAGCAGGGCATAGGCATAGGACTTGTGCATGGGGGGTCTCCTTGGTCTCGGTTGTTGCACGACGAGCTTTCGAGTCCCCCTGTGCCCCGGAAGTTCAGCCGGATCGCCCCGGCGGCGGGCCGCGCGGTATCATGCGCGCCTTCACGCCAACGCCATGGAACCACCGGATGAGCGACAACCCCATTCTCGACAATGCCCAGCGCTTCCTGTCCGTGCTGCGCCACTGCCAGGTGCTCGGCCTGCGCGTGCACGATGCCGACAGCCGGGGCCTGACCCTGTGCCTGCCCTACAGCGAGCGGATCATCGGCAACCCGGAAACCGGCGTCATCCATGGCGGCGCCATCACCACCCTGATGGACACCACCTGCGGCATCTCCACCGTCTGCGTGCTCCCGGAGTTCGAGATCTGCCCGACCCTCGACCTGCGCATCGACTACATGCACCCGGCCGAGCCGAACAAGGACGTCTTTGGTTTCGCCGAGTGCTACCGCGTCACGCCCAACGTCATCTTCACCCGCGGCTATGCCTACCAGGACGACCCGGAGCAGCCCATCGCCCATGTGGTCGGTGCCTTCATGCGCATGGGCAAGCCCAGCCAGCTGAAGAAGGGGAGCGCGGCATGAAGCTCGATCTCGACGCCCTGGTACGAGAAGCCCACGAGAAGAACGACTACGACTCGCTGGTGTGCCTGATCCCCTACGCCAAGCTGCTGGGCATCGAATGCCTGCGCCTGGGGGAGGACATGGTGTTCCGCCTGCCGGCGAACAAGGACAACATCGGCAACCCGACCTTGCCGGCCATCCACGGCGGCGTGATCGCCGGCTTCATGGAGCACGCCGCGATGCTCCACCTGCTGATGTTCATGGGCATTCCACATTTGCCCAAAATCATCGACTTCTCGATAGATTACCTACGCGCCGGGCACTATCGTGACACCTTCGCCACCTGCCAGGTCTGGCGACAAGGCCGTCGCGTCGCCAACGTTGCCATCACCGCCTGGCAGACCAACCAGACCGAGCCCATCGCCACCGCCCGCGCCCACTTCAAGGTCGACGAACCCTGACCCGTGGCCGGGTGCGATACGCCCGGTCACGCACCAAGGAATCCTGGATGGATGCACTACTGATACTCGGCGGGCTGCTGCTGATCCTCGCCAGCCTCGTCTGGCTGGTCATGCTCGCCTTCGGTACCAGCCTGCTGTGGGGGATCGGCAGCCTGTTGCCGCCGCTCACCCTCGGCTACATCGCCGCGCACTGGCGCACCGCGCGCAAGGCGGTGATGCTTGCGGCCCTCGGCGTCATCCCGCTGATCGTCGGGCTGACCCTCCTGGCCAATCGCGACCCCGAGCGCCTGCACGCCCTGGTCAGCCTCGAATGGCTCAAGGGCGAGCGCAAGGCGCCGAGCGAACTGGCCATCGACCTGCGCGGCGAGCTCAACGGCCAGCCCTTCCAGCCCCAGCAGGCCGAGCTCATCGATGGCGTGCTCAGCCTGCGTGAAGGCCAGGACTTCTTCGCCCACCGCGAGGTGAGCATCCGCCTGGGCCAGCAACCCGGGGACGAACTGCGCCTGGACGTGCTGCCCGAAGATGCCGGCAGCAAGCCCGAGGTCGAGATCAGCTGGCTGCTGCCCGAGCAGGAGCTGCCCGAGGCGCGACGCCTGGGCAGGGGCTACACCCTGCACCTGGACCTCAAGCGGCGCGGCCCGAACACCCTCGCCGGTGCCTTCCACCTGGTGCTGCCGCCGCAGTTCCACACCACCCTGAGCGGTGAGGTCGAGCTGTTCACCGACCGCCTGCGCTACCGGGACGGGCAGGTCGACCTGCGCCACGACTCCATGGACACCCTGCACTACGTCGCCCGCGACTACCTGCAGCGCCGTTTCGCCACCCGCCAGGTCGAAGTGGCACGGCTGCCGACCGCCAGCCTGCCCGCGCGCGAACTGGAGCTGGAAGTCGACGCCCGCATCGACGGCACCGCCCAGCGCCTGCCGCTGCAGTTCATCCGCAGCGACCTGCGCGGCTGGGCCATCCGGGGCGACCGCTTCCCGGCCTTGCCAGCGGTCGAAGCCAAGCCCGAGACCGCCAGCGCCAAGGCCGAGGACGCCCCGGCCGAACGCACCTCGCGTCCGGCCGACCGGCGCCAGCGCTTCTCCCTGGAGCGCCTGCTGAACAACCCCAACCACTACCAGAACCTCGCCATGCGCGTGCAGACCCAGCGTGGCAGCCTGGCCGAAGGGCGCTTCAACGGCATCAACGGTGCCGGCCAGATCATCATCCGCCGCAACATCTCCGGGCAGGGCGAGGCCAGCTTCGTGCTGCGCCCCGAAGAGATCGCCCGCATCGAGCTGCTCGAGCCCTGACCCCCGCCGTCACGGCCGCCCGCCCGGGCGGTCGTCGACGCCCTCCATGCAAGCCCTTGAAATTGAACAGCAAGCCCCCATCTGGATGACATCCGCCGCAGTCGCGGCCTATATCATCCGTGGAGTTAGACGACCATGAGTGTGGAGACTCAAAAAGAAACCCTGGGCTTCCAGACCGAAGTGAAGCAACTGCTTCACCTGATGATCCATTCCTTGTACTCCAACAAGGAAATCTTCCTGCGCGAGCTGATCTCCAACGCCTCCGACGCCGCCGACAAGCTGCGTTTCGAAGCGCTGGCCAAGCCGGAGCTGCTCGAAGGCGGCGCCGAGCTGAAGATCCGCGTGAGCTTCGACAAGGATGCCAAGACCGTCACCCTCGACGACAACGGCATCGGCATGAGCCGCGATGAAGTCATCGCCCACCTGGGCACCATCGCCAAGTCCGGCACCGCCGACTTCCTGAAGAACCTGTCGGGCGACCAGAAGAAGGACTCGCATCTGATCGGCCAGTTCGGCGTGGGCTTCTACTCCGCCTTCATCGTCGCCGACAAGGTGGACGTGTTCACCCGTCGCGCCGGCCTCTCCGCCGCCGAGGGCGTGCACTGGTCGTCGAAAGGCGAGGGCGAGTTCGACATCGCCAGCGTCGAGAAGGCCGAGCGCGGCACCCGCATCGTCCTGCACCTGAAAGCCGGCGAGGAAGAGTTCGCCGATGGCTGGCGCCTGCGCAACGTCATCAAGAAATACTCCGACCACATCGCCCTGCCCATCGAACTGCCGAAGGAGCACTACGGCGAAGAGAAGGACAAGCCGGCCGAGCCCGAGTGGGAGACCGTCAACCGCGCCAGCGCCCTGTGGACCCGTCCGCGCACCGAGGTGAAGGACGAGGAATACCAGGAGTTCTACAAGCACGTCGCCCACGACTTCGAGAACCCGCTGTCCTGGAGCCACAACAAGGTCGAGGGCAAGCTGGAATACACCTCCCTGCTCTACGTCCCGGCCCGTGCGCCGTTCGACCTGTACCAGCGTGAAGCGCCGCGAGGCCTCAAGCTCTACGTCCAGCGCGTATTCATCATGGACCAGGCCGAACAGTTCCTGCCCTTGTACATGCGCTTCATCAAGGGCGTGGTGGACTCCAACGACCTGTCCCTGAACGTCTCCCGCGAGATCCTCCAGAGCGGCCCGGTGATCGACTCCATGAAGTCGGCGCTGACCAAGCGCGTGCTGGACATGCTGGAGAAACTGGCCAAGAACGAGCCCGAGCAATACAAGGGCTTCTGGAAGAACTTCGGCCAGGTCCTCAAGGAAGGCCCGGCGGAGGACTTCGCCAACAAGGAGAAGATCGCCGGCCTGCTGCGCTTCGCCTCCACCAGCGACGAAAGCGGCGAGCAGAGCGTCTCCCTGGCCGACTACATCGGCCGCATGAAGGAAGGCCAGGACAAGGTCTACTTCCTCACCGGCGAATCCTACGCCCAGGTGAAGAACAGCCCGCACCTGGAAGTCTTCCGCAAGAAAGGCATCGAAGTGCTGCTGCTCACCGACCGCATCGACGAGTGGCTGATGAGCTACCTCACCGAATTCGACGGCAAGCACTTCGCCGACGTGGCACGTGGCGACCTCGACCTCGGCAAGCTGGACTCGGAAGAGGACAAGAAGGCCCAGGAAGAAGTGGCCAAGGCCAAGGAAGGGCTGGTCGAGCGCCTCAAGGCCGCCCTCGGCGATGACGTCTCGGAAGTGCGCGTCTCGCACCGCCTGACCGACTCCCCGGCGATCCTCGCCATCGGCGAACAGGACCTGGGCCTGCAGATGCGCCAGATCCTCGAAGCCAGCGGGCAGAAGGTGCCGGATTCCAAGCCCATCTTCGAGTTCAACCCCAGCCACCCGCTGATCGAGAAGCTGGACAACGAGCAGGATGAAGAGCGCTTCGGCGAGCTGTCCCACATCCTCTTCGACCAGGCCGCCCTGGCCGCCGGCGACAGCCTGAAGGACCCGGCCGCCTACGTGCGCCGCCTGAACAAGCTGCTGGTGGAACTCTCCGCCTGAGGCGTGTGAAGCACCCCGGAAAGGCCCGCGTAAGCGGGCCTTTTTCATGGGCGCAGCATGACGGTGCTCTTGGTCGGGTGGGTGGAGCGCAGCGAAACCGCGATTGCCAGGCCCCAGGCTCACCCATCCTCCGGCCCATCACCCCAAACGAAAAAGGCCCGCAATTGCGGGCCTTCTTCATGGCCTGGCGGGCGGGTCAGAACACGCCGTTCTTGCTGGCGTCGAGGATGGTCGCCTTGTTGTTGTCGTAGTGGATCTGGTTGATCTTGCTGAACGGGTTGGCAACCACGACGCCGGGGAACAGCAGGATCTGCATCCAGGTGCGCACGCTGTCCTGCTTGGTCACCTCGGCCAGCACCTTGCCGTCGCGGCTGCGGTAGGTGGTCTGGGTGATCACGCGGTCCTCGGCGGTGGACGGCACCACCATCAGGGTCAGGCCGCTGATGAAGGCCAGCGCCATGCTGCCGTGGCCGTCGTTGGTCACCTTCACCTCGGCGGTGATGTCGGCGTCACCGAAGCCTTCGGTGACCGAGGAGAACAGGTTCGATTCCTTGTAGGCCTTGCCGGTGATGTCCGACCAGGCTTTTACGGTGGCCGGCTGCACGGCGCCATCGACGTCGTTCATCTTGACCTTGCCTTCCACTACGTAGCGCAGCGAGGGCTTCTGTTCCCCGGCTTGCGGCCAGTTGCCGAGATTCTCGGTCTCGCCCGAACGGAAGCCGGCACAGCCGGTGAGCAGGGCCAGGCCCAGGAGGAGGGTGGTGATGCGCAGGACGTGGGTCATTTCGTTTGTTTTCCAAGATCGGATTGGTATTGGTCGAGCAGGTCGGCGAGTGCGCCCTGGCGTTCGGGGCCGCCACTGACCGGGCCCAGCGAGTAGAGCGAAATACTGCGCTCGCCGTACTGGCGGGTCTGGTAGCTGTAGAGCAGCTTGCCCTGGGCGTCGCTCACCTGGAGGCGGCCGCTGACGTTGGACTCGTCGATGTGGGTGGTGCCGCCGAACCAGATGTAGCCGGTCAGGGTCACGATGGCGAAAGGGAAGTACCCGCCGTAGGGACGACGGTGGACGTTGTAGGTGTCGAAGCTGAACGACAGCACCTGGTCGTCCGGGGCGATGGCCTGCCCGGGCATGCGCACGTCGCTGAAGCGGTTGCTGGCCTTGAGGTAGTTTCCCAGGCTCAGGGTCATGCCGTTGGACTCGGTCTTCCCGGCGTTCCACTTGACGAAGGTCTTGTCGGTCACCTCGACACGGGCGAGGGCGACGCTTTGCCGGGCAGGGCTGGCGGCTTTGTCGGGGGCGGGGAAGTCGGTGCCCTGGGGCACGGTCACGCAACCACCCAGCAGGGACAGGGAAAGAAGGACAGCGGCGAAAGGCCCCTTCATGTCACGCTCCTTGTGAGAAGAATTCGGTTGGAAGTCATGGATGCCGGAAAACCGGCGGCGGCATGATGCCAATCTGATGGCGGTGTCGCAAGTTGCAGCGCCACCCAGGAACCAGGAACGCGATCGGGCTCACGGCTTCGGGCGCCGCGTCATCGCCATCCAGCCCGTGCGTTCGCCTCCAAGCGCGGCTAAGCTCCTTCGCTCGGGCCAGGAGCCCCAGGCCAGAGCGGACGGCCGTCCCCCTTCCACGATGAGAGGTGATCCATGAGTCAGATCCGCGCCCACGCCATCAGCTATGAAGTCGACGGCCAGGTCTTCGAGGGGCAACTGGTCTATGACCCCAATGTCGAAGACCCACGGCCGGGCCTGCTGATGGCACCCAACTGGTTCGGCATCACCGAAAGCGCCATCCAGACCGCGCGCCAGGTGGCCGAGGAGAGGAGGGTGGTGCTGGTGGCCGACCTCTACGGCGCCGGGGTGCGGCCTGCCGATGCCCATGAAGCGGGGGCCGCCATGGCGCCGCTCAAGGAAGACCGCGAGCTGTTGCGCCGGCGCATGCTCGCCGCGCTGCAGGCCCTGCGCGAGCAACACGCGGTGACGGTCGACCCTCAGCGCCAGGCCGCCTTCGGCTTCTGCTTCGGCGGCACCTGCGCCCTGGAGCTGGCCCGCGCGGGGGCCGATCTCAAGGCCTTCGTCTCCTTCCACGGCGCACTGGACACGCCCGACCCGGCAGTCGCCAGGCGCATCAAGGGCGCAGTGCTGGTGCTCGATGGCGCCGCCGACCCACTGGTGCCCCGCGAGCAACTGCCCGCCTTCGCCGCCGAGATGAGCGCCGCCGGGGTCGACTGGCAACTGCTCAGCTACGGCGGCGCCGTGCACTCCTTCACCGACCCCGACGCCAAGCGCCCCGGCGTCGCCGAATACAATGCGCGGGTCGCCCGGCGGGCCTTCGCGGCCATGGATGCATTGCTGGACGAAGTCTTCACCTGACCGGTCGGACAGGTGGTTTTGCATTCGCACGCGGATGATGGCATTTTGCCGGTTATGCGCGCGTATCCACTGGCCGGCCCGACATTGACTGACGGGCCGCGACCGTGTTGATTCTTCAGACGCCCGCCCCGCCCGCGAGACCCGGATTCGATGCCCGATCTGTCCCCGTTCTTCTTTGATGCCAACCAGCCCAGCCTGCTGGTCTTCGGCCAGCACGACCCCTGGATGGTGCTGCTGTCGGTCCTGATCGCCATCTTCACCTCCGGCATGGCCCTGCAACTGGCTGGCGTCGCGCGCCTGAGCAGCAGTCGCCTGTATCGCCAGGTGGCCATCTTCACCGGCGCCGCCGCGCTGGGCGGTGGCGTCTGGGCCATGCACTTCATCGGCATGCTGGCCTTCCAGCTGTGCGCCGCAGTGCGCTACGACCCGGCTGTCACCGTGCTCTCGGTGCTGCCCAGCCTGTTCGCGTCCTGGGTGGCGCTGAACCTGCTGGCGCGCAACGAGGTCAGCGCCGTGCAGTTCATCGGCGGTGGTGTGCTGGTGGGGGCCGGCATCGGTGCCATGCACTACAGCGGCATGGCGGCGATGCAGATGGCCCCGCTGCTGCGCTACGACCCCTGGGGCTTCGCCCTGTCGATCCTGGTGGCGGTGGTGCTGGCGATCATCGCCCTGTGGGTGCGCTTCGGCCTGCGCCGCCACCTCGGCGGCGTCCCGGCCATCGTCGTCAGCGGCACGGTGATGGGCCTCGCCATCGCCGGCATGCACTACACCGGCATGGCGGCGGCGCGTTTCGTCGGCACCGAGGAGTTCGCGATGCCCCAGGGCGTGCGCGGCAGCTTCTACCTGGCGCTGGCCGTGGCCATGGCCACCATCTCCCTCAGCGTATTCGTCGGCGCCGCCAATGGCCTGCTGCGCTATCGCCACCTGTTCCGCGAGCTGGAGGCCGGGCGCAGCCACCTGTCCTCGCTGCTGGACGCGGCCTTCGAGGCCATCTTCACCATCGACGACGAAGGCGTGGTGCGCTCGGTCAACCACGCGGTGCTCGGCCTGTTCGGCTGGCCCCCCGAGGAACTGATCGGAAAGCACATGAGCGTGCTGCTGCCCAGCGCCTACTCACGGGACCTCGAACGCGCGCTGGAGCAGTACCGCAGTACCGGCGAGAGCCGCCTTTCCGGCTCCGAGCTGGAGCTGGTGGGCCTGACCCGTGACGGTCGCGAGATCCCCGTGCGCCTCAGCCTCGGCGTCTCCCACCGCGAGGGCCGGCCCTGGTTCGTGGTCTTCGTCGCCGACATCAGCGAGCGCAAGGGCATGGAGGCCGCCCTGCGCGACAGCGAGCAGCAGTACCGCTCGCTGATCCGCAACATCCCCGGCGTGTCCTTCCGCTGCCTCCTGGACGACGACTGGACCACCCTGTTCATCAGCGACGCGGTGGAGCGGCTCACCGGCTGGCCGGCCGAGGACTTCATCGCCCGTCGATGCACCCTCGCGCAACTGGCCCACCCCGACGACCGCGAACGTGTCGCCGACGAGGTCTACGCCGCCGCCCGCAAGGGCCGCAGCTATGTGGTGGAGTACCGCCTGCTGGATCG
This sequence comes from Pseudomonas sp. USHLN015, assembly GCF_037153275.1. NCBI lineage: Bacteria > Pseudomonadati > Pseudomonadota > Gammaproteobacteria > Pseudomonadales > Pseudomonadaceae > Pseudomonas > Pseudomonas sp. USHLN015. Next base: position 61,944 of record NZ_JBBCKP010000012.1, read on the forward strand.
CGAGGGCCAGGAGCACTGGGTATGGGAAAGCGGCAGCGTCGAACTCGACGACCAGGGCCAGTCGCGCTGGGTCGATGGCGTGCTGCTGGACCAGACCGAGACCAAGCTGCGCAACGCCGAGTACGAAGGCAAGGTCAACGCCATCAGCAAGGCCATGGCGATGATCGAGTACGACCTCGATGGCCACGTGCTGGAGGTCAACGAGAACTTCCTCGACCTGTTCGGCTATTCCCGCGAGGAACTGCTAGGCCAGCACCACGGCCTCTTCTGCGACCCCGAGCTGGTGGCCAGCGAGCGCTACGCCCGCTTCTGGCAGGACCTGCGCCAGGGCATGTTCCGCTCCGGCGAATACCGGCGCTTCGGCAAGGGCGGCCAGGACGTGTGGATCCAGGCCACCTACAACCCGATCCTCGACGCCGACGGACGCCCCTTCAAGGTGCTCAAGCTGGCCACCGACCTGACCCCGCGGCGGATCATGGAGCAGGACCTGCGCAACGCCCGCGATCGTGCCGAACAGGCCGCAGCGGCGCGCAGCAGCTTCCTGGCCAACATGAGCCACGAGATCCGCACCCCGATGAACGCCATCATCGGTTTCTCCGAACTGCTCCTGGACACACCGCTGAGCGAGAGCCAGCGCCGCCACCTGCGCACCGTGCAGCACTCCTCGCGCTCGCTGCTGGGGCTGCTCAACGACATCCTCGACACCGCCAAGCTGGATCGCGGCGCCATCGAGTTGGAGCAGCTGGACTTTTCCCTGCGCGAGCTCTGCGAGCAGGTCTGCGCGGCCCAGCGCCTGGGCGCCGAGAAGAAGGGCCTGGCGCTGCACCTGGAGTACGCCGCGCACCTGGGCGACTTCTTCAAGGGCGATGCATTGCGCCTGCAGCAGGTGATCACCAACCTGCTGGGCAACGCCGTCAAGTTCACCGAGCGTGGCCAGGTGCGCCTGGTGGTGGACGGAGCCCCCGGCGCGCTGCGCCTGGCCATCCACGACACCGGCATCGGCATCGCCGAAGACCGCCTGGAAAAGATCTTCGACCCCTTCGCCCAGGCCGACGCCTCCATGAGCCGGCGCTTTGGCGGCACGGGCCTGGGCACCACCATCTCCCGGCAGCTGGTGGAGCTCATGGGCGGGCACATCCGCGTGCAGAGCCGCGAAGGCGAGGGCAGCGTATTCACAGTCGAGGTCCCCCTCGGCCGTGGCGCCCAGGTGCGCCAGGGCGAGCAGCGCCCGGTGGCGATCCCGGTACTGCCGCGCCTGCGCATCCTCGCCGCCGACGACGTGGCGCAGAACCTAGAACTGCTGGAGATCAACCTCAAGCGCCTCGGCCACGAAGTGAGTGGCGTCACTGACGGCCGCGCGGCGGTCGAGGCCTTTGCCGCGCAATCCTTCGACCTGGTGCTGATGGACGTGCAGATGCCCGGCATGGACGGCCTGGAAGCCACCAGCCTGATCCGTTGCTTCGAACGCCGCGAAGGGCGCCCGCCCGTGCCCATCATCGCCCTGACCGCCAGCGTGCTCGACCGTGACCGGCAGAACGCCCTCGACGCCGGCATGAATGGCTTCGCCAGCAAACCCCTGGATGTCCCTGAACTCGTGGCCGAGATGGCCCGCCTGCTGGAGGGCCGACAGGCCGTCGTCATCGACACCGTGCCCCTGGAGCGCGAGGTGGCCGCGCTGTTCGACTGGAACCGCGGCAAGGACCTCTGGGGCGGTCCGGTGCAGATGGCCGCCGCCATCGCCCGCTTCCTCAAGGAGCAGGACGACCTGCTCGCCCAGCTGCGCGCGGCGCTGGAACGCCAGGCCCTGGCGGATGTGGCGGCCATCGCCCACCGCCTGCGCGGCGCCGCCGCCAACCTCGGCCTGGGCCAGATGGCCAGCTGCGCCGGTGACCTGGAGCGCTGCGGGCTGGCCGGCAAGGTGGCCGAGCTGGAGCCGCTGCTGCACACCCTGGAGCGGGTGCTGGACACGGTACGCGACGCGCTGCCGCTGTTCCCCGGCAGCGCCGCGGTGCCGGTCGCCTCGGGCCCGGTGGACCTCACCCCCCTGATCCAGGCCGGCCGGGCCCTGGCCCAGGAACTCGAGCGTGGCGGGCTGGACGACGCCGCGCTGGAGACCCTGCGCCAGGGGCTGGAAGGCCGGCCCGGGCATTCGCGCTTGCAGGACCTGCAGGGTGCCATGGATGATTTCGACTTCGACCAGGCGCTGCGGCACCTCCACGACCTGCTGGCCTGGCTCGAGACGGGAGAGATTTCCGCATGACCGCTACCACCCCGGACAACCGCCTCTGCCTGCTGCTGGTGGACGACGAGCCCACCAACCTCCAGGTGCTGCGGCACATCCTCCAGGACGACTACCGCCTGCTGTTCGCCAAGGACGGGGCCAAGGCCCTGGAGCTGGCCGGGCGCGAGGCACCGGACCTGGTGCTGCTGGACGTGATGATGCCGGGCATGACCGGCCACGAGGTCTGCGCGCGGCTCAAGGCGGACCCCGCGACCAGCACCATCCCGGTGATCTTCGTCACCGCCCTGGCCGACGTCGAGGACGAGGCGCGGGGCTTCGAGGTCGGTGCGGTGGACTACATCACCAAGCCGGTGAGCCCGCCCATCGTCAAGGCCCGGGTGCGTACGCACCTGTCCCTGGTGCGCCTCGACGAGCTCAAGCAGACGCGCCTGCAGATCGTCCAGCGCCTGGGCCTGGCCGCCGAGTACAAGGACAACGAGACCGGCCTGCACGTCATCCGCATGAGCCATTACGCGCGCATCCTCGCCCGTGCCCTGGGCTGGAGCGAGTCGGCCTGCGAAGACCTGCTCAACGCCGCGCCGATGCACGACGTGGGCAAGATCGGCATCCCCGACGCCGTGCTGCGCAAGCCCGGCAAGCTGGATGACGAGGAGTGGCGGGTGATGCGCGAGCATGTACGCATCGGCGCCGAGATCATCGGCGAGCACCCCAGCGGGCTGCTGCGCATGGCCCGCATCATCGCCCTGACCCACCACGAGAAATGGGACGGCAGCGGCTACCCCAATGGCCTGCGGGGCGAGGACATCGCCATCGAAGGGCGCATCGTCGCCATCGCCGACGTCTTCGATGCCCTCACCAGCGAACGCCCCTACAAGCGGGCCTGGTCGGTGGAGGACGCCATCGCGCTCCTGCGCGAGCAGAGCGGCAGGCACTTCGATCCGAGCCTGGTGGAACTGTTCATCAGCCAGATGCCGGCCGTCCTGGAGGTGAAGGAGCGCTGGGCGGAAGGGCAGGTGCAGTAGCCGCCCGGGTGCCGCAGGGCGGGCCGGGCGGCCCTCCGGCTCAGCCCGCCGCCTTCACCCCGAAACAATGGCCCGGCTCCGGGAACCGCCCCGCACGTACATCCCCGGCATAGGCCGCCAGCGCCCGTTCGATCTGCGGCGCCAGCTCCGCGTAGCGCTTGACGAAGCGCGGCTGGTAGTCGCCGAACAGGCCCAGCACGTCCTCGCTCACCAGCACCTGGCCGTCGCAGGCGGGCGAGGCGCCGATGCCGATGGTGGGGATCGCCAACTCCTCGGTCAGCTGCCGCGCCAACGGCTCGGCGGTCCCCTCGACGACCACCGCGAAGGCGCCGGCCGCCTGCATCGCCAGGGCGTCGCGGCGTATCCGTCCGGCGCCGGCGGCGTCCAGCCCCTGGGCCTTGAAGCCACCCATGGCATTGACCTGCTGCGGCATCAGCCCGACATGGGCCAGCACCGGCACGCCACGGCGCACCAGGAACTCCACCGTGGCAGCCAGCTCCTCGCCGCCTTCGAGCTTCACCGCCGGGGCACCGGTTTCGCGCAGCAGCCGCGCGGCGTTGACGAAGGCCTGCTCGGGGCTGGCCTGGTAGCTGCCGAAGGGCAGGTCCACCGCCACGCAGGCGCGGCTGGAACCCCGCATCACCGCCTGGCCGTGGGCGATCATCATCTCCAGGGTCACGCCCAGCGTGCTGGGCATGCCGTAGAGCACCATGCCGACGGAGTCGCCGACGATGATCAGGTCCGCCTGGGCGTCCACCCAGCGCGCCATCGGCGTGCTGTAGGCGGTCAGCGCCACCAGGCTGCCGGCGCCCTTGCGCTGGCGGATGGCCGGGACGGTGAGTCGGGCGATGGGGCAATGGGTGCTCATGAAAGGCTCCTGGGCAGTGCACGGATGGGCGTGGCGCAGGCTAACATCGGCATTTTCCTGCTCACTTGAGCAAAAGGGACAGTCGATGTCGCCAGCGAGACAAGCACCGCCCGCCGTTCCCCCGATCCCCGACTACCCGCGCCTGCCGCGCCCGGTCTACCTGCGCATGTTCGATATCCCGGCGGGCCACCCCATCGAGATGCACAGCCACGACTGGGTGCATTTCACCTATGCCCGCGCCGGGGTGATGCAGGTGCTCACCGAAGGGCACAGCTACCTGCTGCCCCCGCAATGCGCGCTGTGGATTCCCGCCGGGGTCCGCCACACCGCCTACAGCGAGCGGGCCATCGAGTTCCGCAGCCTGTACCTGGACGCCTCGGTGCTGGACGGCTATCAGCGCGAGTGCGCCGTGCTGCAGGTGACGCCCCTGCTGCGCGAGCTCATGGAGCGGGCCTCGGGCTTCCCCCGCGACTACCCGGAGCAGGGCGCCGAGGCGCGGCTGTTGCGTGTGCTGGTGGATGAGGTGCGCAGCCTGGAGGAAGCACCCTTCAGCCTGCCGTTACCGCGCGATGCGCGGCTGCGGCGGATCACCGACGCCTTGCAGGCGGACCCGGCGGACAACCGTGGCATCGAGGCGTGGGCGGGGCAGGTGGGGGCCTCGCGGCGAACCCTGGTGCGGCTGTTCCAGGCCGAGACGCAGCTGTCGTTCCGCGAGTGGCGGCAGCGCCTGCGCCTGCTCGCGGCGCTGCCCCTGCTGGCCGATGGCATGAGCGTCACCGCCCTGGCCAGCGAGTTGGGCTATGACTCCCTCTCGGCCTTCATCGCCCTGTTCCAGCGCCACTACGGCTGCACGCCGGGCGTCTACGGAAGCCGCCTGCGCAGCTAGCGCGGCAGTTCGATGCGCGTGGTCTCGCCGGGCACGTGCGGCCAGTCGCCGGCGGCCCAGCGGGCGCGTGCCGCGTCGATGCGCTGCGGGTCGCTGGACACGAAGTTCCAGTTCATCCGCCTCGGGCCGTCCAGCGGGGCACCGCCGATGATCACCAGGTGCGCGCCGCCACAGGCGGCCAGGCTGAACTGCACGCCCTCGGGCAGCACGGTGAGGGTGTTGATGGCCAGCGGCTGGTCGTCCAGCAGCACCTCGCCGTCCAGCAGGTAGACCGCGCGCTGTGGGTGCTCGGTGGGCACCAGCAGGGTGGCGCCGGCCTCCATGTGCACGTCGGCGTAGAGCGTCGGGGAGAGCACCGGCACCGGCGACTCCAGGCAGAAGCCGCTGCCGGCGACCAGGCGGATGCGCACGCCGAGGGCGTCCTGCTGCGGCAGGCTGGCGGCGCTGTGGTGGCTGTAGCTGGGCGCGCTCTCCTCTTCCTCGCGGGGCAACGCCAGCCACACCTGCAGGCCGTGGATACGCGAGCCGCTGGCGACCCGCTCGGCCGGCGTGCGCTCGACGTGGGCGACACCGGCGCCGGCGGTCATCCAGCTGACATCGCCGGGCTGCACGCGCTGGTCCGAGCCGAGGCTGTCCTTGTGCTGCAGCTCGCCCTCGAACAGGTAAGTGAGGGTGGAGAGGCCTATGTGCGGGTGCTGGCGCACGTCCATGCCCTGGCCGGGCGGGTAGGCGCTGGCGAGCATGTGGTCGAAGAACACGAAGGGGCCGACGCTGCGGCACTGGGCCGCCGGCAACGGACGGAGGATGGGCAACCCGGCGACTTCTTCGGCGCGGGGGCGGAGGGTGAGGATGTCGTTCATGCTGGGCTTCCGGCGCGGTGGGTGCGCAAGCATAGCGCGTCCGCGCGGGAAGCCCAGAGGGGCGGGTTACTGGCTGAAGTCGCCTTCGGCCAGGCGGGTCTCGATCTTCACCTCGGTGGTGGTCATCAGCTTGTGCAGCGGGCACTTGTCGGCGATGCGCAACAGGGTGGCGCGCTGGTCGTCGGTGAGGGCGCCGCGCAGGGTGAGCTTCACGCTCATGCCGTACAGGCCTTCCTTCTCCTTGCTGCTGTCGTGGACCACTTCGACACCGATGCCGGTCAGCGGGATGTCGTGGCTGCGGGCGTAGAGGGTCACGGTGAGGGCCTTGCAGGCACCCAGGGCGACGTCGAAGTAATCGTGCGGCTCCGGCGCGCTGCCTTCGCCACCCAGGGCCTTGGGCAGGTCGGTGAACAGCTGGTGCTCCTCGCCGACCTTGATGCTGTGGCGATAGCCGTCCGCGGATTCGGTGGTGACGGTGATGGTCATTGGCAGTCCTCTGCGTGGTGTGGGTAGGCGGTCCTGTTCGCTTAGAGGCCGCCTACCGCCTGAGTGTTCCCGTGACCGTTCAGAGCAGCGCGCTGAGGCGTACATCGGCGCCAAGCACGCGTTGCAGTTCGCCACGGGGTCCGAAAACCGGCACCGAGACGGTGAAGCAGAAGTCGTCGGTGGCGGACGAACGGTACACCGGCGTGATGTGACTGGCGAGGCCATCGGCGACCGCGCGGAACCAGGGGCGCTGGGCCCAGTTGCGGCCCTTGCAGGAGTCGCCCTGGTGCGGCACGTCGAGGGCGAAGATGTTCTCCGAAAGCTGGGTGCCGGTGCGATCCACCAGGTAGAACAGCTCGATGTGCGCGTCACGCTTGAGCGTCTCGCCCAGCAGGGCCTCGGCCTGTGTGACCTCGCCCAAGAGCGCCGGCTCGCACGCCAGGCGCTCGATGCTGCGCTGGATGTCGCGGTGCATTTCCAGGCGGAAGTCGCCGAGGCCCTGCAGCAGGCGGTCGCCGTCCTCGCGCACGGCCTGGCTGTGGCGCAGCACCTGGCCGGCCTTGCCCAGCAGCTCGGCGGCCACCTGGGCGATGTTCTGCACGTCGCCGTTGATCGAACGCACGGCCTGGCCGATCTGCTCGGTGCCCGAGGCGATCTGGCCGACGCGGCCGTCCAGCTTGTCCATGGCCGCGCGGGTGCTGTCCAGGCCGGCGCCCACCTGCAGCATGCCCTGGTGCCCTTCGGCCACGGCCTGGTGCATGCGCTCACCGGCTTCGGCCAGCTGCGCCATGCCATCGCGGAAGCGTTCGATGATGCCGCTGACCTGGGTGGTGGCGTCGGTGGTGTGCCCGGCCAGGCGCCGCACCTCCTCGGCGACCACGGCGAAGCCACGGCCGTGGCTGCCGGCGCGGGCGGCCTCGATGGCTGCGTTGAGCGCCAGCAGGTTGGTCTGCTGGGAGATGCTGGCGATCACGCCTATCACCTTGCTGACTTCCTCCAGCTGGCCGGTGAGGTTGCCGATCACGCTGCCCAGTTGCTGTTCGCTGGTGCCGATGGCATCCACCTGGCGCAGCACGTCCTGGCCGTTGCGCTGGCACTGGCGCAGGGTGCTGGAGACATCGCCGGAGAGCTTCGCCACCTCGGCGGCGCCGGGCACCAGTTCGGCATCGAGGGTGGTGGTGACCTCTTCGCTGGCGCTGGCGATCAGCTCGGACGACTGCGCCAGCAGTTGCCCGCTCTGCTGGTTGGCAGCGGCGATGCGCGCCAGCTCGGGGGCGTGGGCGGCAATGCCGACGGCGGCGCCGAGGCTGGTGCGGATGCGCTGTTGCAGGCCATCGACGAAGCCGTTGAGGCGGGTCATCAGCGGCGTGCCGGTGGGCAGGCGGGTGGTCAGGTCATGGGCGGTGAACAGCGCGTCGAGCGCGCCTTCGTCCGTGGCGCGGCGTGCGGGGCGCAGAAGCTGCAGCATGGCGATATCCCTCTCGTTGGGTCTGCGGGAGGTGCTGCAAGCGAAGTGCCATTACGGCACGGCCGGGATTTGCCGGGCGAAGGGCCGCCCGGGCTGCACCGGCACGGGTCGGGTGGGGCGTCCAGGCGCTACTTGAGTGCAGCCGGGTGGTACCAGAGCTCGTCGCGCTCGATGGGCGTGCCTTCCGGTAGGTCGGGGTTCACCAGTTCGATCACCCGGCGCCTTTCCATGCGCGCGCGGCGCAGCGTCTCGCCGTGGTAGCGCTGGAACAGGTGCTCGAAACTGCCGTCGGCGATGGCCGCCTCCAGGCCGCGCTGGATGGCGGCGGCCAGCTCGGGGCGCTGGCGCGAGGTGAAGAAGTAGAAGGCGGTGGGGTAATGCAGCACCAGGTGGTCGTCCACGGCCAGGTGCAGGCCGTTGGCCTCGGCGCGGCGCTGTTCGTCCCAGGCCACCACCACTTCGCGGGGGAACAGCTCGAAGCGGCCGGCGTCGAGCATGCGGAACAGGTTCTCGTAGCCCGGCGTGGTCACCACGGTGAGACCGTTGGCGCGCAGGATGTCGGTGTCGGGCCAGTCATGGCGCTGGCCCATGCGCAGGGCCTCGAGCTGTTCGCGGCGGGTGACGCCGGCGAGCAGGTCGCGCTGGTCGGCGCGCACCAGGAACACGCGCCAACTGATCAGGCCCTTGTAGATGGGGATGCGGATCGGCAACAGGTCGGCTTCGCGCTCGCGGGTGGTCATGGTCCACATCAGTTGCACGCGACCGTCGTTGCGTTCCAGGGACAGCTGCGCGCGTGACTGCGGCATGGGTTCCAGCGAGGGCTCCAACTGGTAGTCGCCGCCGCTGTGGGCCAGGGCCAGCCGCAACAGCTCGACCACATAGGCTTCCGGGTCCTCGCCATTGGAGTGCAGGGGATAGACCAGGCGCTCGCCGGCAGAGGTGGCGAGGGCGGCGAAGCACAGCAGGAACAGGACGCAGCGCGGCATGATGGAATTCTTGTGGCGGAGCCTGCTGCAGCATAGTCGCAGTAGGCCATCAGAGCACCCACCTGAACCCGGCGGGCGTGGCGCCGGTCTACCTTTGCCATGACCGTCAGGAGGACGCCCCTTGCCCATCGCCCGCCATTGCCTCGCCGCCATCCTTGCCCTCTGCGCCTGCGCCGCCCAGGCGCGGGACTACCGCTACAGCGATTCGCACCTGCACTACGTGGACTTCTTCCAGGAAAGCGAGGGCATGCAGGGGCTGCTCGAAGCCATGGATGCGGGGGCCATCGACCACGTGATGATCTCCGGCATCCCGGTGGCCAAGAAGTGGCACGAGGACGAGCCCAAGCGCCCGCGCTACTACGCCGGCGACGATGCCGACGCCTACTGGTACACCGCAACCGATACGCTGGTGGCCGCTGCGGTGAAGACGCTGCCGGAGGACCAGCGCCACCGCTTCCATCCCTTCCTCAGCGGCTTCAACCCCAACGACAAGAACTCCGATGCGCACATCCGCCGCATGCTGGAATTGGACCCGGGGCTGTGGCAGGGCATAGGCGAGGTTTTCACCCGCCATGACGACCTCACCGCGCTGATCGACGGCGACACCCCGCGCGCCAACAACGAAGCCATGTCGCGCATCTACCACCTCGCCGCCGAGTACGACCTGCCGGTGATGCTGCACTCCAACATCACCTCCAAGCGCGAGCGCAACCCGCTGTACCTGGCGGAGATCGAAGAACCCCTGCGCAACCACCCGCACGTGCGCTTCATCTGGGCCCACGCCGGCACCAGCATGGAAATCCACCGCCACCAGAAGAAGCTCGACTTCCTCCTGCCCACCCTGAAGCGCATGCTCGGCGACTACCCCAACCTCTACGTCGATCTCTCCTGGACCGTGCTCCAGCCCTACCTCCTGGACAAGAACGGCAAGCCCGACCCGGAATGGCTGAAGCTGGTGGAGAAGTACCCCGAGCGCTTCATGCTCGGCTCGGACGTGGTCGGCCGCTTCGAGGGCCTGGGTGAGTACCTGCGCGCCTACGCCCCCTTCCTCGACGCCTTGCCCGAGGACGTGGCCAAGCGCGTGGCGCGGGACAACTTCCTCGCCGTGCTGCCGCGCAACCCCAAGCACCTGGAGCATGTCGCCGCCCCGTGATGCCGGGTTCAACCCGGCTTGCAGCGGCACGGTGCCGGGAGTGACATAGGGTGGAGGTCGCTTTTTACCTCCACCAATCGGCGTCCCTGGCTGCGCATTTTCTGCCGACTGACCGCGCTCTTCGTAGGTGGGCTTCAGTGTGTAGCCCGGGCTTCAGCCCGGGGTGCGGTACATCCACAATTCCGGGAGCACGGCCTGGGTGACCCAGCGCCGCAGATTGCGGTTTTCCGGGTGGTAGCAGTAGGTGAAGAGCAGGGCATGCAGGCCGGATTCGCTCACCACCGTTTCCTCCTCGAAGCCGCCATTGGCGGTGCGCAGGTGCACGCGCTGGCGCTGGTCGTCGCAGAGGTTGGCGAGCAGGCGTTCGTGGAGGTCGGTGTTGAGCAGGCGGCGCAGGTCGCGGGTGGAGAACCAAGCCTCGTGGCCGATGAGGAAGGCGCGCAGCTGGCGGCGGTAGCGCAGGAAGTGGCGCGGCGTGATCTGGGGAAGCGTCATGGCAATGCTCCGTCCATAGGGCTGGGGAGCCGCCACCGAATCCTTGAAGGGTGGCGGACCGTGCGAGTGTGGAAGTACCGGGCCAATCAAAACCGGGCCGGGCCGAAGCCCGCTCGCACAGTCCGCCATAGACTGCCGACGTGTTGCATGTCGCTATGGCGATTGATTGGCTATGTAGCGGGCTTCCACACCCGGTTGTGTCCCGAGGGGCACAACGGCGGGAACCCTAGCCAAGCCCCTTGTAGGCCGGCAATGCGGTCGTCGCGTAGGAATTTTCAGGCGGCACGCTTGTAGGGGCGACTTCAGTCGCCAAGCAGCCCGCAGGGCTGCCTCGGCACGGTGTTCCCAGGGAGCACCGCTGGTGGATGAAAAGAGCGTCATCCACCCTACGCATCGGCCAGCTCCTCACGTGATTTGGCGCACTGCCGTAGGTTGGCGCCGAGCGCAGCGAGGCCCAACGGTGCGGGGATCAACTTCGCGTGTTGGGCTTCGTACCTCAGCCCAACCTACGGAGGCCGTGTTTCCCTGCAGCACCGCCGGTGGATGAAAAGAGCGCCGTCCACCCAAAGCCCCGGTCAGCCTCGCAGTCGGGTCTCAACCTGTCATCAGTCGGTCATGAAGGTGTCATAGCCTCGCGCCATCTAAACCAAGGAGCGAGACATGAAAGCAACCCGACTGAGTGCACTGATCGCCCTCGGCCTGGCATCCGGCGTGGCGATGGCCGACGTACGGGTCGAGGGGCCGATCGAGTTCGGTGTCTTCGAAAGCCGTTACCAGGACTACCAGCCCGGCGAGCGCGTGCTCACCAGCAGCACCCAGAACATCCTGCCCACCGACCAGGTGCCGGCGAAGCTCGGCACCAAGTTCGGCATGCGCTACACGCTGGTGGGCAAGCGTGAGAACGACACCCCGCTGACCCTGCTCTACCTCACCCCGGGCGTGACCACCCCCGATGGCGTGCGCCACGACAAGTTCGAGGTGATCCAGAAGATGGCGCCCGGCGCGCCCCAGGACGTGATGGCCTACGAATTCACCGAGACCCACGAAGTGGTGCCCGGCGAATGGCGCTTCCTGGTGTTCCAGGGCGACCGCCTGCTGGCCGAGAAGCGCTTCGACGTGCGCTGACCGACCTGCGTTGCGAAGCGGACCCGGCCTTGTGCCGGGTCTTTTCGTTTCTGGCCGGATATCACTCGCCGTGATGATGTTTCGTGGTGGTTGGCGGTGAGTTCTTTCCTAAAAAATTACTATTTTTAGCCGAATTGGACGGTTGGCAGCACGTACACACTTTGTTACCTTGCCTGCACTATCGTACCAATTAGCGATTCCCGCTCATTACAAGAACAACAGCGTGACCGTCGCCGGCGTGCATCCCGCGACGAAGATGGATACCTGCGAGAGCGCCGCCGAGGCCTGCCTGAACCGCCCGGACGCCGCTCCGCAGCCGAGAGAAAACAACAAAAGGGCCGGACGTAGAGCCAGCCCAGAAATCTTGGCCGTCAAGGGAGGTACGTTTGCTATGAAGAGGCATATCCGCTTATCCGGACTCGGATGCAGGCCCATGCAGGCGGGGGCTGCCTTCGGGCTGTTGCCCCTGCTGATCGCCGGGCCCGCGCAGGCCGTCGAGTTCAGCCTGATGGACAACCAGCTCAGCGGCTCCATCGACACCACGCTGTCCTACGGCGCCATGTGGCGGGTACAAGGCCGCGACAAGGACAACATCAGCGACATCAACGCCGACGACGGCAACCGCAACTTCGACACCGGCCTGGTTTCCGAGGTGTACAAGGCCACCTCCGACCTCTCGCTGAAGTACGACAACTACGGCGCCTTCGTGCGTGGCACGGCGTACTACGACACCCAGATCATGGATAAGCGCAACGACTACTACGGCACCACCGGTGGCGTGGAGCGGCCCAGCCAGTCCTTCCCCGATGACGACCATTTCACCCAGGACACCCGCCATATCGCCGGGCGCAAGGGCGAGATCCTCGACGCCTACGTGTACGGCAGCTGGGATGTGGGCACCATGCCGCTGGGGGCCAAGGTGGGTCGGCAGGTGATCAACTGGGGCGAGGGCGTGTTCTACCGGGGCGGGGTCAACACGGTGAACCCGGTGGACGCGGCCAAGTTCCACCTGCCCGGCTCCGAGCTCAAGGAGGTGCTGGTGCCCATGGAGGCGCTGAGCTTCAACCTGGGGCTGACCGACAACCTGTCCATGGAGGCCTTCTACCAGTGGAAGTGGAAGGAGACGCGCCTGGACCCGGTGGGCACCTACTTCTCCGAGACCGACCTGTTCGCCGATGGGGGGCATACGGCGTATACCACCTCGACCGACCTGGCACCGCTGATGCCGCTGTATGACGTGTTCGCCGGCTTCGGCCTGCTCGGTAATGGGGCCAATGGGCCGAACGCCTACCTCAATGGCGATACTGGCGTGTTCAAGGTCGCCAATATCGGCAAGGACCTGCAGGCAGACGATTCCGGCCAGTTCGGCGTGGCCTTCCGCTACATAGCCGAAGAACTCAACTCCACCGAGTTCGGCTTCTACTTCGTCAACTACCACGCCAAGGAACCGCAGATCGCCATCGATCTGAATGGCTACCAGGGCGTCGACCTGGCTGCTCTGGGCGGTGCACTGGCAGGCAATAGCCTGCCACCCGAGTACGCCGGTGCACTGGCGACCTTCGACCTGGCGAGCAACGCCCAGGCGCGGCGGCGCTATGTCGAAGACATCCGCATGTACGGCTTCAGCTTCAATACCACGGTGGGGGATGCATCCGTCTCCGGCGAGATCGCCTACCGGCCCAATGCGCCCATCGCCATTTCCGCCACCGATGACCTGCTCAGCGACCTGTTGCTCCAGGGCATCAATGGTTCCGACCTGGTCAATTCCGGGGTCGCCAACGATGCCGCCTGCGCAGCCGTCTCCGGCAAGCAGCTCTGCCGCAGCTCGATCTTCGACAACTACGAGCGGGCCGAGACCTACAACCTCTCCCTGTCCACCATCTACAACTTCGGCCCGGCGCTGAGCTTCGACTCGGTGATCGGCGTCGCCGAGGTGGCCTCGCAGCACATCCGTGGCAGCAGCCTGAAGTACACCGCCTTCGACGGCTCGGTGCGCAAGTTCTCCAGTACGACCGACAAGGCCTACGAGGACGATCGCACCACCGACAGCGACCAGATCAGCCGCGACAGCTACGGCTACACGCTCCTGGTGTCCGGCAGCTGGAACGACGTCTACGCCGGGGTGAAGCTCTCGCCCTACCTGGTGTTCCAGCACGACTTCCAGGGCAATTCGGACCGCACCGGCAACTTCATCGAGGGCCGCAAGGCGCACACCCTGGGGATCGATGCCTCCTACCTGAACAGCTTCGAGGTGGGCCTGCAGTACACCGAGTACTACGGCGCCGGGCGCAACAACAGCACCCGCGACCGCGACAACGTCTCGCTCACCGCCAAGTACTCGTTCTGATGCCAAGCGCCCGGCCGTGATGCGCCGGGCCGTACAAGACAGGGAGATGCACCCCATGTTGAAGAAATACTCGTTGCTGCTGGCCGCCATCGTGCTCGCCGGCGGTGCCACCGACGCCCTGGCCGCGGTCTCCGCCGAGCAGGCCGCCACGCTCAAGTCGACCCTCACCCCGCTGGGCGCGGAGCGGGCCGGCAACGCCGCCGGCACCATCCCCGCATGGGCCGGCGGCATCAGCCAGGCGCCGGCAGGCTACAAGGGCTCGGGCCAGCACCACATCGACCCCTTCGCCGCCGACCAGCCGCTGTTCACCATCACCAAGGCCAACCTCGAGCAGTACAAGGCCAACCTCACCGACGGCGAGATCGCCCTGTTCAACGCCTACCCGGAAAGCTTCCAGATGCCGGTCTACCCGACCCGGCGCTCCGGCTCGGCGCCGCAGTGGGTCTACGACAACACCCTGAAGAACGCGACCACCGGCAAGCTGCTCAACGGCGGCAACGGCTTTGCCGACGCCTACGGCGGCATCCCGTTCCCCATCCCGCAGAACGGCCTGGAGGCGATCTGGAACCACATCACCCGTTATCGCGGCACCTACATCGTGCGGCGCTCGGCGGAGGCGGGGGTGCAGCGCAACGGCGCCTATTCCCTGGTCACCTCCGAGGACGAGGCGCTGTTCCGTTTCTACGACCCCAAGGGCAGCTACGCCGACCTGCAGAACACGCTGTTCTACTACATGACCTTCACCACCGCCCCGGCGCGCCTGGCCGGCAACGGTGCGCTGGTGCAGGAGATGCTCGACCAGGTCAAGGAGCCGCGCCAGGCCTGGGGCTACAACCCCGGCCAACGCCGCGTGCGCCGCGCGCCGACCCTGGCCTACGACACGCCGATCGAGTCCACCGACGGCCTGCGCACCGCCGATGACACCGACATGTACAACGGTGCGCCGGACCGCTACGACTGGACCCTGGTGGGCAAGAAGGAGATCTACATCCCCTACAACAACTACAAGCTCACCAGCCCGGAGGTGAAGTACAAGGACCTGCTGCTGCCCGGCCACGTCAACCCGAAATACACCCGCTACGAGCTGCACCGGGTGTGGGTGGTGGAAGGCAAGCTCAAGGCCGGGGCGCGGCACATCTACTCCAAGCGCACCCTGTACCTCGACGAGGACAGCTGGGGCGCCGCCGTGGTTGACCAGTACGACGGCCGCGGCGACCTGTGGCGCGTGTCCCTGGCCTACCTGAAGAACTTCTACGAGCTGCCCACCGTGTGGACCGCGCTGGACACCTTCCACGACCTGCAGGCGCGTCGCTATGGCGTGCAGTGGCTGGACAACGAAGAGGCGGGCACCGTGGACTTCAGCCAGCCATCCCCGGGCGACGCCGCCTTCAACCCCGCCGCGTTGAGGCGCAAGGCATCGCGCTGAGGGCCGTTCGAGTGGCCCCCGCGTGCGCGGGGGTGACGGGGTGTGCGGAGGTATTCGAATCCACCGTCATCCCCGCGAACGCGGGGACCCACTAAGCGCATCCGGCCTAGGTGTTTTTTAGTGGACCAGCAGGGCTGCTCGTCGCAGCGGCGCCGCGCTATATTCCCCGCGTTCGCATTGACGATGAGCGAGGGACCCATGGCCGGGCAGGTCAAGATTCTGGTGGTGGACGACGATTCCGAGGTACGCGAGTTGCTGCAGGACTACCTGGGCGGCCATGGCTACCAGGTGGAGCCCGCCTGCGACAGCACCGGCATGCGCGCAGCCCTGGCCGCCGGCCTGCCGGACCTGGTGCTGCTCGACGTCGGCCTGCCGGGCGAGGACGGGCTGAGCCTGGCGCGCTACCTGCGTGAGCACCACGACCTGCCGGTGATCATGGTCTCCGGCGCCGGCAGCCCGGTGGATCGCACCATCGGCCTGGAGGTAGGCGCGGATGACTACGTGGCCAAGCCCTTCGACCCGCGCGAGCTGCTGGCGCGGGTCAAGACGGTGTTGCGCCGTTACCAGCGCGTGCCCAGCGCCGTTGCCGTGGAGGCGCCCGCCGAGGCCGGCAACTGCCTGCAGCTGGGGGCCTGCCGCCTGGACCTGGACCGCCACCAGCTGTTCGATGCCAGTGGCGCGGAAATCCCCCTCACCGCCATGGAGTTCGACCTGCTCCAGGCCTTCGCCCAGCGCCCCAACCGGCCCCTGTCCCGCGACCAGTTGCTCAACCTCACGCAGAACCGCGACTGGAACCCCTTCGACCGCTCCATCGACATCCGCATCGCCCGCCTGCGCCGCAAGCTGGAGACCGACCCCGACAAGCCCCAGGTGATCCGCACCTTGCGCGGGGTGGGCTACATGTTCGTGCCGGGCTGATCACCTGGCCTCGCCGTCGACCGCCCCGTAGGAGCGAGCTCTGCTCGCGAAGCTTTGGTGCTCCCCGCTGTTTCCGGATGGGGCGGGTGGCGTTTTGGGGGCGATCGGGAGGTTCTGCCGGGCTTGAAGCGCCGCCTGATGGGTTTCGCTGCGCTCGCGGAACGCCGCCCGACCCATCCTACGAATACCGGGATACCGCGATACCGATCCGCCTTTGTTTCAATTGTTTCAACCGCGTTGTACCCCCTCAAAAGGCGGGGGCCGGCTCTCTATACTCCAGCCATCACCCAGGCTCGTGGAGGCCTTCCGATG
The DNA here is from genome assembly GCF_037153275.1 of Pseudomonas sp. USHLN015. NCBI lineage: Bacteria > Pseudomonadati > Pseudomonadota > Gammaproteobacteria > Pseudomonadales > Pseudomonadaceae > Pseudomonas > Pseudomonas sp. USHLN015. Next base: position 78,538 of record NZ_JBBCKP010000012.1, read on the forward strand.
AGCCAGACGGCACCCCGCCCGCTGTTCGATGGCGCCGCCGAGCACCAGCTGCGCCAGATCGTCGACAACAGCAGCGCGGTCATCTACGTGAAGGACCTGGATGGCCGGCTGCGCCTGGTCAACCGTGCCTTCGAGCAGCTGTTCCGGGTGCGCGCCGAGGAGGTCATCGGCCACACCGACCACGAGTACTTCCCGAAGGAGCTGGCCGACGTGCTGCGGGCCAACGACCTGCAGGTGGTGGAGCAGGGCCGCGAGCAGGAGTTCGAGGAGCGGCTGCCGTTCAACGGCGTGGTGCGCACCTACCTCTCCAGCAAGTTTCCGCTGTTCGACGGCGAGGGCCGGGTCACCGCCGTGTGCGGCATCTCCACGGACATCAGCTCGCGCAAGAGCGTGGAGGAAGTGCTGCGCTACGTCGCCCTGGGCATCTCGGCGGCCACCGGCAACGAGGTGTTCGAGGCCATTGCCCGCTACATGGTGCGTTCGCTGCACGCCGACTTCGCCTACGTCAGCCGCATCAGCGACGAGGGCCCGCACAAGCTCACCACCCTGGCCATGTACTACTCCGGCAAGCTGCGCCCCAACTCCACCTATGCGCTGGAGGGCACGGCCTGCAGCCACGTGCTGGGCAAGGCCTTCCACTTCGTCGGCAGCAACCTGCTGGAGTGCTACCCCGGGGATGCGGTGTTCCGCGCCTATGGGGTCGACAGCTACGCCGGCTACCCGCTGTTCGCCAGCGACGGGCGCCCGCTGGGGCTGATCGCCGCTGGGCGGATGGGGCCGATGAAGGAGCGCGAGCGGGCCGAGTCGGTGCTGCGCATCTTCTCCGTGCGCGCGGCGGCGGAGATCGAGCGGCTGGAGGCCGAGGCGAGCTACCGGGCGATCTTCGCCGGCTCCGAGGACGCCATCCTGGTGCTGGACATCGACAGCGGCGCGCTGGTGGATGCCAACCCGCGGGCCTGCTCGACCGTCGGCTACAGCTACGAGGAGATGCTGGGGCTGGACATGGACGCCTTCAGCGCCGGCTACGAGCCCTATACCGCCAGGCAGGCGGCGGGCTTCCTCGCGCGGGCAGCGGCCGGCGAGCCGCAACGCTTCGAATGGCACCGGCGCAACCGCGACGGCAGCCTGCACTGGGACGATATTTCGCTCAAGCGCGTGACCCTGTCCGGCGTCGACCGCATCCTGGTGTTCTGCCGCGAGATTACCCAGCGCAAGGAGGCCGAGCAGGCCCTGCGCGCCAGCGAACTGCAGCACCGCGCCATCGCCGACACGGCGCTGGACTGCTTCATCGGCATGGACCGCGCCGGGCGCATCCTGGCGTTCAACCCGGCGGCCGAGCGCTGCTTCGGCATCGCGCGCGACGATGCCCTGGGGCAGTGGCTGCTGAAGCTGATCATTCCCGAGCGCTTCCACGAGGTGTACGAGCGTGCCTTCGAGAGCTACGCCCAGACCGGCACCGGGGATTTCCTCGGCAAGCGCATGGAAGTGGTCGCCCAGCGGGCTTCCGGCGAGGAGTTCCCCGCCGAGCTGGCGCTGACCCAGGTGAGCGGGGACGAGGGGCCGCGCTACATCTGCTACCTGCGCGACATCACCGAGCGGCGCCAGGCCGAAGAGGAGAAGGCGCGCCTGGAGCAGCAGCTGCGCCAGGCCCAGCGCATGGAGGCCATCGGGCACCTCACCGGCGGTATCGCCCACGATTTCAACAACCTGCTGACCAGCATGCTGGGCTACACGGTGATGGCCCAGGAGCATGCCGAGTCCCTGCATGACGAGCGCCTGGGCAAGTACCTGACGCGGGTGCAGCGCTCGGCGGAGAAGGCCCGCGACCTGATCCAGCAGATGCTCACCTTCAGCCGGGGCAGCCGGGGCACGCCGCAGGTGGTGGCGCTGGACCTGCTGCTGGGCAACTTCATCCGCCTGGTGGATTCCACGCTGCCGGCCACGGTGGAGGTGGAGACGCGCCTGGCCCATGACCTGCCGCCGGTGCTGGCCGACCCGGTGCAGCTGGAGCAGGTGCTGATGAACCTGTGCATCAACGCCCGCGACGCCATGAGCGGGGTCGGCCGCTTGCGCGTGGGGCTGGAGCCGGCGCGCTTGCAGGCCGGCGTCTGCGCCTCGTGCCAGCAGCGCATCGACGGGCAGTTCGTCGCCCTGACCGTCAGCGACAGCGGGCCGGGCATCGATGCGGCGTTGCGGACGCAGATCTTCGAGCCGTTCTTCTCCACCAAGGCCAGCGGGCAGGGCAGCGGCATGGGCCTGTCGATGGTGCACGGCATCGTCCACGAGTACGGCGGCCACATCCAGCTGGACAGTTCGCCGGGGGAGGGCGCCACCTTCCGCATCCTGATCCCGGCCCACGACCAGGCGCCGCTGGCCGCACCGGCGGCGGGGCCCGTGTGCGAGGCGCTGCCGCCACGCTCTGCCCTGCGCGGGCGGGTGGCGGTGGTGGACGACGACCCCGTCGTCAGTGAGTTCATGGGCGAGTTGCTGGCCAACTGGGGGCTCGCCGCGCAACTGTTCGGCGACCCGGAGGAGGCCAGCCGGCAGCTGTGTGCCGACGCCTACGCCTGGGATCTGGTCATCCTCGACCAGAGCATGCCGCGCCTCACCGGCCTGCAACTGGCGCGGCGCCTGCTGGCGGCGCGGGCGGACCTGCCCATCGTGCTCTACACCGGTTTCAGCGACAGCCTGGTGGAGGCCGAGGTGCAGGCCCAGGGCATCAAGGCGCTGCTGACCAAGCCGCTGGACCAGGGGCGCCTGCATCGTCTGTTGCGCAACTGGCTGCCAGGTGCCGGCGACGGATACCAGACTGAAACAAACTGAGCGGTCGCTGCCATCGGGCAGATACAGGCGCGGGGCAATCTGGCCCTGACTGCAGAGCCCTGCAGTTCCAGACTCCCGGCAGGACCGCATCATGAACAGCACACTCGGACGTACCGCGACTTTCACCTTCGGCGTTATCAGCTACCTGGTCTTTCTCGCCGCGTTCATCCTTTCCATCGCCTTCGTGGCCAATCTCCCCTGGGCACCGGCCCGTCTCGACGGCGAGCCGTTGCTGTCGCTGGGCTGGGCACTGGCCATCGACGCTGCGCTGCTCGTCGCTGCGGGCCTGGTGTACCGGGTGAGCCGCGGCGCCGCCCAGAGCGCGCGGGTGCTGCTGGGCAGCCTGGCGACGCTGGCGTTGCTGGCGCTGTGGCAGCCGCTGGGCGGCGAGCTGTGGCGGGTCGAAGGGGCGGCGCTGCGCCAGGTGCTGGCGGCGGCCTTCGGCCTGGGCGGGGCGTTGCTGCTCTACGCGGTGCTGCTCGGTGACCAGTTGGCGGCGAGCGGTCTGCACGCCGCTGCACGGCGCCTGTTCGGCCTGGCCGAGGAGGGACGCGAGGAGGCCCGCGAGGAGTGGCGCCGCCAGCGTCGCGATGCATCGAGCCTGGGTGTGCTGCTGCTGGCCTGGGCCACGCCGGAACCGAGTGCCGTTCACCTGGCGCTGGCGCTGCTGGCGAGCCTGGCGGTCTACCTGGCCTGGCGCCGTCCGCTCGCCGGGCTGCCGGTGGAGGGCCGCATCGAGCCGCAGGCCATCCGCTCGCAGCGCCTGCTGCTGGTGGCCTCGCGCAAGGCGGGGACGCCGGTCGACCCGATGCGGGCGGCCTGAGGAGCGCTCGGATCGCCTCCAGCGGGTTGCCGGGAGCATTCGGGGTGGGCTTCGCTGCGCTCTACACACCCGACGGCAGGCGTTCATCCTGCTGGGTGCCCGATCGAATCGTCGCAGACGCCCCGGGGACGTGGTTTCCCAGGCTCGAATGAAGGGGCTGTGGAAACGAAAGAACCCCATCGCCGCGAGGTGATGGGGTTCTTCGTTTGCAGCCTGCCCTGCGCCTCCCTGGCGGCGGGCCATGCGGGTGCGATCATACGGTGAAGCGGGCCACCATGCCGTTGAGTTCGACGGCCAGGCGCGACAGTTCCTGGCTGGCGGCGGCGGTCTGGTTGGCGCCGGTGGCGGTCTGTACCGAGATGTCGCGGATGTTCACCAGGTTGCGGTCCACTTCGCGGGCGACCTGGGCCTGTTCTTCGGCAGCGCTGGCGATGACCAGGGTGCGTTCGTTGATCTGGCCGACCTGCTCGGTGATTTCCACCAGGGCGCGGCCGGCGGCTTCGGCGATCTCCAGCATCTGCCGGGCGCGCTGGTCGTTCTGGTTCATGGCGCCGACGGCTTCACCGGTGCCGCTCTGGATGCTGCCGATCATCTGTTCGATCTCGCGGGTGGATTCCTGGGTGCGGTGGGCGAGGGCGCGTACCTCGTCGGCGACCACGGCGAACCCACGGCCCTGCTCGCCGGCGCGGGCGGCCTCGATGGCGGCATTGAGCGCCAGCAGGTTGGTCTGCTCGGCGATGGCGCGGATCACGTCCAGCACCTTGCTGATGCTTTGCGCGCGGTCGGCCAGCCCCTCGACCAGGGTGGAGGTGTGGGCGACTTCCTGGCTCATGCTGCGGATCGCCTGGACCGTCTGCTGCACGCGGTCGCGGCCGGACTGGGCGGATTCCTCGGAGGCGCGCGAGGCGTCGGAGGTGGAGCTGGCGTTGCGCGCGACCTCTTCCACGGCAGCGGTCATTTCGTTGACGGCGGTGGCGGCCATCTCGATCTCGTCGTGCTGGCGGGTGAGGGAGCGGTTGCCTTCCTCGGTCACCGCGTTGAGCTCTTCGGCGGCGGAGGCCAACTGGGTGGCCGAGTTGCCGATCTGCTGGATGGTGCCGCGCAGCTGTTGCTGCATGCGCTGCAGGGCGGTGAGCAATTTCGCCGGCTCGTCGTTGCCGGCGGTGTCGATGCGCCCGGTGAGGTCGCCGCTGGCGACCACGCCGGCCACCAGCACGGCCTCGCCCAGCGGCACGGTGATGCTGCGGGTGAGGGCCCAGGCGAGGGCGACGGTGACCAGCGCGGCGATCACCAGCACGCTGATGACGGCGGTCGTGGCGCTGGCGTAGTCCTCGTCGGCCTTGGCGTTGGCGGCGTCGGCGCCCTGGGTGTTGTAGTCGGAAAGTTCGTTGAGTGCCTTGAGGGTGGTGCGGTAGTTGTCCAGCAGCGGGCCCTGGACCAGTTCGGTGGCGGCGGCCACTTCGCCGGCATTGGAGAGGGCGAGGAGCTTGTCGACGCCCGCGATGAAGCCTTTCTTCTCCTGCTGGTAGCGCTCGAAGAGCTGTTCGTCGCGGCCCGGGTCGATGCCGGCCTTGTAGGTGTCTTCGGCCTTGCCGAGCTGGGCGATGATCTCGCGCGTGCGTTGTTCGAGGAACTGCTTGGAGGGGGTGTCCGAGGCCAGCACGTGGCCGAGCTGGACCTGGCGCAACTCGGTCAGGGACAGGTTGATCTGGGCGATGGTGCGGACGCTGGGCAACCAGCTCTGGCTGATCACGGTGGAGGCGTCGTTGATCACCGACATGCGGTTGAGCGAGAACAGGCCGGTCAACACCAGAAGCAAGGTGATGATGGCGAAGCCGAAAGCCGCGCGTGGCGCGATGGGGAACTGGCGCAGGAACATGGGTCACTTCTCCGGGGGGCTGCGGTACGAACCAGGGAGGCTCGGAAAAAGTATAGGAAGCCCTCTGGGATACGCGTGAACTTCACCGCTGCGCTGGGCTTCGGAGCTTATGGAACGGAGGACTTTCCATGGTCCTGACGCAACCATGCCCGTATCGAACGATACGGGCATGGTGGGTGTTGCGTTCGCCTAGCGGCGCGGGTTTCAGGCCGAGAAGCGCTTGAGCACCAGGGTGGCGTTGGTGCCGCCGAAGCCGAAGCTGTTGGACATGATGGTGTCCAGCTTGGCGTTCTCGCGGGTCTCGCGAAGGATCGGCAGGTCGGCCACTTCCGGGTCCAGCTCGTCGATGTTGGCGGAGCCGGCGATGAAGTTGCCTTCCATCATCAGCAGGCAGTAGATCGCCTCGTGCACGCCGGCGGCGCCCAGGCTGTGGCCGGACAGGCTCTTGGTGGAGCTGATGGCCGGGGCCTTGTCGCCGAACACTTCGCGCACGCCACGGATCTCGGCGACGTCGCCGACCGGGGTGGAGGTGCCGTGGGTGTTCAGGTAGTCGATCGGGGTGTCGACGGTGGACAGCGCCTGCTGCATGCAGCGGATCGCGCCTTCGCCGCTCGGGGCGACCATGTCGTAGCCATCGGAGGTGGCGCCGTAGCCGACGATTTCCGCGTAGATCTTGGCGCCGCGCGCGAGGGCGTGCTCCAGTTCCTCGACCACCACCATGCCGCCGCCACCGGCGATGACGAAGCCGTCACGCTTGGCGTCGTAGGCGCGGGAGGCCTTCTCGGGGGTGTCGTTGTACTGGGTGGAGAGGGCGCCCATGGCGTCGAACAGGCAGCTCTGGCTCCAGTGTTCTTCTTCACCACCGCCGGCGAAGACCACGTCCTGCTTGCCGAGCTGGATCTGCTCCATGGCCTGGCCGATGCAGTGGGCGCTGGTGGCGCAGGCGGAAGAGATGGAGAAGTTCACGCCCTTGATCTGGAAGGGGGTGGCCAGGCACGCGGATACGGTGCTGCCCATGGTGCGGGTCACGCGGTATGGGCCGATGCGCTTGACGCCCTTCTCGCGCAGGGTGTCGATGGCTTCCATCTGGTTGACGGTGGAGGCGCCGCCGGAGCCTGCGATCAGGCCGGTGCGCGGGTTGGAGATCTGCTCGGGTTGCAGGCCCGAGTCCTTGATCGCCTGTTCCATCGCCAGGTAGGCGTAGGCGGCGGCGTCGCCCATGAAGCGGAAGATCTTGCGATCGATCAGCTCTTCGAGGTTCAGGTCGACCGAACCGGAAACGTGGCTGCGCAGGCCCATTTCGGCATAGGACGGGTTGTGGCGGATGCCGGCCCGGCCTGCACGCAGGTTGGCGGAAACGGTTTCCTTGTCATTGCCCAGGCAGGAAACGATGCCCAGGCCAGTGATCACGACACGACGCATGCGGATAACCCTTAAAAACTGTCAGTGGAAGTGAACAGGCCGACGCGGAGGCCTTCGGCGCTGTAGATCTCGCGGCCATCGACGCTGACGGTGCCATCGGCGATGCCGAGGATCAGCGAGCGGCTGATGGTGCGCTTGATCTGGATGTTGTAGGTGATCTTTTTCGCGGTGGGCAGGATCTGGCCGAAGAACTTCACTTCGCCCGAACCCAGGGCACGGCCGCGGCCGGGGTTGCCCTGCCAGCCGAGGTAGAAGCCGACCAGTTGCCACATGGCATCCAGGCCCAGGCAGCCCGGCATCACCGGGTCGCCTTCGAAATGGCAGGCGAAGAACCACAGGTCCGGATTGATGTCGAGCTCGGCGACGATTTCGCCCTTGCCGTACTTACCGCCGGTTTCGCTGATATGGACGATGCGATCGATCATCAACATGTTGGGGGCGGGCAGTTGCGCATTACCGGGGCCGAACAGCTCACCGCGACTGCAGCGCAGCAGGTCTTCCCGGGAATAGGCGTTTTGTTTGGTCATGCGAGCTCCTCAATGGTCCCCGTGCAGGGCTTGGCATTTCGTCCACACTGCCGCGCGCACAGGCGTCGAATCAGCAGACTAGTCATAGACTGTTGCGTTGCGGTGAAAGTCACAGAGTACAGTCGTTCACTTGTTCAAGGACGCTTGCGCCGTTGTTGCGGGCCCTTTCCGGCGCAAGCCTGCCGCACTTTAGCACTGTTGCCCACTCACCGAAGGTCGGGGGGGCAATCCGCCGCGCCACCCAGCCAGCGCTGCAGGACGCGCTGCAGGTCGGCCCGCTTGAAGGGCTTGGCGAGGTAGTCGTTCATGCCCGCGTCCAGGCAGGCTTCGCGGTCGCCCTGCAGGGCGTTGGCGGTGAGGGCGATGATCGGCGTGCGGGCACCCCCATTCATCTTGCGAATCTGCCGGGTGGCTTCGTAGCCATCGAGCACCGGCAGGCGGCAGTCCATGAGGATCGCCGAGAAGTGCTGGCGCGAGGCGCTCTGCACCGCCTGGGCGCCGTCGCCCACCAGGCTGACGCGGTAGCCGAGGCTGCGCAGCATGGCCTCTATCACCGTCTGGTTGACCGGGTTGTCCTCCACCAGCAGCACCTGCTGGCCGCTGCCGTTGGTGGTGTCGCCGGTGCTGCCCTCGCTGGCGCGGCGCTCCTGCTGGCGGAACGGCAGTGGGATTTCCAGGGTGAATATGGAGCCACGGCCTTCGAGGCTCTCCGCGCGCAGGGTGCCGCCCATGCGTTCGGCCAGGGTGCGGGCGATGGGCAGGCCGAGCCCGGTGCCGCCGTAGCGTCGGGAGATGGAGCTGTCGGCCTGCTGGAAGGCGTCGAACATGTGCTCCAGGCGTTCCGGCGGGATGCCGATGCCGCTGTCGTGCACGGCGCAGGTGAGCCACAGCACCTCGTCGTCCAGCGGCTGCCACTGGGTGAGGACGCGGATGCCGCCGTCCTCGGTGAATTTCAGGGCGTTGCCGACCAGGTTCACCAGGATCTGGCGGATGCGCGTCGGGTCGCCTTGCACCTCGATCTGCTCCAGGCCTTCCTGGGTTTCCAGGGTCAGCGCCAGGCCGCGCTGCAGGGCGCTGTGCTGGAACACCTGCACCGAGCCCTGGACCAGCTCCAGCAGGTTGAAGGAGATGCGTTCCAGTTCCAGTGCGCCGCGTTCGATACGCGAGAAATCGAGAATGTCGTTGATCACCTTGAGCAGGTGCTCGGTGGATTCGGCAGCCAGCGCGGCGTACTCGGCCTGTTCGCGGTTCAGTTCGGTTGTTTCAAGAAGTTGCAGCATGCCCAGGACGCCGTTCATGGGGGTGCGCAGTTCGTGACTCATCATCGCCAGGAAATCGGATTTGGCACGGTTGGCCTGCTCGGCGTCCTCACGTGCGCTGATCAGTTGGTCGATGGCCTGCTGCTGCTCGCGGCTGGCCTTGGCCAGGCCGTTGGCGAGGTTGTTGATGTGTCGCGCCAGGTCGCCCAGCTCGCCCTCGTCCACCACCGGCAGGCTGGCCTGGTAGTTGCCGCCCTGGATGGCCTCGACCGCCTCGCCCATGGCGCTGATCGGCTGCGACAGGCGGGTGGCCAGACGCCGCGCCAGGAGGAAGGTGAGCACCAGGGCGAACAGCGCCAGCACGGTGGCCTTGAGAAGGATTTCCTGCTGCCGGCTGCTGAAGGCGTCGTTGGACATGCCCACCACCACGCGACCCAGGTAGCCGGTGGCGAGCTTGCCGTTGCTGCGTTCGCTGTGGAACAGCGCCTCGCTGTCCAGCTTCATCTGCTGCATGCGGATCGGCGCGTGGAACACCTCAACCTGGGCCCCGGCCTTTTCCAGGCTGCCGGGCTGTTCGACGTAGACGAGGATGTTGTCTTCACGGTCGCGCACTTCGAGGAAGCGCACGTGCGGGGTGTCCAGGGTCGCCTTGAGCAGGCCTTCGAGTACCGGCAGGTTGCCGGCGATCACGCCGTATTCGGCGGCTGGCGCCAACTGGTTGGCGATCAGCTGGCCGGTGTGGTTCAGCTCCTGGCGCAGGTCCTGCAGGCGGGCGAAGGTGAAGAAGCCGGTGAGCAGCAGCGTCAGCAGCAGGGCCGGGCCCAGGCTGATCAGCTGCGTGCGGGTGTGGATGTCCCAGCCACGGCGCAGGTTCATCGGCAATCCCAGAGGCAGGTGCCCGGTGCGGCGGCGGTGGAGAAGAGGAGGGGGGCTGGGCGGCGGATCATCCGTGTGCCTCGTGACAGGCTCGTCCATGGAAAAGATGAATGCATGGGAAACTCTAGCTGGGCCTGCGCTCTGGTCGAATGGCATCCGTCGTGGCGGGTTGGGCACCCCGTTCGTCCGACGTGGTCATGGAAGGCTGAATTGTCGTGCCTGGGTTCACACTTGACCAGTGGCAGATGCCTCGTTTGAGACTGGCTGGTCGCTCGGCCCTCCGTATAATGCGCGCAACCGCCATCCCCGATGGCTCTACATGGACTGGTTATGACTCAACAGCAATCGATCGCGGTGCTGGGCGGCGGCAGCTTCGGCACCGCCATCGCCAACCTCCTGGCCGAGAACGGCAAGAGCGTGCAGCAGTGGATGCGCGATCCCGAGCAGGCCGAGGCGATCCGTGCCAACCGCGAGAACCCGCGCTACCTCAAGGGGGTGAAGATCCACCCCGGCGTCGAACCCACCACCGATCTGGATGCGGTGCTCGCCAGTTGCGAGCTGATCTTCGTCGCCATCCCCTCCAGCGCATTGCGCAAGGTGCTCGAACCGGTCGCCGGCCAGTTGAAGGGCCGCATGCTGGTGAGCCTGACCAAGGGCATCGAGGCGCAGAGCTTCCTGCTGATGAGCCAGATCCTCGAAGACATTGCCCCCGAGGCGCGCATCGGCGTGCTCTCCGGCCCCAACCTGGCCCGCGAGGTGGCCGACCACGCCCTCACCGCCACCGTGGTGGCCAGCGAAGACACCGAGCTGTGCCAGCAGGTGCAGGCTGCCCTGCACGGCAAGACCTTCCGCGTCTACGCCAGTGCCGATCGCTTCGGCGTCGAGCTGGGCGGTGCGCTGAAGAACGTCTACGCGATCATCGCCGGCATGGCCGCGGCGCTGGGCATGGGCGAGAACACCAAGAGCATGCTGATCACCCGCGCGCTGGCGGAGATGACCCGCTTCGCCGTGAAGCTCGGCGCCAATCCCATGACCTTCCTCGGCCTGGCCGGCGTCGGCGACCTGATCGTCACCTGTTCCTCGCCCAAGAGCCGCAACTACCAGGTCGGCCACGCCCTGGGCGAAGGCCTCAGCCTGGAAGACGCGGTGGCGCGCCTGGGCGAGGTGGCCGAGGGCGTCAACACCCTCAAGGTGCTCAAGGCCCGTGCCGAGGAGCTGCAGGTGTACATGCCGCTGGTCGCTGGCCTGCATGCCATTCTTTTCGAGGGGCGTACGCTGGCCCAGGTGATCGAGGCGCTGATGCGCGCCGAACCCAAGACCGACGTCGACTTCATTCCCACCAGTGGCTTCTGAGCCCCGCCAACTTCGGACAAGGAGATTCCCATGAGTGATGAGCGCGAAGACCTGCAGCGGGAGTCGATCCTGCTGCGCGTGTTGTGGATGCTGATCTTCGTCGTCGTCTGGCAACTGGCCGAGATCGTCCTCGGCGTGGTGGTCCTGGCGCAGCTCGGCTACCGGGCCTTCTACGGCGCGCCCAGTGGCGGCCTGATGGGGTTCGGCGACAGCCTGAGCCAGTACCTGGCGCAGATCGGCCGCTTCGGCACCTTCAATACCGAGGAAAAGCCCTGGCCCTTCGCCGACTGGCCCACGCCGCGCCCGCCGGAAGGCGAGGCCGCCCACGTGGTGCCGCCGGCCCCGCACCCCGCGCGCGACGAAGAGCCCAAGCTGTGAGGCTGTGGTTGCTGCGCCACGGTGAGGCCGAGCCCCGCGCGGCCACCGACGCCGAACGCCCCTTGACCCGCAATGGCCGCCAGGAAGTGCTGCATGCCGCCGCACGCCTGGCCGGTCGACCGCTGCAGGCCATCATCGCCAGCCCCTACCTGCGTGCCCAGCAGAGTGCCGAACTGGTGCGCGAGGCGCTGGATTTCCCCGGCGCGCTGGTGACGCAGCCCTGGCTGACCCCGGAAAGCGACCCGCGTGAAGCACTCGCGCGACTGGCCGAGCGGGAGGAGGGCGAGCTGCTGCTGGTGACCCACAATCCCTTCGTCGGTGAACTGGCGGGCCTGCTGATCCACGGTCATCGCCAGCAGCCGCTGCCCCTGGGCACCGCCAGCCTCGTCGAGCTGGAGGGCGACATGGCCCTCGCGGGCCTGATGGAGCTGCGCTCCCTGCACCACGCACACCGGACCTGACCCCCGCCCCAAGGACGACCCCCAATGCTCAGACGCATCACGCTCCGCGCCCTGATGGCGCTCGCCACCCTGCTGCCCGGTTCCACCCTCCTGGCGGCCGACAACCCGGACCCTTCCTTCTTCGTCGGCAACTACTGGATCGTCGGTCGCGACCTCGACACCGGCAAGCCCTACACCGGCGAGCTGGACATCTACCAGGACGAGGGCGAGCTGTCCCTGGCCTGGACCGTGGGCGAGGAGAGCTGGACGGGCAAGGCGCACTTCGAGAACTCCGAACTGGTGGACGGCGCCTCGGGACTGCGCATCGACTTCAAGCGCAACGGCAAGGAGTACCAGGGCACCATGCTCTGGCGCACCGACTGGGACAACTATGCGCGGGTGTCCGGGTACATCTACCGGCCCGGGCAGCAGACCGACAAGCCCGGGCTCGAGGCCTGGTTCGTCTCGCCGTCGAACTGATGGGCGCTCCTGCTCCGGAGCACTCGGCCCGCCCTGTGGTGGGCCCGCCCGTGTAGGGCGATTGCGGTCGCCGAGCGGCGCGTAGCGCCGCCGCCTGTTCCATCATTTCCCGCTGCAACCCCCGCCCCAGAGGCTCTCGGAGCCTGTGTCCGAGCCCGATACATTTCTTAACTTGCGCCGCTTCCTACTGCGTGGAATATTCGCCCAAGCAAGTGCTTGGTTGTCCCCAGAAAAACAAAAAAGGAGGAGGCCCTGTGGCTGATGCAGTCCGTTTGCCGCTCGATATGTTCTTCGAGCGAGAGGCACGTCACCCCAACAAACGCTACCTGGTCCAACCGCTGTCCGGCGGCAGGGTCGAGGAGTTGACCTGGGGCGATGTCGGCGACCAGGCGCGACGCGCCGCCAGCTGGCTGAGAGGGCGTGACCTGCCTCCCGGCAGCCGCATCGCCATCATTTCCAAGAACTGTGCTCACTGGATAGTCGCCGACCTCGCGATCTGGATGGCCGGGCACGTTTCCGTTCCCCTCTACCCCAACCTCACCGGCGAGTCCGTGCACCAGGTGCTGGCGCATTCGGAGACCGCCCTGGCCTTCATCGGCAAGCTGGACGACTGGCCCGCCATGGCCGGTGGCATTCCCGAAGGCGTGGCCACCATCGCGCTGCCGATCCACCCCGAGGGGACCTTCGACTACCAGTGGAGCGAGTTGCAGGCGCAGACGCCGATCCGCGACAACCCCAGGACCGCCGCCGAGCAGCTGGCCACCATCATCTACACCTCCGGCACCACCGGGACGCCCAAGGGCGTGATGCAGAGCTTCGGCAACTTCGCCTTCGCCGCCGGCCACGGTGTCGACCTGTTCAAGACCGGTGAAGACGACCGCCTGCTGTCCTACCTGCCGCTGTGCCATGTGGCCGAGCGCATGTTCGTCGAAATGGCCTCGCTCTATGCCGGGCAGACGGTGTTCTTCGCCGAGAGCCTCGACACCTTCCTCGAAGACCTCAAGCGCGCCCGTCCCACCGCCATCTTCGGCGTGCCGCGCATCTGGACCAAGTTCCAGATGGGGGTCTACGCGAAGATGCCGGCGCAGAAGCTCGACCGCCTGCTCAAGCTGCCGATCATCGGCCGCATCGTCGGCCGCAAGGTGCTCGCCGGGCTCGGGCTGGACGCCGTGCGCGTGGCCTTGTGCGGCGCCGCGCCGGTGCCCGAGGCGCTGCTGCACTGGTACAAGCGCCTGGGCCTGGACGTGCTCGAGGTCTACGGCATGACCGAGAACTGTGGCTACTCCCACGTGTGCCGCCCGGGCGAGCAGATGACCGGCTGGATCGGCCGCAACAGCCCCGGTGTCGAGGTTCGCATCAACGACGATGGCGAGGTGCAGGTGCGCAGCGGCGCCACCATGCAGGGGTACTACAAGGACCCGGAGAAGACCGCCGAGACCATCACCCCCGACGGCTTCCTGCGCACCGGCGACAAGGGCGAGCAGGACGCCGCCGGCAACCTGCGCCTCACCGGGCGCATCAAGGAAATCTTCAAGACCAGCAAGGGCAAGTACGTGGCCCCGGCCCCCATCGAGAACCGCCTGGCGGTGCATACCCGCATCGAGCAGGTGTGCGTGGTGGGCGATGGCCTGCCGCAGCCGATGGCGCTCTGCGTGCTTTCCGACGTCGGTCGCCAGGAAGCCGCCAACGGCACCCGCGCCGAGCTGGAGGGCAGCCTGCGCGAGTTGCTGGAGCAGGTGAACGAGGCGCTGGACAAGCACGAACGCCTGCTCGGCCTGGTGCTGGTGAAGGAGGTCTGGGCGGTCGACAACGGCTTCCTGACGCCTACCCTGAAGATCAAGCGCAACGTGGTGGAGGGCACCTACGGATCGCGCTTCCCCGAATGGATCGAGCGCCGCCAGGCGGTGCTCTGGCACGAGTGACCCCTGACCGCCGGGAGCCCTGGCCACCCCGGCGGCATTCTTGCGAGGAGCCGACATGAGCCTGTGGCGCCAGACCCCCGATCTCGAAAAACTCAATGCATCCCAGCAAGGCACCATCGGCGGCCTGCTGGACATCCGCTTCGAAGCCTTCGACGACGAATCGATCACCGCCAGCATGGTGGTCGACAGCCGTACCCACCAACCCTACGGCCTGCTCCACGGCGGCGCCTCGGTGGTGCTGGCCGAGAGCCTGGGCTCCACCGCCAGCTACCTGTGCATCGACACCAGCCGCTTCTACTGCGTGGGCCTGGAGGTCAACGCCAACCACCTGCGTGGCCTGCGCAGCGGCCGCGTCACCGCCGTCGCCCGTCCCGTGCACCTGGGCCGCACCACCCATGTGTGGGACATCCGCCTCAGTGGTGACGACGGCAAGCCCAGCTGCATCTCGCGCCTGACCATGGCCATCGTGCCCCTGGGCGAGCAGCCGCCGAAGGGGTGATCACGCGGCGTAGATTCCCGGCAGTCGCGCAATTTCATCCAAGCCGATCACCCCGCCACGCGCTAGAGTGGCGCCCATGGAGCGCATCAGTCATATCGTCAGCGGCCTGCCCGGCGTCCGCCTGATCGATGCCGAGTACCGCGATTTCGCCTTTCCCCGGCACTTCCACCTGGAGTACCACGTGGGCCTGCTGCTGAACGGGCGGCAGCGTTTCGTCTGCCGGGGCGAGTCGCGCCTGGCCGGGCGCGGCGACGCGCTGCTGATGGCGCCGGAGCAGATCCACGATGGCGCCAGCCAGGGCGGGGAGGGCTATCACATCCGCGTGCTGGCCATCGAGCCGCAATGGCTGGATGAAGCCAGCCGCGTGCTCAGCGATGGTCGCCAGGGGGCGCCCCGCCTGACCAGCGCGACCCTGCGCGACCCCACGCTGCAGGCGCGCCTGCAGGCCGTGCACGCAGGGTTTCTCGGCAACTCCCGCCTGGCCCTGGAGAGCCTGCTCTGGCCGGCGCTGGCCTGCCTGCTCGGGCAGGGCTCGACGCTGCGGGTCAGCGAGCCCGCCCAGGGCTTCGACACACGCACCTGGCAGCGCCTGCGCGAGTGGCTGGAGTCGCGCCTGGAATCGCCGCCGTCCCTGGAGGAGCTGGCGGCCTTCTGCGGCCTCAGCCCCTGGCAGGCGCTGCGGCGTTTCCGCCAGCACTGCGGCCTGCCGCCCCACCAGTGGCTGACCCAGCTGCGCCTCGAACGGGCCCTGCCGCTGGTGCTGCGTGGCCAGCAACCGCTCAGCGACGTGGCCCTGCAGCTGGGCTTCTACGACCAGGCGCACTTCTCCCGGCTGTTCCGCCGCACCTACGGCGTGCCGCCGGCACGCTTGCGCACGCTGGGTTGAGGGCCGTCCGCTGCTGTGGCAATAGCGCCATCATCACTGGCAGTTACGGTCATTGCCGGGGGCGCCGGGCTGCCGGAAAATCCCCGGCAGTCCACCCACAGCCGGCATCGCCATGTCCCAGACGATCTTCTTCGCCCATGCCAACGGCTTCCCGTCGGCCACCTATGCCAAGCTGTTCCAGGCGCTGGGCCCGGACTTCCGCATCCGGCACCTGGACCAGCACGGCCATGACCCGCGCTTCCCGGTCAACGACAACTGGGAAAACCTGGTGGACGAGCTCATCCACCACCTCGAGGCCCACGGCGAGCCGGTGTTCGGCGTCGGCCACTCCCTCGGCGGCGTGCTGCACTACCACGCGGCACTGCGCCGCCCGGACCTCTACCGCGGCGTGGCGATGCTCGACTCGCCGGTGCTGACCCTGGCCGACCGCATCGTCATCCGCGCGGCCAAGCGCTTCGGCTTCATCGACCGCATCACCCCGGCCGGCCGCACCCTGGGCCGGCGCGAGGAGTTCGCCGACCTCGACGAGGCGCGCCTGTACTTCTCCGGCAAATCCCTGTTCCGCCGCTTCGACCCGGACTGCCTGGAAGCCTACGTGCGCCACGGCTTCACCGAGACCGGCAGCGGCCTGCGGCTGAAGTTCGACCCGGCCACCGAGATCAGCATCTACCGCAGCGTCCCGCACAACAGCCCGGGCCGCCCGCAGCAGCTCGAGGTGCCCCTCGCGGTGGTGCGCGGCCGCCACAGCCGCGTGGTGCTGCCCCATCACGCACGCCTGGTCAAACGCGTGCCCAAGGGGGAGTACCTGTCCCTGCCGGGCGGCCACATGTTCCCCCTGGAGCGCCCGCAGGACACCGCCGAACTGCTGAGGAACCTCTTCAACCGCTGGGAAGGCCAGCGCACCGACCGGGAGCACGCATGACCGCGCACGTCGAGGAAATCCGCCTGAACCTGCCCCACGTCGAACTGGCGGCACACATCTTCGGGCCCGAGGACGGCAAGCCCGTGCTGGCCCTGCACGGTTGGCTGGACAACGCCATGACCTACGCGCGCCTGGCGCCGAAGCTCCAGGGGCTGCGCATCGTCGCCCTGGACTTCGCCGGCCACGGCCATTCCGGGCACTACCCGGCCGGCTCCAGCTACCAGCTGTGGGAATACGCCGAGGACGTGTTGCTGGTGGCCGAGCAACTGGGGTGGGAGCGCTTCTCGCTGATGGGCCACTCCCTCGGCGCCATCGTCTCGGTGCTGGTGGCCGGTTCCCTGCCCGAGCGCATCGAGCGCCTGGCGCTGATCGACGGGCTGATTCCCTACACCGGCGAGGCCGACAGCGCGCCCAAGCGCCTGGGTGATGCACTGAAGGCGCGGCTGGCGCTGCGCGAGAAGCGCAAGCCGGTGTACACCGACGTCGAGCGCGCGGTGGAGGCGCGCATGAAGGGCGTGGTGGCGGTGAGCCGCGAGGCCGCCGAACTGCTCGCCAACCGTGGCCTGATGCCGGTGCCCGGCGGCTACACCTGGCGCACCGACATGCGCCTGACCCTGCCGTCGCTGATGCGCCTGACCTTCGCCCACGCCACCGAGTTCGTCCGCGCGGTACGCTGCCCCACCTCCCTGGTGCTGGCGGAGCAGGGGCAGATCCGTGCCGAGCCGCGTATCGCTGAACTGCTCCAGGGTCTAGGCTTCGACGTGCACTACAAGCCGGGCGGCCACCACCTGCATCTCAATGACGAAAGCGGCGCCCAGGCGGTAGCAGACTGTTTCAATAGCTTCTTCGCCTCGCCTTGACTTGATCGGGGCAACCGGGAAGGCTGGGCGCCTTCCCAAGGAGAGCCCGGATGATCGATCTCTATACCGCTGCCACGCCCAACGGGCACAAGGTCTCCATCGCCCTCGAGGAACTGGGCCTGTCCTACCGGGCCCACGCGCTGTCCTTCGAGCGCAAGGAACAGAAGGCGCCATCCTTCCTGGAGATCAACCCCAACGGGCGCATCCCCGCTATCGTCGACCGTGATGAGGGGGACTTCGCCGTGTTCGAGTCCGGCGCCATCCTCCTCTACCTCGCCGAGAAGACCGGCCGGCTGCTGCCCGCCGACGCCAAGGGCCGCTCCGTGGCCATGCAGTGGCTGATGTTCCAGATGGGCGGGGTCGGGCCGATGCAGGGCCAGGCCAACGTCTTCTTCCGCTACTTCCCGGAAACCCTCCAGCCGGCCATCGACCGCTACCAGCACGAGACCCGCCGCCTCTACGAGGTGCTCGATTCGCGTCTGGCGCTGGTGGAATACCTGGCCGGCGACTACGGCATCGCCGACATCGCCACCTTCCCCTGGGTGCGCCTGCACGACTGGGCCGGCGTGTCGGTCGAGGGCCTCGTCCACCTGCAGCGCTGGCTGGCGGCCATCGAGGCCCGGCCTGCCGTGCAGCGTGGCCTGCAGGTGCCCAGGCGCCAGGAAACCGCCGAGACAGTGGTCAAGTCCGCCCAGTCCATGTTGATTCGCTAAGGATGCGCATGCGCTCTTTCATCGTTACAGGCCTGTTCCTGGCCGCGTCCCTTCAGGCGATCGCGGTGCACGCCGCCGACCTGCCCGACAGCCACGACCTCAGCGCGCTGCCGCGCTTCCCCCACGCCGAGATCGTCGACTTCAAGGAAGCCGGCGACCAGGAGCGCATCTACCCGCAAGGCTCGATCCGGCGCATCAGCAACCAGCTGCGCTTCGAGCAGAAGATCGACGCCCAGGGCCGGCAGACCTCGGTCACCTACCTGCTGCCCAGCGGCCATGGCTCGGGCGAGGCCTTCGACAACGCCCGGGTCGCCCTGCTCGACAAGGGCGCCGTGCCCCTCTACTGGTGCCAGGGCCGCGACTGTGGCTCCAGCAGCCTGTGGGCCAACTCGGTGTTCGGCAACGCACGCCTCTACGGACCGGACGAGCAGCAGGCCTACTTGCTGGTGCGCCTGGCCGAACCGCAGCAGGACAGCCTGCTGGCGCTGTACGCCATCACCCGGGGCAACCGCCGCGCCTACCTGCACGCCGAGCAGCTGGATTCCGCCGCGCCCCTGGGCGAGATCCTGCCCACGCCCGCCACCCTGATGCGCGAGCTCAAGAGCAGTGGCGAACTGCACCTCACCGGCCTGCCGGAGGTGCCCACGCCTGCCTGGGCGACCCTGCTGGCGCGCTGCCTGAACCTCGACAGCACCCTGCGCATCAGCCTGTCCGGCGCGGGCGGCGAAGCCTGGCGCCAGGCCCTGGTGGAGCAGGGCGTGCGCGCCACGCGCCTGGAGCTGGGCGAAAACACCGCCGAAGGCCTGCACCTCGCGTGGCTGCGCTGAAGCGCAGCGTCCATGCTTGTCATCCGTGGCGCCCGTCGGCGCCACGGTCGCGTTTTGCCACGGAGTGCCCCGTTCATGCTGAATAACGATCGCCTGCTGGTGCAGATACTGCTGCTCGCGTTGCTGGGCGCCTGCATCTGGGTGCTGGCCCCTTTCTGGTCGGCGCTGTTCTGGGCGGCCGTGCTGGCCTTCGCCAGCTGGCCGCTGATGCGCCTGCTCACGCGGCTGCTGGACGGACGCGTGTCCACGGCTGCGGGGCTGCTCACCGCCGGCTGGATGCTGCTGGTGGCGGTGCCGCTGGTGTGGATGGGCTTCAACCTCGCCGACCACATCCGCGATGCCACAGAACTGGTCAAGAACGTCCAGGTGGAAGGCCTGCCGCAGCCACCGGAATGGCTGGGCGAGCTGCCCCTGGTGGGTGAGCGCCTGGTGGCGCTGTGGCAGCGGGTCGACGCCCAGGGCGCGGCTTTCTTCACCAGCCTCAAGCCCTATATGGGCCAGGCCGGCAACTGGATCCTGGCGCGCAGCGCACAGATCGGCGGCGGCATGCTGGAACTGGCCCTGAGCCTGGTGCTGGTGTTCTTCTTCTACCGCGACGGCCCGCGCATGGCGCTGTTCGCCGAGCGTGCCCTGGAGCGCCTGATCGGCGAGCGCGCACCGCACTACCTGGAACTGGTGGCCGGCACCGTGCAACGGGTGGTCAACGGCGTGATCGGCACCGCCGCCGCACAGGGCCTGCTGGGGCTGATCGGTTACTGGATCGCCGGGGTTCCGGGGGCGCTGGTGCTGGGCCTGGCCACCTTCGCCCTGAGCCTGATTCCGATGGGGCCGCCGCTGGTCTGGGTGCCCGCCACCGCCTGGCTGTTCTGGCACGGCGACTACGGCTATGGAGTGTTCCTGGCGATCTGGGGCTTTTTCATCATCAGCGGCGTGGACAACGTGCTCAAGCCCTACCTCATCAGCCGTGGCGGCAACCTGCCGCTGGTGGTGGTCCTGCTCGGCGTGTTCGGCGGCATCCTCGCCTTCGGCTTCATGGGCCTGTTCCTCGGGCCGACGCTGCTGGCGGTGGCCTACAGCCTGATCTCCGACTGGATCGGCCGGCCCCAGCCGCTGGTGATCGACAAGCTTGACGGGCCCGGCCCGCACTGAACGTCGACTGGCCAGCAGAACCGCAGGCCGCCGCTTGGAGGCGCGATGGCGCAGTGATAGCCTTTGCGCCGCATTTTTCCGCGCCGCTTTGCATCGGCCCCGCTTGCGGATGCAGGGAAGCAACATTCACATGGATACTCCGCGAGTCGAACAATGAGCAAAACCGTAAAGATCGCCCTGGGCGCAGTCGTCGCCATCGCCGCTGTTTCCGCCGCGGGGGCCTGGTACACCGGCACCCAGCTGCCCGCCGTGCTGGACACCTCCATCAAGGAAGCCAATGCGCAGCTTAAGCTGTCCGCGCCGGCCTTCGGCACTTCCGCCTCGATGGAGCTGGTCTCCCTCGAACAGGGCCTGTTCAGCAGCACCGCCCATTACCGAGTGCGCGTCGGCGAGGAAGGCCAGGGCCTGGAGCTGTTGTTCGTCGACAACATCGAGCACGGCCCCTTCCCGGTGTCGCGCCTGAAGGCCTTCAAGCTGGCGCCGGTGATGGCCGCCAGCAACTACGCCCTGGAGTCCAGCCCCAGCGTCGAGAAGTGGTTCGCCGCCAACAAGGGCGCCGCGCCCCTGGTCGGTGACGTCAGCATCGGCTACGACCGCTCCATGAGCGGCAGCCTGGCCCTGCTGCCCCTGGAGATGCAGATGGACGACGAGTCCCACCTGAGCTTCTCCGGCCTGAACCTGGAGCTGCGCAGCGATGCCGGCGGCAGCAGGGTCGCCGCCATCGGCACCATGGACAGTCTCAAGGTCGACGCCGTCTCCGAGCAGGGTGAGCAGGTGCACGTCCTGTTCCAGGGCCTGTCCCTGGCCAGCGACCAGAGCCGCTCCACCAGCGGCCTGTACGTGGGCAAGAGCGATTTCACCCTGAAGACCGCCAACGTCATCGTCGGTGAAAACCCGGGCGTGCAGCTCACCGACCTGGCCCAGCGCCAGGACACCCGCGAGAATGGCAGCAACATCGAAGGCAGCCTGATGCTCGATGCCGGCAGCATCAGCTACGCCGACAAGCCCATCGGCAGCGCGCAGATGCTCTGGACCATGAAGAACCTCGACTCGGTCGCGCTGAAATCGCTGGCCGACTTCTACGGCGCGCTGTACCAGCAGGTCGGCCAGGCTGGCGACTCTGGCCTCGGTGAGCTGACCGAAGCGCAGCAGGAGCAAGCCAAGGCCGACCTCGTCAAGCTGCTCGAAGGCAAGCCGCAGTTCGCCCTGGAGCGCCTGAGCCTGAAGACCGCCAACGGCGAGAGCCGCTTCAGCCTGGCCATGCAACTGGCCAAGCCGGCGTCCTTCGACCTGCCGCCGGACCAGATCGCCCGCGAAGCCATCACCAGCCTCGACCTGGACCTGAGCCTGTCCAAGCCGATGATCAGCGACCTGGTCAGCGTGCAGGCGGTGCTCCAGGGCCAGGAAGACCAGGAAGCCATCGCCCAGCAGGCCTCGATGACCACCGAGATGGCCAGCGGCATGATGCTCTCCACCCAGCTCGTGGCCCTGGAAGGCAATGACATCCGCGCCCGCCTGCACTACGCCGACGGCCAGGTGGAGTTCAACGGCAAGAAGATGACGGTCGAGGAGTTCGCCGGCCTGGTCATGGCCAGTGCCGGTGGCCTCGGCGGCGCCATGGGCGGCGAGCAGCCGGCCTTCCCGGACGAAGAGATCCCGATGCCGACCGAGGAATAATCTTCCCACGGCAATCCCCAAAGGGCCGGTCGCCATAAGGCGCCGGCCCTTTTTCATGGGCGAAATACCGCCTTGTAGGATGGCGTAGAGCGCAGCGAAACCCATCGATTCGGAGCCTCCAGCCACATCGTGTACACCGGCTGACACATCGATTCGAACCCACCATCGGGCTGATCGCCGAAGCAAAGAGCCGGCCACTGCGCGTGAGCGCAGCGGCCGGCTTTCCTTTCGCGGGGCGGGCCTCAGGCGGCGATGCTGAGCTGGCTGCCGACACGGGCCTCATAGGTGCCGGCGCTGCTCTCGTATTGCTTGAGCAGGGCGGCGGCGAGGCGGGCATAGACGTCGTCGCTGCTGGCGGTGGTGCTCCCGGAGTCACCCTGTTCGCCACTGCCGGCCTGGCTGAACAGGCTGCCCAGCTCGTCCTGGCTGATGCTGCCATTGCCATCGGCGTCCAGGGCGCTGAACAGCTCCTCGCTGTTGCCGCCGAAGCCACCGGCCGGCGGTGGGGGAGGTGGCGGGGCGAGGGCGGCGGTTTCGTCGACGTCGAGGCTGCCGTCGCCATCGCTGTCGAGGCTGGCGAACAGCTCGCTGCTGTCGATGCCGCTGTTCTCGCCCAGGGCGCTGCTCAGCTCGCTTTCGTCGATGGCGCCATTGCCGTCGGCATCCAGCTCGGCGAACAGGTCCTCGGGGTTGGCACCGCCACGCGGCGGTGGCGGGGGCGGGGTGAGGGCGGCGGTTTCGTCGAGGTCGATGGAGCCGTCGCTGTTGGCGTCGAGCTGGGCGAACAGCTCGTCGATATCGACGGTGATGCCGCTGTCGCCTTCCTTGGCGTTGGCCAGCGCGGTGCCGAGTTCGTCCTTGGCGACGCTGCTGTCGCCATTGCTGTCCAGCAGGCTGAACAGTTTCTCCTGCAATTTCGATTGTCCCGAGGCGCAGCCGCCACTGCTGCTGGTGCCGCTGGCGGTGCTTTTCGAGGAGAGCGCCGAGCCGTAGCCGCCGTAGCTGCTGTAGCCCGAGTAACCACTGACGCCACTGATCATGGGAGTCACTCCTGTGCGTGATGGCAAGGCCGGAGTGGGTTCTCCGGTCCTCGTAGGTTCAGGCGCAAGCGTGTCGGGGGTTTATGCGCTTTGTATCGGCACGGAGACAGGGTCAGGCGCGGGGGATGGTGAGGGTGGCCAGCAGGCCGCCGCCGGGATTTTCGCCCAGGACCAGGTCGCCGCCCTGGCGCCGTGCGGCCTCGCGGGCGATGGTCAGGCCCAGGCCGACGCCACCGGAGCTGCGGTTGCGCGAGCCTTCGAGGCGGAAGAAGGGTTCGAACACCGCTTCGCGCTGTTCCGGGGCGATGCCGGGGCCGTGGTCGCTGACGCAGATGCGCACCTCGGCGGGGCCGTCTTCCAGGCGGATCAAGGCATGCCCGGCGTAGCGCAGGGCGTTCTCCACCAGGTTGCTGATGCAGGAGCGCAACGCCATGGGCTGGGCCCGCAGGGGCGCGCACTGGCCTTGCGCGCGCACGTCGGCGCCGCGGTCCTGGGCGTCTTCGGCCATGGATTCCACCAGGGCCTGGAGGTCGAACATCTGCAGGGCTTCGTCGGCGCGTTGCTGGTGCAGGTAGCTGAGGGTGGCGTCGAGCATGGCGACCATCTCGCCGAGGTCCTGGTCCATGCGCTGGCGCAACTGGGTGTCCGTCACCTGCTCGGCGCGCAGCTTGACCCGGGCGATGGGCGTGCGCAGGTCGTGGGAGACGGCGGCGAGCATGCGGCTGCGCTGGGCGACCTGCTCGCGGATGCGCTGCTGCATCAGGTTGAAGGCGTGGGCGGCCTGGCGCACCTCGCGCGGGCCTCGCTCCTCCAGGGGCGGGGCCTGGAGATTCTCGCTGAGGCGGTCGGCGGCGCTGGCCAGGCGCTGGATGGGCCGCGACAGCACGCGGGCGCCGTACCAGGCGGCGACGATGAGGGTCAGCAGCTGGAAGGTCAGCGGCACCAGCGGCCCGCCGAACAGCGGGCGCGGAGGCGGGGGCTGCCGGGGCGGCGGGCCCTCGGCGGCGTTCTGCGGTGGCGGCTGGGGCGGTGGGTTGCCGTACTGCTGGAACCAGAGGAAGGCCAGCAGGTGGGCGAGGACGATGGCGGCCAGGAAGATGCCGAACAGGCGTGCGAACAGCGAGTCGGCCTGGCGCATCAGCCGATCTCCCGCGCGTCGAACAGGTAGCCCTCGCCGCGCACCGTCTTGATCAGGCGCGGGGACCGGGGGTCGTCGCCAAGCTTCTGCCGCAGGCGCGAGACGAGCAGGTCGATGCTGCGGTCGAAGGCTTCGATGGAGCGGCCCCGGGCGGCGTCCAGCAGCTGTTCGCGGCTGAGCACCCGGCGTGGGCGCTCGAGGAAGACCCAGAGCAGGCGGAATTCGGCGTTGGACAACGGCACCACCATGCCCTCGGGGGATTGCAGCTGGCGCAGCACGCCGTTCAGGCGCCAGGTGTCGAAGCGGATGCTGGCGCGCTGGTCGGCACGCAGGCCTTCGCGGTCGTCGCGCACGCGACGCAGGATGGTCTGGATGCGCGCCACCAGCTCGCGTGGCTCGAAGGGCTTGGCCATGTAGTCGTCGGCGCCCAGTTCCAGGCCGATGATGCGATCGGTGGGCTCGCAACGGGCGGTGAGCATGAGGATCGGGATGTCGGATTCGCTGCGCAGCCAGCGGCACAGGGAGAGGCCGTCTTCACCGGGCAGCATGAGGTCCAGGACCACCACGTCGAAGGGGGAGTCGGCCAGCGCTTCACGCATCGCCTCGCCGTCGTCCACGCCCACCGCCTCGATGTTGAAGCGAGCGAGGTAGTCGCAGAGCAGGTCGCGGATCGGCACGTCGTCGTCCACCAGCAGGGCGCGGATGTTCCAGCGGCGGTTGTCGAGGGGGGCGGGGGCTTGGTTGTGCATGGGTGTGTTGCCATCTGGCGGGTCGACCGGGCCGGTGGACCCCTGTTCTTCGCGTCTGGCGGCGGGCGTCGAGCGGCGGACCGTGGGCATCCATCGGGCGCATCCTACTCCGCCGTCCTGCCAGCGGCCATCGCGGCGAGAGACTCGCCGATGGCGGTGTCGCCAGCGTGTCGGCTTTGTACCGGCTCTGATACAAAGCGGCGTTGCATTCGGAAAGCACCGGCAGGGTGTGGGGGAAGTGCGCGGCTGCTTTCTGCGGGCGGATGGGGTACTTATGTCGCGCCGCATCCGGACCTGTCGTCGATAAAGGAGTTGTCATGCAGATTTCCACCACCCTGCTCGCCGGTTTCTGGGGCTGGCTGGCCGCCAGCAGCCTGTTGCTCGGCGCCGCCATCGGCTTCTGGGTGACGCTGCCCAGGGCGGTCACCGCCTCGGTGATGGCCTATGGCAGCGGGGTGTTGATCGCGGCGCTGTGCTTCGGGCAGATCCCCGAGGCCGAGCGCCTCGGCGGGCTGGGGCCGACCTTGGCGGGCATGCTCGCCGGCGGCGCGCTGTTCGTCCTCGCCAGCCAGTTGCTGGACCGCTGGGAAGCGCATCACCGCCAGCGCAGCGGCGGCGCCGGCTCCATGGTGGCGCTGCTGATCGCGGTGGGCGCCTTCCTCGACGGCATTCCCGAATCCCTGGGGCTCGGCCTGGGCCTGCTGGACGGCGGCGAGGTGAGCCTGCTGATGCTGGTGGCGATCTTCCTCTCCAACCTGCCGGAGGGGCTGGCCAGCGCCGCCGGGCTGCGCGAGGAGAAGCGCAGCGGCCTGTTCGTGTTCTGCCTGTGGGGCGGCATCGTCCTGCTGTCGGGCCTGGCGGCCATGGCCGGCCCGGGGCTCATGAGCGACCTGCCGCCGGCCTGGCTGGGCTTCGCCCTGGCGTTCTCCGCCGGTGCGGTGCTGTGCATGCTGGTGGACACGCTGATCCCCGAGGCCTTCGAGAGCACCCACGCCTGGACCGGGCTGATCACCCTGGCCGGCTTCATGACCGCCTTCGCCCTCGACCATCTCTAGTCGGCGGCGATCACCGGAGCAGCGGCGGGCACGGGCTTCCGCTACAATGCGCGCCGTTTTCGACTTGCCAGAGAGCCCGCCCATGTCCGCCTGCCAGACGCCCATCATCGTCGCCCTCGATTTCCCCACCCGCGAAGCCGCGCTGAAGCTGGCCGACCAGCTCGACCCTGCGCTATGCCGGGTGAAGGTGGGCAAGGAGCTGTTCACCAGCTGCGCATCGGACATCGTCGCCACCCTGCGCGAGCGCGGCTTCGAGGTGTTCCTCGACCTGAAATTCCACGACATCCCCAACACCACCGCGATGGCGGTGAAGGCGGCGGCGGAGATGGGCGTGTGGATGGTCAACGTGCACTGCTCCGGCGGCCTGCGCATGATGGCGGCCTGCCGCGAGACCCTGGAGCGGTTCAACGGGCCCAGGCCGCTGCTGATCGGCGTCACCGTGCTGACCAGCATGGAGCGCGAGGACCTGGCCGGCATCGGCCTGGACATCGAACCCCAGGAGCAGGTGCTGCGCCTGGCGGCCCTGGCGCAGAAGGCCGGGATGGACGGCCTGGTGTGCTCGGCCCAGGAAGCGCCTGCCTTGAAGGCGGCGCACCCGGCCCTGCAACTGGTCACCCCCGGCATCCGCCCGGCGGGCAGCGCCCAGGACGACCAGCGCCGCATCCTCACCCCGCGCCAGGCGCTGGACGCCGGTTCCGACTACCTGGTGATCGGCCGCCCCATCAGCCAGGCCGCCGACCCGGCCAAGGCGCTGGCGGCGGTGGTCGCCGAGCTTTCCTGAGGCCCGATCCCATAGGTTGGCGCCGAGCGTAGCGAGGCCCAACGCCCTGGTGTCCTGGTGAGCGTCGATGCGTTGGGCTTGCCTCAGCCAACCTACGAACTGTGGTCGCCGAGCTGGCCTGAGGCTCGATCGGTGGCCCAGGTGTTCAGGGCCGTCACGGGTAGGGCGGGTGAAACCCGCGTGATCCCGTGCGATGGATCGTCGGGTTGCACCCGACCTACGTGACCCCAAATAAAAATGGCCCGGACTGCATTGCAGCCCGGGCCATTTTCATTGGTACGGACGGGTTACTTGACCTTCAGCACCAGCTTGCCGAAGTTCTCGCCGCTGAACAGCTTGCCGAGGGTCTCGGGGAAGGTTTCCAGGCCTTCGACGATGTCTTCCTTGCTCTTGAGCTTGCCGGCGGCCATCCAGCCGCCCATTTCCTTGGCGGCGCTGGCGAAGTTGGCGGCGTGGTCCATCACCACGAAGCCTTCCATGCGTGCGCGGTTGACCAGCAGCGACAGGTAGTTGGCCGGGCCTTTCACCGCTTCCTTGTTGTTGTACTGGCTGATGGCGCCGCAGATGACGATGCGCGCGCGCGGGGCCAGGCGGCTGAGCACGGCGTCGAGGATGTCGCCGCCGACGTTGTCGAAATACACGTCCACGCCTTTCGGGCATTCGCGCTTGAGGCCGGCGACGACGTCTTCGTTCTTGTAGTCGATGGCGGCGTCGAAGCCGAGTTCGTCGATCAGAAAGCGGCACTTGTCGGCGCCACCGGCGATGCCGACCACGCGGCAGCCTTTGATCTTGGCGATCTGCCCGGCGATGCTGCCGACCGCGCCGGCGGCGCCGGAAAGCACCACGGTTTCGCCGGCCTTGGGCGCACCGACGTCGAGCAGGGCGAAGTAGGCGGTCATGCCGGTCATGCCGAGGGCGGAGAGGTAGAGCGGCAGCGGCGCGCGGCTCGGGTCGACCTTGTAGAAGCCGCGCGGCTCGCCGACGAAGTAGTCCTGCACGCCGAGCGCGCCGTTGACGTGGTCACCGACGGCGTAGTCGGGATGGTTGGAGGCGATCACCTTGCCCACGCCCAGGGCGCGCATCACCTCGCCCAGGCCCACCGGCGGGATGTAGGACTTGGCGTCGTTCATCCAGCCGCGCATGGCGGGGTCGAGGGACAGGTAGAGGTTCTCCACCAGGATCTGGTTCGGGCCGGGCTCGCCCACCGGTTTCTCGACGTAGGAGAAGGTGTCGCGGGTGGCCGCGCCGACCGGGCGTTTGGCGAGCAGGAACTGGCGGTTGAGCTGGGGCATGGCAGGGCACTCCGAATAGGGAAAACACCGGTTTAGTCCGCACGGCGGTGGAGGGCAAGCTTAGTCGCGCCAGGGAATGTGCGGCCATGAATGCCAATGATCATCGAGGGCGGGTTTCATCAGTCAACTGGATGCAGTACCCACCACGGACCTGATGATGCTGACGCTGGCCGCCCGCCAGTGGCTAGACTTCCCGCCGGTTCCCATCCTTCCTTCCGAGGTTTCACAGATGAGCATGACTTTCTCCGGCCAGGTCGCCCTGGTGACTGGCGCCGCCAACGGTATCGGCCGCGCGACCGCGCAGGCATTCGCCGCCGAGGGGCTGAAGGTGGTGGTGTCCGATGTCGACGCCGCCGGCGGCGAGGCCACTGTGCAACTGATCCGCGATGCCGGTGGCGACGCCACCTTCATCCGCTGCAACGTCACCGTCGACGCCGAGGTGAAGGCCCTGGTGGAGGGCACGGTCGCCGCCTATGGCCGTCTCGACTACGCCTTCAACAACGCCGGCATCGAGATCGAGAAGGGCAAGCTGGCCGAGGGCTCCGAGGCGGAGTTCGACGCCATCATGGGGGTCAACGTCAAGGGCGTCTGGCTGTGCATGAAGTACCAGATCCCGCAGATGCTGGCCCAGGGCAGCGCCGGCGCCATCGTCAACACCGCGTCCGTCGCCGGCCTCGGCGCGGCGCCGAAGATGAGCATCTATGCCGCTTCCAAGCACGCGGTGATTGGCCTGACCAAGTCGGCTGCCGTCGAGTACGCGAAGAAGAAGATCCGCGTCAACGCGGTGTGCCCGGCGGTGATCGACACCGACATGTTCCGCCGTGCCTACGAGGCCGACCCGAAGAAGGGTGAGTTCGCCGCCGCCATGCACCCGGTGGGGCGCATCGGCAAGGTCGAGGAAATCGCCGGCGCGGTGCTCTACCTGTGCAGCGACGCCGCAGGCTTCACCACCGGCCATTCCCTGGCCGTGGACGGTGGCGCCACCGCCATCTGACCGGCTACGCGGTCATGCAGGGGCGCCTTCCGGCGCCTGTTTGCATTCTGTTACAGGTCGGGCCCGGGCTGGCTCGCGAGGCCACTATCCAGCCACGTGGCGCGTGCGCAGAATCCGCCGAGGTCCGACAAGGAGAACAACATGACCGCAAGCCCCCTGGTAACGATCTTCCTGCCCCTGGCGCTGGGCATCATCATGCTCGGCCTCGGGCTGTCCCTGACCCTGGCGGACTTCGCCCGGGTGGTGAAATTCCCCAGGCCGGTGCTGATCGGCCTCGGCTGCCAGATCCTCCTGCTGCCGCTGGCGTGCTTCCTGCTCGCCAAGGGCTTCCAGCTGGAGGCGGCGCTGGCGGTGGGCATGATGCTGCTGGCGGCGTCCCCCGGCGGCACTTCGGCCAACCTCTACAGCCACCTGGCCCATGGCGACGTGGCGCTGAACATCACCCTGACGGCGGTGAACTCGGTGATCGCCATCCTCACCATGCCGCTGATCGTCAACCTGTCCCTGGCCCATTTCATGAGCGGCGACCAGGCCATCCCGCTGCAGTTTTCCAAGGTGCTGCAGGTGTTCGTCATCGTCCTCGGCCCGGTGGCCATCGGCATGTTCCTGCGCAGCCGCTTCCCCGGCTTCGCCGTGCGCATGGAGAAGCCGGTGAAGATCATCTCCGCGCTGTTCCTGCTGCTGATCATCGTGCTGGCGGTGGCCAAGGACTGGCGCACCTTCGTCGACTACGCCCCGGTGGTGGGCCTGGCCGCGCTGGCGTTCAACCTGATCAGCCTGGCGGTGGGCTATTTCGTGCCGCGCCTGTGCCGCCTCAGCCAGCGCCAGGCGGTGGCCATCGGCATGGAGATCGGCATCCACAACGGCACCCTGGCCATCGCCCTGGCGCTGAGCCCGATGCTGCTGAACAACCCGACCATGGCGATCCCGGCGGCCATCTACAGCATCATCATGTTCTTCACCGCCGCCGCCTTCGGCTGGTGGGTCAACCGCGTGCACGGGCGCGAGCTGGCGGCGGAGGCCTGAGGGCGCCTGCCAGGGTCCCGGGCTGAAGCCCGGGCTCTGCTGCGGTGGACCGGTGAAGCGCAGTCCTCCCTACATTCCCAAGCGGTGCCGGCCGGGGCACAGGAGACACCGTAGGTTGGGCTGAGGTACGAAGCCCAACGTCGCGAGGCCGGACATCGCACCGTTGGGCCTCGCTGCGCTCGGCGCCAACCTACGAAGCTGATCGGTGTGTCGGGTGGATGACGCTCTTTTCATCCACCAGCGGTGCCAGTCGTTACACCGAAGCCAGGCCGCCCGCGCTTCAGTCCTTGCCGGTATTCCAGTTGAGGATCACCAGCGTCAGCACCCCGGCGATCAGGCCCCAGAAGGCCGAGCCGATGGACAGCAGGCTCATGCCCGAGGCGGTGACCATGAAGGTGATCAGCGCGGCCTCGCGTTCCTTGGGTTCGTTCATCGCCACGGTCAGGCCGTTGCTGATGGAGCCGAACAGCGCCAGGGCGGCCACCGACAGCACCAGTTCCTTGGGGAAGGCGGCGAACAGCGCGGCGAGGGTGGCGGCGAAGATGCCGGCGATGCCATAGAAGACCCCGCACCACACGGCGGCGGTGTAGCGCTTGTTGCGGTCCTCGTGGGCGTGCGGGCCGGTGCAGATGGCGGCGCTGATGGCGGCCAGGTTGATGCCGTGGGAGCCGAAGGGCGCCAGCAGCAGCGAGGCGAAGCCGGTGGCCGAGATCAGCGGCGAGGCCGGCACCTGGTAGCCGTCGGCGCGCAGCACGGCGATGCCGGGGATGTTCTGCGAAGCCATGGCGACGATGAACAGCGGGATGCCAATGCTGATGATGGCGGTGAGGGAGAAGCTCGGCGTGGTCCACACCGGCTGCGCCAGGGCGAAGCTGAAGCCACTGAAGTCGAGCAGCCCCAGCGCCGCCGACATGCCGCAACCCACCAGCAGCGCTACCAGCACCGCGTAGCGGGGTTGCAGGCGCTTGAGCAGCAGATAGCTGAAGAACATCGCCAGCACCAGGGCGGTGCGGTGCTGCGCGGCGACGAAGATCTCGCTGCCGATCTTGAACAGGATGCCGGCCAGCAACGCGGCGGCCAGGGAGCCGGGCAGGCGGCGCATCAGGCGCTCGAAACCGCCGGTGAGGCCGACCAGGGTCAGCAGCACGGCGCAGACGACGAAGGCACCGATGGCCTCGGCGTAGGGCACGCCCGGCAGGCTGGTGATCAGCAGTGCGGCGCCGGGGGTCGACCAGGCCACGGTGATGGGGGTGCGAAAGCGCAGCGACAGGCCGATGCTGCAGACCGCCATGCCGATGGAGATGGCCCAGATCCACGAGGAAATCTGCCCGGCGCTGAGGCCGGCGGCCTGGCCCGCCTGGAACATCAGCACCAGCGAGCTGGTGTAGCCGGTGAGCATGGCGATGAAGCCCGCCACCACCGCCGACAGTGACGAGTCGGCCAGCGGGCGCAGGCGGGGCAGGGGGGCGCTGGAATCGGAGGCCTGGGTCATCACACGGTTCCCTTGATGTCGACGAGGATCGGATAGAGCGAGGCCACCAAGAGCAGGGCCATGCCGATATTGAAGGCGCGCAGCACCCGTGGCGAGGACAGCCAGCGGCGCAGCAGGCTGCCGGCGACGGTCCAGAGCCCGACGCTGGGGCAGTTGATCAGGGCGAACAGCGCGGCGATCAACAGGGCGTTGGTGACGAAGTTCTCCTGGGGGGTATAGGTGGTGATGGCGCCGATCGCCATGACCCAGGCCTTGGGGTTGACCCACTGGAAGGCGGCCGCCTGGAGGAAGGTGAAGGGGCGCGCGCCGCTGTCGCGGCTGTCAGGGGCACCGGAGCCGGCGATCTTCCACGCCAGGTAGAGCAGGTAGGCCGCGCCCAGGTAGCGCAGGGTGGTGTAGAACACCGGCACCTGCTCGAAGACCTGGTGCAGGCCGAGGCCGACCGCCATCACCAGGACCATGAAGCCCAGGCTGATGCCGAGCATGTGCGGCACGCTGCGGCGCACGCCGAAGTTCACCCCGGAGGCGAGCAGCATCATGTTGTTGGGGCCGGGCGTGACCGAGGTGACGAAGGCGAACAGGGCGAAGGCGAGCAGCAGTTCCAGGCTCATGGCAGGGCACTCTTTTTGGAATGCTGGAAGCCTACGGCGTGGCGCGTTGCCGCGCCCCGTACAGCGAAGCGCGCAAAAAGCGATACAGTCGCGTGACGAGTGCGGGAAGAGCCATTACTGTTCCGGTTTTCAGTTTTCCCAGGAGCCCCACGCCATGGACGAGAATCCCTACGCCGCCCCGCAGACCGACCTGGTCGATGCCCAGGCCCCCCGCGAACTGCCTGACTGGAGCCCAGGGCTGCTCAACCTGCTGGGCTGGCTGTGCCTGGTCTCGGCCCTGGGTTCGGTGGTGGTGCTGGTGTTCATCTTCCTGGGTGATTTCATCGGCCTCCAGGGGGCCTCGCTGGTTGCCGAATGGCTGGGCCTGGCGGTGATGTTGCTGGGCAGCTACCTGAGCCTGCGCCTCAAGGGCTTCGCCGAGGCGCGTTTCGCCGCCGTCGGCCTGGCCTGGCCGACCTGGCTGGTGATCCTGGCGGGGATGCTGACCCAGGTGATGCTCATGCTGGTGAGCGACCAGGCCCTGGCGAAGCTGGGCTGGGAGCTGGGCTCGTACCTGGCGCTGATGGTCGGCTACGGCGCGGTCACCGTGTGGCTGGCGGTGCGCCTGCTCAAGGTGCAGAACGTCTACCCGGTGTTCCGGGTGATGGCCTGGCTGCTGCTGGTGGGCGGGGTGATGATGGCGACCGTGCTGCTGGTGATGGTCGCCCTGCTTCCGCTGCTGGCCTCTTCCGTCGCCATGGCCCTGGTGTTCTTCCAGGGCGCGCGGGACATGATCGGGCGCGCCTGATCAGGCCGCTTCTTCGCTCTCGCCCGGACGGGCGCTGGACAATGCCTGGTTGACCTTCAGCCAGCCATCCACGGCGTCCGCCCCGGCCTCGCTGAAGGCGCGCTCCAGCAGGCGCGCCTGTTCGCGGCGCAGGCTCTTCTCCAGTTTCGAGCCGTCGGCGGTCAGGCCCAGCTGGCGCTTGCGCTTGTCGTCGTCGGCGGCGCTGCTCTGCACCAGGTCCATCTCCATCAACTGGCGCAGCGGCGTGTTCAGCGCCTGCTTGCTGACGCCCAGGTAGCCGAGCATTTCCTTGACGCTGAGGCCCGGGTACTTGGCGATGAAGAACAGGATGCGGTGGTGCACCCGCGACAGGCCGCGACGGGCGAGCATCTCGTCGGGCTTGCTGGTGAAGGCCTGGTAACCGAAGAAGAAGGCCTCCATGGCGGCGTGCTGGACGGCTGGGTTTTTAAGGTCAAGCATATTGACGTATCCATCCCGGTCATCGTAATTTCGGTCAAGCAGTTTGACTCAATTTTCCCGTCTTCGCATCCGGTGACAACCCATGGCCTTCTCCGAACGCATCGCCCGCCTGAAAAGCTCCTTGATCCGTGAAATCCTTGCCGCGGCGCAGCGCCCGGAAGTGATGTCCTTCGCCGGTGGCCTGCCGGCCGAGCCGATGCTGCCGAAGGTGGAGTGGGCACAGATGCCGGTGAGCATGGGCCAGTACGGCATGAGCGAGGGCGAACCGGCGCTGCGCGAGGCCATCGCCGCCGAGGCGCAGAAGCTGGGTGTTCCCTGCGACGCCAGCCAGGTGCTGATCGTCAGCGGCTCCCAGCAGACGCTGGACCTGGCTTCCAAGCTGTTCATCGACCCGGGCACCGAGGTGCTGCTGGAGGCGCCGACCTACCTGGCCGCCCTGCAGGCCTTCCAGCTGTTCGGCGCCGACTGCATCGCCGTCGCCCAGGAGGCCGATGGCCCCGAGCTGGCGTCCCTGCGCCAGCGCCTGGAGCAGCACAAGCCGGCCTTCGCCTACCTGATCCCGACCTTCCAGAACCCCTCGGCCGTGCGTTACAGCGAAGCCAAGCGCGACGCCGTGGCGGCACTGCTGGACGAGTTCGGCGTGACCCTGATCGAAGACGAGCCTTATCGTGAGCTGGTGTTCGACGAAGGCACCGCCACCCCCATCGTCAGCCGCCTGAAGAAGGCCAGCTGGATCTACACCGGCACCGTTTCCAAGACCCTGCTGCCGGGCCTGCGCGTGGGCTTCCTGATCGCCAGCCCGGACCTGTTCCCCTACCTGCTGCGCCTGAAGCAGTCGGCCGACCTGCACACCAACCGCATCGGCCAGTGGCAGGCCCTGCAATGGCTGGGCACCGAGCAGTACCGCGAGCACCTGGCCGAGCTGCGCGGCTTCTATCGCCAGCGCCGCGACGCCATGCAGGCTGCGCTGGAGGAGCACTTCGCCGACCTCGCCACTTGGCAGGTGCCCCAGGGCGGGCTGTTCTTCTGGCTGGCGCTGAAGCAGCCGCTGGACACCCGCACCCTGCTCAAGCCGGCGCTGGAGCAGAATGTCGCGTTCATGCCGGGCGAGCCCTTCTTCATCGACCCGGACCAGCATCCCGGCTACCTGCGCCTCAACTTCAGCCATGTGGCGCCCGAGCGCCTGGGCGAAGGCCTGCAGCGCCTCGCCGGGGTCATCCGTCACGCACTGGCCGCCGAGGCCGCCTGATCGAGGAGTACGACATGTACAAGGTCCACGGCGATTACATCTCCGGCAACTGCTACAAGATCAAGCTGATCCTCACCCTGCTCGGCAAGCCCTACCAGTGGGTGCCGGTGGACATTCTCAAGGGCGAGACCCAGAGCGAAGCCTTCCTGGCGCTGAACCCCAACGGCAAGATCCCGGTCCTGGAGCTGGAAGACGGCACCACGCTGTGGGAGTCCAACGCCATCCTCAACTTCCTCGCCGAGGGCAGCGACCTGCTGCCCAGCGAGCCGCGCCTGCGCACCCAGGTGCTGCAGTGGCAGTTCTTCGAACAGTACAGCCACGAGCCCTATGTGGCGGTGGCGCGCTTCATCAAGCTGTACCAGGGCATGCCCGCCGAGCGCGAGGAGGAGTACCGCACCTGCCTGGTGCGCGGCTACAAGGCGCTCAAGGTGATGGAGCAGCAGCTGTCGCGCACGCCTTACCTGGTGGGCGAGCAGTACTCCATCGCCGACATCGCCCTCTACGCCTACACCCATGTCGCGGAAGAGGGCGGCTTCGACCTCTCGCGCTTCCCGGCCGTGCTGGCCTGGATGGACCGCGTGGCCAGCCACCCCAAGCACGTGGGCATGCTCGGCTGACAAGACACTATGGGGCAGGGAGGCCCGAACATGACGACACCAAGGTTGCATGGCCCGCGCGTCGGGCTGCGCCCGTTCAGGGCCGACGACGCAGCCGAGGTGCAGCGCCTGGCCGGCGACCCGGCCATCGCCGCGACCACCGCAACCATTCCCCATCCCTACTCCCTGGAACTGGCCCAGCGCTGGATCGCCAGCCTGGAACCCGGCTACCCGCAGCATCCGCGCATCACCTGGGCCATCGTCCGTCCTGACGATGACGCGCTGCTCGGCTGCATCAGCCTGATCGGCCTCGGTGTCGAATCCGGCGAGCTGGCCTACTGGATCGGCACGCCCCACTGGGGCCGGGGTTATATGCAGGAGGCCGCGCGCCTGGTGCTGGCCCATGCCTTCGAGGTGCTCGGCCTGGCCTGGGTGGAGGGCTTTTGCCTGGCGCACAACCCGGCTTCGGCGCGGGTGATGACCGGCATCGGCATGCAGCCCCTCGGGCAGCGCTTTGCCCGCGAATTCCGTGGCCGCGAGGAGACGCTGCTGGGCTTCCGCCTGGACGTGGCGCACTGGGCGAGGCTGGTCTAACGTGGCGACATCGGTTCGCGACGGGCCAGGCAGGGAGACGTCCATGAAATACAAAGGTGGCTGCCACTGCGGCCGGATTGCGTTCGAGGTGGACGGCAGTCCGCTCGCCGAGGTGATGGAGTGCAATTGCTCGCTGTGCAGCAAGCGCGGCTACCTGCTGTGGTTCGTGCCACGGGCGCAACTGACGCTGTCGACAGCGGATGCGGACCTGTCCACCTACCGCTTCAATCGCATGCACATCGCCCATCACTTCTGCGCCAACTGCGGCTGTGCGCCCTTCGGCGAGGCGGCCGATCCCAAGGGCAATGCCATGGCGGCGGTGAACGTGCGCTGCCTGGAAGGGGTCGATCCCGACACCCTGAAGGTGGTGAAGGTGGATGGGCGGAGTTTCTAGCGCGCTTGGTTCAGGCAGAACGATGTGTTGGATTCGACTCCGCCTGGTGGAGGTGAAAAGCGACCTCCACCCTACGCAGCGGTCATGCGGGATGCACCTGTAGGGGCGACTTCAGTCGCCCGGCGGTGCCGCGCCGCCGGTCTTTTGGGAGCCACTTCATTCGCGAGCAGAGCCCACATCGGATCCTCGAGCCCGATAAACGAAAAAACCGGCCGAGGCCGGTTTTTTCATGGGGGCGGCTTCAGCGGATCAGGCTGAGGAACTCGCTGCGGGTCGCGGCGTTCTGGCGGAATTCGCCGAGCATGACCGAGGTGACCATGGAGGAGTTCTGCTTCTCCACGCCGCGCATCATCATGCACATGTGCTGGGCCTCGATGACCACGGCCACGCCGGCCGCGCCGGTGACCTGCTGCACGGCCTCGGCGATCTGGCGGCTGAGGTTCTCCTGGATCTGCAGGCGGCGGGCGAACATGTCGACGATCCGCGCGACCTTGGACAGGCCCAGCACCTTGCCGCTCGGCAGGTAGGCGACGTGGGCCTTGCCGATGAAGGGCAGCAGGTGGTGCTCGCACAGGGAATACAGCTCGATGTCCTTCACCAGCACCATTTCGCTGTTGTCGGAGCTGAACAGCGCACCGTTGGTGACTTCCTCCAGCGTCTGCTCATAGCCGCGGCAGAGGTACTGCATGGCCTTGGCGGCGCGCTTGGGGGTGTCCAGCAGGCCTTCGCGGGAGACGTCCTCGCCGAGCTGGCCGAGGATCGCGGTGTAATGTTGCTCGAGTTTCTGATTGCTAGATTCCATGGGGCTTCCAGGGGCTAGTGAAATATCAGCGTGCCCGTCGTGGGCCTCCCGGTGCCCGGGGGCCGCACCGCGCGCCCATCTCGGTGGGCTCGGGACAGCTTCTGCACGCTATGGCCGGGTTGCTGGCGATAGAGGTGGGCATCATACCCGCCATGACGCTTCGGGTCGCGTCGGTGAAGCGGCCATTTTACTGCGGGCGCCGTTGCGCCCGGGTATCCATGTGCGCCATGCAAGGGCTCAGGGGGCGACTGCGCCTCGGCTGAAGTGCAGGTAGGAGCCCCTGAAGCGCTCGCCGTTGGCCAGCATGCAGTCGGCGTGGCTGATGTTCATGCCGTAGCCGAGCTCGGCCATCTCGTCGTGGAAGGTCTGCTGGCCCTGGCGATCCGGGTCGACCAGCAGTACTTCCACGGAACTCGCGGAGTGGCGGTCGATGAAGTCGGCCAGGTCGGCCTGGTTGTCATGGTCATAGAGCAGGTCGCTGCCGATGATCAGGTCGAACTCGCCGAACGCCTCGGTGCCGCCCCAGTCGCAGGTTTCGTAGCGCATCGGCGGCAGGCCGTTGAGTCG
Organism: Pseudomonas sp. USHLN015; assembly: GCF_037153275.1. Taxonomy (NCBI): domain Bacteria; kingdom Pseudomonadati; phylum Pseudomonadota; class Gammaproteobacteria; order Pseudomonadales; family Pseudomonadaceae; genus Pseudomonas; species Pseudomonas sp. USHLN015. Next base: position 115,879 of record NZ_JBBCKP010000012.1, read on the forward strand.
GGCGTTCTCGGCGAGGAAGGTGGGGATCAGCGGGTGGATGTCGCTGGCGGTCATGTCGCCGCCGCGCTGGTGGCCCACCAGGCTGGCCAGGCAGAGCCCGGCGCCGACTTCCAGCACGCGCAAGCCGGTGAGGTCGCGGGTCGCCATCGTCTGGGCCAGCGCTTCGCCTGCCGGCCACACCTGGCCGAACAGCGCCCAGGTGTCTGCGGTGATGCCCAGGCCGGCAGCCTCGCCCAACGGGTCATGGAATTGCTCGGCGTCCAGCAGCGATTGCATGTGGAAGTCCCGGCCGCCTACGCGGAAGGTACTGGTCTTTATCAGATAGCCTGGCATGTCGCTCCGTAGCGCTGGAAAAAGAGAAGGCAAAAAAAAGCCCCGGGAACCCGGGGCTTCTTTCGGAGGCGGGGGTCAGACCACCTGGACTTGCTCGGCCTGCAGGCCTTTCGGGCCCTTGGCGACCAGGTAGCTCACCTGCTGGCCTTCGGCGAGCGACTTGAAGCCGGCGCTTTCGATGGAGCGGTAGTGGACGAAGAGATCCGGGCCTTCCTGGGGGGTGATGAAGCCGAAGCCTTTTTCATCGTTGAACCATTTGACGGTGCCGGATTGACGATTGGACATGATGTATCTCCAGGGAAATGTAATGGCATCGACGCCGGGACATCCGGGTCGAGACTGAGGGCGAAAGCGAAGGAAGCCGAGGAGATGAAAAGATGGGAATCGTTACATCAGGTCAGAAATCGCAATGACACGTTGCATCCAGTGCGCACACCATACTCCTAATGCGGGAATAACCCAGGTTTATTTTTGTCGGTGCGCCGCCAGGGGCGTCCGGGAGGGAAGAAAAGGCCGCCATCAGCTGAATTTGGGGGGACCGATGGCGGCCCTACTGCAGCCCTCAGCAGGGCTTCCAGAGGATAGTGAGGCTCCCGCCACGCGCCATCGCCGCCCGTCGCCGCGCCGCCGGCAGCTCATGCGTCCGAGGGCGGCGGCAGGCGTTCGGCCCAGGTTTCAGCCCACTCGGCGAGGGGCAGGCAGCGGCGGACCAGTTCCTCGCCGTCCTCGCTGAGCCGATAGCCGGCATCCCCCGTGTCGATCAGCAGCGCCTGGCGCAGTTCGCCCATGCGGGTATTGAGCACCGAGGGCGAGAGGCCTTCGCAGCGTGCCTGGAGTTCGCGGAAAGTGGCTGGGCCCTGGCGCAGTTCCCAGAGGATGCGCAGGCTCCAGCGGCGGCCGAGCAGGTCCAGCAGGGCCATGATGGGCCGGCCGGTGGTGGAGCCGCGGACCGGTTTGCCGGGGAGGGGAAGGGTCATGATCTTATTCCTTGCTTCTTTTTTAGTAGCGGGCGAAGGTCTTTGCTGCTACGTTTTGCGTAGCGTAACAGCCCGACAGGAGATCCGGCCATGAGCACTGCGCGTATCCACCCGCTCCAAGCCCCCTATGACCCGGCCGTGCAGGCCGCCTTCGACAAGGTGATGCCGCCCGGCGTGCCGCCGCTGAAGCTGTTCCGCAGCATGGCGCATAACCCCCGTGTGCTGCAGCGCTTGATCGCGGGGGGCCTGCTCGACCCCGGCAGCATCAGCCTGCGTGAGCGCGAGGTACTGATCCTGCGCACCACCGCCCGTTGCGGCGCCGAATACGAATGGGGCGTTCACGTGGCCTTCTTCGCCGAGCGCGCGGGGTTCAGCGCGGAGCAGGTGGCGGACAGCTGCAGCGAGCAGCCTGAGCCGTCACTGTGGAGCGCGGCCGAGTTGGCACTGATGGAGCTGGCCGATGGCCTGAACCGTTCGGCTCGGGTGGAGGAGGGGTTGTGGCAGCGGCTGGCCTCGCACTTCAGCGATGCGCAACTGATCGAGTGCCTGACACTGGTCGGCTTCTACCACGCGGTGTCGTTCGTGGTGAACGGCACCGGCGTGGAGCGGGAGGCGGGCGTGCCGCGCTTCCCGCGCTGACTACTCGTCGCGGCCTTCGAGCATGGTGCGGCGCAGCATCACGTAGAGCGCGCCGGTGCCACCGTGGCGCGGCAGGCAGGAGGTGAAGCCGAGCACCTGCGGGTGCTGGCGCAGCCAGGTGTTGACGTGGCTCTTGATCAGCGGGCGCTTGCCGTCCAGGCGCGCGGCCTTGCCATGGGTGATGCGCACGCAGCGGATCTCGAACTTCGCTGCTTCGGCGAGGAAGTCCCAGAGGGTTTCGCGGGCCTTTTCCACGGTCATGCCATGCAGGTCGAGGCTGCCTTCGAAGCCGATCTGGCCGAGCTTGAGCTTGCGCATCTGGCCTTCCTGCACGCCGTCGCGGGCCCAGTGCAGCTCGTCCTCGGCGCCGACGTCGATGACGAACAGGTCGGAGAGGCCGTCGACCTTGGTCGATTCGGTTATCTGGGTCGCGTTCTGCCGCAGGCTGGCGACCTGCTTGCGGTCGGCCTTCGGCTTGCCGGTTTCCGCGCGGTCGTTCTGGATGCGCTTCACGCCGCGCATCTCGTTGGTGAACAGGGAAAAGTCGTCGTCTTGCATAAGGCCTCCACGAAGGAGGCCTAGTTTAACCAACAGAGGGGGGCGTCAGTCGCGCTTCTTCATCAGCCCGGGAGACAGGCTCAGGTCGTTGCGACGGCGGGAGCGGCGGCGGGCGATGCGCCAGCCGGCGACGCCGAGCCAGAGGAACAGCAGGCCGATGACCAGGAGCACCACGGCGGAGCCGGTGCTGTCATTGAGCGTACCGAGGGCCGGCGGGCGGCCGAGCAGGGTGGCGGTGCCGGCCATGGCCAGCAGGATGCCGAAGCTGGCGATCAGGGCGGCCAGGGCCGCGGCGAAGCGCCAGCGCCAACTGCCCGGGCCACGGGGGCGCAGGCGGCGGGCATCGAAACCATCGGATAACTTCATCCGGACGTCCTCTGTTGCAATCGGGCGTATGACCGGCGCATGTCGGCGGGGTTCCGGTCATGCGCCCGATTGGATGTCGCCAGATGTGTAGCGCCCAGGCTCAGGCCAGGGCGCGGGCGTGGGGCACCACGCTGGCGAAGTTGTCGGCGAGGGCTATGACTTCGACACGGTGCATGTCTTCGGCGCTGATCACGCCGCCGTCGGTGGTGGGCAGGTCGCGGGTGGCGCAGGCGGCGCTGACCAGGGTGCAGCGGTAGCCGTAGTCCTTGGCGGCGCGCACGGTGGTGCTGACGCTGGAATGGGTCATGAAGCCGCAGACGACGAGGTCCAGATGGCCGATGTCCTGCAGGCGGTCATGCAGTTCGGTGCCGGCGAAGGCATTGGGCAGGCGTTTCTCGACCACGATCTCGCCCGGCAGCGGGGCGACTTCGGGGAGGTGCTGGCCGCGTTCGCCCTGGGGGTCGAGCAGGCCGCCGGGCACCCCCAGGTGCTTGACGTGGACCACGGCGCTGCCGATGGCGCGGGCTGCCGCCAGCAGGGTGGCGATCTCCTCGAGCGCGGCGTCCAGGCCGGGCAGGGCGAGGACGCCGCTGCGGTACTCCTCCTGCGCGTCGATGATCACCAGGGTGGCGTTGTTCAGGCTGGCGGGCGGGTAACCACGGCCACTCAGTTGGAACATGGATTTGGGGGCGGACATGCGGATCTCCGGTACGGCTGTGCCGCCCATTGTCCGCCGAGCGGAGAGATAAGTGAACCATGTCGCGCATCCGACTTGTCGATCCCGGTACGGCCGTGCACTATCGATGCGTTTCGCAGGATGCGAAGCCCCCCGCAGAAGGAGCTGCCCATGCCCGATTTCTCTGAGGTCCCCGCTTATTTCTGGTTGCTCTTCGCCCTGGCCGTGGCCATCGCGGTGATGCGCGAACTGCGTCGTGAACGGCGCGAGGACATCGGGCAGCCGCCGCGTCGCAAGCCATGAGTCGACGGGTGTAGAATCGCCTGTCCGTTCTTGCCTGAGGTCGTCCTTCGTGTCCGAATCCCGCTTGCGCACCCTGCGCGATCACATCCGCTGGGCGGTCAGCCGTTTCCATGCGGAAAACCTGTTCTTCGGTCATGGCACTGACAACGCCTGGGACGAGGCGCGCCAGCTGGTGCTCGGCGCGCTGCACCTGCCCTACGAGGTGGCCGACAGCTACCTCGACTGCCGCCTGGAAGACGACGAGCGTGCCCACGTCCAGGCGCTGCTGCGCCGCCGCATCCTCGAGCGCGTGCCGGTGGCCTACCTGCTGGGCGAGGCCTGGTTCTGCGGCATGCCTTTCGTGGTGGACGAACGTGTGCTGGTGCCGCGCTCGCCCATCGGCGAGCTGATCCAGCAGGGCTTCGAGCCCTGGCTGGCCGCATCGCCCGCGCGGATTCTCGACCTGTGCACCGGCTCCGGCTGCATCGGCATCGCCGCCGCCCACGCCTTCCCGGATGCCGAGGTGGTGCTGGCCGACCTGTCCTTCGACGCGCTGGAAGTGGCCAACCTGAACATCGAGCGGCATGACCTGGAAGACCGCGTCTTCACCGTCCAGGGCGATGGCTTCGATGGCCTGCCGGGGCAGCGCTTCGACCTGATCCTGTCCAACCCGCCCTATGTGGACGCCGAGGACTTCGCCGACATGCCCGAGGAGTTCCAGCACGAGCCGGCCATGGGCCTGGCCTGTGGCGACGACGGGCTGGACCTGGTGCGCCGGATGCTGGCCGAGGCCGCCGACCACCTCACCGAGCGCGGCACGCTGATCATCGAGGTCGGCAACAGCCAGGTGCATGTCGAGGCGCTGTATCCGGAAGTGGACTTCACCTGGCTGGAATTCAGCCACGGCGGCCATGGCGTGTTCCTGCTCGGCGCCAGCCAGTGCCGGGAGCACCAGGCTCTGTTCCGCTCGCGCCTGAACGGCTGATCGACGCCAAGCCCCGAAGCCCGTCCCACGCCAGTAGACGGGCTTTTTCATGCCTGGGGCATTCACAGGTGCAGGGCGGGTGAAACCCGCGTGCGAGGGGCACGGCCCTGTCGGGTTGCACCCGACCTACAAGCATTGTCGCGCGAGGCGTCTGTGGGTAGCGCGCAGGCTCAGTGGGTGGCGATCCAGATCAGCAGCCCCGCCTGGAACACCGCGAACACCACCAGGCAGGCGATGGTGAAGCGCAGGCCGCTGTCTTCGCGCTGGAAGGCGTTGACCCGCTCCTGCAGCTTGCGGATCTCGATCTCCTGCTGGTGCAGGTTGTGGTCGGCCTGCTGGAGCATGGCGGCGGCGTCGAGCATGTCGACGACCTGCACCTTCTCCCGGTTCCAGTCCTCGTGCAGCTCGCTGACGCGACCGGCGCGGTACTCGGCCTTCAACTGCAGCGCATCGAGGTAGGCGACTTCGAAGCCCTGGGCCTTGAGGAAGTGGTCGCGGCGCAGGCGGAGGTCCTCGGCCACCGCGTCCTTGGCCGCCAGGGCACCGCCCTCGACCTTGTAGTGCGGCCAATGGCGCCGCGCCCAGCCGATGCCGCGTGCCAGCAGGAAGCGACCAAGGCCGCGGTTCTGCGGCTCCAGCTGGAGGCCGCTGTCGGCGCCGAAGCGCACCTCCTTCAGGCGGTGGTCGGCCCAGACCTCGAACAGGTTCTGCTCCTTGCGCACGCGCTGCCCGGGCAGGTGCAGGCTAAGGTGCAACACGCTCTGGTCGGTGCTGTGGCGCTCCACCTCGCCGAGCTGGACGAAACGCAGCGGCCGCGCACCGGTCTGGCGATCGGTAGGCAAGGGCGCCAGGCGCAGCAGCTGGAAACGCTCCGGCGGCAGGTCGGCCCAGGGATGCGGCTGCGGCGTCGGTTCGGTGGTTTCCTGCTGTTCGGTTTCGTTGTCGGTCATCGAGCACAATCCTGTGGCGGAGTGCAGCGGCCCAGTGGCGGCGCGCTGACCTGACCCTTATCGGCCGCTTTTCCCGTCGCTGGAGGGCAGGCGTTCGATGAAGGCGATCAGGCGTTCGCCGAGCTCGCGGGCCAGGGGCAGGCCGGGGGAATTATAGGTGGCGAGCGGGTCGCGGGCGTCCGCCGGGGTGATGCGCAGGACATGGTCCATGCCCGGGATGATCACCAGCTCGGCATCCGGGCGGATCGCCTGCAGGGCACGGGCGTCGGCCACGTCCACCTGGCTGTCGTGGCTGCCCTGGACGATCAGCGCCGGCACCCGCACGGCGGCGAAGGCGGCGGCCGGGTCCTTGGCGAACAGGGAGATGAGGTAGGGCTGCACGCTGGGGCGGTAGAGCACCAGCAACGGCTTGGGCACGCCCGGCACCTGATGCCCGGCCCTGAGGCTGGCGAGGATTTCGTCGCTGCGTGCCAGCAGTGGGGGCGGCAGGCGCCGTTGCAGTTGCTCCTGCAGCACCTGGTCGATGGGGCGGGCGCTGCCGGCGATGGAGACCAGCGCATCGGCACCGGCATCCGGTGCGGCCAGGCTGGCGATCAGGGCGCCTTCGCTGTGGCCGATCAGCACCAGGCGCGAGAAGCGCGGGTCGGCCTTGAGCGTGTGGCCCCAGGCCACCGCATCGGCCACGTAGAGGTCGACGCTCAGTTGCCGCTCGTCGGGGCCGGCGGCCTGGCTCGCAGCGATGCCGCGCTTGTCGTAGCGCACGCTGGCGATGCCGTGGCGCGCCAGCAGCTCGGCGAGCTTCTTCAGGCTGTCGTTGCGCCCGCCCATGGGGTTGTTGCCGTTGCGGTCGGTGGGGCCGGAACCGGACAGCAGCAGTGCCACCGGCACCGGGGCGTCGGTCCCGGGGCGCAGCAGGGTGCCATGCAGCGTGCCGCTGGCGGTCTCCAGCTCGATGGGGCGCTGGAGGACGGTCCAGGGGCTGGCCAGGGCTGTGCCGGTGAAGGAGAGCAGGAGCAGGGCGAGCAGGGGGATGAGGCGTGGCATGAAGGGTTCCGGGTACGGCGACGTGGCTTTGACGCCGGCGCCGACGCAAGGTTCGTGGGTGAACTGGCCGGGCGCCGCAGGTATACTCCTCGGCCTTTCTTCGAGGCCCAATTTCAGCGGAGCACTGTGCATGTCCGGCAACACCTACGGCAAGCTGTTCACCGTCACCACGGCTGGCGAAAGCCACGGCCCGGCGCTGGTCGCCATCGTCGACGGCTGCCCGCCCGGGCTGGAGCTTTCCCTGGAGGACCTGCAGCGTGACCTCGACCGCCGCAAGCCGGGCACCAGCCGTCACACCACCCAGCGCCAGGAGGCCGACGAGGTGGAAATCCTCTCCGGCGTTTTCGAAGGCCGCACCACCGGCTGCTCCATCGGCCTGCTGATCCGCAACACCGACCAGAAGTCCAAGGACTACTCGGCGATCAAGGACCTGTTCCGCCCGGCCCACGCCGACTACACCTACCACCACAAGTACGGCGTCCGCGACTACCGCGGCGGCGGCCGTTCCTCGGCGCGTGAGACCGCCATGCGCGTCGCCGCCGGCGCCATCGCCAAGAAGTGGCTGGCTGGGCAGGGCATCCGCATCCGCGGCTACATGAGCCAGCTCGGCCCGATCGAGATCCCCTTCAAGACCTGGGACTCGGTGGAGCAGAACGCCTTCTTCAGCCCCGACCCGGACAAGGTGCCGGAGCTGGAGGCCTACATGGACCAGCTGCGCCGTGACCAGGATTCCGTCGGCGCCAAGATCACCGTCATCGCCGAAGGCGTGCCGCCGGGCCTGGGCGAGCCGATCTTCGACCGCCTGGACGCGGAGCTCGCCCACGCGCTGATGAGCATCAACGCGGTGAAGGGCGTGGAGATCGGCGCCGGCTTCGCGTGCGTCGCCCAGCGCGGCACCGAGCATCGCGACGAGCTGACCCCGGAAGGCTTCCTCAGCAACAACGCCGGCGGCATCCTCGGCGGCATTTCCTCGGGCCAGCCGATCGTTGCCCACCTGGCGCTCAAGCCCACTTCCAGCATCACCACGCCGGGCCGATCCATCGACGTCGACGGCAACCCGGTGGACGTGATCACCAAGGGCCGCCACGACCCCTGCGTCGGCATCCGCGCCACGCCCATCGCCGAAGCCATGATGGCCATCGTGCTGATGGACCACCTGCTGCGCCACCGCGGGCAGAACGCCGATGTGCGCGTCACCACCCCGGTGCTCGGCCAGCTGTGACCGGCGGCGCGCTGCCGTATTGGCGGCTGTCCGGCTTCTACCTGTTCTACTTCGCCCTGCTGGGGGCCACGGCGCCCTTCCTCGGGCTCTACTTCGCCCACCTGGGCTTCTCCGCCGCGCGCATCGGCGAGCTGGTGGCCATCCCCATGCTGATGCGCTGCGTGGCGCCCAACCTCTGGGGCTGGCTGGGCGACCGCAGCGGCCGGCGCCTGGCCATCGTCCGGCTGGGCGCGTTCTGCACCCTGTGCACCTTCGCGCTGATCTTCGTCGACAAGAGCTACGCCTGGCTGGCGATGATCATGGCCCTGCACGCTTTCTTCTGGCATGCGGTACTGCCGCAGTTCGAAGTGATCACCCTGGCCCATCTCAGGGAGCAGGCCGCGCGCTACAGCCAGATCCGCCTGTGGGGCTCCATCGGCTTCATTCTCACCGTGGTCGGCCTGGGCAAGGCGTTCGAGGTGTTCAGCCTGGACGTCTACCCGGTGGCGCTGGTGGTCATCATGGCCGGCATCGTGCTCAGCAGCTGGTGGGTGCCCAATGCCACGCCGGTGGCCCGGGAGGGAGGCGCCCGCGGCGGTTTCCTCGACCAGCTGCGGCAACCCGGCGTGCTGGCGTTCTACCTGTGCGTGGGGTTGATGCAGCTGTCCCACGGCCCGTACTACACCTTCCAGACCATCTACCTCGAAAGCCTCGGCTACCCGCGCGGCTTCATCGGCCAGCTGTGGGCGCTGGGCGTGGTGGCGGAGGTCTTGATGTTCCTGGCGATGGCGCGCATCCTCTCGCGCTTCCCGGTTCGCCAGGTGCTGGCCGCGAGCTTCCTGCTCGCGGCGTTGCGCTGGCTGCTGCTGGGGCATCTTGCCGACAACCTCGCGGTGCTGCTGTTCGCCCAAGTGCTCCATGCGGCGACCTTCGGCAGCTTCCATGCGGCGGCCATCCATTTCGTGCAACGCCAGTTCGGCCCGCAGCAGCAAGGCCAGGGCCAGGCGCTCTACGCAGCACTCGCCGGCACCGGCGGCGCGCTCGGGGCCCTGTACTCGGGTTACAGCTGGAACAGCCTGGGTGCCTCCTGGACCTTCGTCATCGCCAGCCTGGCCGCCATGGCTGCTGCCGTTATCATTGCCACTCAATTGAAAGAGGAGCGGGCATGAACCGCGAAACACTCACCCGTGAAATCATCGAGGCCGGCCGCTTCCTCTATGGTCGCGGCTGGTCCCCGGCGACCAGCAGCAACTACTCGGCGCGGCTGTCGGTCGACCAGGCACTGCTGACCGTCTCCGGCAAGCACAAGGGCCAGCTCGGCGAGGACGACGTCCTGGCCACCGACCTCGACGGCATCAGCCAGGAGCCCGGCAAGAAGCCCTCCGCCGAGACCCTGCTGCACACCCAGCTGTACCGCTGGCAGCCGGGGATCGGCGCCGTGCTGCACACCCATTCGGTCAATGCCACGGTGCTCTCGCGCCTGACCCTGGCCGACTCGCTGGTGTTCGCCGACTACGAGTTGCAGAAGGCCTTCAGCGGCGTCTCCACCCACGAGTCGCAGGTGCTGGTGCCGATCTTCGACAACGACCAGGACATCGCCCGCCTGGCCGCGAAGGTGCAGCCCTGGCTGGACGCGCATCCCGACTGCGTCGGCTACCTGATCCGTGGCCACGGCCTCTACACCTGGGGCCCACGCATGAGCGACGCGCTGCGCCAGGTCGAAGCCTTCGAATTCCTGTTCGAGTGCGAGCTGAAGGTTCGCGCCCTCCATAAACCCTGACGCTTCCTTCCGCCGAAGGTGCATGACCGATCGAGCGTCCGCCCGACCTGCCCCAGAGCGGGAGCGCGGCGCCAGGAGCAGCCCCGATGAGCAGCCTTACCGTCTACCACGAGTCCAGCCCCGACGTTCCCAACAAGATGCTGACCCATGTCGATGACATCGCCAGCACCCTCGCCGATGTCGGCGTGCGCTTCGAGCGTTGGCAGGCCAGTGCGCCGATCACCGCCGGCGCGTCCCAGGAGGAGGTGATCGCCGCCTACCGCCCGCAGATCGACGCCCTGATGCAGGAGCGCGGCTACGTGACGGTGGACGTGGTCAGCCTCGACCGCGACCACCCGCAGAAGGCCGAGCTGCGTGCCAAGTTCCTCGACGAGCACCGCCACGCCGAGGACGAAGTGCGCTTCTTCGTCGCCGGGCGCGGCCTGTTCACCCTGCACATCGACGACTATGTCTACGCCGTCTTGTGCGAGAAGAACGACCTGATCTCGGTGCCCGCCGGCACCCGCCACTGGTTCGACATGGGCGAGGAACCGCATTTCGTCGCCATCCGCCTGTTCAACAACCCCGAGGGTTGGGTGGCGCAGTTCACCGGCGAGGACATCGCCAGCCGCTTCCCGCGGTTGGAGGATTGAGGTGGCAGGTTTGGGGAAAGCGGTGGGCTGAAGCCCACCCTACGCCCACCCTGCGCTCGTGCCTCACTTGCCCGCTGTCCCCGCTCGGGGCTCATTGAATAACGCGACACCGGAGCCTGCATGCCCATCAAAGCCATCCTCACCGATATCGAAGGCACCACCAGTGCCGTCAGCTTCGTCTTCGACGTGCTCTTCCCCTATGCCGCCCGCCACCTGCCGGAGTTCGTGCTGACCCACGCCGAGCGGGCGGATGTCGCCGAGCAGCTGCAGGCTGTGCGTGTGGAGAGCGGCGAGGCCGATGCCGATGTGCGACGGGTGGTGGAGATCCTCCTCGGCTGGATCGCCGAAGACCGCAAGGCCACGCCGCTGAAGGCGCTGCAGGGCATGGTCTGGGAGCAGGGCTATGCCGCCGGCCAGCTCAAGGGCCACGTCTATCCGGACGCGGTGGATGCGCTGAAGCGCTGGAAGCAGGACGGCTACGACCTCTATGTCTATTCCTCCGGCTCGATCCAGGCGCAGAAGCTGATCTTCGGCTGCTCCGAGGCGGGCGACCTGACGCCGCTGTTCTCCGGCTACTTCGACACCACCTCCGGTCCCAAGCGCGAGGCGGCCTCCTATGCGCGCATCGCCGAGGCCATCGGGCGCCCGGCCGAGGACATCCTCTTCCTCTCCGATGTGGTGCAGGAGCTGGACGCCGCGCAGCAGGCCGGCATGCCCACCATCGGCCTGGCCCGCGAAGGCGGTGAGCTCGCCGGCCATCCCACCGTGGCCAGCTTCGCCGTGATCGACCCGGCGCGCGCCTGAGCCGTACCGGGCCTCACTGGTCCAGCCACACCGCGCGGTGATCCGAGCCGCGCCAGGGCAGGGTGCCCACCGCGCGCACCGGCCGCTCGCCGCGCACCAGGATGTGGTCCAGCCCGAGCATGCCCGGCCACCAGGTGGGGCGGATGCGCGGGCTGGTCAGGCGCAGCCCGGCGGTGGCGAGGAAATCCTGCAGGCGCGGTGAATAGGCCGTGCTGTTGAAGTCCCCCAGCACGACCACTTCCGGCCCCTCGGAGGCCACGCGCTCGGCCAGTTGCCGCAGCGACTCGTCGCGCGCCAGCGCCAGTTGCGTGCCCAGCGGCGGCGGCGGGTGCACGCCATAGAGCACCGTGCCGTCCTCCAGCTCCGCGCGCAGGTAGGGGTAGCCGCTGGCGGCGCCGGCGAGTTCCAGCACCTGGCAGCTTTTCAGTGGCAGGCGCGAGAACAGCGCCAGGCCGAAGGGCGAGTCGGTGTAGCGGGCGCAGGCCTCGAACGGGCGCAGGGTGGCCAGCTGTTGCGACCAGGCGGGCGTGGCCTCGGTGACGAAGACCAGGTCTGCGCGCTGTTTTGCCAGCCAGCGGGCATCGGCCCCGGCGTCGGCGTTGTCCAGTTTCAGGTTGAAGGCCAGGAAGCGCCGCGCGGGGGCCTCCGTCGCCAGGGGCTCGGCGGGCAAGGGGGTCAATGCCCAGCCCAGGGCGCCCAGCCCACAGAGCGCGAACAGCAACGATGAGGCATTGCGCGGCTGCACGGCGGCGCCGAGCAGCATCACCACGGCCTGGATCGGCACGAAGTGGCTGAGCAGCTCCAGGCCCCAGTGCAGGCGGCCGAACTGGCCAAGCACCAGGGTGACCAGGGCCAGCCAGGCGAGCTGATTGAGATGAAAGCGCAAGGCCTTGAGCACGCGTGCGTCCTGCATTCATGGGAAAGGCGCGAATTGTAGGCCATCCGACGTGCCTCGCGTGATCGGCGACGGGAACCCTGGCCGGCGCCCATGTCCTAACACTTGAGAGCCACCCTGCCGGAGCCCACGATGAGCCAACACGCGATGACCCTCTACGCCGTCCTGGGCACGCTGTACCTGCTGCTCACCGCCTGGGCGCTGTTCAATGTCCTGGGCAGCGGCGCGCGGCGCGAGCAGAAGGTCCTCTGGACTGCCCTGTTGCTGCTGTTCCCGCTGCTCGGGCTGTTCAACTGGGCCTGGATGGGGCCGCGTCGCCAGCACCGTTGATCCAGGCTCACCTATCCTGCACCCACACCCCCCGCAATAAGGAGCATCGCCATGGGTTCGATCCTCAACAGCCTGGCCGGGCTGATCATTCTCGCCCTCGACATCTGGGCCATCCTCAACGTCATCAAGAGCAACGCCGAGATCGGCATGAAGGTGCTGTGGATCCTGCTGATCGTGCTGCTGCCGGTGATCGGCCTGATCATCTGGGCCATCGCCGGGCCGCGGGGCGACGTGAGGATATGAACCGCCGCCGTGGCGCCTGGCTGCTGCTCTGGGCCTGCCTGGCGCTGCCGGCCCACGCCTACGAGGATGCCGCCTGGGCCGCGCTGCGCGGTGGCCAGGCGGTGTTCCTCATGCACCACGCCACCGCGCCGGGAGCGGGCGACCCCGACACCTTCCGCCTCGGCGACTGCACCACCCAGCGCAACCTCGATGCCGGCGGGCGCTACCAGGCGCAGCAGTGGGGCCAGTTGTTGCGCAGCCACTGGATCGAGGGGCCGCGCATCTTCACCGGGCGCTGGTGCCGCACCCAGGACACCGCCCTGGAAATGGGCATGGGCGCCTCGCAGCCGATGCCCGAGCTGGACTATTTCGAGGGGGATACCGCCGTCATGCAGCGCATGCGCCAGGCCATCAACGCGCTGCCACGCGGCCTGCCGCTGGTGCTGGTGACCCACGGGGTGAACATGACGGCCCTGACCGGAGTCCCGGCGGCACCGGATGAAGCCCTGATCGTCGCGCTGCCCATCACCGAGCCGGCGCGGGTGCTGGCACGGGTGCCCGCGCCGCGCTAGGCCCGGCGCCAGGGTGAAGGGGGTCAGATGAGCTGCAGCTGATCCTGCACCGGCTGCATTGCCGCGCCTTCCAGGCGCAAGAGGATGGCCTTGCGCTCCAGCCCTCCGCCGAACCCGGTCAGGCTGCCGTCACGGCCGATGACCCGGTGGCAGGGGATGATCACCGCGATGGGGTTGGCACCGTTGGCCAGGCCGATGGCGCGCACCGCCTTGGGCCTGCCGATGCGCATCGCCTGGGTGGCGTAGCTGATGGTCTGGCCATAGGGGATATCCAGCAGCGCCTGCCAGGCGGCCCGCTGGAACTCGGTGCCCTGGGGCGCCAGCTGCAGGTCGAAGCGCTTGCGCTTGCCGGCGAAGTACTCGTCCAGCTGGCGGCAGGCCGCATCGAGCTGGCGGGTGGCCGGGTGCCAGAGCGGGTCCAGCTCTGTCGGCCGCTCGGTCTCCATGTGCAGCAGGCGCAGCCCGGCCTCGTCGCCGGCCAGCAGCAGCGGGCCTATGGGGCTGTCCTGATAGCGGAAGTACATGGATCAATTCTCCGATGCGTAGCTGTGCCAGAGGTACACGGCGGCGTAGGCGCGCCAGGGCCGCCAGTGTTCGGCGCGGCTGGCCAGGGCCTTGGCGCTGATGCCGGCATCGCCCCAGAACGGCGACTTGAGCAGGCCCAGGTCGGCGGTGGGGAAGGCATCCGGCTGGCCGAAGGCACGCAGGGCGATGTATTCGGCGGTCCAGGGGCCGATGCCGGGCAGGGCGCAGAGCCGCGCGATGAGCGCTTCGACGCCCTCGGCCACCGAGAGTTCCAGGGCACCGGAAGCCACCGCGTCGGCGAAGCGGCGCAGCGTCTCCACCCGCTTGCCGGGCATGCCGATGCCGGGCAGCGCGTCGTCGGCGATGGCGCGGGCGGTGGGGAACAGGCGCAGCGGGCCGTCGTCGGGGGAATCCGCCAGGGGCTCGCCAAGGCGCTCCACCAGGCGCCCGGCGATGGTCACCGCGGCCTTCACCGTCACCTGCTGGCCGATGATGGTGCGCACGCCCTGCTCGAAGGGGTCGAAGGCCACCGGCAGGCGCAGGCCGGGGTAGCGTTCCAGCAGGGGTTGCAGCTGCGGGTCGCCGCAGAGGTGCCGGGCGATGGCCAGGGGGTCGCTGTCGAGGTCGAACATCTGTCGCACCCGCGCCACCAGCTCCGCTTCGCGGCCGAGGCACGAGGGGCTCAGCTCCAGGGCGAGGTGCCCGGCACCGGGGCGCACGCGGAACCAGCCATGCAGCTCGCCGAGGCGGAAGCTGCGGCAGTAGCTTGCGGCGTCGATGCGCTCGACGCCGGGCAGGCGGCGCAGGGCGAAGTGGCGCAGGAACTGCTCCCAGCTCCAGGGTTCGATGTAGGGAAGGTGCAGGCCGGGCGGCAGGGGGGTGGATTCGTTCATCGGGCGACGATACCGGCGGTCGTGGCGGCTGTCTCTCGGAAACTGATCATCGAATTCCCCACCTTCGCGGTTCGACCTGAAACCCGGGCCATCGTAGAATGCGCGCCTTTTCTTCGGACGGGCCCGGGCCAGCCGCCCACCCACCTGCAGCCATCACGGGAGACCCCTCATGAGCGACTACCAGGAAACTCTCTACGAAGGCTACGGCCAGCGTTTTCGCATGGACAAGCTGCTCCACGAAGTGCGCACCGAGCACCAGCACCTGGTGATATTCGAGAACCCGCGCATGGGCCGCGTCATGGCCCTGGACGGCGTGATCCAGACCACCGAGGCGGACGAGTTCATCTACCACGAGATGCTCACCCACGTGCCCATCCTCGCCCACGGCGCCGCGCGTCGCGTGCTGATCATCGGCGGTGGCGACGGCGGCATGCTGCGCGAGGTGCGCAAGCACAAGGGCGTCGAGAGCATCACCATGGTCGAGATCGACGGCACGGTGGTGGAGATGTGCAAGGAGTTCCTGCCCAACCACTCCAGGGGCGCCTATGACGACCCGCGACTGAACCTGGTGATCGACGACGGCATGCGCTTCGTCGCCAGCACCGAGGAGAAGTTCGACGTGATCATCTCCGACTCCACCGACCCGATCGGCCCGGGCGAGGTGCTGTTTTCCGAGAACTTCTACCAGGCCTGCCGCCGCTGCCTGAACGAAGGCGGCATCCTGGTCACCCAGAACGGCACGCCCTTCATGCAGCTGGGCGAGGTGCAGACCACAGCCGGGCGCATGAACGGCCTGTTCGCCGACTGGCACTTCTACCAGGCGGCCGTACCCACCTACATCGGCGGCTCCATGACCTTCGCCTGGGGCGCCACCCACCCGGAGTCGCGCAAGGTCTCGCTGGAAACCCTGCGCCAGCGCTTCGCCGGCAGCGGCATCGTCACCCGCTACTACAACCCCGAGATCCACCTCGGCGCCTTCGCCCTGCCGCAGTACGTGCTGCAGGCCATCGGCAAACCGAGCAACGACTGAGTCGCGCGACACCAGGAGGCCCCGCAAGGGGCCTTTTTCGTGCCCGCCCGATGGTCGGTGCAGGAGCGGTTTCACCGCGAAATGGCTCGCGAAGGACACCGTTGCGGCACAGTAGGGGCGAATTCATTCGCCCACGGGCAACGGCGTTGCCCTGATCGTGGAAGGCAGCCCTGCGGGCTGACTGGCGACTGAAGTCGCCCCTACAGATCGTGATGCAGGTAGCTCGCCTGTTTCGGCAGCCGCAGGCTGAAGAGGAAGGCCACCACCATCATGGCCGAGACGTACCAGTAGAAGCTTTCCTCCATGCCGATGGACTTCAGCCCCAGTGCCGCGTATTCCGCCGAGCCGCCGAAGACGGCGTTGGCCACCGCATAGGCCAGGCCGACGCCGAGGGCGCGGACTTCCGGCGGGAACATCTCGGCCTTCACCAGGCCGCTGATGGAGGTGTACAGGCTGACGATGGCCAGCGCCACGATGATCAGCGCGAAGGCGATGTATGGGCTCTGCACGCCCTTGAGCGCGGTGAGGATCGGCCAGGTGCACAGCGCGCCCAGGGCGCCGAACCAGAGCATCGATGTGCGCCGGCCGATGCGGTCGGAGAGGGCGCCGAACAGCGGCTGCATGAGCATGTAGACGAACAGCGCGCAGGTCATCACGGCGCTGGCGGTCTTGGTGGTCATGCCGGCGCTGTTGACCAGGTATTTCTGCATGTAGGTGGTGAAGGTGTAGAAGATCAGCGAGCCGCCGGCGGTGTAGCCGAGCACCGTGACGAAGGCGCGCTTGTGGTGGCGGAACAGGTGGCCCAGGCTGCCGGATTCCTCGCTGTGCAGCTGGTCCTGGCGGGCGGTCTCGTTCAGCGAGCGGCGCAGGTAGAAGGCGATCACCGCCGTCGCCGCGCCGATCACGAAGGGGATGCGCCAGCCCCAGGCCCGCAGTTCGTCCTCGCTCAGCACCTGCTGCAGGATCACCACCACCAGAACCGCCAGCAGCTGTCCGCCGATCAGGGTCACGTACTGGAAGGACGCGAAGAAGCCGCGCTGGCCCCTGAGCGCCACCTCGCTCATGTAGGTGGCCGTGGTGCCGTATTCACCACCCACCGACAGCCCCTGGAACAGCCGAGCCACCAGCAGCAGCGCCGGCGCCAGGGCGCCGATGGCGGCATAGGTGGGCATGCAGGCGATGGCCAGGGAGCCGGCGCATATCATCAGCACCGAGATCATCATCGAGCGCTTGCGCCCGTACCTGTCGGCGATGCGGCCGAACAGCCAGCCGCCGATGGGGCGCATGAGGAAGCCGGCGGCGAACACGCCCGCGGTATTGAGCAACTGCACCGTCGGGTCGTCGGAGGGGAAGAAGGCCGGGGCGAAGTAGATGGAGCAGAAGGCGTAGACGTAGAAGTCGAACCACTCCACCAGGTTGCCGGAGGAGGCGCCGACTATCGCGAACACGCGTTTGCGGCGCTCTTCGAAGCTGTAGTGCGGATGGGGGCTGTCGAGGTGTTCGGTCGTACTGCTCATGGGGCTGGGCACTCGTTCTGGAAGGAGTTGCGGCCCGCGCCCCCGAGCGGGAGACGGGCCGGGCCTGTCCTTGGATTGACTGCCGGTGTCACAAAATGTTGCGGCTCCTGGTATCAGCCAAGCCCCGGTTGGACGGGAAAGCAACGACCGCAGGGCGGCTCGCGGACGATGTTAGGGGACGTATAGGGCGCGCGTAGGATGGGTAGAGCTTGGCGAAACCCATGCTGTGGTGGTCGGTGGCGCTGGCGTGGGTTCGGGCTCGGGATCGATGGGGTTCGCTGCGCTCTACGCCATCCTACGGGACGGGTGCGGGGATCACCGGGCCGAGGCGCAGTTGCATGGCCACCCGGTCGGCCAGGCCGAAGGCCTTTTCCTCCTTGAGGCGGCGGATCAGCTCGTCGTGCAGCTCGGCTTCCTCCAGCGGGCGGAAGCCGAGCCGGGCGTAGTAGGGGGCGTTCCAGGGAATGTCGGCGAAGGTGGTCAGGTACAGCGCATCGTGGCCGCGTGCCTCGGCCCAGTCGCGGGCGGCGGCGATCAGGCGACGGCCGATGCCGCGACGCCCCAGGGCCGGCAGCACGTCCAGTTCCGCCAGCAAGGCGATGCCGCCGAGCACCTCCACCAGGGCGAAGCCCACGGCCATGCCGCCGCTGTCCTGTGCCACCCACAGGCGGCCTTCGGCCTGCCCCTGGGCCAGCAGCGCCTGGGGCACGGTCGCCTCGCGCAAGAGTGCGGGAATGGCACCCTCCGGGAACAGGCTGGCGGCGGCGCGCTCGATCTCGGCCAGCACCGCCAGGTGACGGGGCTCGGCCGGAACCACCGGGTAGTCCTCCTGGGCGAGCATCAGCGCCACTCGCCCCGCTGGTCCACCAGCGTGCGGTCGCCCCGGGTCACGCTCAGGCGGCCGTCCTCGCCGACGAAGTAGTGGGTATCGCCGTTGTTGAACTCGTAGCCCAGGGAATGGCAGGGGGTGATGCCGTCGGCACACAGTCGCATGAGCTGGCGACCCTTGAGTTCGAGGGTGTTGCCGCTCTTCTTGCTGGTGCCCCGGTAGAGCACGTTGTCGCAGCCGACGGTGCCTTCGTCGCACTGCTCGATGATCTCGACGCGGTAGCCGGGGGTGTCCAGGGTGGCCGCCGGCAGCGGGCCGGCAACGAGCAGCAGGGGCAGGGCGAGGGCGGGTCTCATGACAGGGCGTTCCGGGTCTGGAGTTGGCTGCGGTACTGGCCGGGCGTGATGCCCTTCCAGCGTTTGAAAGCATGGATGAAGTTGGACAGTTCGCCATAACCGAGGCGTTCGGCGATCTCTTCCAGTCGGATGCCATCGGTGGCCAGCAGTTCCTCGGCCAGGGCGTTGCGCACTTCCTCATGCAACTGGCGGAAGGAGGTGCCCTCGGCGTCCAGGCGGCGGCGCAGGGTGCGCGAGGTCATGTGCAGCTCGGTGGCGATGCGCTCCATGTCCGGCAGCAGCCCCGGCTGGGACAGCAGGCGATCGCGGATGCGCCCGGCGAGCCCCGCGCGCACCCGGCGGCGCGCCAGCAGCGCCTTGCACTGGGCCTCGCACTGCTGCGCCACCTGCGGGTTGGCGCCGGGCAGCGGCAGGTCGAGCAGGGCGCGGGCGAAGACGATGCGGTTCTCCGGGGCGTCGAAGCCCGGCATCACCCCCAGCAGCTCGCGGTAGGGCGTGGCGTCGGCCGGGGCGGGCAGGGCGAGGCTCACGCGCTGCAGCGGCAGGTCGGCATTGTTCAGGTCGCGCTGCACGCTGAGGGCCCCGGCGATGTCGCGCTCCAGCAGGAAGCCGCGCAGGTCCTCGGGCAGGCCGCGCCCCTCCAGCACCAGGTGCGCTTCGTCGTCGTGCTCTTCCAGGCGCATGGTGTGGAAGGCGTAGGTCAGGTCGAGGTAGCGCAGGCCCAGTTCGGCGGCGCTGCGGTAGGTGGGGCTGCTGAGCAGGGCGAACCCCCAGATGCCATAGGTGCTGAGGTGGTAGCGGCGGCCGGCCTTGAGGCCGATGCCGGGAATGTGCCCGAGGGCCTGGACGATGTTGCGCACCAGGGCCAGTTCCTGGGCGGCGTTGACCTCGGCGCCGGGGTCGGCCAGGGCGTTCCAGTCCAGGCCGGTGCCGGCCAGGCAACGTTCCACCGACAGGCCGTGGTCGAGGCCGAACTGGGTGAGCAACTGCACGCTGATGGCACTGCGGCGGGGCGGCCAGTGGGAAATGTCCTGCATATCGTGTCGCGTTCCTTGGCAGTTGAACGGGCATTTATGTCCGAAAAGCACAATTCGCTGTCCGATCATGCCATAAACAGCGTGCGCCGCCGCGCATTAGCATCCTCTCATCCGCACGTTCGGCTGGCCTGGTCCCCGACGGTTGCGGCGAGCATGGGAGAAAACAATGAACAACAATCCCCAGCACCCGGCGCCCCTGCGCGTGCTGATCATCGGAGCCGGCTTCGGCGGCCTCGGCCTGGCCATCCGCCTGCAGCAATGCGGCATCGAGGATTTCCTGATCCTCGAGAAGGCCGCCGACCTCGGCGGCACCTGGCGTGACAACACCTACCCCGGCGCGGCCTGCGACGTGCCTTCGCACCTCTACTCCTTCTCCTTCGAGCCCAAGCTCGACTGGTCGCGCAAGTTCGCGCCCCAGGCGGAGATCCACGCCTACCAGCAGCAGTGCGCCGAGCGCCACGGCCTGCGTCGGCGCATCCGCTTCGGCACCGAGGTGGCCGGCGCCCGCTTCGACGAAGAGGCGGCGCTGTGGCGGGTGGAAAGCACCACGGGCGAGCACTTCAGCGCCCGCGCCCTGATCAGCGCCTGCGGCCAGTTGAACCGGCCGGCCATGCCGCGCCTGCCCGGCATCGAGCGCTTCACTGGCGAGGTGTTCCACTCGGCGCGCTGGAACCATGACTACGACCTGGCCGGCAAGCGCGTGGCGGTGATCGGCACCGGCGCCAGCGCCATCCAGTTCGTGCCGCAGATCGCGCCGCAGGTGGCGCAGCTGCACCTGTTCCAGCGCTCCGCCGCCTATGTCATCGCCAAGCCCGACCGCGCCTACCGCCCGTGGGAGCTGGCGCTGATGAAGCGCCTGCCGGTGCTGCAGAAGGTCGACCGGCTGCTCAAGTACGTGCAGCACGAGGCGCGCGCCCTGGCCTTCACCGTCTTCCCGCCGCTGATGAAGGTGATGCGCCTGAGCTTCCACCGGCACCTGTCCCGCGGCATCCGTGACCCGGAACTGCGTCGGCGCCTGCAGCCGGACTACCCGCTGGGCTGCAAGCGCATCCTCATCTCCAACGACTTCTACCCCGCCCTGGCGCGGGACAACGTCGAGCTGGTGGAGCAGGGCATCACCGGCATCAGCGAGCGTGGCGTGCTCACCGCCGACGGCCGCGAGCGCGAAGTGGACGCGATCATCTATGGCACCGGTTTCGCCGCCACCGATTTCCTCGCCCCCATGAGCATCCGCGGGCGCGACGGCCGCGACCTCAACGAGGCCTGGCGCGAGGGCGCCGAAGCCTACCTGGGCATCAGCGTCAGCGGCTTCCCCAACCTGTTCATCCTCTACGGGCCGAACACCAACCTGGGGCACAACTCGATCCTCTACATGCTGGAAAGTCAGTTCGCCTATGTGCTTGGCTGCCTGCGCGCGCTGCAGCGCGACGGCCTGCGCTACATGGACCTCAAGCCCGAGGTGCAGCGCCGCTTC
This sequence comes from Pseudomonas sp. USHLN015, assembly GCF_037153275.1. Lineage (NCBI taxonomy): Bacteria > Pseudomonadati > Pseudomonadota > Gammaproteobacteria > Pseudomonadales > Pseudomonadaceae > Pseudomonas > Pseudomonas sp. USHLN015. The sequence goes on from NZ_JBBCKP010000012.1 coordinate 136,786, forward strand.
AACGACAGGCTGCAGCACGCCGTTCGCCATACGGTGTGGGAGCGCGGCTGCAACAGCTGGTACAAGACCGCCGATGGCCGCAACACCAACAACTGGCCCGGCTTCACCCTGACCTACCGCCAACAGACCCGCCAACCGGAGCTCGACCACTATGAATGCGTCCGTTGATTTCACCGCGCCCGATGCCGGCCAGCCGCTGCTGCGTGCGGTGCTGCGTGGGGGCTTGCGGGTGCTGTTCCGGAGCCTGGTGCGCCCGCCGATGCCCATCGCCGGGCAGCGGGCGGTGATCCGCGCGCTGACTTCCACCCCGGTGTCGATGCGCGGTGTCACCCGCAGTCGCGACAGCCTCGGCGGGGTGCCCTGCGAATGGCACCGCCCTGCACGGGACAACGGCAGCGTGCTGCTCTACCTGCACGGCGGCGCCTTCCTCATCGGCGCCGCCGCGACCCACCGTGCCATCACCGCCACCCTGGCGCGCCGGGGCGGGCTGTCGGTCTGCGCGCTGGACTATCGCCTGGCGCCCGAACACCCGTTCCCCGCCGCCCGCCAGGACGGCGTGGCCGCCTACCGCGCGCTGCTGGCCCAGGGGTATGCCAGCGAGCGCATCTTCATCGGCGGTGATTCCGCAGGTGGCAATCTCAGCCTGATCACCGCCCTGGAACTCGGTTGCCAGGGGCTGCCGCAGCCGGCGGGGCTGGTGCTGCTGTCGCCGGTGACCGACTTCAGCGGCGAGCAGATGCACCAGCCTCCGGCCGGCGACCCGCTGCTAAATCCGCTGTGGATGGAGCAGGCCATCAGCCTCTACGCCCCGGCAGGGCTGGATCGACGCGACCCCGGGCTGTCGCCGATCTACGCCGACCTGGCCGGCCTGCCGCCGATCCTGGTGCAGGTGGGCGAGGACGAACTGCTGCTCAACGACAGCCTGCGCCTGGCGGACGCGGCGCGGGCGGCCGGGGTGCCGGTGCGCCTGGAGCGCTACCCGGGGCTGTGGCATGTGTTCCAGGCCCACGCCGGCATACTGCGTGCCGCCGACCAGGCGCTGGCCAGTATCCTCGCCTTCATCCACGCCCGCAGCGGCGAGGGGGCTTGAAATGCACAACATCCTCATCACCGGCGCCGCTTCCGGCATCGGCCGGGCCACGGCGCGGCTGTTCCACCAGAAGGGCTGGACCGTCGGCCTGCTGGACATCGCCCCGCAGCCGCTGGAGGAACTCTCCGCCGAACTGGGCGGGCTCTGGTACCAGGCGCTGGACGTCACCGACCTGGCCGCCGTCGAAGGCGCCCTGGCGGACTTCTGCGGGCGCCATGACGGGCAGTTGCGGCTGCTGTTCAACTGCGCGGGCCTGCTGCGCTTCGGCCACTTCGAGACGATCGATGTGGCCGAGCACGCGCGCATCCTCGCGGTGAACGTGCTGGGCCTGGTGCAGATGACCCACGCGGCCTTCCCCTATCTCAAGGCCACCGCCGATGCCCAGGTGATCAACATGGGCTCGGCCTCGGGTCTCTACGGCACGCCGCACATGGCCAGCTACTCCGCCTCCAAGTTCGCCGTGCGCGGCTTCACCGAGGCCCTGGAGCTGGAGTGGCGGCGCCACGGCATCCGTGTCGGCGACCTGATGCCGCCCTTCGTGCGCACCCCGATGGTCGAGAGCCAGCGCTTCGAGCCGCCGACCCTGCGCCGCCTCGGGGTGAGCCTCAAGGCCGAGGACATCGCCGAGGCGGCCTGGCAGCAGGCCCATGGCGCCGCGGTGCACCGGCCCATCAGCCTGCTGTTCAAGCTGATGTACTGGTCCGGGCAGGTGTCGCCGCCGTGGGTCAGCCGGCTGATCATGGGCCGGCTGAGCCGGGAGTAGGGCGGCCGACGGGTCATGGCTGAAGCCGGTCTCCAGTGGGCCCCGCGTCCGCGAGGGTGACGGTGTCTGCGGGGCTTGCATGCACGCCGTCATCCCCGCGAAAGCGGGGACCCACCGAAGAGACAGCTCCGGGTGGCTTTGCACGGGGGCCGGCACCCTATAGCCTGGCCGGCCGCACCTCCCTGGTGCGCCCGAAAGGACGCCTTCCATGACCCCCTGGTTCGCCTACGCCTGTCTCGCCCTGTCCATGCTGCTGGTCGGCGGCAATATCGCCATCGGCAAGCTGGTGCTGGCCGAGGTGCCGCTGTTCGTCTTCGCCTGCCTGCGCTTTCTCATCGCCACCCTGGTGCTGGCGCCGGGCATGCTGTCGTCCAGGGTGCGTCGGGGTCTGGATGCCACGGCCGGCAAGGGACTGTTCCTGCAGGCGTTCTTCGGCTGCTTCCTGTTCAGCCTGTTCATGCTCTATGGCGTGCAGCACACCAGTGCCACCAGTGCGGGCATCATCACCAGCGCGACGCCGAGCGTGGTGGCGCTGCTGGCCTGGTTCTGGCTGCGTGAGCGGGTTGGCGCGCAGGGCGCGCTGGCGATTGCGTTGGCGGTAGCGGGCATCGCCCTGCTCAACCTGCTGGGCGGCGGCGAGGGCGGCACCGGCAGCGTGCTCGGCAATACGCTGGTGCTGGGCGCGGTGCTGGCCGAGGCGATCTTCGCCATCTATTCGCGGCGCCTGTCCCTGGCGCTGCATCCCTGGGCGATGGCCTTCGGCGTGAACCTCGCCGGGCTGGCGCTGTTCCTGCCCCTGGCTCTGGTGCAGGCCCCCGCGTTCGACTGGATGGCGATAAGCCTGGCGAGCTGGGCCTGGGTGCTGTTCTATGCGCTGAGCGCCAGCGTGCTGTCCTTCCTGCTCTGGTACCGCGGCATCAGCCAGGTGCAGGCCAGCGTGGCCGGGCTGTTCACCGGGCTGATGCCGGTGGGCGCGGTGCTGGTCGGCGGCCTGCTGCTGGGCGAAGGGCTGAGCGCCGGCCAGGCCCTGGGCATGGCCCTGGTGCTGGGTGCCATCGGCCTCGGTGGGCGGGCGGAGCGACGGGCGGTTTCGCCCGGCGGCGCCTGAAGTGCCGCCCGTCGTGCCGGGCGAAGGAAAGTTCGCTCGACGGCGGGCAGACCGGCCGAGCTGACGCTAACCTGCACTCTGATGCAGTCGATCGTTGTGCGTGAGAAAAGCAGCGGCCATCTCAAGGAGCTGGCCAGGGTGGTGCCCCGCGTCCGCGGGGCCGCCCGTGGCGACGCCGCCAGGTGTCGCGAGGCCGAAGCCTTCGGCCGTCTACAAGCGAAACTCATCAATCGCCAGAGAGGAGGTCGTTACCATGAGCACAACCTTCCACGATGACGTCAGCAGCAATGTTCTACGGCGCATGAAAGAGGGCGGTTTCGATTTCGCCCGGGTACATCCCATCGAGTTCTACGCCATCTTCCCCGACGAGGACCGGGCCCGGATGGTTGCGCGAAAGTTCTGCGGTGAATGGCTTAACGCCCAGGTATCCCCCCGTGATGACGGGGCCTGGCACCTGCAGGTGAGCAAGGTGATGTACGCCACCCACGCCGGCATCGGCGATTTCGAACACGACCTGGAGGAGCTGGTCGTGCCCCTCGGCGGGACCCTGGATGGATGGGGCGTGACCCAGGAACTCCCCGCGCCTTCGCGCTGAGTTCCCCAACGCCTGGTAATCACCGGCCAGCCCTGCGCTGGCCGGTGTCGTTCCAGGTGCCTGAAAAAACTTACCTTTTCCTGACTCGACCTCGGCACGGGCTTTGCCTCAGACTCCGGAAACGGAGGGCTGACATGACCGATATCCTGATTCTTACCCACGCCGATTTCTGTCCGGCTGGCCATCTCGCGAACGTGCTGGACGCGCAAGGCCGGGCCTTCACCGTGTTGCGCGCGGACCAGGGCGAACTGTACGGCTACGACCTCGATCGCCCGCGCGCGGTCGCGGTGATGGGCGGGCCGATGAGCGTCAACGACCCACTGCCCTGGATCGAAGCGGAAATCGCGGCGCTGCGGCATTTCATCGCGCGGGACATCCCCCTCATCGGGCACTGCCTCGGCGGCCAGTTGCTGGCACGGGCGCTGGGGGCGGCGGTGCACCGCATGCCCTATACCGAGATCGGCTGGCAGCCGCTGGAGAAACGCGCGCTGGCGGTGGGCAATCCCTGGGTCGCGCACCTGCCCATGCAGTTCCCGGTCTACCAGTGGCACAGCGATACCTTCGATCTGCCCAGCGGCGCGCAGTGGCTGTTCGACAGCCCCTGGTGCCCCAATCAGGGCTTCTCCTGGGGCGACAAGGTGCTGGCCCTGCAAGGCCACCCGGAGATGACCGAGGAACTGGTGCAGCTGTGGCTCACCGACTGGGCCCACCTGCTCGACGAGACCCAGCCCAGCCAGCAGTCCAGGGAGCGCATGCTCAAAGACCTGCCGGCCAAGGTGGAGGCGCTGCACCAGGTGGCGGAAGGGTTCTACCGACGCTGGCTGGACCTGGCCTTCCAGGACCAGCCCCAGCGCTCGGCCCCCGCGTTGAGCGCCTAGCGCTGGGTTGCACCCGACCTATATGAGGCCAATGCCTGACGCCGTACCGCGATCGACCCCGCCTGGTGGAGGTAAAAAGCGACCTCCACCCTACGCAGCGGTCGGGTCCGGGGTGGGAGCGAATTCATTCGCGAAAAGGGCCGTGCAACGCGCCCACCCATGATTGCCATGAAGTCCGTGGTGCGTAGGGCGGGTGGAACCCGCGGCGTTGTGCACCATCGTCGGGTCGCACCCGACCTACATGCGATCCAGACCCTGTAGGGGCGAATTCATTCGCCCAGCGGCGCGCAGCGCCGCCGCTCTCCTGCCGGGGTAAACTCCCAGGCCTGACGCCGTGCCGTGATCGAGCCCGCCGGGTGGAGGTGAAAAGCGACCTCCACCCTACGCAGTGGTCAGGACCGGCGTGGGAGCGAATTCATTCGCGAATACGGCCCGAGCCGGGCGTCGCGGTTGAAACCGCTCCTACATGAGGCGCCTGCACTGTAGGGGCGAATTCATTCGCCAAGCGGCGCGCAGCGTCGCAGCTCTCCTGCCGGGGTAAACTCCCAGGCCTGAAGCCGTGCCGTGATCGAGCCCGCCGGGTGGAGGTGAAAAGCGACCTCCACCCTACGCAGCGGTCGGGTCCGGGGTGGGAGCGAATTCATTCGCGAAGAGGGTCGCACGGCGCCTCGGGCAGGCCCGCTAACGCCCACCCATGATCGCGATGTAGTCCTGGGTCCAGCGGCTGTAGGGCACGCATTGCCCGTCGCCGCATTTGGCCTGGGGCGTCTTCCAGAAGGCGATCTTATCGAACTGGTCGTAGCCGTTGGTGGCGCAGCCGCCGGCGCCGAGCAGTTCGCTGCTGGAGCAGCCCTTGGGTACCGCCGGCACCGAGCCGAACCAGGCCGCCACGTCGCCCTGCACCTTGGGCTCCAGGGACCAGTTCATCCATCTGTAGGCGCAGTTGGGGTGCTTGGCCTCGGCGTGCAGCATGGTGGTGTCGGCCCAGCCGGTGGAGCCCTCCGTGGGGATGGTGGAGGCGACGGGCTGCTTCTCGCCGCGCAGGGCGTTGACCTGGTAGGGCCAGGAGCCCGAGGCGGCCACGCCTTCGTTCTTGAAGTCGCTCATCTGCACGGTCGCGTCGTGCCAGTAGCGGTGGACCAGCGGTTGCTGGCCGCGCAGCAGGGCGATGACGGCGGCGTACTGCGCCTCGCTCAGTTCGTAGGGATCGCGGATGCCCAGCTCGGGCCGGGTGCGGCGCAGGTAGAGGGCGGCGTCGGCGATGTAGATGGGGCCGTCGTAGGCCTGCACGCGGCCCTTGTTGCTCTTGCCGTCGGGCAGGGTGGTCTCCTCGAACACCACGTTCCAGCTCGTGGGCGGCTTGGGGAAGACCTGGGTGTTGTACATCAGCACGTTCGGCCCCCACTGGTAGGGCGTGCCGAAATGCTGCCCGGCCACGGTGTGCCAGGCGGCGTCCCTGAGCCGCTCGTCGAGGTTCTTCCAGTTGGGAATCAGCGCGGTGTCGATCGGCTGCACGCGCTTGCCCGCCACCAGGCGCAGGGAGGCATCGCCGGAGGCTGTGACCAGGTCGTAGCCACCCTTGGCCATGAGGCTGACCATCTCGTCGGAGGTGGCGGCGGTCTTCACGTTGACCTTGCAGCCGCTGTCCTTTTCGAAGGCGGTGACCCAGTCGTAGGCCTTGTCGGTCTCGCCGCGCTCGACGTAGCCGGGCCAGGCGATGATGTCGAGCGCGCCTTCGCCCTCGCCAATCTGCTTGAGCGGTTGTGCGGCCTGCAGCGCGCCGCTGAGCAGGGCGCTGGCGCAGGCAAACGCCGAAAGGGTGCTTCTGATCGAGGACATGGTCGACTCCTGATGCGGATGCGGCGGAGCCTGGGCGGCGACCGCCAGAGCAGCGGGCCGTGAGGCGGGAGGTGCTCAAGCCAGCGTAGTTCGCGGCCTGTGGCCTGACAAGCAAGGTTACCGACGGCGCGGGCAGGCTGGCGGCCTTGTCCTAGACTGCTTGCGTGGGCGCATTCGCGATGAGCGAAGAATTAGGGAACAAGTACGCGCAGCTCCCCGTCCTAATCCGTATCGCCGCCAAACGGGGCGGTGGCACCCGTTCCGCTTCCGAAGCTGCACCATCGCAGTGCGTCGGAGTGGGAGTCCGAGTGCAACTCATTGATACGTAAGGGGTTGAGTCGCTGGCACGAGGCTTGCGACTGCAAGATGGTCGGTGGTGACAAGGAGTCCGGCATGGCCCGCACCTTTTTTGACGAGATGTACGACGCGAGTGGCGAATGCCGCCCGCACTACCGGGAATTCGCCCGCTGGTTGGCCGATACCCCCGAGGAGCTGCTTGCCCAGAGGCGGCGCGAAGCCGACCTGCTGTTCCACCGGGCGGGCATCACCTTCACCCTCTATGGGGATGAACAGGGCACCGAGCGCCTGATCCCCTTCGATACCATTCCCCGATCCATCCCCATGAGCGAGTGGCGTGTCGTCGAGCGCGGCTGCATCCAGCGCGTCAAGGCGCTGAACATGTTCCTCGCCGACCTCTACCACGGCCAGCGCATCATCAAGGCGGGGATCATCCCGGCCGAGCAGGTGCTGGCCAACGAGGGCTACCAGATCGCGATGCAGGGCCTGGACCTGCATCGCGACATCTACGCCCATATCGCCGGCGTGGACCTGGTGCGTGACGGCGACGGCACCTACTACGTGCTCGAGGACAACCTGCGCACCCCCAGCGGCGTCAGCTACATGCTCGAAGACCGCAAGATGATGATGCGCCTGTTCCCCGAGCTGTTCGCGGCGCAGCGCGTGGCGCCCATCGACCACTACCCGAACATGCTGCTGGAGACCCTCAAGAGCTCCAGCCCGCTGGACAACCCCAGCGTCGTGGTGCTGACCCCGGGGCGCTTCAACAGTGCCTACTTCGAGCACGCCTTCCTCGCCCGCGAGATGGGCGTCGAGCTGGTGGAGGGCGCCGACCTGTTCGTCCGCGACGACCGCGTCTACATGCGCACCACCTCCGGCCCGCAGCCGGTGGACGTGATCTACCGTCGCCTCGACGACGCCTTCCTCGACCCGCTGGCCTTCAACCCGGACTCCATGCTCGGCGTGCCCGGACTGCTGGCGGCCTACCGTTCCGGCAACGTGGTGCTGGCCAACGCCATCGGCACCGGGGTGGCGGACGACAAGTCGATCTATCCCTATGTCGGCGACATGATCCGCTTCTACCTCGACGAGGAACCCATCCTCGCCAACGTGCCCACCTGGCAGTGCCGCAAGCCCGAGGAGCTGTCCCACGTGCTGGCCAACCTGCCGGAGCTGGTGGTGAAGGAAACCCAGGGTTCCGGCGGCTACGGCATGCTAGTCGGCCCGGCTGCCACCAAGGCGGAGATCGAAGCCTTCCGCGAACGCCTCAAGGCGCGCCCGGAGGCCTACATCGCCCAGCCCACGCTGAGCCTGTCCACCTGCCCGACCTTCGTCGAGAAGGGCATCGCCCCGCGCCACATCGACTTGCGCCCGTTCGTCCTCTCCGGCCGCGAAACGCGCCTGGTGCCGGGCGGCCTGACGCGCGTCGCGCTGCGCGAAGGCTCGCTGGTGGTGAACTCGTCGCAGGGCGGCGGTACCAAAGACACCTGGATCGTGGAGGACTGATCGTGCTGAGCCGTACTGCCTCCGATCTGTACTGGATGTCGCGCTACCTGGAGCGCGCCGAGAACCTCGCGCGCATGCTCGATGTGAGCTACTCGCTGTCGCTGATGCCCCAGGACGGCCGTGGCGATGGCCTGGAAGAGCTCGCCATGCCGCTGCTGATCACCGGCACCCTGGACGCCTACCTGACCCGCCACGGCCAGCTGCACGCCGAGCGCATGCTGCACTTCTTCGCCCTCGACGCGGAGAACCCGGCGAGCATCTACAGCTGCCTGGGCGCCGCCCGTACCAACGCCCACGCCGTGCGCGGCCGCATCACCGCCGACATGTGGGAGAACATCAACGCCACCTGGCTGGAGATGCGCGGCATCGCCGGCGAGGGCCTGGGGCGCTACGGGATCAAGCGCTTCTGCGAGTGGGTCAAGGAGCGCTCGCACCTGTTCCGCGGCGCCACCTTCGGCACCATCATGCGCCACGACCCCTACCGCTTCATCCGTCTCGGAACCTTCATAGAACGGGCGGACAATACGTTGCGCCTGCTCGATGCACGCTACGAGATGCTCGGCGAGGAGGCGGAGGAGGTCAGCGATACGTCCGCACGTGGCTACTACCAGTGGAGCGCCTTGCTCCGCGCGCTGTCGTCCTTCGAGGCCTACACCGAGGTGTTCCGGGGTTCGCCCGGTGCACGCCAGGTGTCCGAGCTCCTGTTGCTGCGCCCCGACGTGCCGCGCTCCCTGCGCGCCTGCATGGAGGAGCTCAACCTGATCCTTTCCAGCCTGCCCGGCGAGAACGGTCGGCCGGCCCAGCGCCTGGCCGCCGAGCTGGACGCGCGCCTGCGCTACACGAGCATCGACGAGATCCTCGGTGAGGGCCTGCACGGCTGGCTCACCGACTTCATCCTGCTGGTTCGCCAATTGGCCAGAGCGATCCACAGCTCTTATCTGGAGGCCGTATGAAACTGTCCATCCGCCACGAAACCACCTATCGCTACGACGACCAGGTTCGCGCGAGCATCCAGTACCTGCGCCTGACGCCCCACGACAGCGAGCGCCAGCACATCCTCAGCTGGCAGCTCGACCTGCCGCGACCGGTTCGCGCACAGATCGACCCCTACGGCAACATCCTCCACGTGCTGACCCTGGATGAACCCCATGAGGCCATCGTCATCGGCGCCCGTGGCCAGGTGGAGATCGACGAGCACAGCGAGGCCGAGCACGACAAGCTCTCGGCGCTGCCGTTCCTGCGCTCCACCCGCCTGACCACGGCGGACGAGGCGCTGCGTGCCTTCGCCCACGCCCACTGCAAGCCCCGGCCCGAGCGCAGCGGCCTGATCACCCTGATGGACGCGCTGCACGAGCACATCGACTACCAGACCGGCGTCACCGCCGTGGACAGCACCGCCGCCGAGGCTTTCGCCGGCCGCGCGGGGGTCTGCCAGGACCATACCCACGCCTTCCTCGCCTGCGCCCGCACCCTCGGCGTGCCGGCGCGCTTCGTCTCCGGCTACCTGTACAAGGAGAACAACGCCCACCTGGTCAGCCACGCCTGGGCGGAAGCCTGGCTGGGCGATGCCTGGTACAGCTTCGACGTCACCAATCGCCTGTCCCGCCCGGAGCGCCACCTCAAGCTCGCCGTCGGCCTGGACTACCTGGACGCCTGCCCGGTCCGCGGCATGCGCCGTGGCGGCGGCGAGCAGATGCACGCGCGCGTCGACATCGACGTGCCGCCGCTGCTGATGGTCCAGGAGCAGCAGTAACACGCGTCACAGGACTTCTCGCTGCATCACCGGTCATTCGACTGCCCGCCTGCCATCCCGGCAGGCACGGGCCGGTGATGCCGAAGCGCAAGGCGCGGGGGAGGCGGGGGCATATAAAAAACGGGAGAGAACCATGACCTACTGCGTCGCCATGCACCTTGCCGATGGCCTGGTGTTCGTTTCCGATTCGCGCACCAACGCGGGCATCGACCACATCGCCACCTTCCGCAAGCTCTTCACCTTCGGCACGCCCGGCGAACGCCTGATCGTGCTGCAGACGGCGGGCAACCTGGCCACCTCGCAGTCGGTGGTCAACCTGCTCAAGCAGCGCCTGGGCAGTACCCTGGTGAACCTCGACAGCGTGCCCACGCTCTACGACGCCACCGCCCTGGTCGCCGAAACCATCCGCGAGGTGGTGGCCCGCGATGGCGCGCCGCTGGCGGGCAACACCGACCTGACCTGCTCCTTCCTCGTCGGCGGCCAGATCGCCGGCCAGCCGCCCGCGCTCTACAGCATCTACCCGCAGGGCAACTTCATCCAGGCCACCGAGGACACGCCCTTCCTGCAACTGGGGGAGAGCAAGTACGGCAAGCCGATCCTCGACCGCAACCTCAAGCACGACACCAGCCTGGAGGAGGCGCTGCGGTGCGCGCTGGTCTCCTTCGACTCCACCATCCGCAGTAACCTCTCGGTCGGCATGCCGCTGGACCTGCTGGTCTACCACACCGACAGCCTGATCCTCCCCGCCGGCTACCGCGTCACCGAGGACGACGAGTACTACGAAGGCGTCCGCCGCCAGTGGGCCGCCGGGCTGCACGAGGTGCTGGAGAAACTGCCGGCGCCACCGGCGGAATACAACGTCTGAGGTTGAACTCGCAGGCGGCGCGAAAGCGCGGGCGAATGAATTCGCCCCTACAGGCTGTGGGCGCCTGTAGGTTGAACCGGGATTGTGGGAGCGGCTTCAGCCGCGAAAGGGGCGGGCACGGTGCCGGCTTCATCGCGAATGAATTCGCTCCCACGTGGGAGGCGGCGCCAGCATCTTTTTCCGCGAACAACGATGCCGTAGGGCGGGAGAAACCCGCGTGCCTGAGCGCTAGGTCAAAGGCGTTACTCGTAAAGGCTGCCGCATAGCAGGAAGGTAGCGGCGCAGCGCCAGGGGTTGGCGCCTGCCAGACCCTGGCGGGCGCCGAAGTCACTGTCATCGGCCCAGGCCAGCGCGCCGTCGAGGAAGTCCTCGATGGTGTCGTGGGCCCACTGCCCGGTCGCGGGGGCGGCGACGGCGCGCAGGCGGTCTTCGCGCAGGGCGCGGACGAAGGCGAGGAAGCTGGCCGCGTCCTCGACTTCGGCCAACCGTGCGGCGAGTACGTCGCTCACGCCGGCACCTCGCTGCGGCGGATCTGTTCGAGGATGCTGGGGTCGTCGATCGCCCCGTCGTCCAGCAGCAGGAACAGCTTGCTGATGATCTCGCTGGTGCGTGCATCGCTGTCGGCGAAGGGCAGGTAGAGGTCATCCGCCGGCTTGCCGGCGGGAACGATGCACAGGTAGTTGCCCGGCTCGATATGGATGACGCCGCTGCCCAGGTGCAGCCGGTAGCGCGCGCGGGCGCCGGTGATGTGCGCGTGGTGGCCCTCGCAGCGCACATTGGCCAGCCCCAGGTTGCCCACCAGGGCCTGCACCAGTTCGGCGCGGCGCTGGATGACCTCGGCGCTGCCGGCGTGGGTGCCGGTCTCGCCGGTGAAGGCCACGGAGACGATCAGGTCGGCGTCGCGCAGGGTCTCGGAGAACACCAGCGGCGGGACCTCTTCCAGGGGCAGGGGCGCGCGGTCGCGGACGAATTCGATGGCCTGCAGGGTGATGGTCTCGGTCAGCGGCAGGTAGCGCTGCGCATCGGGGAAGTCGACGAAGGCATACAGGCCCTGGCCCCAGTTGCGGAACACTTCCTCGCCGTCATGGGTGGTCCAGCCCCGGGCCCGCAGCAGGCGGGCCGCCACGGCGCTGCGCAGCACGTGACCGGCGAAGCGCATGGACTTCAGGCCGTTCTCCCGTTCGGCCGGGGTCAGCAGGTATAGCTCGCGGAACACCTGCTTGAAGGGCTGCACCCGGCGCTGGGCCACCAGGGTCTGTTGCCAGGCGGAGAGCGCACCGGCTTCGTACAGGTGCAGCGGGTGGGCGATCAGCAGCGGACCTTCGATGGGGCGCGCGGGTCCGGTCAGCGGGCGCAGGGCGAAGGCGTCGCCGTCCAGCCAGCCCAGCAGGCCGTCGCCATCGCGCAGCACCAGGTGGTCCAGCAGCAGGCGCGCCGCCGGCATGCGAAGCAGTTGGTGCAGTTGTGTCGGCTCCAGGGCCTCGCCCCGGGCCATGATGGCTTCCAGGGTCAGGCGGAAGCGGCGGATCTGGTCCTTCATGCGGCCCTGCAGGGTCTTCAGCTCCGCGTGGCCGTCGTGCTTGCGCAGGGCGGCGGGTACGGACTTCAGGCGCTTGCCCCCCTTGCTGGCGACCATGACCGGGTTGAGGCCCTGCAATTCCAGCCACAGGTCGTAGCCGTCCAGGTGCAGGCGGTCCGGGGTCTGTTCGGCGATCTCCGCTTCCATCGCCCATTCCAGCCGGGTGGCGTCGCCGTAGCCGGCGGTGCGGGCGAGGTTCTCCAGCCCGGCCTGGATGGCCGCCTGGGAGTTGGCCTGGCGTTCGGCACCGTAGCGCTCGACTTCGCGGTGGTAGCGCTTGAGGGCCAGGTAGCGTTCGCGGGTTTCGTCCGCGCCGCGTGTGGGCAGCAGGCCGTAGGCGCGCAGGGCGGCCTGGGCGTGGCGTTGCAGCTTCTTCTCCAGGGCCTTGCGCTCCAGGCCACGGAAGGCGTCCAGCAGCAGGCGGGTGTTGGGGAAGGCCCAGGGGGTGCCTTCCAGCGCGGCGAGGTAGTCGGCCAGGTGCCCGGCGTCGGCCTGGTCCAGGGCGGCTTGCAGGGCGTCGCGGTCCACCACGCCCAGCTCCGGGTCGTCGCTGCTTTGCAGGTCTTCCACCTGTCGCCCGCTGTGGTCGGTGGCCAGCGCCAGGTCGAGGTAGAGGCGCTGCAGGGGCTTCAGGTCGCTCCAGCCGAGGGCGTCCAGCACCGCTTCGCTGGCTGCACCGCTGAAGGGCAGGGCGGTGAGCAGGCTGGCGCGGGGGAAGCCGGCGAGCTGTTCGGCCAGTGCGGCCTCTTCGTCCTTTTCCAGGTGGCCGACGTCGAGCAGGGCGGTCAGTGCCCGGCCGGATATGTCGTTGTAGTGGGTATTGAGGGTGCCTGGCTCCAGGCCGAGGCGGGCCAGCTCGCGCACCCCAGCCAGCAGCCAGCGGGCGGTGGAGGTGCCGCGTTCGCCGATGAGGCGGAACAGGCCGCTGGTGTCAGGCAACTGGGCGAGGTTGCGGTCGACGAGCTCGGCGTTGAGTGCGTCGAGCCGCTGTTCGCCCGTACTGTCGCCTTCCTCAAGCGGCGGCAGCGTGCACAGGCTGTCGGCCCAGGTGAGCACGGCTCGTTGGTGCTGCGCCGCATCCAGGTGCCCGGCGTCGGCCAGGGCCACGGCGAACTGCCGGATGGCATCCGCCGCCTTGCCCTGGTAGACCTCGGCAAGACGCGGGTAGTAAGCGTTCGAGGCGGGGTTGGGGCGGTCCCATTCGCCCCCGAGCAGCCACTGGGCCAGGTCCAGCCAGGCTTCGTCGATAGGGTGTCCGGCCAACAGCGCCAGGCACTCCGCCAGGCCGGGCCTGGCCCAGGCCCCAGAGGGATAGTCCCAGTGGTTGTCGGCCTTGTAGCCGGGTTGCAGGGCGTGGTCGCTGTCCTCGAAGGCGTGGACCAGCATGTGCCGCACGCGCCGCTCCAGTGCCTGGAAGCCATAGGGGCTGGGGTAGGCCGCGACACCGGCCTGGTTGACGATCTGCAGCAGGCGCTGGCGAATGTAGGCATGGTCGCTCTCGTCATGGCCCAGGCTGCGCGGGAAGACCAGGGCGTCCACCAGGGCTTGCTGGCCCTCGGGGCCGGCTTCGGCGAGGAAGACGTCGGCCAGGGCGAGGCCGTCGACCTCGTCCCAGAACGGATGCTGGTAGCCGTCTTCGGCCAGCAGGGCGTCGCGCTCGGGCAGGGCATCCAGTTGGCGGTCGAGGAAGGCTTCGAGCAGGTCGATGCGGGTCTGCTGATGGGCGTCGGCTTGGTAATGCTGCATGAGGAGTCCGTTCGTCAGGGCTTAGCCGCCCACCAGGGGCACCAGGCGCAGGAAGGTGAGCCGGGCCTGGGCGGGCAGGTCGAGGGAATGGTCGAGGTCGTTGAGCATCCGGCCATCGAGGAGGATGCGATAGCGGCGCTGGCGGAAGCCGTCCAGGGCTCGCTGCACCTCGGCTTCGGCGTCGATCCGGGGGGCGTCGGGCACCTCGGTGCGCAGCTTGATGGCGCCCCGGGCTGACTGGCGGCGGATGTCGTCGTCGCTGAGGTAGTCGGAGGGGCCGCTGGCCTGGAGGCGATCCAGCCAGCCGGTGACCGTCCGTTCGGCCACCTGATGCAGCACCACCCGGCGGATCAGCTCGCCCAGGCTGAGCCGGGGGTCGTCCAGGTGCAGGTTGAGGTCGGGGGTGAGGGCCTCGTTGCGGGCCCCGCGCAGGACCAGGCTTTCGACGTGGAGCTCGGTGCTCATGCTGGCCCTCCCGGCCGGCGGTTCAGGTGGGTGAGCGTAGCGCCGGTCCGGGCGCCGGAAAAGTCCATCCGCGTCCGTCCGTGAGGGACATCACGGCGTCTTGCGACCGCTCATGTGGCGCAGGTAGGCGACCAGTTGCTGCAGCTGCGCATCGTCGATCACCGCCGCCGGGAAGGCGGGCATCCGGCCCTGGGGCCAGCGGCGCATGGCCTGCGGGTCGCGGATGTAGCGCTGGAGGAAGCCCTCGGCGAAGTATTCGGTGGGGTTGTAGGGCAGGTTGAGGTCGGGGCCGAACTGGGCATCGCCGGCGCCGTTGAGGCGGTGGCAGGCCAGGCAGTTCTTCTGGAACTGGGCGAAGCCGGCCTGAACGTCAGCGCTCGCATCGGCTGCCGGCAGCAGCGCGGGGAAGCGCTCGGCGACCGAAGCCAGGTAGCGGATCCTGACCACCTGGAAGGGCCATTGCTCCGGGCCGATGCCGCCGGCCTGCGGGTCGGTCCACACCAGGTAGAAGGGCCCGGCGCTGGGCTTGCCCTCGGCCAGGGGCGGCCAGGGCTTGCCCGGGTCTTCCACCGCCAGCCAGGCCCGGGCGCCATCCTTGGCGAGCAGGGGCGCGGCGGGCAGTTCGGCGGCGAAACCATCCGCCGCCACGGCCTGCAGGTGCTGGCCGGGCTCGACCCCGTCCAGCAGCGCCGCCAGGGGCAGGGCGCGGTAATGCATGGTGCGCTTGTAGGCGACATCCGCGGGTACGTCGATATCCCGCGCCTGGGGGTGGGCCAGCAGCCTGGCGCTGTCCCAGCGTTGCGTGCCGCCGGGCAATTCGAGCAGCAGCTCGGCGGCGTGCAGGGTGGGGGTCAGCAACAGCAGGCAGAGCAGCAGGTGGCGCATCAGGGCGTGTCCAGAATCGGTTTGAGGGTGGAGTAACCGCCGGCATTCTGCACATTGGTGTAGCCCCTGGCACGCAGATCTTCCTGGGCGATGCCGGAGCGGCGGCCACTGCGGCAGTAGAGGACGATGGGGGTGTGCTTGTCCGGTGCCAGTTCCGCGATTTTCGTACCGATGTCCTCGAAGCCGATGTAACGGGCACCGGGCAAGGCTCCTGCCTCGATTTCTTCCGGTGTACGCACGTCGATCAGCACGGCGCCCGGTTGCTTGAGGGCTTCCAGCGCAGCGGCCTGGTCGACGTCGGCGGCGGCTGCGGGAAGGCTGAGGCAAAGGGTGAGCGTGGCGAGCATCTTGCGCATGGTGTAACTCCCTGAAAAACAAGAACCCTTGGACCCTAGCACAATTGCCGAGGGGCATCGCGAACCGCTAGGATCGGGCCTTTCAGCCATTCCACGACCCTCCGGGCCAAGGAGCGGGCCATGCTGGCCGCGCTGTTCGCCGTCATGGCGCCGATCCTGATCACCGCCGGTATCGGCTATGCCTGGGCACGCTCCGGGCAGAATTACCCGACAGACTTCGTCGCTCGTCTGGTTCTCAACGTGGGCACGCCGAGCCTGGTGCTTTCCACCCTCAGCCAGGCGCAGATCGACAAGCATGCCTTCGGCCAGATCGCGCTCGCCTGCCTGCTCACTACGGCGCTGATGGGGGCGATCGGCATGGGCCTCGGCCGGGCCATGAAGCAGGACTGGCGCGTGCTGGTGCCGGCCTTCCTGTTTCCCAACTCCGGCAACATGGGCCTGCCGGTGGCGCTCTACGCGTTCGGCGAGAAGGGCCTGGCGCTGGCGGTGGGCTTCTTCCTGGCGCTGGCGGTGGTGCAGTTCAGCCTGGGGCTGCTGCTCTCGGGCAGCGAGCGCTCGGTGAAGAAGCTGTTCATCAACCCCATCGTCATCAGCCTGGCGCTGGCCATCCCGCTGATCGTCTTCGACCTGACGCTGCCGCGCTGGCTGGCCAACACCATCGAGCTGCTGGGCGGCATGACCATCCCGCTGATGCTCCTGACCCTCGGCGTGTCCCTGGCCAGTATCCGCGTCGGCCACCTGGGCAGCGGGCTGCTGCAGGGGGCACTGCGCATCCTCTTCGGTGCGGGCGTGGGGTGGGGAGTGGGCCTGGCGCTGCAACTGGAGCCGCTGACCCTGGGCGTGCTGGTGATGCAGTCGGCGATGCCGGTGGCGGTGTTCAACTACCTGCTGGCAGTGCGCGCCGGGCGTTCGCCGGAGCAGGTGGCGAGCCTGGTGATGTGTTCGACGCTGCTGTCGTTCGTGACCATTCCGCTGCTGCTGGCCTGGTGGCTACCTGCGCTGCGTTGACCGCTCGCGGCGGTGCGCAGCACAGGACGATGCCCGCGTTGTCAGCTGACCAGCCGGGTCAGGTTGGGGAGGATGAGGATGACGGTGGTGGCGAAGACGATGAGGCTCGCTTGCCGCATTTTCGGCTGTTTGAACATGGCCTGCTGCCTTTGTTTTTGTTGGAGGCGCCGTGCGTCAGGCGTCAACGGCCTGCCTGTCGGCCTGGCCGCCTCCTTGGCGGTGGGTGGATAGAGCCGCTCCGGCAAAACCCGGCAACGACCTCTGACAACCTGAACTCTAGGGGCCGGCCCCCGATCCCTTTAGAACGCTTGGGATCAATAGGCGAATGCTTAGAACCCCATCGCCGGGTGGCACCGGAACCGCGCGTGGCAACCCTTGCGCCAGACGCATCGCATTGACCCCCGGGTCAGGCGACCGTTCGTCTGAGCGTAGAAGTCAATGGCGCTGAGCAGTTCGGTCATTGAGTGCGGCCCGCGTGCCGCTAAGGTAAGCCCCACAGCGGTTGGCCCCTGGCCGGCCCGTCTGCCTAACGACAAGAGAGAACGCCATGACCGAAGCATATATCTACGACGCGGTGCGCACGCCCCGCGGCAAGGGCAAGAAGGACGGGGCGCTGCACAGCGTCAAGCCGGTCAACCTGATCGGCGGGCTGCTCAGGGCCCTTCAGGCGCGCAACACGCTGGATACCAGCCAGGTCGACGATATCGTGCTCGGTTGCGTGACCCCGGTGGGCGACCAGGGCGCCGACATCGCCAAGACCGCCGCGCTGGTGGCCGACTGGGACGAGACCGTCTCGGGCCAGCAGATCAACCGCTTCTGCGCGTCGGGCCTGGAGGCCGTGAACCTCGCCGCGATGAAGGTGCGCTCCGGCTTCGAGGACCTGGTGGTGGCCGGCGGCGTGGAATCCATGTCGCGCATCCCCATGGGCTCCGACGGTGGCGCCTGGGCCATGGACCCGGAAACCAACCTGCACACCAGCTTCGTGCCCCAGGGCATCGGCGCCGACCTGATCGCCACCCTGGAAGGCTTCAGCCGCCAGGACGTCGACGCCTTCGCCCTGCGCTCCCAGCAGAAGGCCGCCCGCGCCCGCGCCGACGGCTCGTTCAACAAATCCCTGGTGCCGGTCACCGACCAGAACGGCATCGTGCTGCTGGACCACGACGAGTTCATCCGGGGCGAATCCACCCTCGAAGGCCTCGGCGCGCTCAAGCCTAGCTTCGAGATGATGGGCCAGATGGGCTTCGACGCCACCGCGCTGCGCAAGTACAGCCACGTCGAGCGCATCCATCACGTGCACACCCCGGGCAACAGCTCCGGCATCGTCGACGGCGCCGCCGCGATGCTCATCGGCTCTGCAGCCAAGGGCAAGGAACTGGGCCTCAAGCCCCGCGCACGCATCGTCGCCACGGCGGTGACCAGCACCGACCCGACCATCATGCTCACCGGCCCGGCGCCGGCCACCCGCAAGGCCCTGGCCAAGGCCGGGCTGTCGGTGGGCGACATCGACCTGTTCGAGGTCAACGAAGCCTTCGCCTCGGTGGTGATGAAGTTCATGAAGGACATGGGCGTGCCGGAGGAGAAGGTCAACGTCAACGGCGGTTCCATCGCCATGGGCCATCCCCTGGGCGCCACCGGCTGCGCCATCCTCGGCACCCTGCTCGACGAGCTGGAGAAGCGCCAGCTGCGCTACGGCCTCGCCACCCTGTGCGTGGGCGGCGGCATGGGTATCGCAACGATCATTGAGCGCGTTTGAGGCCGGAGAACAAAAATGACTGACGCCATCCGTTACGAAAAAGGCCCGGACAACATCGTCGTCCTGACCATCGACATGCCCGGCCAGAGCGCCAACACCATGAACGCGGTGTACCGCGAGGCCATGGGCGCCACCGTGGACCGCCTGGAAGCCGAGAAGGACTCCATCGCCGGGGTCATCGTCACCTCCGCCAAGAAGACCTTCTTCGCCGGCGGCGACCTCAACGAGCTGATCAAGGTCACCCAGGCCGATGCCAACGGCTTCTACCAGATGATCCTCAAGATCAAGGGCCAGCTGCGCCGCCTGGAAAGCCTCGGCAAGCCCGTGGTTGCCGCCATCAACGGCGCGGCCCTGGGCGGCGGCTGGGAAATCTGCCTGGCCTGCCACCACCGCATCGCCCTTGACGAGAGCCACGTCCAGCTCGGCCTGCCGGAAGTCACCCTGGGCCTGCTGCCCGGTGGCGGCGGCGTGGTGCGCATGGTGCGCCTGCTGGGCATCGAGAAGGCGCTGCCGTACCTCGCCGAAGGCAAGAAGGTGCGCCCGGACCAGGCCCTCAAGGCCGGCCTGATCCACGACATCGCCAAGGACCGCGACGAACTGCTGGCCAAGGCCCGTGCCTTTATCGCCGCCAACCCTACGGCCGTGCAGCCCTGGGACGTGAAGGGCTACAAGATCCCCGGCGGCACCCCGTCGACCCCGGCCGTGGCGCAGATGCTGGCCATCGCCCCGAGCGTGCTGCGGGACAAGACCAAGGGCTGCTTCCCGGCGCCGGAGAAGATCATGTGCGCCGCCGTCGAAGGCGCCCAGGTGGACTTCGACACCGCCCAGCTGATCGAGGCGCGCTACTTCACCGAGCTGACCACCGGCCAGGTGGCGAAGAACATGATCGGCACCTTCTGGTTCCAGCTGAACGAGATCAACGCCGGCAGCTCCCGGCCCAAGGGCCCGGCCCGTTATGAAACGAAGAAGGTCGGCGTGCTCGGCGCCGGCATGATGGGCGCGGGCATCGCCTACGTCTCCGCCGCCGCCGGCATCGAGGTGGTGCTCAAGGACGTCTCCATCGAAGCCGCCGAGAAGGGCAAGGCTTACTCCGCCGGCCTGCTGGACAAGAAGGTCGCCCGTGGCCACATGAGCGCGGAGAAGCGCGACGCCTTCCTCGCCCGCATCAAGCCGACCGTGGATGACGCCGACTTCGACGGCTGCGACCTGATCATCGAGGCCGTGTTCGAGAACCGCGAGCTGAAGGGCAAGGTCACCGCCGCCGCCGAGGCCAGCGCCCTGGCCGATGCGGTGATCGCCTCCAACACCTCCACGCTGCCCATCACCGGGCTGGCCACCGCTGTCGCCAAGCCGGAGAAGTTCATCGGCCTGCACTTCTTCAGCCCGGTCGACAAGATGCCGCTGGTGGAGATCATCCGTGGCGAGAAGACCTCGGACGAGACCCTGGCCCGTGGCTTCGACTACGTGTTGCAGATCAAGAAGACCCCCATCGTGGTCAACGACAGCCGTGGCTTCTTCACCTCGCGGGTGTTCGGCACCTTCACCAACGAAGGCATCGCCATGCTCGGCGAGGGCGTGTCGGCGGCGATGATCGAGAACGAGACCCGCCAGGCCGGCATGCCGGTGGGCCCGCTGGCGATCTCCGACGAGGTCTCCATGAGCCTGATGACCCACATCCGCAACCAGACCGCCGCCGACCTCAAGGCCGAAGGCAAGGCGATGCCGCAGCACCCGGCCTTCGCCGTGATCGACCTGATGGTCAACGAGTACAAGCGTCCCGGCAAGGCGGCTGGCGGCGGCTTCTACGAGTACCCGGCAGGCGGCAAGAAGCACCTGTGGCCGGAACTGAAGGCACGCTTCGAGAAGGCCGACCGGCAGATCCCGGCGCAAGACGTGCGTGACCGCATCCTCTTCATCCAGGCCATCGAGACCGTGCGTTGCGTGGAGGAGGGCGTGCTGCTGTCCACCGCCGACGCCAACATCGGCTCGATCTTCGGCATCGGCTTCGCCGCCTGGAGCGGTGGTGCCCTGCAGTTCATCAACCAATACGGCGTGCAGGACTTCGTCGCCCGTGCCCGCTACCTGGCCGAGCAGTACGGCGAACGCTTCGAGCCGCCGGCGCTGCTGCTGGAGAAGGCGGCCAAGGGGGAGGGGTTCTGATCCTCTGATGGCGTCACGACAAAGCCGGCCTCGCGCCGGCTTTGTCGTTCCCGGGGCTCAGGCGAAGGCTGTGGGCATGGCGCAGCGCGGGATGATCGCGCCTGGATGCCCGATCACGGCAGCGGCAAGGCGGTGCCCGTCTTCGGCGGATATGGCGGGCGATCGCCGCAGGGTGCGCCCGGCCAGGTAGCCGGCCGCAAAGGCGTCGCCCGCCGCGCAACTGTCCACCACGCGCGGGACGGGCAGAGCGGGCACCTCGATGCGCTGATCGGCGGTCGCGACCAGGCAGGCGGCGGCGCCGCGCTTGATCACCACCTCCGCACAACCCAGCTGGAGTGCCCGATCCGCCGCGGCCCGTGCCTCATGGGGGCCGTGCAGTCGGCATTCGTCATCCAGCGTCAGCAGGGCGATGTCCGTCAGGGACAGCATCCGCTGGTGCACGGGGCGGGCCTCTTCGACGCTCCAGAGTTCCGCCCGGTAGTTGCTGTCGAAGCCGATCCGGCCGCCCTCGGCCCTGAAGTCGGCCAGTGCAGCCAGCAGCGCCTCGCGCCGTGGTGGCGGAAACAGCGCGAGGCTGATGCCGGACAGGTAGAGCATGTCGAGGCGTGGCCGGGCGAGCCAGTCCTCCAGCGCGATCTCGCCGACGAACCAGCGGCGCGCGGCGCTTTCCCCGCGCCAGTAATGGAAGCGGCGCTCGCCCAGCGCATCGACCTCCACCAGGTACAGGCCCGGACGGTGACCCGGGAGCCGCGCCACCCGACGGGTATCGATGCCTTCCTCTGCCCAGGCGTGGAGCATCTGCTCGCTCAGGGGATCGTCACCAAGGGCGCTGAGGTACTCGACCCGGTGGGGCGTTCCCGCCAGCAGCCGGGCGAGGTAGAGCGCGGTGTTCAGGGTGTCGCCGCCGAAGCCGCGCCTGAGCGGGGTGGCGGCGAGTTCCACCATGCATTCTCCAAGGCAGGCGATGCGCATGCGCTCACCTCCGCCCGGGCGTGCGGTAGGCGATGCAGTCCACCTCGACGCGGCAGTCGATCACCATGCTGGAGACCACGCAGGCCCGCGCTGGCGGGTGTTCGCCGAAGAACTCCAGGAACACGGCGTTGAAGGCGGCGAAGTCCCGGGGGTCGTCCAGCCAGACACCGCAGCGCACCACGTGCTCGGGCCCGTAGCCGGCCTCCTCGAGTATCGCCACCAGGTTGCGCAGGCACTGGCGCGCCTGGGGGACGATGCCGCCGTCCACCATCACCCCGTCCAGAAGCGGCGTCTGGCCGGATACATGGAGCCAGCCGTCGGCCTGTACGGCGCGGGCGAATGGCATGGGCTGGGCGGCGCTGCCGGTGGCCCGGGCGTAGCGTTTCAACGCGGTCATGGGGAACTCCTTCAGGTCCGTTCGGGTGTGTCGCGGGTGAGGAAGCGGCCGGCCCTCTGCGGGCAGGCTTCGCCGGGGCGATGGGCCAGGGTGCCGTTGACCCACACGGCGTGAATGCCGGCCGCGGGGCATTGCGGGTCTTCGAAGCTGGCGACGTCCGAAAGGCTCAGCGGGTCGAAGAGCACCAGGTCGGCCCAGTGGCCGGTGCGGATCAGCCCGCGCCGGTCCAGCCCGAAGCGCCCGGCAGGCAGCGAGGTCATCTTGCGCACCGCTTCCTCGAGGCTGAACAGGCCGATGTCCTGGGCGTAGTGGCCGAGCACCCGGGGGAACGTTCCCCAGAGCCGTGGGTGGGGGTGCGGGTCTTCCGGCAGGCCGTCCGAGCCGATCATGGTCAGCGGGTGCGCGAGGATGCGCTGCACGTCCGCCTCGCTCATGCAGTGATACACCGCACCGGCGGGTTGCAGGCGTCGCGCCGCCTCCAGCAGGGGCAGGTCCCAGGTGGCGGCGATGTCGGCGAGGGTGCGGCGCGCCATGTGGGGATGGGGCTCCGACCAGGTGATCAGGATGTCGTAGGCGTCGGTGACCTGGCCGAGGTCGAGGGTCGAGGCGCTGGCCGCATAGGGGTAGCAGTCCCAGCCCAGGGGCTGCGCTGCGCTGGCGGCGTCCAGGTGGGCGAGCACCTCGGCGCTGCGTCCCCAGTTGCCGGCGCCCGCGCACTTGAGGTGGGACACCACCACCGGGCTGTCGGCGTGGCGGCCGATGGCGAAGGCCTCGTCGAGCGCCTCGAGAATGCCGTCGAACTCATCGCGCAGGTGCGTGGCATACAGGCCGCCGTGATGGGCCAGTTCTTCGGCCAGCCCACGCACTTCCTCGATGTCCGCGGCGCGGGCCGATGCGTAGGCCAGCCCGCTGCTCAGGCCGATGGCGCCTTCGGCCAGGCTTTCGGCCAGCTCGATGCGCATGGCATGGATCTCGGCCTGCGTGGCGCTGCGCTCGAGACGGTCCAGCTGGTTGTTGCGCAGGGCGGTGTGCCCCACCAGGGCGGCGACGTTGACGGCCGGGCAGGCCTGCTCGACCGCCTGGCGATAGTCGGCGAAGCGCGGATAACGGAACGCCTCGGCCGGCCCCAGCAGGTTCATCGGGTCCGGCAGGGGGCCGGCCAGCGTGACGGGGGCGGCGCTGATACCGCAGTTGCCGACGATCACCGTGGTGACGCCCTGGCTCAGCTTGGGCAGCATGGCCGGGTGGCGGATCACCGCCATGTCGTCGTGGGTGTGCGCGTCGATGAAGCCCGGGGCCAGGACCAGCCCCTCGGCGTCGAATACCCGGTTGGCCGTGCTGCCGTCGGCGGCCTCGCCGATGTGGACGATGCGCCCCTGGCCGAGCCCGACATCGGCGACGAATTCCTCCGTGCCGCTGCCATCCATGATCCGCGCGCCGCGGATCAGCGTGTCGTAGTGCGTCATGCTTCAGTCCCCCAGTGGTAGTCGGTCGCCGTCCTGGCGGTATTCGTCCAGCGCCAGCTTCACCCGGCGCAGGAGTTCCTGGCTGGCATCGACCTTGCGCAAGGCGAGCTCCGTGGCGAGGAGGTCGATGACCAGCAGCATCCCGTAGCGGGCAGCCGTCGGTTTGTGGATGAAGTCGGTTTCATCGAGGTGCAGCCCGAGCACCACGTCCGCCAGCGGGGCCAGTGGCCCGTCGGCCCGGGTGAGGGCGAGGATCCGGGCGCCATAGGCTCGCGCCAGGCGCAGGATGTCCGGCATGCCCGGGAGCGCGCCGGTGAGGGAGAGGACGATGAGCACGTCGTCCTCCGTGCAGGTCGAGGCGACCATGCGCATCAGCACCGGGTCGTGGTAGCTGGAAACCGGATAGCCCAGCCGTACCAGGCGATACTGCACCTCCATCGAGAACAGCGTGGAGCAGCCGCCCATGCCGAAGGCGTGAAGGCGTCGCGCGCCGGCCAGCAGGTCGACGGCGGCTTCCAGGCGTGCCTCGTCGAGCCCGTCGAGGTGGCGACGCAGGCTGGTTTCGATGTCCGCCAGGATCTGCCCGTGGAAGGGCGAGACCGGCTTCGGTGCTCCCCCCAGGAAGCGATGCCCGACCCGGGACGCGCGGGCCAGCTTCAGGCGCAGGTCGCGCAGGTCGTCGCAATCCATCAGCCTTGCGAAGCGCGACATCGCCGCCTTGCTCACGCCGGCCTTGCTGGCCAATTGGTCGATGCTGGCCGCCGCGGCGAAGGCGACGTCGTCCAGCACCGCTTCGGCGATGCGTGCCGCGTTGCCGCTCAGCGTTTCCCGGCGGCTGCGGATGAGGTACAGGATGTCCATCAGAGGATCAGCGCCAGGCCGCCGGTGAGCAGCAGGGCGACCAGCGAGATCAGCGTTTCCAGGACCGTCCAGGTCTGCAGGGTCTGGAGCACGGACAGGTTGAAGTACTCCTTGATCAGCCAGAAGCCGCCATCGTTGACGTGGGAGAGGATCAGCGAGCCCGCGCCCGTGCTCAGCACCAGCAGCTCCGGATGGGGATAGCCGCCGGCCAGGGCGATGGGCGCGACGATGCCGGCGGCGGTGGTCATGGCGACGGTGGCCGAGCCGGTGGCGATGCGCATGAGCGCGGCGACCAGCCACCCCAGCAGCAGGGGCGACAACTCGAAGCGCGACGACAGGGCGACGATCTCGGTGGTGATGCCGGTCTCCATGAGGATGCGATTGAGGCCGCCACCGGTCCCCACCAGCAGGGTGATGGCGGCGGTGGGGGCCAGGCATTCGGTGCTGAACTTCAGGATCGCGTCACGGTTGAAGCCTCGCGCCAGCCCCAGGCTCCAGAAGCTGAAGAGGGTGGCGATCAGCAGGGCGACCACCGAGTTGCCGATGAACGAGAGAACCTGGTTGAGCCCGCTGCCCCGGGTGCTCAGCGCATCGGCCCAGCCTCCGAGCAGCATCAGCGCCACCGGCAGCAGGATGGTGCCGAGGGTGATGCCGAAGCCCGGCAGCGAAGCGGATGAGCCCTCGGAGCGGAGCAGCTGTTCGCCGATGGGGTTGTGGGCGGGCAGCTGGATGTGCGGTGCCACCAGCCGGGTGAAGACCGGGCCGGCGATCGCGGCGGTGGGCACGCCCACCAGGATGGCGTAGAGCACGGTCCTGCCCACCTGCGCGGAGTATTCGCCCACCGCCAGCATGGCGGCGGGGTGGGGTGGAACCAGCCCGTGGACCACTGACAGCCCGGCCACCATGGGCAGGCCGGTCATCAGGATCGACACGCCGACCTGGCGGGCCACCGTGAAGGCGATGGGCACCAGCAGCACGAAGCCCACCTCGAAGAACAGCGGCAGGCCGCACAGGAAGGCGATGGCCGCCATGGCCCAATGCGCATTGCGTTCGCCGAAACGGGCGATCAGGGTCTGCGCGATGCGTTCCGCACCCCCGGACTCGGCCATCATCTTGCCGAGCATGGTGCCCAGGGCTACCACCAGCGCGATGTGGCCGAGCGTCCGGCCTACCCCGGCCTCGTAGGCGGTCATGATCTCCTGGGGCGGCATCCCGGCGGAGAGGGCGAGCCCCATGGAGACCAGGGTGATGACGATGAAGGGGTTGAGACGGTAACGCGCGATCAGCAGCACCAGGGCGATGATGGCGATCAGGGCATGGATCAGCAGGTGACTGCCGGCAGTGGCGGGCATCGTGTCCTCCTCGTCGAGGCAAAGGCCGACCGTCCCGCTCGCAGGGGGCGGGGTCGGCTCGTCATGGGAAAGGGGAGTTGGGCTAGAAGAAGGTTTCCACGGCGCCCCGGACGCGGTAGTCGTCATCCACCAGCAGCAACTGGCGCCATTTGTCGAAGGTCAGGCAGGGATGGGAGATGTCGAAAGCCAGCAGGTCGCCCACCTGCAGGTCGGCGTCGGGGGGCGTTTCCATGAAGGCGTGCTGGTCCATCATCCGCGTGAGCCTCCAGGCAGCGGGCGCGACCGTTGGCCGGGCCCCTTCGCCAGGGCGGTGGTGCAGCGCCGGCAGGGGCATGCCCGCATCGAACGCGGCGTCGCGCTTGCCCAGGCCCACGATCGCCAGGCCCCGTTCGGGCAGGGCCTGCACGTGGGCCCAGAGCTGCAGCGCCGGGAGCAGGCTGCTGCCCATCTCCCTGGCCACGGCGTTGCTGGCGTGAATGCGCCGGGCCGCCTCGCGGTAGACGCCTTCGTCATGCGTCAGGTAGCAGCCCGGGCGCAGCACCACCTGCAGCGGCCTGCCGATGTCCTGGCCGCCGAAGGTCTCCGCTACCACGTCGAACCAGGCGGAACCGGCGCCGGAGAGAATCACCTCGGGTTCGCCGAAGCGGTCTTCGCTGGCCAGTCGGCGGGTGCGTTCCAGCACATGGCCGAGCAGCTGGCGGACCTGATGCTCCTCCTGCAGCACGCCCTCGTAGACTTCGCAGCCCACCAGGCTGATCGCCTGGGGCCAGCGCGCGATGGCGGCCAGCACCTCGGCTTCCTGGGCGGCATCCCGGACGCCGGTGCGCCCACCCTGCGCACCGAACTCCAGCAGCACCCGCAGGCGCTGGCCGGCGTCGCCGAAAAAGCGCCCCAGTGCCTCGACGTTGGCAGCGGATTCCACCAGGCAACAGAAGCTGAAGCCCGGGTCGCGGAGCAGGCGCGAGATGATCGCCATGTTGGCCTTGCCCACCAGCTGGTTGGCCATCAACACGCGGCGCACGCCGTGGTTGCGTGCGGCCCGTACCTGGGGCGCGGTGGCCAGGGTGATGCCCCAGGCGCCGTGTTCCAGCTGCCGGTGGAACAGCGCCGGGCTCATGGTGGTCTTGCCGTGCGGCGCCAGTTGCACGCCATAGGCCTGGATGAACCGGCTCATCCAGGCGAGGTTGTGTTCGATGCGGCTCTGGCGCAGCACGGCGACCGGCAGGCTGACTTCGTCGGCGAGGATGTCCCAGCCGTATTCGCCCACGCGCTCCACCAAGGCTCCATCCGGAGCGTGGCCGAGGCCCTTGCCGTTGGGGTCGAGCAGTCGTCGTTGAAACTTGTTTTCAGCCATCAGGTGTTCCTCCCAGGTCCGTTGAAAACAAGTATCACCCCCTTCGCGGTCTTGGCCATGTGGCCGAGAACGGGCCTGCGCCGTGCCTCCATAGGCCCGTGAACGCCGGCCAGCCGGCGGCATGGCTGGCCTCGCCACGATTCCTCGCATGGGTTTCGGTCTTTCCGACCCGGTGGGGTCAGCTTTCGTGGGGGTATGGCAGCCGCGTACGGCACCTGCACGGGAAAAGGGTGCCTGGCCCGAGGACCGTTGCCGACTCCTGAGTCGCCTGGCGCCATGACGGTGGCTGGCGCGCAGGGGGCGTCGACGACCTGCCCGGCATTTTTGGGCTGAACACACGTGCACCGGGCGAGGTCAACCCTGGGTCATGCCCAATGAACCTGGAGGTTGCTATGAGACGGCTGAATCTTCCGTTGCTGCTGTTGGTCGGGGCCGTTTCCACGGCGGTGCTGGCCGATGACGAAGACCTGACCCTGGAGCAGGAACGCGATCAGATCGGCGCCAACATGGAGGCGGAGCGCAAGGGCGAGCAACCGGCGCTGAACAATTCCGGCGTTCCGTCTTCGGCGGCGACGCCAGGGGCCGGTTCCGGAAGCTCGGTGGGGTCGCCGACCACCACCACGGGGAATCCCACCACCGGGCAGGGCGTGCCGACCAACGCCCCCGGCAACCCCACGACGGGGCAAGGCGGTTCGACGGCATTGCCGGGTACCTCCACCGCCGTGCCGGGCAGTTCCACGGCGCGACCGGGCGCCTCGACGTCGGGGCAGGGCACATCCACCGTCGCGCCCGGCGCGCCGACCACCGGCCAGGGCCGTTCGACCACGGGGTCGGGGGCAGCAGGTGGGGCAGCGGGTGGTGCCGGGGGAGCGGGCGGCGGTAACTGAGGGTCAGGCCTGGGCGAAGCGGCTTTCGAGGTAGCGGATGATGTCGTTGGACTCGTACATCCAGCGGCTTTCACCGTTTTCGTCGATGCGCAGGCAGGGCACCTTGATCTTGCCGCCGCCGGCCAGCAGGGCCGCGCGATGGGCTTCGTCGTTCCTGGCATCGCGCATCTGGATGGGCAGGTCGAGGCGGTGCAGGGTGCGGCGGGTCTTCACGCAGAAGGGGCAGGCGTGGAACTGATAGAGCGCGAGGCCGGCGGTTTCTTCCTCGACCCGGGCCTGCGCCTCGGCGCTGCGGCGCAGTTTGCGCGGGCGGGTGATGAAATCGATGAAGAGGATCAACTGACCCAGGCCGATGCGTAATGCCTTGATGAACACTGTCGGGAACCTTGCTGCGGAAAACGGGCCGGCAGTCTACCCGATGCGCGGCGCGGCGACCGGCTTTCACGCCAACCGGTCGCGGCAGCAGGTGAGCGACTCCATGACGAAGGCGGTGGGCAGCTGGAACTGCCGGCGGATCGGCGGGCTGCCGAGTTCGCCCTTCAGGGCCACTTCATTGGCCAACTGGCGGTCGAGTTCGTGGCGGGCCTCGATGTTCTTGGCCACGCCGCCCACCGAGCCGTGCCCATACCCCATCAGCGAAAAGCCATTGGTCATCAGCGCCAGGCCGGCGAGCAGGAGCAATCGTTTGCGTTGTGCCTTCATGGCGCTGTCGCTCCTTCAGCCGCTCTGCCGTCCGCTGACCGCCTTCTGGCTCATCAGCATCGCCGGCACGCTCTGGCTGAGCTGCTGGTAGAAGTCCATGGAGCCGTCCACCGAGCTGACGCCGACGCGGGCCTTCTCGTAGCTGAAACTCACCACCAGCAGTAGGGAGATGGCGATGGTGTAGAGCCCGAGCGAAGCCAGGGCGCCGTTGCGTGCGTATTTGAGGGTGAGGTTGCTCATGGTGCGTTCCCGCTGCTGCTGCTTGGTGGAGTGGGCACAGCTTCGCGAAAACGGATTCGATAGAAAAACGGATACCAGGCATTTCAACTATCGATGAAACCAATGGGTTGCGGCTCGCACGTAAAATTTTATTGACGTGCCACGCAAGTGCCTGATGGGCAAGGAGATAGGCGGCAGGACCGCTGGATCAAAGGGCTGCACAGGGGTTCTCTATCCCGCTGTCAGTCGGCCTCCATGGCGCCTCGCTGTAGGCGCTATTTCCTTATGAGGGCGCCTGTGTTAAATAAATCGCACACTTTGCGCGTCTCCCTCTCATCGCTTCAGGAAGTCCTTCATGCCGTTACGTATCTGCATCCTGGAAACCGACATCCTCCGTCCCGAACTGATCGACCAGTACCAGGGCTACGGGAAGATGTTCGAGCAGCTGTTCGCCAAGCAGCCGATCGAGGCCCAGTTCAGCGTCTACAACGTGGTGGAGGGCAACTACCCGCCGGCCGGGGAGCGCTTCGACGCCTACCTGGTCACCGGCAGCAAGGCCGATTCGTTCGGCGACGATCCGTGGATCCAGACCCTGCGCACCTACCTGCTGGAGCGCTTCGAGAACGGTGACAAGCTGCTGGGCGTGTGCTTCGGCCACCAGCTCCTGGCGCTGCTGCTGGGCGGTCGCACCGAGCGTGCGACCCAGGGCTGGGGTGTCGGCACCCACGCCTACCGCATCGCCGAACAGCCGGCCTGGATGAGCCCGGCGCTGGACCAGCTGACCCTGCTGATCAGCCACCAGGACCAGGTCACCCAGCTGCCGGAGAACGCGACCCTGATCGCCTCCAGCGACTTCTGCCCGAACGCCGCCTACGCCATCGGCGACCAGGTGCTGTGCTTCCAGGGCCACCCGGAATTCATCCACGACTACTCGCGCGCGCTGCTGGACATCCGCCAGCAGTTCCTCGGCGAGGAGATCTACGGCAAGGGCGTCGCCAGCCTGGACAAGCAGCACCAGGGCGCCACGGTGGCGGAGTGGATGATGCGCTTCGTCGCCCAGGGTCGCGACGCGGCCTGATCGTTTCGCGGCATGAAAAAGCCCGCCTGATGGCGGGCTTTTTCGTTGGGGCACGGCGCGGCGGGGGGGCTAGAGCCAGCCCGAGCGCTTGAAGCTGGCGAACAGCCCGGTGCAGCCGACGGCGATGAAGCCGAGCACGCCGAAGTAGCCGTAGTGCCAGGTCAGCTCCGGCATGTTCTGGAAGTTCATCCCGTAGATGCCGGCCACGGCGGTGGGGAAGGCGAGGATGGCCGCCCAGGCGGCGAACTTTCGCTGCACCACGCTCTGGCGCGAGGACTCCAGCAGCAGGCCGATCTCGATGGCGTGGTCGGCCATCTCGCGCAGCGCGGTGAGGTCCTCCAGCAGGCGGTTGACGTGGATGGCGATGTCGCGGAAGTAGGGCCGCATGTTCTTGTCGATGAAGGGGAAGTCCAGGCGTTGCAGCTCCTGGCAGATCTCCGCCAGCGGGCCGATGTAGCGGCGCAGGCGCAGCAGGTCGCGGCGCACGCCCTGGATGTGTTCGACGTCGGCCTGGCTCAGGGGCCGGTCGAGCACCAGTTGCTCCAGGGCCTCCAGCTCGCCGTGGTAGCTGTCCATCAGCGGGCGGTAGTTCTCGATGACGAAGGCCAGCAGCGCATAGAGCACGAAGTCCTCGCCGTGTTCCAGCAGCAGCGGGCGTGCTTCGCAGCGCTGGCGGACCTGGGAGTAGGGCGCCGATTCGCCGTAGCGGGCGCTGATCACGTAGCCGGTGCCGGCGAACAGCTGGGTTTCGACGAAGGTCAGGCCGGCGTCGGTGCGCACCGGCGAGTAGAGCACCAGAAACAGCGCGTCGCCGAAGGTCTCGAGTTTCGGCCGGGTGTGGCGCACCAGGGCGTCTTCGAGCGCCAGTTCGTGCAGGTCGAACTGGCGCTGCAGGTTGGTCAGCTCTTCGGCGCCCGGGTCATGCAGGCCGATCCAGACGAAGTGGCCCGGCTTCTTCGCCCACTCCTTGCCCTGGTCGAGGCTGATGTCGGTGATCTTCTTGCCCTTGGCGTAGACGGCGGCGGCTACCACATGGCCCATGCGTTGTTTTTCCTTGTTCGGCGGGTGAGCGGCGGTGAGCTTAACCCGCCCCTGCCTGAGAGTGTCGACGGCTGCGGGGAGTTCTTCCACAAAGGCGGGCACTTCTGCCGAATTACCGGCTGGGTAATGGTGCGGACCGGGCGCTTGTTCTAGATTCGGCGACTCCCGCTCAGAACAAGGAAAACAGGCGTGAACGAGGCCTTCCCATTCGCCGCTGGCACCTTCGACTGCCCGGTGACCCTCTACCCGGGGCAGCCGGGCGCACCTGCGCTGGTGGTGCTGCCCGCCATGGGCGTGGCGGCGCGCAAGTACGAGGCGCTGGCCCAGGTGCTGGTGGCTGCCGGCTGCAATGTGCTGGTGGCCGACTGGCCTGGGCAGGCCACCAGCCTGCCGCGCCCGGATCGTCGCCATGACTATGGCTACCGTGAACTGGTGGAGGACTTCGTGCCCACGCTGCTGGCCCTGGCCGGGCGGCATTTCACCGGGAGCCGCCAGGTGCTGCTGGGGCACAGCCTGGGCGGGCATGTCGCCGCGCTCTATGCCGCTGCCAACCCGGATGCCGAGGTGACGGTGGTCGGCGTCGCCTGCGGCAACATCCATTATCGCCACTGGCGCGGTCGCAAGCGCCTGATGACGCCGACGGTGGCACTGGCCTTCAACCTGATGACGGCGGTGCTCGGCTACCTGCCGGGGCCGCGCATCGGCTTCGGCGGCCATGAGGCTCGCCGCCTGATAAGAGAGTGGGGGCGGGTCGCCTTCACCGGCGATTTCCGCCACGTCGGGTTGCCGCTCGCAGCGCCGGGGGACGTCGGCGTCACCTCGCTCTTCGTCACCATCGAGGGCGACAACTTCTCGCCGGAGGCGTCGACCCTCGGCCTGGCCGCGCTGATCCAGGCGCCGCCCCGCGTGCAGCGCCTGCCATCGCCGCGCCCGCCCCACGAGAACCCCCACAGCGCCTGGTTGCGCGCGCCGGGCTCGGTGGCGGAGTTCGTGCTGGGCTGGCTGGTGGAGCGGGGCGTTTTGATTGCCCGGCATCAGGCTTCGAACCGCGTGGGCTGAAGCCCAGCCTACGGAGTCGCAACGAAAAAGCCCGGCATCGAGCCGGGCTTTTTCATGGGGCGGTGCGATCAGGCCTGGGCCAGTTCACGGTCCATGGCGTTGATGCAGTCGAGCATCTTCTGCCGGCATTCCTCGATCAGCATGGGCAGGTCGTCCAGGCTCAGGCCGACGGTGGGGATGGCGGGCAGGGCGCGGATGATCACCTTGCCGCTGTTCCAGCTGTTCAGGCGCATCTGCTTGACGTAGTTGCTGACGCACACCGGGATGATCGGTACGCCGGCGGCGATGGCCATCTGGAAGGCGCCGCGCTTGAACTGCAGCAGCTCTTCGCCGAGGTTGCGGGTGCCTTCGGGGAAGACCCAGATGGAGGTGTCCTTGTTGCGCAGCGTTTCGGTGGTGGTGAGCATCGCGTCGCGGGCCTTGCGCGCATTGCCACGGTCGATCAGCACGTTGCCGGCGAGCCAGTAGAGCTGGCCGAAGAAGGGCACCCACTTGAGGCTCTTCTTGCCGATGCTGACGGTGCGCGGCGGCACCACGCGGCCGAGCACGTAGAGGTCGTAGTTGGACTGGTGGTTGGCGATGATCACACAGGCCTTGTCGTGCTCCAGCAGCGCCACGTCGGTCTTCACCTTCAGGCGCAGGATGCGCAGCGCCGGCAAGGAGTAGAGGCGGGCGCAGAGACGGCTATTGTCCGGGTTGAACGGGCGGCAGATGCCGAGCAGCAAACCGGCGATGCCGGCGACGATGAAGTGCAGGCCCATTAGAACCATGCGCGGGAGGAAAAGCATCGGGGTCGCCCAGTCAGACAAAAGGCGCGCAGTGTACGGGTGTGCACTTTATTGGGCAATTGCTGCCGGTCAGGGGGTTGTAACCTTTTCTGTGCCGCTGGCCGTGGCTGGGAGGAATTCCGGCGAGGCATACCGCTCGGCGAGGCGATCGAGCGTGCCGTTGGCCTGAACCTTGGCCAGTGCCGTATCGAAGCGCTGCATGAAGTCGGCGCGGTAGGGGTAGGCCGCCGCATTGAGGCGGGTGAAGCCCAGGTGGCCGCGCTCGCTGGCCAGGACCGGGCCTTCCACCAGGCTGGCGGCCTCTTCCTCGGTGATGCTGCCGTCCTCGCGCATCTGCTGCAGCTCCCAGAGGATCGACAGGCGATCGTTGATATAGACATCGATGCGCTGGTGCAGCAGCTTGAGCAGGTTGGTGCGATTGTCGCGGGCGTAGGACTGGTCGATCTCGCCGGCCTCCACCATCTCGCGGTAGCGCTGGGAATTGACCGTGACGAAGCCGCTGTTGAGGCCCACGCGCAGCCCGGCGTAGGCGCTGGGGAAGTCGTCGAAATGCCGGGTGCCGGCCAGCCCCGGGCGGATGAACACCGCCAGGCTCTCTTCCATGATCGGCCGCGAGTATTCCATCCAGGGGCGTTCGTCCGGGCGGTAGTAGGGCGGGTAGAGGGCGAAGGCGTTGCCCTTGGCCACTTCCGCCAGCCCGCGCGGCCAGGGCACAGGCCGGATGGTCACCTTGTAGCCGGGCATCAGGGCGAAGACGCTGCGCAGGATGTCGGTGTAGAGCCCCTTGGCCTCGCCTTTTACCTCGTAGCTGTAGGGCGGGTAGCCCGAGTCGCAGAGGATGGTGACCTCGATGGGCGTTTGCGCCTGGGCACGGCACAGGGCCGTGGCGCAGAGCAGGGCCACCAGCAGAAATGCACGCATGGCATGCCTCCCGTAAAGCAGCCGCGCGTCTTGCGCGGCCTGCCCGGGTCAGATCTTGAAGCGGCTGAGCAACCTGTCCTGCTGGCCGACCTGTTCCACCATCACCGCGCATTGGCGCACCTGTTGCTCGGCGCCGCCGGCGACCTCGTGGCTGATGTCGCGGATATTGGTGGTGTTGCGGTTGATCTCTTCGGTGGTGGCGCTCTGTTGCTCGGCGGCGGTGGCGATCTGCAGGTTCATGTCGTTGATGCGGTTGATGGCATCGCGGATGCGCCCGAGCATGTCGTTGGCGGCGCCGGCATCGTCGGCGGTCTTGCTGGCGGTGTCGCGGCTCTGCTGCATGCGCTGCTCGGCCTGGCGTACGCCGGTCTGCAGCTGGTCGATCATCTGGCGGATTTCCTGGGTCGACTGCTGGGTGCGCGAGGCGAGGGAGCGTACCTCGTCGGCCACCACCGCGAACCCACGGCCTGACTCGCCGGCCCGCGCGGCCTCGATGGCGGCATTGAGGGCGAGCAGGTTGGTCTGGTCGGCGATGCTGGTGATCACCGAGAGGATGGATTCGATGCTCTGGCTGAGCTTGGCCAACTCGTTGATGGCCTGGCCGGTGTCGTCCATCTCGTTGGCGAGCTGCTTGATCGCCTCGGTGGAGCGGGAGACCACGGTGACGCCGTTCTCGGTCTCCTCGTTGGCGGCCAGCGCGGCCTGGGCGGCAGCCTGGGCGTTGCGTGCGACCTCCTCGGCGGTGGAGGCCATCTCCTGCATGGCGGTGGCCAACTGGTCCAGCTCCATCAGTTGCACCTGCAGGCGGTTGGCTGCCTGTCCGGCTTCGTTGGAGGTGAGGTCGGTGCTGCCGCGCACCTGCCTGGAGCTGCCCATCACGTCGCCGATCAGGGTCTGCAGGTTCTGCAGGAAGCTGTTGAATTCGCGTGCCACCAGGGAGATTTCATCGTTGCCGGCGGCGGGCAGGCGCTTGGTCAGGTCGCCCTGGCCGCTGTTGATCTCGTGCAGCGAATCGCCCAGTGCGTCCAGCGGGCGCAGCAGGCTCTTCATCAGTACGCCGAGCAGCACCAGGCTGATGACCACGCCCAGCACGGTGCCGATCACGGCGCGCCAGCTGAGGGCATTGGCTTCGGCCATCACCTTGCCCTGGTCGAGCACGACGCCGATGTACCAGTCCATGCCCTTGAGGTTGGGCAGCGGGGTGAAGGACACCAGCAGTTGCTGGTCGCCGGTATCGACCTCCTGCAGTTCCTTGTTCAGGGCCGGGCTCTTGCCGCCGAACAGCTCGCTGTAGGGCTTGCCGTTCAGCTTGGTGTCGGGGTGGGAAATGATGTTGCCGTTGCGGCTGAGCAGGAAGGCGTAGCCGGCGCCGTTGAAGTCCAGTGTATTGACCGCGTCGGCCACGGTCTTGAGGCGGATGTCGCCGCCCATCACGCCGAGGAACTTGCCGGCGTCGGTGATGCGGGCGACGGCGGAGATGAGGATCTCGCCGGTGGTGGAGTCGACGTAGGGCTCGGTGAGCACGGCCTGGCTGCCGGCCTTGCCGGTGGCGTACCAGGGGCGCTGGCGGCCGTCCCAGTCGGGCTTGGGCTGCCAGGATGGGTCGTTCTTGATCGGCTTGCCGTCGGCTTCGAGGGAGCCGAAGACGAGGATGAATTCATTCTTCAGCATCGAGGAGTCGACCACGCGCTGGGTTTCCTCGGGGCTGTACTTGCTGTCGATGGTCTGGGCCATCAGGTCCATCAGGCGCAGCTTGGCGTTGAGCCAGTTCTCGATCTGGCGGGCCAGGGCATTGCTGGATTCGGAGATGCTCGATTCGGCCTGGACGCGAAGGGTGCTGCGAACCTGGCTGACCTGGGCCAGGGACAGGAGCGCGGTGGTGAGGAAGAGTACGGCTGCGGCGGCAAGGCTGACCTTGTGGGCAATCTTCATACGGAGCTCCTGGCGATTGATATGCCTGATGCCTTCCGTCCGTGCCTGGCGTCATGGCTTAAAAGTAATACAGCTTTTCGAGCTTGTCCGAAGCAAAGTGCCATCATCTGTCGGAAATTCTTGCAGCTCGTCTGGGGAGGGAGTCTAGGCGGCTGCAGCGAGGCGGGAGGCGGAAATGAAAAAGCCCGGCGCGGAGCCGGGCTTTCGACAGCGACGATGCGATCAGAGCGGGTGCTGCTTGTCCTGCTCGATGGCGGCATCCAGGGTCTCGAGCAGCGCCTTGCGCACCTTGAGCTTGGTGTTCCTGTGGGCGGTGGAGTTGATCTTCTTCATCTGCTGGGCGACGGCCTGGGCAGTGGCCAGCAGTTCTTCGGCAGGCACGACCTTGTCGAGGAAGCCGGCTTCCAGGGCACCTTTGGGGTCGAACATCTCGCCATTGATCACCGAGCGGTGGAAGGCCGCCTTGGTCAGGCGGTCACGCGCCAGTTCGATGCCGACGTGGTGCATGGTCATGCCGATCAGCACTTCGTTCAGGCCGATGCTGAACGGGCCGTCGACGCCGATGCGGTAGTCCGCCGACAGCAGCAGGAAGGCACCCTTGGCCACGGCATGGCCGGAGCAGGCGACGATGATCGGGTAGGGGTGGGCGAGCATGCGGCGCGCCAGGGTGGAGCCGGCGGCGACCAGGTTGACGGCGTTCTGCGGGCCGGAGGTCATCACCTTGAGGTCGTAGCCACCGGAGAGGATGCCCGGCTGGCCGGTGAGGATGACGATGGCGCGGTCCTGCTCGGCGCGGTCGAGCGCGGCGTTGAAGGCGGCGATCACGTCCGGGGAAATCGCGTTCACCTTGCCGTTGGCAAGGGTGAGGGTGGCGATGCCGTCTTCGAATTGGTAGGAGATCAGCTCACTCATGGCAGGGGTCCTTGTTGTGGAATGGGGCAGACGTTACTCACGCGCACGGGGCAGGTAAAGCGCTTTGGCTGACTGGCAAGTCAGGCGCACCGGGCCCTTGCTCCTTATAAGGCGCGCTCTATGGCGACGATGCGGACTGCCAATTGGGCGCTGCGCACGCCAGCCGATAACCTCGCCGCCATCGCCTGAAGGAGCTCCCCATGGACCGACCCGCCCATATCGCCAGCATCATCCTCGCCGTCGTCCTGCTGCTCGGCTCGCTGTTCCTGGCCAACAGCGCGGTGCTGCAGAATCCTGCCGGTGTGCTGCTCCTGTTCGTCGCTGGAGTATTCGTTTCCTTCGGCTTCATCTTCTTCGGCAGCCTCAAATTCGACGACTACCGCCAGGGCCAGGACAGCGACTCGACCCGCTCTTCATAAGCGCATGAAAATTCTCAAAAAAATATTTGCATTCCGGAAAACACTCCACTAAATTAGCGCACCTCGACGGGGCTGACGCCTCGTAGAGATCCCGGTGAGGTGTCCGAGCGGTTGAAGGAGCACGCCTGGAAAGTGTGTATACGGGAAACCGTATCGTGGGTTCGAATCCCACCCTCACCGCCACTTTCCGATTCAAGCAAACCCCTGATATTCCTAGTGAAGTCAGGGGTTTTTGCTTTCTAGCGGTTTCGTTCAGGACCATTTTAGGACCAGAACACCGTATTCCAGTCCTGCTCAGGACGCCCCCTGAAACCTGTCATCTCGAAAGTTGCTGCCGCCAGGCTCCTGATTGGGATTGAGAGTGGCTAAAGCGAGCGGATGGCCGTCGGGCCTCTGCGCCTGGAGTACGCCGCTACTTTATGGTTGCGAGCGGGCGCTGCGTATCACTGGCATCCCGGTTTTGGCAGCTGGTCACAGGTGATGGGGTCCTGCCCTGGAAATCCGTAGCTGTACTCCCCGATGATGTCCCTGTCTTCAACGGTGATGTTGAGGTAGGTGCCATCCGCGCAGACCCAGCCACCAGACAGGAACCATGCGTTCCCCATCACTACGCCCCCATCCATTTCGCCAAGGTGGTCCAGGCGGTGAAAGGAGGTCTGGCCGAGCTTGAGCTCGGAAATCAGGGATGGCGTGATACGGCACTGCTCCGGCTCGGTAGCGCATCCGGGGAGGAGGATTGCCATCAGTGCGGGCCAAACATGAGCAAGGCGCCTTGTGTTCACCTTCATAGCTTCAATCCATCCCATCCCGGGGTTGTGATCATTGCATCCTGAGGGAACTGGGGATCGTACTTCACCTTCACGGAAGTGCCCGGCTTGTTCTGGCTAAGGGTTCCGTCGAGGGTCCGTCTTTTGACTTCTCTGATTCCGACGTCCGAGTACGTGTGGCCATCAACGGTATAGGAGACGTTGATCTTCACGACGTAAGAGGAGCCGCCGTTCTGGGGCTTGTGCGTGATCGTCGTGATTGTTCCGGTGGTTTCGGGCCAGCTCTGGTGGATGAGTATCTGCTTGACGCAAAAGTAGGCGAATGCGGCGAAGGCCGCGACCTTGAGGATCGTTCCCAGCTTCATTGTGTTCTTCCTTGAATCGACGTCTTCGGCTGCCCGGGCCTTGGCTGATGTCGCGCAACTCTACTGGCAGTGCGGCGTGTCGGCAAATGTCCGGAAACCGGCTGATGATGAGGTTGGCAAAGGCGCTGGATTCTCAGGGCTCAGAATGAAAAAGCCCCGCATTGGCGGGGCACTCTGCATCCGACTGGCACGTCAGGTTGCTCGTGAGCTGTGCAATGCCAGTGGTTTCGCCTTTCCGCGTCCGAGATAACCTGGTGCCGATTCCGGAGGGAAGCCTGTGAGTTCGGCCACTCAAGGCGGCCCGAACTCGATCTGGGCGCAGCCGTGGGACAGCAGCATCTGCCCGTCGTCGGCCTCGAAGGCGGTGATGGTCTTCGACTTGTCGACCGTGATCGTGATGATGCAGCGGTTGGGGTGGTGGACGTTGTCCCAGTAGTTGGTGGTGACGATGACGTTGCCTTGCTGCTCCGACGAGGTGCCCACCACTTCGTTCCGGTAGTAGGACGTGTCGCTGTACCAGCTGAGCACGACCTCACCGGTGCCGGTGGGGTTCATCTGGTCCGGCTTGCCGAAGAAGTTGATGGCCTCCTCGGCGGAGCGGCCCTTCCATTGGCTGGCGGCGTAGAGCTCGGGGAGCGTGTCCATCTGGATGCAGCCACCGAGTGCCAGCAGCAGGCAGGCCAGGGCGAGTATCCGTAGCGTTTTCATTTGTCTGTCTCCTGGGGCCTGGCTTCCCGTCACTGATTGGCGGGCTTGTTGCCCAGGAGGAGGTCGAGGTCGCGCAGCACGCCCTGGCTGCTGTTCTTCACAGCGTTGGGGCCGTGGTTCTCTTCATAGGCGCTCGGGCGGGTGATGCCCCACATCTTGGTGCGGGTGACGGTGGCGAGGACGTCGGCGGTGGTGTTGCCGAGGCGCATCATCGCGTTGGATTCGCGCTCGTCGGGTTTACAGGCGAAGTCGTAGGAGCGGTCGACCCAGCTCTGCGGGACCGGTTTCCAGCCTTGTGGTGCCGGCAGGGACGAGGCGGTGGCGGAGCGGTTATAGGCGGTGACGGCGTTGACCTTCAGCAGGCGCTTCTTGCACTGGAACTGCAGGTCGTAAGCGACGAAATCGGGGGCGTCGGCGGTTTCGAATATCTGCACGACGGTGACGGAGCGGGCGGGTTCTGCCTGGCCGGATTCCATCTTGACTTCGGTGACGGAGGCGCCGTCGGCGTAGAAGAGGTCACGGTTGGGCTGGTCCCCGGTGCCGAAGATCACCCACCAGTCGGCGGCCATCGCCGTTTGCTGGACCTGGATCAGCAGCAGTGCCAGCGATGCGCCCAGTACGACTTTGTTCTTGAGGTTCATGCGTGTCTTCCATGGAGGGCCGCTCGGCAACTGGAGAGGCCAGTCCCTTGCACGGCAAAGCGCGGACGTTAGCGAGTGCCCGTTGCGACTTGAATAGGGCGCATGAGCTAGTGGCGCGGTGCCGTCAGGCAGGTTGTGCGCCCTGTCGCAACCTGCCTGTGGCGCAGTGCCGGTTTTTTCGTGTGGGGTCATTGCTGCATGGGTTGCCGGTGGGTGACACAAACCGGAAACTGCCTTGCCTGCTCGGGCATGTTCGGTTTCAGTCATGGGCGCCGGTCGGCGCTTCACTCATGGGTATATCGGGAGCTGCATTGTGGTTTCAGGGAAATGGCTGGCGGTGCTCGCCGCGGTGATGGTGTTGCCGGGGCTGCCGGTGGTGGCGGGTGCGCAGATCTACAAATGGGTGGATGCCGACGGCAAGGTGCAGTTCGGCAGCGTGCCGCCGCCGAGCGGGGCGGAGCAGATCAAGGGGGCGGCTGCATCCCCGGCCGAGAAGGCGCCCGAGGCGGCTGCGAAGCCGACCACCGATGCCGCGCCTGCAGAGCCTTCGGCCTTCAAGAGCGCCGATATCGTCGGGCGCTGGTACATGAAGAACGATGAAGAAACGCTGGACTGGACCTTCAAGGCCGATGGCGGCTTCGCCGGCACCCTGGTTGACAGCATGGGAACCGGGCGCTCGGCCGGGACCTGGGAGCTGAAGGGCGACACGTTGCGGGTGGTGACCCGCAACACCTTCAAGGACAGCTTCTCGGGCGGTGGGGAGCGCGAGGCTACCGAGCGTTCCGAGTACACCCTGCTCGGTGTCGAGGCGGGCAGCCTGAAGCTGCTGCCGGACCAGTCGCTGTTCAAGCGGCCGCCGTACACCTTCATCAAGCGCTGATCTTCGCGTGCATGAAAAAGCCCCCGGGAGTCGAGGACTCCAGGGGGCTTTTGCGTTTCAGGGCCAGCCGTTGGCTCAGCGCTTGAGCACGTAGGTCTCGCCCCAGATGCTTTCATCCTTGATCGGCTTGGCGTTGAGCTTGACCGGGCGGTACTGCAGGTTGGCCAGGGCCTTGCTCATCTTCATGTAGCCGTACTTGGACGGGTCGCTGGCGCCGCGGAATTCCTGCAGGCCGGTGGGGATGCGCACCATATAGAGGGCGGAGAGTTCGCAATCGAGCTTGTCGTTGGCCACGCGCCGGCAGTCCTTTTCCTCGAAGCCGACGTTGGGGGCCTCGGGGTAGAAACCGTCGACCACGATGGCTTCGCCGGGAGCGACGTCGAAGGAGGCGAAGGCCTTCTTCAGTTCGCTGTGGGCCTCGACGCTGGCCACCTTGCGCTCGTTGATGTCGGCGACCCAACCACCCGCCGAGGTCTGGCGTGTGACGTCGTAGGAGCTGGTTCCCCAGCTCACGCATTCGCCGCTGACCACACGCACGGCGGCGCAATAGTTCTGGTTCACCGTATCGGTCTGGTATTGCGGGTCCTGCCAGCGCTGGCCCCGGTCGAATTCGCTGAATTCCTTCTCCACCAGGGTGACCTTGCCCAGGGGTGAGGGCGCGATGTCGCGGTTGGCCTGGGGATTGGGCGTGGTAGTGCGCGGCGAGTTGTAGAGGCTGCCGACCAGGTCGTAATGGCCGGGCTCGACGATGTAGATCTGGTACAGCGTGCGGCCGAACACCGTCTGGTAGTGGGAGCCGTGGACGCCGATCTTCTCGGCCTTCATGTTGTTGCCCACATAGAGGATGCGCTGGGGGTTGGCGCTGTTTCGCCAGACCGCGGTGCCGGTGCGCAGCTTCTCGAAACGCACCGAATCGTCGTTGTTCTCGAAGTTGTACTGCTGGCTGTCGAGGTTGACGGTGGTGGTGACGACTATCGCCATGCCACTGGCCATCGCCGCCTCGAACAGGTCGTCGGTGGCGGCGTGCAGCTGGCGTGCCTGGGCTTCGACGTCCTGTTCGTACTGGCGCTGCTGGTCGATCAGCGAGGGCGGTGGGACGCAGCCGCCGAGCAGTGCCAGGCCGAGCAGGCTGAGGCAGGGGAGTCCTTTGTTCATGAGGCGTTCCTTCTGGATGCGGGCCTGGAGTCCCGATAGGAGAGGGGATTCGAGGCGGCCAAGCATAGCGGCGGTGCCAGCCACGTTACGCCAACCGGCTCACGCTTGGTCGCCGACTAGTACATCCGTACTAGGGAATGGCCCCCGGCCGAAGCCGGGAGCGCGAGGTTTACAACGGCTTGATGGTGCCGAGCCGGTCATTGATGACGAAGGAGCGGTTGGCACTGTCGACCACGGTGATCTCGGCGCCGGCCACGCCATCGCGGTCGGCGACGGCATAGATGGCGTAGGTCCCGGAGACGGTGTAGTCCTTGGCCTGGCCGATGCGCTGGTGCACCACGCGGACCTTGCCCGGCAGTGCCAGGATGACTTCCTGTCCCGGCTGGCCATCGGTGTCGGCGAGGGTGCCGTGGACGTTCCAGTTGGAGCCGGTGCCGCCGGGGTAGCTGCTGAGTACGGCCGTCTGCACGCCGCCGGTGATCACCAGCAGGCTGCTGCTGGAGCGCGCCACCAGTTCGTTGCCCGGCGCGCCGTCGAGGTCGGCGGCGGTGATGACGCTGGTGACGCCGTCGGTGGGGAACTCGCGGCCGGCCTGCAGGCTGTAGTCGTACAGGCGCAGGCTGGTGCCGGCGGTGTAGGCGAGGGTGGCGTAGGGCAGGGTGCCGAGGTTGTAGGCGCCCTGGTATTGCCAGGTGCCGGTGATGCCGTCGGTGACGTTGCGCTTGGTGCGGTTGAGGTTGGAGATCAGCACCAGGGCGTTGCCGGTGCGGACGATCACCTCGTCGCCCTGGCCGCCGTCCAGCTGGGCGGTGCCGACCACGTCGAAGAGGGTGTTGCCGATGCTGTATTTGCGCACGTCGTTGAGCGCGTGGTTGACGATGGCCACGTCGGGGCCGGCCTTCACCACCAGCTCGGCACCGGGCTGGCTGTCGGTGTTGGCCGCGGTGGCGAGGGTCCAGGTGACGTTGCCGAAGTTGTAGCTGCGCTCCAGGGCGCCGGCGGCGTTGCGTACCTCCAGCACGCCGGTGCCGCGATAGACGCTTTCCAGCGTGCCGTCGCCGTTGAGGTCCCATTTGCCGAGCAGTTCGGCGGCGAGGGCATTGAGGGTGAATCCCTGGGCGCCGAGCAATCCGGCGCCGGCCAGTATCAGCTTCGCTAGCTTTTTCATCTCTCAGTCCTTTTCCTTGATGAGTCGGTCGGGAGTCTGACCGGCGCCCAGCAGAGCACAGGGCGGGAAGGCTGGAAATGATAGCAATGAGGCGCTAGGGGTTCCCCCTAGGCGGGCGGGTGCTGGAGCGGTTGCGGCAGTTTGGCGCGGGGGCATCGCCAGGCGGGTGCGCTGGCGATGGGAGGCGGGGTTCTTACCAGTACAGGGTCACGCGGGTGTCGCCCTGGGCGTCGCCGGTCACCTGGGTCACGGGCTTGTCGGCGAGGGTCTCGCTGTGGCCGTTGGCGTGCTCGGTGCGCACCTGGTATTCACCGCCCTGGGAGCAGGATTGACGGGTCACGCTGTAGGAGCGCGAGCGGGCGTCATAGCCGCTGTCGACTGCGCAGGCGCTGGATATCGTCAAGCTGACGCCCAGGTTGCCCGTGGCTTGGCCGGCATTGCTGGTGGTGGAGAAGAAAGCACTGGTGATCAGTAACGCTGCGAAGATGGAGCACTTGAAGGCCGTACTCATTCCGACTGCTCGACGGTGAAGCCGACGGTGATCGGCCTTCCTGGTCGAGTCACTACGAATCAGCTTGGATTGCTTTCCCTGGATGGATTGAACGCTGCGTTGCAGGGGGCGCTACGCCAGCAGGTTCGCCGTGAACTTGGCGCCAATTGTAAGGTGATGGCCACGTGATGGCTAGCTCAACTCTTAGCCATTTGTCGGCAATCTCTTACATGGTCTAGGGGTTGCCCCTAGAACACCCTACGCCCTCTTGGTGGGGCCGCAACTCTTGCGTCGCGCCCTCTGTCTAACGAGGGCACGTGCTATAAACCTAGGGTTTGAAGCCACTGGAGATGGACAATGAGCGACAACAACAACCTCGCCAAGCAGGAGCCTGCGGGCCTCGCCGAATACGACCTGAGCAAGGCGAAGGACTTCGAGTGGACGGGCCGCAGCATGGACTGGTTCCTGCAGATGCTGGTGCGCCAGGCCAACGACCTCGGTGTGGAGGTCGGCATCACCCTGACCATCGGCGCGGGGATGATCAGCGGCACGCTCATCTCCGTCGAGAGCTACTTTGCCCAGTTCGCCGACGAGTACGCCAACTCCTGGCCGCAGGAGGGGCGGGAGGACATTCGCGCCACCTTCGCCAACCTGGGCGTGATGACCAAGACCACCGGCGACGACCCGAAACTGCTGCCGCCGCAATACATCCACCTGAAGAACGTCAACGTCCATGCCGCCGGCGGCCTGACCTGCACCGGCCTGACACTGTGGCGCGGCACGCTCGCCTCGGTGACCGGGTTCAACCTTGGCACCCTGAGCTGACCTTCACGTCCGACGTCGCGCAACCCCCGACCCGTGACCCAGAGGAGCCCCGGTATTCGTCCGGGGCTTCCTGCTTTCAGTACTTGCGCCGCACCGCGACATCGGTGATGCCCTTCTCGGCGGTCATGCGCAGGTAGTCGCTGTTGTTCCTCGGCTCCCCGGTGAAGGGGATGCCGTGTTTCTCCATCAGCAGGCCATAGATGTCGGAGCTGGACGGCTGGTAATCCACCTCGACCATGAAGGCGCGCGGGGTGCCGTTTTCCTTGTAGATGATCTCGTAGCGGTTGTGGCCCTTCATGTCTTCCTCCTTGCCGGGTGTCCTTGCCAATAGACGGGCAGGGCGGGAATTGGTTTTGCCGATTTTCCCGGGCGGTCCACGGGCGTGATCGTGAACGTCCATAAGCACTATCGAGACGACTGATTTCAAAGCGGCGCGGCGCGCCAATAAAGTTGGCTCCAACAGATTGAAGGAGGCAGCCATGCCGCATATCGACATCATGTCCGTCGTTGGAAGTGCAGTTCCCGAGGCGCTGCGTGCGCAGGGGCATCTGGCCTGCTGGTTCGTGATGATCGACGGCCAGTGCAAATCCGGTCCCTACACCACCCTGGACATGGCCTGCGCAAGCAAGGCGATCTGGGAGTTGGAAATGGCCAAGATGGCCAAGCGACACAAGGGTTTCCTGGCCATGGCCGCCTGAGTTTTCCAGCGCCTGCTCCGGCGCATTTTGGCAGCGTGGGGCTGCCCGTTTATTCCTGGTGCCCATCCCGCACCCCCTTTGGCCCGCCACCTGGCGGGCCTTGTTTTTTCCG
Organism: Pseudomonas sp. USHLN015; assembly: GCF_037153275.1. Taxonomy (NCBI): domain Bacteria; kingdom Pseudomonadati; phylum Pseudomonadota; class Gammaproteobacteria; order Pseudomonadales; family Pseudomonadaceae; genus Pseudomonas; species Pseudomonas sp. USHLN015. The sequence continues at coordinate 181,601 of NZ_JBBCKP010000012.1, forward strand.
CCCGGGCCGGCTGCGGGTAAACTGCCGGCTTTTATCGCGGAAGCCCCTCGTGAACTGGGACATTTTCTGTAGCGTCGTGGACAACTACGGCGATATCGGCGTGACCTGGCGCCTGGCGCGCCAGCTGGTGGCCGAGCACGGCCTGCGGGTGCGTCTCTGGGTGGACGAGCCGGCCGCCTTCGCGCGGCTGTGCCCCGGCGCCGATGCCAGGGCCGATCGCCAGGTGCACCAGGGCGTGGAGGTACGCCACTGGCCGGCCGAGTGGCAGCCGACGGAACCTGCGGACGTGGTGATCGAGGCCTTCGCCTGCCAGCTGCCCGCTGCCTACCGGGAGGCCATGGCTGCACGGGCCCGCTCGCCGCTCTGGTTGAACCTGGAGTACCTCAGCGCCGAGGAGTGGGTGGAAGGCTTCCACGGCCTGCCGTCCCTGCAGGCCGATGGGCTGCAGAAGTTCTTCTTCTTCCCGGGGTTCACCGAGCGCACCGGCGGCCTGCTGCGCGAGCGCGGCTTGCTCGACCGGCGCGATGCCTTGCGCGGCAAGCCCGGGGCCCGGGCCGATTTCCTCCGCACGCTCGGCGTGCAGCACCGGCCGGGTGAGCGGCTGATCTCCCTGTTCGCCTACGAGAATGCGGCGCTGCCCGGCTGGCTCGATGCCTTGGCGGCGGACCCGCGCGCCACCCAGGTGCTGGTGCCCGAAGGGCGCGTGCTGGGCGATGTGGCGAACTGGCTCGGTGCCGGTGGCCTGGCCGTGGGTGACAGGCACCAGCGCGGCAACCTGGTGCTGCAGGTGCTGCCCTTCCTGTCCCAGGACGATTACGACCGCCTGCTCTGGTGCTGCGACTTCAACGCGGTGCGCGGGGAAGATTCCTTCGTGCGTGCGCAATGGGCCGGCCAGCCGATGCTCTGGCACATCTACCAGCAGGAGGACGATGTTCACCTGGAGAAGCTCTACGCCTTCCTCGCCCGCTATGTCGCCGACCTGGACGAGGCGCCGGCGCGGGCGTTGCTCGCGGCCTGGCGGGTGTGGAACCAGGGGGGCGACATGGGCGCCGCCTGGTTGGCGATGCAGTCTTTCGAGGCCTGCTTGCAGGCCCATGCCGCGAAATGGTGCGGGTTGCAGGCGGGTCGCCAGGATCTGGCGGCAGGGCTGGTGCATTTTTATACAAATTGGATATGATACGCGGCCTGTTTTTTGTCACTCATCCAAATCGGATATTCGTATGAAAACCGCTCAAGAGTTCCGCGCTGGCCAGGTTGCCAACATCAATGGCTCCCCCTGGGTCATCCTGAAAGCCGAGTTCAACAAGTCCGGCCGCAACAGCGCAGTCGTCAAGATGAAGCTGAAGAACCTGCTCAACGGTTCCGCCACCGAGACCGTGTTCAAGGCCGACGACAAGCTGGAACCGGTAATCCTGGATCGCAAGGAAGTTACCTACTCCTACTTCGCTGATCCGCTGTATGTGTTCATGGACAACGAATTCAACCAGTACGAGATCGAGAAAGACGATCTGGAAGCCGTACTGACCTTCATCGAAGACGGCATGACCGACATCTGTGAAGCCGTGTTCTTCAACGAGAAAGTCATTTCCGTCGAACTGCCGACCACCATCGTCCGCCAGATCGCCTACACCGAACCTTCCGTTCGTGGCGACACCTCCGGCAAAGTGATGAAGACCGCTCGCCTGAACAACGGTGCCGAGCTGCAGGTTTCCGCCTTCTGCGAAATCGGCGACTCCATCGAGATCGATACCCGCACCGGCGAGTACAAGTCCCGCGTCAAGGCCTAAGCCTTTAGCGAGATGTGAAAAGCCCGGCCTAGGCCGGGCTTTTTGTTGCCTGTGATTTTTCGCCTGGATTCACTGCAGGTGCTTCTTCAGCTCGGCGCCGGCCTGGAGCATGGCCGAGCGCACCGCCGGGACCTGGTTGACCACGTTGAGCAGGCCGTAGTCGTGGATCATGCCGTTGTAGCGCACGGCGGTGACCTCGACGCCGGCGGCGTCCAGCTTGCGGGCGTAGGCTTCGCCTTCGTCACGCAGCACGTCGAACTCGGCGGTCTGGATCAGGGTCGGCGGCAGGCCTTTCAGTTGCTCGGTGGTGGCGCGCAGGGGCGAGGCGTGGATCTCGGCGCGCTGCTTCGGGTCGGTGGTGTAGCTGTCCCAGAACCACTGCATCATCGGCTTGGTGAGGAAGTGCCCCTGGGCGAACTGGTTGTACGAGGCCGTCTCGAAGTTGGCGTCGGTCACCGGCCACAGCAACACCTGGGCGCGCAGTTTCGGGGTGCCCTGTTCCTTGGCCATCAGCGCCACCACCGCGGCCATGTTGCCGCCGACGCTGTTGCCGGCCACGGCCAGGCGCGAGCTGTCGACGCCGATGTCCTTGCCGTGCTCGGCCACCCATTTAGTGGCGGCGTAGGCCTGGTTGATGGCGGTGGGGTACTTGGCCTCGGGGGAGGGGGTGTAGTTCACGTAGACGGCGACCGCGCCGGAGTTCACCACCAGGTCATGAATCAGGCGTTCGTGGGTCGGGTAGTCGCCCAGCACCCAGCCGCCGCCGTGGAAGAACATGAACACCGGCAGGTCGCCCTTGGCGCCTTCGGGGCGGACGAGGGTCAGCTCCAGGGGCTGGCCGTTGATCTCGATGCTCTTCTTCTCGACACGGGTGCCGGAGAGGTCGACCTTGACGCCGGCCTGGGCGCCCACCAGCACGGCGCGGGCATCCTTCGGCGCGAGGGTTTCCAGGGGCTTGCCGTTGCCGGCTTCGAGGGCTTCGAGGAAGGCCTGGGTGGTGTGTTCCACGCCGGGGCTGCCGGCGGCGAAGGCGCTGCCGATGGACAGGGCGAGAAGGCTGCCGGTGAGGAGGGTGCCGATGCGCTGGGTGGTCATGGTGGTTCTCCGCTGGATTCGTTTGGTTTCGTAAAATATTGCGCGCTAACTAAGTGCGTGATGTGGAAATTAGCGATCATTTAGTTTGCGCGCAAGATATTTATCGAGAACAAAACCGAATAACGCGCCAGCGAAACAGGAATAAGGCCGTCAGACGGCCTTTTGCAGGCTCCTGCGCAGGTTCACCAGTTCGTCCTTCAGCTGGCCGAGGCTGGCAATGTCCATCTCGCTGGCGGCGAGGATGCAGGCGGGCACGCGCTGGGCCTGCTTGTGCATGGCACGGCCCTTGTCGGTGAGGTGCAGTTCGACCACGCGTTCGTCGGCGCTGCTGCGGGTGCGGGTGATCAGGCCTTCGGCTTCCAGGCGTTTGAGCAGGGGGGTGAGGGAGCCCGGGTCGGTGAGCAGGCGCGCGCTGATATCGCCCACGGTGATGCCGTCGCCTTCCCAGAGCACCATCATCGCCAGGTACTGCGGGTAGGTGAGGCCCAGTTCCTGCAGCAACGGCTTGTACACCTTGGTCATCAGCAGGGAGGTGGAATACAGGGCAAAGCACAGCTGGTTGTCGAGCAGCAGGTCGTCGCAACGTTCGAGCGGGGTGTTCATGGCGGCCTCCTTGGGGGCTGGAATGGTCATAATTTAGCGCACAAGCCTTTCGTGAGCAAAATTTGACCGGTTCTCATTTCGGCGAGCCGGCACTTGCGCCATGGCGGGCAGAGGCCAGAATTGCGTGCTGAATCCACGCAAGGAAAGCTGCAAATGACCGACACCCAGAACCCCTATCAATCGCCCCAGGCGGAACTGACCCACGAAGCCACCGGCCTGCCGCTGGCTGCTCGGGGCTCGCGCCTCGGTGCCGCGCTCATCGACGGGATGATCCTGTTGTGCGTCACCCTGCCCATCAGCTACCTGCTCGGTCTCTACGATGGAATCATGGAGGGTGCGCAGCCCGGGTTCGGTCAGCAGGCGCTGGGCTCGCTGGTGGGGATCGTCGTGTTCCTGGCGATCAACGGGCACTTCCTGAAGAACTACGGCCAGACCGTGGGCAAGCGCATCCTCAAGCTCGCCATCGTCGATCTGCAAGGCAACAAGCCCGAGTGGATCACCATGTACCTCAAGCGCTACCTGCTCTGGGGCCTGGTCGCCTACATCCCGATCATCGGTGGCCTGGTGCTGCTGGCGAACTACCTGTTCATCTTCCGTGAGGACCGCCGCTGCCTGCACGACCTGACCGCCGGCACCCGCGTGGTGCAACTGCCCAACTGATGGCGCGGCCGCCCGGGCTTTGATCCGGGCGGTTATTCCGTGGTGATGGATTTCGCTTCGCTCTACACCATCCTACGTTGCGGCTCTTGCCCGCTCTCCCCTGGATGGGTAGGAGCGAGCTCTGCTCGCGAAGCGTTTCGCCGGCGTTGCTGTGCCGTACCCTCAAGACTGTCCCAGCCCACTCAGGGCCAGGTCCCAGGGTGGCACGGGGCCGAAGCGGTTCTTGAGAAATTCCAGCAACAGCCGGCTCCGCGAGCTGGCTTCGCCTTCCAGGCGCAGGGCATAGATGCCGCTGGGCTCCGGGGCGGGCAGGCCGTTCTCGCAGAGCAGCGGCACCAACTCGCCACGCAGCAGGTAGTCGCTGATCAGCCAGGTCGGCAGGTGGGCAACGCCCAGCCCGGCAACGGCACTGAACAACAGGGTCTCGGCGTTATTGGCCGTCATGCGCATGCGCCGGGGGCGGATCACCTGGCTGCGGCCCTCCACCTCAAAACGCCAGGCGTAGGGCGGGGCGAGGGCGTCCCAGTCGAGGCCGTCGTGGTCGGTCAGCTCGCGCGGGTCCCGGGGCACGCCGCGCCGGCGCAGGTAGTCGGGGCTGGCACAGAGCACGCGCACCAGCGGCGACAGCGGTGTCGCCACCAGGCGGGTGTCCGCCAGCGGGCCGATGCGCAGCACCAGGTCCACCTCGCCCAGGTGTGTGCCGTGCATGTCGATGAAGCTGTCGATCAGCCGCAACTGCACGTCCAGCCCCGGGTAGGTGACGAGGAATTCGGCGATGGCCGGTGCCAGGTGGCGACGGCCGAAGGGGGCGGGCGCATCGATGCGGATCAGCCCCTCCGGCGCGCTACTCAGGGACACGGCCTCGGCCCGTGCCAGGCGCAGCTCGGCGAGTATCCGCCTGGCCCGTTCGGCGAAGGCGAGCCCCGCCGGTGTCGCGCGCACCGCATGGGTGCTGCGGGCGAAGAGGGTGCTGCCGAGGCTGCGTTCCAGGGTGTCGATGCGCCGGGCCACGGCCGAGGGCGTGAGCGGGTGGCGTCGGGCGGCGGCGGAGAAGCTGCCGGCCTCTAGCACGTCGAGGAAGAGGGCCAGCTGTTCGGTCAATGCATCGGGATTCATGGGGGTGCCTGTGCCAATTACGCAAAGCCATTGTGCGTTGCTGTGCGTTTCCGTGCTAGCCAAGGCTGCGTAGCATGCGCGGCATCTGATCGGAGGCGTTATGGATCTGTTTGCTATCGCGTTGAATGTGGTGCTCGGTGCGGCCCTTGGCACCCTGGGTGGGCTGTTCGGGATCGGCGGAGGGCTGATCGCCATTCCCGCCCTGGGCGTGCTCTTCGGCCTCGACCAGCAACTGGCCCAGGGCACCGCCCTGGTGATGGTGGTGCCCAACGTGCTGCTGGCGCTCTGGCGCTACCACCAGCGCAACCGCATCGATCCGCGCTTTGCGTTGTTGCTGGCGGTGACCAGCTTCGGCTTCGCCTGGCTGGCGTCGCTGTTCGCGGTGCGCCTGGAGGCGGAAAGCATGCGCCTGGCCTTCGTCGGCTTCCTGCTGGCCCTGGCGGCCTACAACTTCGCCCGCATGTTCATGGCCACGGCCACGGCCAGCGCGGAACTGCGCCATCCCTGGCCCTGGCTGGGCGTGCTCGGCGGGTTCGCCGGTGCCATGGGCGGGCTGTTCGGGGTGGGTGGCGCGGTGGTCGCCACGCCGGTGCTGACCAGCGTCTTCGGCACCACCCAGGTGGTTGCCCAGGGGCTGTCGCTGTCCCTTGCCGCGCCCAGCACCGCGGTGACCCTGGCCACCTACGGCCTCAACCATCACGTCAACTGGGCGATGGGCATTCCCCTGGCTGTCGGCGGGCTGCTCAGCATCAGCTGGGGCGTACGCCTGGCCCATGCGCTGCCGGAGCGCGTACTGCGCACGGCGTTCTGCGTGTTCCTGCTGGTCTGTGCGGTGATGCTGGCGTTCGAGTGATCGAACCTGCGCGGGGGGCGGGCCGCCTGCATCCTGCGGGAACGCCGCCGAGGCTTCGCCAAAGCGAAGCCCGGCACGACTTACAAGCGGAAGCCTTCGACGATGTGCTCGGCCAGGGTCTCGGTCACCGGTGAACTGCTGCGCGGATTGCGCACCAGCACGATGCTGCAGGCGGGCAGGGCGGGCAGGCCCTCGGCTTCGCCCAGGATGCGCATGTCGGGCGTGATCAGGCTCTGCAACTGGGCGGTCACCGCGAGGCCGGCGCTGACCACCGCCATGATCGCCGACAGGCTGGGGCTGGTGTAGGCAACGCGATAGGGGCGCTCGATGGCGTCCAGTGCGTTGCAGGCCCAGGCGCGGCAGAAGCAGTCGGTGTTGAACATCGCCAGCGGCAGCTGGGATTGCTCGTGGGGGCTGAAGCCGATGGCCTCCGCCCAGACGAAGCGCTCCTGGCGCAGCAACTGGCCGATCTCGGTGCCCGGCTCACGGGTGATGATCGACAGGTCCAGGTCCTGGCGTTGCAGCAGCTGCGAGGACGACTCGCAATGCACCTCCACCTGCACCAGCGGGTAGGACTGGGCGAAGCGCGAGAGGATGCCCGGCAGGAAGCGCATCACGTAGTCATCCGGCGTGCCGATGCGCACCGAGCCGACCATGTGCGGCTCGCGCAGGGTGGTCATCACCTCGCCGTGCAGCTTGAGGATGCGCCGCGCGTAGCTCAGCAGGATCTGCCCCTCGGCGGTCAGCCGCACCTGGCGGCCGTCGCGTTCGAACACCGTGCGCTCCAGCACGTCCTCTTCCAGTCGCTTCATCTGCATGCTCACGGCCGACTGGGTGCGGTTGACCACTTCGGCTGCGCGGGTGAAGCCGCCGTTGTCGGCGATGGCGACGAAGGTGCGCAGCAGTTCCGTGTCGATGGCGGGGTAGCTCATTCATCAATTCCCGAGATGCAGTGCATAAGAAACATTCGTTGGATTGATCATATGCGTCGCAGGAAACTGTCGCCAACCCCACAAGGAGGGCGATGCGATGAAAGGTCAATTCGGTTTCGTAGGCACGCTGCACCCCACCCACCGGCCCGCCGTTCGTGGCTCCCATCTTTCCATCGGCGCGCGCCTGCTGCGCTGGTACCAGCTGTACCGCCAGCGCCGCGAGCTCGCCGGCCTGAGTGATGCCATGCTCAAGGACCTGGGCCTGTCCCGGGGCGACGTGATGCAGGAAAGCGAGCGGCCGTTCTGGGACGACCCGCTGGCCAAGTGATCCCCCACATTTGAGTGAACCCAGACAACAAGGAAACGCGATGCAAGTCGAAGTCAGGATCGTGAATGCGTTCGTCGATGGCGGACAAGGTGGCAACCCGGCTGGCGTGGTGCTCGACGCCGATGCGCTGACCGCCGTGCAGAAGCAGGCGATCGCCGCACAGCTCGGGTTGTCGGAGACGGCCTTCGTCTCTGCCTCCGCCCAGGCCGCCTTCAAGCTGGAATTCTTCACCCCCAACCGGCAGATCCCCCACTGCGGCCACGCCACCGTGGCCACCTTCTCGCTGCTGCGCCAGCTGGGCAAGGTCGGCGAGGGCTGGAGCAATAAGGAAACCATCGACGGCAATCGCGACATCTACATCGAAGGTGACCGCGTGTTCATGGAGCAACGCGCACCGCAGTACCAGGACCTCGAGCCCGGCTCGCGCCTGCTGGCGGAGAGCCTCGCCGCGCTGGGCCTTGCGCCCGGGCAACTGGCCGATGGGCTGCTGAGCTCGCGGGTCAGCACCGGTGTCGCCTTCGTCGTCGTGCCGCTGCGCAGCGAAGCCGATGTCGCCGCCATCCACACCGACCTGGAGGCCCTCGAACGCATCAGCGAGGAGCTGGACGTCATCGGCTTCTACGCCTTCTCCCGCGACAGCCGCCAGCCTGGCCGCGTAGCCGGTGCGCGGATGTTCGCGCCGCGCTTCGGCATCCCCGAGGAGCCCGCCACCGGCATGGCCGCCGGCCCCCTGGCGTGCTACCTGCACGACCGCGTGGGTGTGCCCGGCGCGCAACTGCTGATCGAGCAGGGCTACCTGATGCGGCCGGCCTCGCCGAGCCTGATCACCGTCGACCTGGACCTGGACGGCGAAGGGCGCATACAGCGCCTGATGGCCGGCGGCAACGCCCAGGTGGTGCGCACGCTGAGCCTCGCTATCTGATCCAAGGAAGGAGTTCCCGATGGCCCCTGCCTTCGAACTGGCGCAACTGAACATCGCGCGGATGCTCGCCCCCCTGGAGTCGCCCGGCATGGCCGATTTCGTGGCCAACCTGGCGCGCATCAACGGCCTGGCCGAAGCCTCGCCGGGGTACGTCTGGCGGCTGGAGGACGACGGCGGTGACGCCACCGCCATCCGCCCCTTCGGTGACGACGTGCTGGTCAACCTCTCGGTCTGGCGCGACATGGAGTCCCTGCGCGATTTCACCTACCGCGGCGCCCACACCGAGATGCTCAAGCGCCGCAACGAGTGGTTCTCGCGCATCGGCGACGCGCACCTGGTGTGCTGGTGGGTGCCCGCCGGGCATCGGCCCGACGCGCAGGAAGCCGCCGAGCGCCTGGCCCTCCTGCGCGAGCAGGGGCCGGGGCCCGGGGCCTTCACCTTCCGCCATCCCTTCCCGCCGCCGGCCCCGCTCGCGGGCGATGGGAAAGCCGCTGTCGCGGGTGCTAATGTCCTCGGCTGATTCCCGCGCAAGGACCGATCCGATGCCCCTCGAACTCAGCGCTGCCGAAGCCCGCCGCCTGGCCCTGGCGGCCCAGGGTTTCATGCGGCCGCCCCGTGGCGCCATCCGTGCCAGCCACATCCGGGCGCTGGCCGGGCGCCTCGGCGTCGTGCAGATCGACTCGGTCAACGCGCTGGTACGCTCGCACTACCTGCCGTTCTTTTCCCGCCTCGGCGACTACCCGCGCGAGCTGCTGGACGAGCTCGCCTGGGGCAAGCCGCGGCGCCGCGCGCTGTTCGAATACTGGGGGCACGAGGCTTCGCTGCTGCCCCTGGAGCTCTACCCGGCGATGCGCTGGCGCATGCAGCGGGCGGCGCAGGGGCGTGGCATCTACCAGCAGCTGGCGCGCTTCGGTCGCGAGCAGCGGGACGTGATCCAGCGCGTGCTCGCCGCCGTGCACGAGCAGGGCGCCCTGGGGGCCGGGGCCCTGAGCACCCGCCAGGAACGCGCCGGCCCCTGGTGGGACTGGAGCGCCGAGAAACATGCGATGGAGTGGCTGTTCGCCGCCGGCGAGGTGACGGTCGCCGGGCGGCGGGGCTTCGAGCGGCTCTACGACCTGCCCGAGCGGGTGATTCCGGGCCACCTGCGCACGGGCGCGGAGCTGGCCGAAGCCGATGCCATCCGCCAATTGTTGCTGCACTCGGCCCAGGCCCTGGGCGTTAGCACCGAGAAGGACCTGCGCGACTACTTCCGGCTCGACGTGGCCGATGCCCGCCAGGGCCTGGCCGAACTGGTGGAGAACGGCGACCTGCAGAGGGTCGCCGTGCGCGGCTGGAAGCAGGTGGGCTACTGCCTTGGCGAGCCGGCGGTGCCGCGCAAGGTCAGGGCCAGCGCGCTGCTGTCGCCCTTCGATTCGCTGATCTGGGAGCGTGCCCGCACCGAGCGCCTGTTCGACTTCCACTACCGCCTGGAGATCTACACCCCGGCGGACAAGCGCCGGTACGGCTACTACGTGCTGCCGTTCCTCCACGATGAGCGCATCCCCGCCCGCGTCGACCTGCGCGCCGAGCGTGCCCACGACCGCCTGGCCGTGCACGCCCTGCACGAGGAAACACCCGGGCTCGGCGAGGCGGGCCTGCACGCCCTGGCCGAGAACCTGCGCCGCCTCGCCACCTGGCTGGGGCTGGAGGAGGTCGCCATCACCTGCCAGCGCCCCGGAACCCAGCGCCTGCGCGCGGCCCTGGCGGGGTTGGCTGGCTGAGACGCGCCCGTCGGGTCGCCAGCCAGCCCTGCCGTCCGGCCGGCCGCCGGCTTTAGGCGAACGCTGCCGTATAACTGTCGCCACAGCTATGCGACAATCCGCGCGCTTTTTCACATGAACCCCGCTTTCATCGCCAGGCAGCACGGGCCCCATGCCCGGGCGCTGCTCTTGCGCTATGCCCAACGGGTCGGCCATGACGCCGGCCGGCGGGCCTTGCGAACGCTCCAGACGGGTAGCCGACCGGTACCCGGCGACATTCGAAAGCTGCACACATCTGACAGGTAGACCCCTTGATCTCCACCGCCAACATCACCATGCAGTTCGGCCCCAAGCCGCTGTTCGAGAACGTTTCCGTCAAGTTCGGCAACGGCAACCGCTACGGCCTGATCGGCGCCAACGGCTGCGGCAAGTCGACCTTCATGAAGATCCTCGGCGGTGATCTGGAGCCTTCCGGCGGCCAGGTGATGCTGGAGCCGAACGTGCGCCTGGGCAAGCTGCGCCAGGACCAGTTCGCCTACGAAGACTTCACCGTGATCGACACCGTGATCATGGGGCACGAAGAACTGTGGCGGGTGAAGGCCGAGCGTGACCGCATCTACTCCCTGCCGGAGATGAGCGAGGAAGACGGCATGGCCGTGGCCGAGCTTGAGACCGAGTTCGCCGAGATGGACGGCTACACCGCCGAATCCCGTGCCGGCGAGCTGCTGCTCGGCCTGGGCATCCCGCTGGCCCAGCACTTCGGCCCGATGAGCGAAGTGGCGCCCGGCTGGAAACTGCGCGTGCTGCTGGCCCAGGCGCTGTTCTCGGACCCGGAAGTGCTGCTGCTGGACGAGCCGACCAACCACCTGGACATCAACACCATCCGCTGGCTGGAAAACATCCTCACGGCGCGTAACAGCACCATGATCATCATTTCCCACGACCGTCACTTCCTCAACAGCGTGTGCACCCACATGGCTGACCTGGATTACGGCGAGCTGCGCCTGTTCCCGGGCAACTACGACGAGTACATGACCGCGGCGACCCAGTCGCGCGAGCAGCTCCTGGCCGACAACGCCAAGAAGAAGGCGCAGATCGCCGAACTGCAGACCTTCGTCAGCCGCTTCTCCGCCAACGCCTCGAAAGCCAAGCAGGCCACTTCCCGCGCCAAGCAGATCGACAAGATCCAGCTGGCCGAGGTCAAGCCGTCCAGCCGCGTCAGCCCCTTCATCCGCTTCGAGCAGCACAAGAAGCTGCACCGCCAGGCGGTCACCGTGGAGAAGCTGGCCAAGGGCTTCGAAGGCAAGCAGCTGTTCAAGGGCCTGGACCTGCAGATCGAGGCGGGCGAGCGCGTCGCCATCATCGGCCCCAACGGCATCGGCAAGACCACCCTGCTGCGCACCCTGGTGGGCGAGATGACCCCGGACGCCGGCAGCGTGAAATGGACCGAGAGCGCCGAGCTGGGCTACTACGCCCAGGACCACGCCCATGACTTCGAAGACGACGTCACCCTGTTCGACTGGATGGGCCAGTGGACCCAGGGCGGCGAGCAGCTGGTGCGCGGCACCCTCGGCCGCATGCTGTTCTCCAACGACGAGATCCTCAAGTCGGTCAAGGTGATCTCCGGTGGCGAGCAGGGCCGCATGCTGTTCGGCAAGCTGATCCTGAAGAAGCCCAACGTGCTGGTGATGGACGAACCCACCAACCACCTGGACATGGAATCCATCGAGGCGCTCAACCTGGCGCTGGAGAACTACCCGGGCACGCTGATCTTCGTCAGCCACGACCGCGAGTTCGTCGGCTCCCTGGCCACCCGCATCATCGAGCTCTCGGAGACCGGCGTGACCGACTTCAGCGGCACCTACGACGACTACCTGCGCAGCCAGGGCGTGATCGTCTGACGCGCGCTCCAGCGTCCCGAGAAAGCCCCGCCGATGCGGGGCTTTTTTCTGCCCTGCGGGCCGCCGAACTTGATCGGGCCGGCGTGATGCCGGAAAGTACGACCCCGGCCGACCCTGCCCCGCGACGGATCGGCACCCTCGAACCAACCGGCGCGCGCCGGAAACCCCGTGAGGAAAGCATGCACAAAGCGCTCGCGATACTTCTCCTGGCCTCCCCCCTGGCCTTCGCCGACTCCGCCCAGCCCCGCCACGACTGCCACAAGCCCGAGGTGCCCAAGCAGTTCCGCGACGAAGCGCACCGCGACCAGTTCAGCCGCGACGTGGACAGCTACAGCAAGTGCATCAGCGCCTTCGTCACCGAGCAGAACGAAGCCGTGCGCAAGCACCGCGAGGCCGCGCTGAAGGCCACCGAGGAATGGAACGCCTTCGCCAACTCGATGAAGTGAGGCGGTGGATGCGAAAAGCCCGGCCAGGTGCCGGGCTTTTTCGTTTCAGGCGGGGCGGGCAGGGGCGTCAGTCCCTGAAGAACACCTGCACCAGGTGGTAGCCGAACTGGCTCTTCACCGGGCCGTGGATGGTGCGCACCGGCTTCTTGAAGATCACCTGGTCGATCACCCGCACCATCTGCCCGGGGCGCACCTCGCCCAGGTCGCCGCCGCGCTTGCCGGAAGGGCAGATGGAATGCTTCTTCGCCAGCACGGCGAAGTCCTCGCCCTTGGCCAGGCGCTGCTTGATCTGTTCGGCTTCCGCCTCGGTCTTGACCAGGATGTGGCGGGCAAGGGCCTTGGCCATGGGATTTCCTCGTGGTTTGTGGAGCCGTTCATTGTGCCAGCGCGCGGCGCGCCCATACAGTTCATCGGTTGCGCCTCACCGCGCAGGAAGCCGGGCGAAATTCGCCTACCGTTATTCGAAATGCCCTTTGGACGTTCGCCCCATGGATCTCCCCTCGATGCTCAAGGTTCTGGCCTCCCAGGATGGCTCGGACCTCTACCTGTCCACCGGTGCGCCGCCTTGCGCCAAGTTCAACGGCGTGCTCAAGCCGCTGGGCACCGACCCGCTCAAGCCGGGCGACGTGGCGCGTATCGCCGAATCCATCATGGACCCGGAGCAGCGCGGCGAATTCGACCGCGAGCTGGAGATGAACCTGGCCATCTCCCTGCCCAACATCGGCCGCTTCCGCATCAACATCTTCAAGCAGCGCAACGAGGTTTCCATCGTCGCGCGCAACATCAAGCTGGATATCCCGAAGTTCGAGGACCTCAAGCTCCCCGAGGTGCTGCTCAAGGTGGTGATGGAAAAACGCGGCCTGGTGCTCTTCGTCGGCGGCACCGGCTCGGGCAAGTCCACCTCCCTGGCCGCGCTGATCGACTACCGCAACCGCAACAGCGGCGGGCACATCATCACCATCGAGGACCCGGTGGAGTACGTGCACCGGCACAAGAAATCCATCATCAACCAGCGTGAGGTGGGGGTGGACACCCGCAGCTTCCACGCCGCCCTGAAGAACACCCTGCGCCAGGCGCCGGACGTGATCCTGATCGGCGAGATCCGCGACCGCGAGACCATGGAACACGCCCTGGCCTTCGCCGACACCGGCCACCTGGCCATCTCCACCCTGCACGCCAACAACGCCAACCAGGCGCTGGACCGCATCATCAACTTCTTCCCCGAGGAACGCCGGCCGCAGCTGCTCAACGACCTGGGCAACAACCTCAAGGCCTTCGTCTCCCAGCGCCTGGTGCGCACCTCCGACGGCAAGCGCCGCGCGGCAGTGGAAGTGCTGCTGGGCACCGCCACCATCAGCGACCTGATCAAGCGCGGCGACTTCAGCTCGATCAAGGAAATCATGGAGAAGTCCAAGGCCCTGGGCATGCAGACCTTCGACCAGGCGCTGTTCGACCTGGTGGTGGAGGGCTCGATCCAGGAAGAGGAAGCGATCAAGAACGCCGACTCGGCCAACAACCTGCGCCTCAAGCTCAAGCTGCACCGTGACGGCCCCGGCACCCGGCCCACCGCCGCACCCACCCCGCCCCCCGCACCGACGCCCCAGGCCACCCCGACCCAGGACGCCGCCAGCTGGGGCCTGGAGCTCAAGCTCGAAGAACTGCCCGAGGACGAGCCGCCGCCGGAAGACCCGGGCAAGCACTACTGAACCCTTCCGCCCACCCGTAGGGGGAGAGCCGACCTACGGAGCCTGTCGTTCCAGCAGCGGCTGCGCGTCCTTCAGATACCGCGCCTGGATGCGCTTCAGGCTGCCGTCCGCACGCAGGGCGTCGATGGCCGTGCGCAGGTCGTCCACCAACTGCGGGTCGCAGGCCAGGGAGCAGGCGAGGTAGAGGTCGGTGGCCGCCAGGGGCGGGCTCATGCGCAGGCGCTGGTGCGAGACCCTGGGCCAGATGTAGAGCCCCTCGGGGACGCCGGTGAACCAGGCGTCGATGCGCCCCATCTCCAGCAGCTGCGCGGGTTTGTCGCCCAGCACCAGGGAGCGCATCTGCCCGCCGTCGAAGCCTTCGCGGCGGAGGATCTCGTTCTGCGCGGTGCCCAGGCCGACGCCGATCTGGCGGTAGCGGGCGCGGGCCTCGGCGAAGTCCTTCACCGGCTCGTCGAGGGTGAAGAAGGCCCGTTGCAACTCCATGATCGGTGCGATCCAGGTGTAGGAGGCCTCGCGATCCGGCGTGCGTGACAGCGGGATGACGAGGATGTCGCGGCCCTCCATCGTGCGTTTCTGCGCCCGCGCCCAGGGCGCGACGAGGATGCGCACCTGGTAGCCGGCACGCTTGAGCGCCAGCAGGGTGGCGTCGCCGACCATGCCGTGGCTGGTGCCGGCGTCCGGCATCGTCAATGGGGGCGCATCGGGCAGGTACAGGTCGACCTGCTGGAGCCGGGCGCAAGCCTGGGGGGCGCAGCAGAGCAGGGCGGCGAGGCACAGGGTTCTGGCGAGCACGGCAGGGTCCGTTTCAGGGCGACGCCAGGAGTATAGGAGAGGCCGTCGCCGGCCCGGGGCGGCTCGCCGGAGGGGTCACTCCACCTTCTCGTAGCCGGCCAGGGCCTGGGTGACGGCCGCATCGTCCTTGTAGCGCTGGCGCAGCGCATCGAGCTGGGCGTCGATGCCGGTGCACAGCTCCTCCACCGCCTGGGCGAGCTCCTTGGCGCGTTCCGCGTCGTAGGGTTCCTCGCCGAGGAAGTGTTCGCAATTGGCGTAGCGCTCGGCGAAGGAGGCCACGTCCCCGGGCAGGTCGGCGGCGGCCGCGGCGGGTTCGCCTTGCTCCTCGGGCTGGCCGTCGTCCTCGCTGCGCGACGGGCCGGCGTCCAGCCGGTTTTCATCCACCCAGCCGGTGAAGTCCTCGCCCTTGGAATTGATGTACATGACCTGCATCCAGCCATTCTCGGCGGCGTAGATGGTCACCCCGTCACCGGGGATGATGAACAGCCCGGGGATGGCGCAGGCCTTGTCCGGCGCGCTGTGGAAGTGCAGCCGGCCCTCGCCCTGCACCGTGCCCCACCAGGGCGGATGGAAGCCGGGGGCGTCGGCGGCCTTGGCGGCCAGGGCCTCGCAGTCGGCGCTGGCGGTCGGCTGGTCTTCCACCCGTTGCACGTCCTGCATCAGCAGCGGGGCGTAGTGGAAGGCGGTCTCGGCGGAGAACAGGTGGCCGGCGAGGGTCACCTGCTGGCCCAGGTGCGGCTCGAGCTTCCTGTAGCCGGCCTCGTCCAGCACCAGCTGCACCAGGCGCACGTCCTGCTCGGCGCCCATGTCGGTCTCGTAGTCATTGCCTTTCACACAGGCGGGCTCGGCCAGTACCAGGTAGAAACCGGTGCGCGCCTCGTCGCCGTTCTCGATGCTTTCGAAGTTGGGTGGGCCAGGGTGGGTCTGGCGCTCCAGCTTGCCTTCCAGGTGCGCGGTGGCGGGTTCGAACTCCTGGCACGGGGTGGCCAGGGCGAGGGTGGGCAGGCACAGGCCCAGGCAGAGGAGGGCGCGGGGGATGAGATCCATCTCGGGTTCCAGGTACGGATGAGGCCGCCATGGTAGCGCCGCTGCCCCGGCCATTCCCTTGGCCGTTGGTGCAAGCGTGATGGGGTTCGCAGGGCGGGTGAAGCCCGCGGGTGCCATGCAGCCGCCGGCTCGCACCCGACTTACGGCCTCGTCGCCTTCACCGCGCCAGCTCCGGCAGGTCCCTGAACAGCTCCAGCGCCTGGGGGTTGGCCAGGGCATCGGTGTTCTTCACCGGGCGGCCGTGGACGACATTGCGCACGGCCAGCTCGACGATCTTGCCGCTGAGGGTGCGGGGGATATCGGCGACGGCGATGACCTTCGCCGGCACGTGGCGCGGCGTAGTGTTGTCGCGGATCACCTGGCGGATGCGCGCCTGCAAGGCGTCGTCCAGCGCCACGCCCTCGCGCAGGCGCACGAACAGCACCACGCGTACGTCGCCCTGCCAGTCCTGGCCGATGGCGATGGATTCCAGCACCTGTTCGACCTTCTCCACCTGGCGGTAGATCTCGGCCGTGCCGATGCGCACGCCGCCGGGGTTGAGCACGGCATCCGAGCGGCCGTGGATCACCAGGCCACCGTGGGCGGTCTCCTCGGCGTAGTCGCCGTGGGCCCAGACGCCGGGGAAGGTCTCGAAGTAGGCCGCGCGGAATTTCTCGCCGTCCGGGTCGTTCCAGAAGCCCACCGGCATGGAAGGGAAGTGCCGGGTGCAGACCAGCTCGCCCTTCTCGCCGTGCACCGGCTGGCCGTGCTCGTCCCACACCTGCACGTCCATGCCCAGGCCCTTGCATTGCAGCTCGCCGCGCCGCACCGGCAGCACCGGGTTGCCGAGGGCGAAGCAGGAGACGATGTCGGTGCCGCCGGAGATGGACGACAGGCACAGCTCGGCCTTGATCTCGCGGTAGACGTAGTCGAAGCCCTCGTGGGCCAGGGGCGAGCCGGTGGAGAGCAGCGTCTTGAGGCGCTCCAGGCGATGGCTCTGGCGCGGCCGCGCGCCGGCCTTCTCCAGCGCCGCGAGGTACTTGGCGCTGGTGCCGAAGATGCTGATGCCCTCGGCGTCGATCAGGTCCATCAGCCGCTCGGGGCCGGGGTGGAACGGCGAGCCGTCGTAGAGCACCAGGGTGGCGCCCAGGGCCAGGCCGGACGCCAGCCAGTTCCACATCATCCAGCCGCAGGTGGTGAAGTAGAACAGCGTGTCGTCGGCCTTCAGGTCGCAATGCAGGGCGTGTTCCTTGAGGTGCTGCAGCAGGGTGCCGCCGACGCCGTGGACGATGCACTTGGGCACCCCGGTGGTGCCGCTGGAATAGAGGATGTACAGCGGCTGCTCGAACGGCACCGGAACGAACGCGGGTTCGCCGCCGGGGCGGTAGAAGTCGTCCCACAGGCTGACGCGGGCGGCGGTGGCGAAGTCTTCGGCGCGGGCCTCGGGGCGGGCATAGGGCACCACCACCAGTTGGGCGAGGGTGGGCAGGCGCTGGAGGATTTCATTGAGCTTGGCGGTCAGGTCCAGGGCCTTGCCGGCGTAGTGATAGCCGGCGGCGGCGATCAGCACCTTGGGTTCGATCTGGCCGAAGCGGTCGATCACCCCCTGGGTGCCGAAGTCCGGCGAGCAGGACGACCAGGTGGCGCCGAGGCTGGCGGTGGCGAGCATGCCCACCACCGTCTGCCAGGTGTTGGGCATGAAGGCCGCCACGCGGTCGCCGATGCCCACCCCGGCGGCGGCCAGGCGCTGCTGCAGGCCGGCGACGTGGGCGGCCAGCTCGGCGTGGCTGAGCGGCTCGCGGCGACCGTCCTCGGCCACGGCCACCAGCGCCGGGTGGTCATCGCGGCGGCGCAGCAGGTGCTCGGCGAAGTTCAGGGTGGCCCCGGGGAACCAATGGGCGCTGGGCATGGCCGGGCCTTCCTCCAGCACCGTGCGGGGCGGGGTGTGGAAATTCACGTCGAAGGCGTCCACCAGGGCCTGCCAGAAGGCTTCCCGCTGCTCGACGCTCCAGGCGTGCAGGGCGGCGTAGTCGGGCAGGTCGAGGCCGTGGCGCAGGGCGATCTCGCGGCGGAAGGCGTCCATCCGCGTGGCGGCGATGCGTTGCGCGCTGGGGGTCCACAGGGGCTGGCTCATCGGGCGACTCCTCTTCTTCTACGGCTGGGCCCACTGCGCTGGCGGGCGATGTCCATAGCATGGCACGGGCCGTGGACGGCCGCGCCGGTACAAGGTTAGGGGTGGTCTCACTCGCCGGGTTCCGCAGGCCCCTGGCGATTCCAGTCGCGCAGGTGCAGCAGCGCGTCGGCCAGGGCCTGGGCGGCGGTGGAAAGCGTGTGCCCGGCGAGCCACAGCAGGCCCACGCGGCGCTCGATCTGCGGGTCGCGCAGGGCGATGCAGCGGGCGCCCAGTTCCTCCATCTGCTGGATGCACAGGCTGGGCACCGCGCTCACGCCCAGGCCCTGGGCGACCATGCGCCCGACCGTCACCAACTGGTGGCTCTCCAGGGCCACCGGCAGCCGGCCGTGCCGCGCCGCCACCCGCTCCTCCAGCAGCAGGCGCACGGCGGAGGGGCGTTGCAGGGTGATGAAGGGCTCGCCCAGCAGCTCCGCCCAGCTCACTTCCCGGCGCTCGGCCAGCGGGCAATCGCCGGGCACCACGGCGACGAAACGGTCGCTGTAGAAGGGCGTGAAGGCCAGGCCGTCGAGGGACTCCGGCTCGAAGGCGATGCCCAGCTCGACGCGGTGGTTGCGCACCATCTCCAGCACCTGCTCGTTGATCACGTCGTGCACCGCGACGTTGACCTTCGGGTGGCGGTCGCGGAAGGCCTTGAGGCCCACCGGCAGCAGGTTGCCGGCGAAGGAGGGCATGGCGGCGATGGCCACCTTGCCCAGCTGCAGGGTGAAGTGCTGGCGCAGCAGCTCCTCGGCGTTGTCCCAGTCCGCCAGCAGGCGCCGGGCGATGGGCAGCAGGGTCTCGCCCTCCGGCGTCAGCGCCACGCTGCGGGTGGTGCGCACCAGCAACTGGCCGCCGAGGGATTCCTCCAGGTTCTTGATCGCCAGGGACAGCGCCGGCTGGGACAGGTGCAGGCGCTCGCAGGCCTGGGCGAAGCTCAGGCTCTGGGCGACGGCGAGGAAGGCACGCAGTTGCTTGACGGTCATTGATTTGTTTTGCCGATCAATAGCGAGGAAAAACAAAATTAACAAATGAGTCGAACGAGGAGAAGCTTGGGCCCACTCGCCGGCCACGTGCCGGGCCAAAGACAATCACAAGAGGCAGCACCATGAGTGGACTCGACAAGCGCGTAGGCAGCTACGAGGAAGCCCTCGAAGGGCTCACCGACGGCATGACCGTCCTCGCCGGGGGCTTCGGCCTGTGCGGCATCCCCGAGAACCTGATCGCCGAGATCCGCCGCCGTGGCGTGCGCGACCTCACCGTGGTCTCCAACAACTGCGGCGTCGATGGCTTCGGCCTCGGCGTGCTGCTGGAAGACCGGCAGATCCGCAAGATGATCGCCTCCTACGTCGGCGAGAACGCCCTGTTCGAGCAGCAACTGCTCAGCGGCGAACTGGAAGTCGAGCTCACCCCCCAGGGCTCCCTCGCCGAGAAGCTGCGCGCCGGCGGCGCCGGCATCCCCGCCTTCTACACCGCCACCGGCTACGGCACCCCGGTCGCCGAAGGCAAGGAGGCCCGCGAATTCAACGGCCGCCCCTACATCCTCGAGCCGGCCATCACCGGCGACTTCGCCATCGTCAAGGGCTGGAAGGCCGACCGCTACGGCAACGTGATCTACCGCCACACCGCACAGAACTTCAACCCGGTGGTGGCCACCGCCGGCCGCATCACCGTGGTCGAGGTGGAGGAGATCGTCGAGCCCGGCGAGCTGGACCCGAGCCAGATCCACACCCCGGGCATCTACGTCGATCGCATCATTCAGGGCACCTTCGAGAAGCGCATCGAAAAGCGCACCACTCGCTCCTGAGCATCCTCTCCGATAACAGAACAAGATGAGGCCTTTGAAATGGCACTGACCCGCGAACAGATGGCCCAGCGCGTGGCCCGCGAACTGAAGGACGGCTACTACGTGAACCTGGGGATCGGCATCCCCACCCTGGTGGCCAACTACGTGCCCGAGGGCATGGAGGTGATGCTGCAATCCGAGAACGGCCTGCTGGGCATGGGCGCCTTCCCCACCGAGGAGGAAGTCGACGCCGACATGATCAACGCCGGCAAGCAGACGGTCACCGCCAGCAAGGGCGCGGCGATCTTCGACTCCGCCGAATCCTTCGCCATGATCCGTGGCGGCCACGTCGACCTCACGGTGCTGGGCGCCTTCGAGGTGGACGTGCAGGGCAACATCGCCTCCTGGATGATCCCCGGCAAGCTGGTCAAGGGCATGGGCGGCGCGATGGACCTGGTGGCCGGCGCCGACAACATCATCGTCACCATGACCCACGCCTCCAAGGACGGCGAGTCCAAGCTGCTCAAGCATTGCAGCCTGCCGCTCACCGGCTGCCGCTGCATCCGCAAGGTGCTCACCGACCTGGCCTACCTGGAGATCGAGGACGGCGCCTTCATCCTCCGCGAGCGCGCCCCGGGCGTCAGCATCGAGGAGATCGTCGCCAAGACCGCCGGCAAGCTGATCGTCCCGGACGATGTGATCGAAATGAGCTTCTGATTGCTCTGCCGCCCCGCGGACGAAACGCCACGCACGCTTCGTCCACGGGGCGGTCTTTTGTTCATCGGCCATGCCCGTGCGGCGTGGCCCCGCAGGAGAACCGAACATGCAAGACGTCGTCATAGTCGCCGCCACCCGCACCGCCGTCGGCAGCTTCCAGGGCTCGCTGGCCAACATCCCCGCCCCCGAGCTGGGCGCCGCGGTGATCCGCCAGTTGCTGGCCCAGACCGGTATCGATGGCGCCTTGGTGGATGAAGTCATCCTCGGCCAGGTGCTCACCGCAGGTTCCGGCCAGAACCCCGCGCGCCAGGCCGCCATCCTCGCCGGCCTGCCCAACGCCGTGCCGGCCATGACCCTGAACAAGGTC
>NZ_JBBCKP010000013.1:0-180956 GCF_037153275.1 Pseudomonas sp. USHLN015
TGCCGAGAAGGTCAACGTCAACGGCGGCGCCATCGCCATCGGCCACCCCATCGGCGCCTCCGGCTGCCGCGTACTGGTGACCCTGCTGCACGAGATGATCAAGCGCGATGCCAAGAAGGGCCTCGCCACCCTGTGCATCGGTGGCGGCCAGGGCGTGGCGCTGGCGATCGAGCGTTAAGCCTCCAGTCGGGCCGAGGAACCCGGCCCGACGCATCACCCGGCCCAGCCTCCCGTGCTGGGCTCCGCTGCGCCCGGTGACGACCTACGGATAAAGGTTGCGCCGGGAATTGCATCACGCACCGCACCGCTCACCGAGCGGCGCAAGACGCATTCCACGCCCTGGGGCGTGGCGTCGTCGTTTCAGGCAAACAGGGGGCAAAGACCCTCGTACTGGTTCCAACCCTTATCCGGTGCCCGGCCCCGGCCGTGCCATGCCGACAAGAATAAAAGTGAGGTAGACCGATGGTCACGCAACTCGAAGAAAGCCGTTCCGCCCGTTTCGCCATGCGCTGCTCAGCCTGGGCTGAGCGCTGGTTCCCCGACTCCTGGGTATTCGCCGCGCTGGCGGTCCTGATCGTCACCGTCGCCGTGATGGCCATGGGCGCACCCGCCAGCGCCACGGCCAAGGCCTTCGGTGACGGGTTCTGGAGCCTGATCCCCTTCACCATGCAGATGGCCTTCGTGGTCATCGGCGGCTATGTGGTCGCCAGCTCCGGCCCGGCGTCGCGGCTCATCGACCTGCTGGCCCGGGTGCCGAAGAACGGGCGCTCGGCGGTGGCCTGGGTGGCGCTGATCTCCATGCTCGCCTCGCTGCTCAACTGGGGCCTGTCCCTGGTGTTCGGCGGCCTGCTGGTGCGCGCCCTGGCCCGCCGTGAAGACATCAAGATGGACTACCGCGCCGCCGGTGCCGCCGCCTACCTCGGCCTGGGCGCCGTGTGGGCACTGGGGCTGTCGTCCTCCGCCGCGCAGTTGCAGGCCAACCCGGCCAGCCTGCCGCCGTCCATCCTCGCCATCACCGGCGTGATCCCCTTCACCGAGACCATCTTCCTCTGGCAATCGGGCGTGATGCTGCTGGCGCTGATCCTGGTGTCCCTGGCCATCGCCTACATGACCGCACCCAGCGCGGCCAGCGCCCGTGATGCCAAGGCCTGCGGCGTGGACCCGAGCTTCACCGCGCCGCCGCAGCCCAAGCCGACCCGCCCGGGCGAGTGGCTGGAGCACAGCCCGCTGCTGATCATCATGCTGGTGGTGCTGGCCGGTGGCTGGCTGGCCCAGGAGTTCGCCAGCAAGCCGGCGATCACCGCCATCTCCGGGCTCAACACCTACAACCTGCTGTTCATCATGGCCGGTGCGCTGCTGCACTGGCGCCCGCGCAGCTTCCTCGACGCAGTGGCCCGCGCCGTGCCGACCACCACCGGGGTGCTGATCCAGTTCCCGCTGTACGGCTCCATCGCCGCGCTGATGACCACCGTCAACGGCAGCGACGGCCAGACCCTGGCGCACCACATCTCCACCTTCTTCGTGCAGATCGCCTCCCACGACACCTACGCGCTGCTGATGGGCGTGTACTCCGCCGTGCTGGGCTTCTTCATTCCCTCCGGTGGCGGCAAGTGGATCATCGAGGCGCCCTACGTGATGCAGGTGGCCAACGAGCTGCGCTACCACCTGGGCTGGTCGGTGCAGATCTACAACGCCGCCGAGGCGCTGCCGAACCTGATCAACCCCTTCTACATGCTGCCCCTGCTGGGCGTGCTGGGCCTGAAGGCGCGCGACCTGATCGGCTTCTCCTTCGTCCAGCTGCTGGTGCACACCCCGCTGGTGCTGGTGCTGCTGTGGGCCCTGGGCACCACCCTGGAATACGTGCCGCCGGTGATGCCGTGATGGGGAAAGGCGAGGTTAGGTAAACAGCGATGGATGTTGGGCGCAGTCAACGCTGCGCCCAATCCGATTCTGCTTCATTGAAGCTCTCGGCGTGTGTCATAAGTTCTATACGCACTATCTCATCCGCCATTTCTATGATGGAGCCTTGATGGCTGGCAAAGATCAAAGTACCACCCTGTGACCTAAGGAAACGAAGCGCTTTTTTTGCAGTGTTTTCATCTAGAGCGGAAGTTGGTTCATCGAGAATAATTATACGTTTCTGACGTAATACTGCTCTGGCAATGCCAATTCGCTGTTGCTCCCCCCCTGAAAGTGAACGGTTTTCTCCACCGACAGCTATGTCTAGGCTATTTGTGCTGACATCGTCGCTCAGGTGAAGGTCTAGTGCGTCAATTACTTCAATCAGCTCGCTGTCATCCACCACCCTGTCCGTGCCGTAAAGCAGGTTTTCACGAACCGTTCCCGAAAAGATAAATGGGGTTTGTTGGACAACGCTTATTTGGTCAATTACCGCATCGGACGAAAGGGTCTTCAGGTCCGCCCCGAAGAGGGCTATGGAACCTGTATAGGTGCGATTTAACCCGATCATACTATTGATTAATGTTGTCTTTCCGCTGCCGGAAGGGCCGCAGATTGCGTAGGTCTTTCCGAGCTGGATGTTGGTGGACAGTGGTTTGATATGCTCGGTTTGATATTTGTCTATCTTGAACAATATAGAGGATTTTTTGCACTGAGTTGTACCGCTTGGAGAGGGGGCGGTGAGCTTGAAATATTTGAGGCCGGCCTCCAGTGCAAGATGATCTCTCTTCAGGCCGACTAAGGAGCTGGCGATTACTGCGAATGGGGCTGTTAGCTGGACGACATAGGAGACCACCATCACAAAGTCGCCGACCGAGAATTGGTTATTAAGTGTAAGGTTGGCCGATGTAAGGGTGAATGCGAGGAGGGTCATACCGATCGCAATGACTTGCAAGCTTAGTAGGAGAGCCATTCGTGAGTTTGCTTTGAAGATAGCCTTTGTATAATTATGAATGACGCTTTTGATTTTTCTTGATTCTCTAGGTTGCGAGGCGTTTATAAGTATTTCGTTGGTTGCATCAATTTTTTCAGACAGGAACTCAGTAAGTTTATTTACTGCATTGAAACAGTCCAGGTGCACGTCTTCTGTTCTTTGTGATACCCATATTGCGATAAGAAATAGCAGGGTGATGGAAACTAAAAATGCGAAGGAGAAAGCTAGGCTCGTTGATTTCCACAAGATGATGAATACAAGAATTAATTCGAAGGCTAATGGTGCTAGAGTCCAGAATAGTGTTTGATTGATTTGTCCAAAACTTGTCATTGATCTGTCAAAATCTGAAAGAATCTCTCCCTTTGTTAGGATTTTATGATTTTCTGGGGTGAGCTTTAAGAAGCATTCGAATAGTGATCTATAAAAAGACGCATCGCAGCGTACCATGACATAAGAGGTTGCTATGCTTTTGAGCCATTCCATTGCATTGCTGACTGTCCAGGCTAGTGCATAGGCAGAGACAACTATATATAAAAGGCTTCTCTCGGCAGAAGAGTTGCTCAGTAAATTTGCTGACTCCCTCAAAAGTAGCGGTACGATAGAGCTGAACGCGGAAGTGAATAAAATAATAGCAAGTACTAATGAGAAGTCTCTGAAGAATGCCGGGTATTTTTGTTTAGTTATGTCGAGCGCGTTACGGTAGGAATGAGATAGTTTGGTGCTCATGGTCGGAATAATGATCTCTTGCTAGATAGAGAGGATTTCATGAAGTGATTCAGGGATTTCTTGTTTGTCGCCTATAACCAAACCGCTATCACTTTCCGTCCAGGCATGGGCAAAAAAATCATAAGTTTTTACTCCGATTTTGAGTGTGACAACCTCTCCCTTAATTGCGCAGAGAAGGAAGGTGCATATTGAATGCTGCAAGCATGATGTACTGAAAGGCAAGATTTTAGATGCCTGTTTTATGCTGGAAGATATTTGCTGAAGCTCTTTTAATTCAAGCTTGCATGTGCTGAGGCGATTTCTTTTTATCTTCCTTATAAGGTTCAGGGTTTTGTGTAGGCCAAATGTCTTTGTTGTGATGAAGGAGAGGGTTAGTGCGAGGGAGGCTTTTATGATTGAGAAAGCTGAAACTTTGGTTAAATTTGCTTTGAAGGATTGAGACCACTCGTGATTATTTAATCCAAGCTTTCTAGGAGAGCCTATATTAATGTGGGTAGTTCCTCTCTCAAGGGTTAGTATTTTACATTGTACGAGCTCTTGAAGTTCGGGTGGGTATGTGTCAAGCCTCGATTGCACAGCATGGATAACTGCTTGGGTGTCCGAGTGGCTAAGCAGCCAGTACTTGTCTCCTGGTTCGTCGAGAATTACCATTTCGTCGTTGATTACGACATGGTGCACATATTTAGAAAATTGCATTGCTTGTTAGTCGCTTTAATTTATTAAAGGAATACGATATTAATAGCTCAAGGTTTAGTATTTTCATCATTTCATAGTTGAGCCCTTCCGCTCCTTGCGCAGAAATGTTATAGGCGCTCTTGAATTTAGATAAATCAATTAATTTCTCTTTCGTGCAATAGCCATTTTCTATAATGGCTAAGAGCCTTTCTCGCTGAAGGCTAAGGGCTTTTTGAAAGGAACCGGTTACAGAGCCCTTGTTATCTCTAGTGAAAAGGCCATTCCCAAACGCTTTTGCTGCGGACTTCCTGAAGGCAATCCTGCTAAGACTTGAATTGAATGCTTCAGATATCTCAAATGCTAAGGCGCATTCAATCATTGGCGAGTGGAGAAATGGGTAGAGTATTTTTTCTTCTGGCCTAGATGGTGTTATGCAGATTTCCTCGAGCGCTTCTTGGATTATCTCCGCTCTTAGACGATTTGTGGTTTTCGTTAAATCAGGGAACTGGCGTTGCTTGCGATATTTCTTGATAAGAATGTTATTTTTGTGCGGCTCAGGACCTAAAAGAATTCGTTTTATTACTCTTGAGTAGCTGGTTGCGTTAAGGTCGCAGTATTCATTAAGTTTTTTGAAGAAATTATTGCCAATACAGTTACGCAATAACCTGGGGTCTGGATGCTCCAGGAAAGCATGATCGCCTCCATGCCCATCTAGAACTATAGGCGCACGACCTCCGAAGTGCTCAGTGGCGTGCCTATCTAAGATTTCTAGAATGCCGGAAAAAGCTAGAGCCGGAGACGGATAAGCTGGCAGGTTCATCGTTGAGGGGATTGTAAATAATCTGCTCTCATCAATTGGAACCAGAAGGTGCTCAATTTGTAGAATTCTCGCAATCCTACTCGACTCTGAAACGTCGGAGTTATAGCCTTCAGCTTCAGAGTACCACGTCGTTGCTACTATATTTCTGGGGTCGGCTATAGCTTTGCAGGCCGCTAAAATCGCCGTTGATTCTATACCCCCAGAAAATCTAACCGAAATATTTTGACCGCGAGTTTGCTTGCTTATTACTTCGGTAAGGGTTTCGGCTGGATCGCATCGAACTGCCTTTGGGATGTCTATAGATATTCTTATTGAAAGGTCGGCTCTGATTTTTCCAGACGTACCCGGTGTAATGGTATAAATATTTTCCCAGATTGAATCTCCAAGCTGTTTGGTATTGTTTAAGTATCGGAGGATGGCTGGTCTGGAAAGCCTTGATTTTTCAGTGAGTATGTTAATTATTTGATTTGAAATTACTATGCGGTTTTTTGTGATTTCTATGTGAAGTATGATGTGATTATCGATAGGGTTGGTTATCGTTATATGTTCATTGCAAATGGCGATTTTTACGGTTTTTGCTAACTTGTTTTTAGTTATCTTCCAGCTTTTGAAAGAGTTTTCGCTTTCCCTTGTTATTAGTTTGATAGCCTCAAATATCATTGATCGGTATCCATTCCGTTTTTTAAAGGAAGACCCTCATGAAGAGGGTCTTCTTGGCTGCGTTAGTTCCATTTTCCTCGATAGATCCAGAATTTCCCCTCCATAATTGCACCGCCTCCGCGCCCCTTGGTAGAGGTGCTTGCTTTGATTGTTACGAAGGAATTGGTTTTCAAAGGCCTGATTTTTTTGAACATTAGAATTCACTCCTTTAACTGCATCACTGTGATGCCACTTGATGCTCTTTTAAAAGGATATGAATTTCAACGGGTGGCGGCTTATGAAGACTGGCGAAAGGTAGTGGTGTTGCTTGCGAATTTTCTTAGGATTGTGATTGGAGATGGAAAAATACTTGGCGTGTAGACTTTTTATAACAGTAGTTTTTTGAATGGTCTTACGGGTGGGGTCCTGAATTCGTACGCAGCGGTCTGATCGTTATATTGGGAGTTTTCAGGAGGGAAGCGATAGGCGTTAAAAGGACCGCTGTTTTCGATCACGTCAGGCCCGGTTTCTTATTGCCAAAAAGCGGCGAATAAAATTTCGCGAAGGAGCGGGGATAACAGATGGATTTATTTGGCCTTGGTTAGCCGATAGGGAGCGGAATCTATGCGAACGCTTGAACTGCAAATTCAGGAGCGGGTAGGTGGCGGACTGGCTCCGCCTTCCTGGTTGCAGAGATCGTTGCCTGTGGGGTGGATGAGACCCCAGCGTTAATTTTTGAAAATGGCAAGTAGACCGGAACTATCTGCTCCGCTTGGCCAGCAGCGCGCGGGCGACGCGGGAGCCGTTTTCCTTGCCGAGCACGGCGCAGATGCGTTGGCCCGCGTCCACCAGGCGGTCCATGTCGATGCCGGTTTCGATGCCCATGCCGTTCATGAGGTAGAGCAGGTCTTCCGTGGCGACGTTGCCGGTGGCGCCCTTGGCGTAGGGGCAGCCGCCGAGGCCGGCGACGGAGCTGTCGAACACGGCGATGCCTTCCAGAAGGCCGGCGTGGACGTTGGCCACGGCCTGGCCGTAGGTGTCGTGGAAGTGCCCGGCGAGGCGCTCGCGCGGCACCCTGGCGCCCACCACTTCGAACAGCTGGCGGGTGGCGCCGGCCGTGCCGGTGCCGATGGTGTCGCCGAGGGAGACTTCATAGCAGCCCATGGCGTCCAGCTGGGCGGCGATGGCGGCCACCTGTTCGGCGGGCACCTCGCCCTCGTAGGGGCAGCCCAGCACGCAGGAGATGTAGCCGCGCACGCGGATGCCGTTGGCCCGCGCCGCGTCCATCAGCGGCACGAAGCGCTCCAGGCTCTCGGCGATGGAGCAGTTGATGTTCTTCTGCGAGAAGGCCTCGGAGGCGGCGGCGAACACCGCCACTTCCTTCACCCCGGCTTCCAGGGCGGCCTCGAAGCCCTTCATGTTCGGCGCCAGGGCGGCATAGGTGACGCCCGGGCGGTAGGTGATGCCGGCGAACACCTCGGTGCTGCCGGCCATCTGCGGCACCCACTTGGGCGAGACGAAGCTGCCCACCTCGATGTAGCCGAGGCCGGCGGCGGAGAGGTCGTCCACCAGGCGCACCTTGTCGGCCACGCTGATGGGTTGCTTCTCGTTCTGCAGGCCATCGCGGGGGCCGACTTCGACCAGGCGGACCTTCTTGGGAATCGTCATCGCGTCATCTCTCTCATTCATCGGCGGCGCCGAGCCGGGTTCCCGGCTTAATCAGAGTTCATCTCCGTAGGATGGGTAGAGCGAAGCGAAACCCATCAACCCCGCGATGGGTTTCGCGGGGCTCTACCCATCCTACAAGGGCATCGGTGGCAGGTGCCGGGCCGGGCCAGGCTGGTGGATGTAAAGAGCGACGACATCCACCCTACGGGGCTGTGCCCCCTCAGGCCTCTTCCAGCTCCACCAGCGCGGTGCCTTCGGCGACCAGTTCGCCTTCGCTGCAGTACAGCGCCTTGACGGTGCCTGCGTGGGGCGCGCGGATGCTGTGCTCCATCTTCATCGCCTCCAGCACCACCAGGGCAGTGCCGGCTTCGACGGCCTGGCCGGCGTCCACCAGGATGCGCACGATACTGCCGTTCATGGGCGCCGTCAGCCCTCCGTGATGGGCGTGCCCGGCCTGGGCCTCGGCCACCGGGTCGACCTGTTCCACGCGTTGCAGCTCGCCGTCCCATTCCAGGTAGAGGGTGTTGCCCCGGCGGATCGCCAGGCGCTGGCGGGTGATGCCGTCCTGTTCCTGCCACAGGCGTTCGCCCTCGAGGCGGATCGGGCTCGGCGCGGTGCCGCGCAGGCGCACCACCTGGCGTTCCTCGCCACAGGCCAGGTGCAGGTCCACCTCGCTGGGCAGCCCGGGGCGCCAGCCATCGTTGCGGCTCCAGGGCGAATGCGGGTCGTCCTCGCGCTGACGCAGGGGCTCGCCCTGGCGGAAGGCTTCGGCGGCAACCTGCCAGAAGGCTTCGGGCCGCGCGGCAGGGGCGGGCAGAAGTGGCTCCTGGTGGCGGGCGATGAAGCCGGTGTCCAGTTCGGCGGCGGCGAAGGCGGGGTGGGCCAGCACGCGGCGGAGGAAGGCCAGGTTGGTGGCGAAGCCGCCCACGGCGGTTTCGTCGAGCATGGCCAGCAGGCGCTGGCGGGCTTCTTCGCGGGTCTCACCCCAGGCGATCAGCTTGGCCAGCATCGGGTCGTAGAAGGGCGAGACCTCATCGCCCTCGGCGACGCCGCTGTCCACCCGGCGGCCGGGGCCGGCGGCGGGTTCGCGGTACAGCGCGAGGCGGCCGCTGGCGGGGAGGAAGTCCTGCTGCGGGTCTTCCGCGTAGAGGCGCACTTCGATGGCGTGGCCGTTCAGCGGCACCTGCTCCTGGGTGATGGGCAGCGCCTCGCCCCGGGCGACGCGGATCTGCCAGGCCACCAGGTCCAGGCCGGTGATGGCCTCGGTGACCGGGTGCTCCACCTGCAGGCGGGTGTTCATCTCCATGAAGAAGAAGTCGCCACGCTCGTCGAGGAGGAATTCCACGGTGCCGGCACCGACGTAGCCGATGGCCTGGGCGGCGCGCACGGCGGCTTCGCCCATGGCGCGGCGCAGCTCCGGCGACAGGCCGGGGGCGGGGGCTTCCTCGACCACCTTCTGGTGGCGGCGCTGGATCGAGCAATCGCGTTCGTTGAGGTACAGGCAGTGGCCGTGGCGATCGGCGAACACCTGGATCTCCACGTGGCGCGGCTTGAGGACGTACTTCTCCACCAGCATGCGCGCGTCGCCGAAGGCCGACTGCGCTTCACGCTGGGCCGAGGCCAGGGCTTCGCCCAGCTCGGCTTCGCGCTCGACCACCTTCATGCCCTTGCCGCCACCGCCGGCGGCGGCTTTCAGCAGCACCGGGTAGCCGATGCGCTCGGCGGCGGTGCGGAAGGTCTCCAGGTCCTGGGCCTCGCCGTGGTAGCCGGGCACCAGGGGCACGCCGGCTTCCTCCATCAGCGCCTTGGCGGCGGACTTGCTGCCCATGGCGTCGATGGCGCTGGCCGGCGGGCCGAGGAACACCAGGCCGGCGGCCTCGATGGCACGGGCGAAGGCGGCGTTCTCCGAGAGGAAGCCGTAGCCGGGGTGGATGGCCTGGGCACCGCTGGCCTGGGCGGCGGCGATGATGCGCTCGGCCAGCAGGTAGCTTTCCGAGGGTTTGGCGCCCCCCAGGTTCACCGCCATGTCCGCCTCGCGCACGTGGCGGGCGTGGCGATCGATTTCACTGTGCACGGCCACGGTGGTCAGGCCCAGGGCCTTGGCGGTGCGCATCACCCGGCAGGCGATTTCGCCACGGTTGGCGATCAGCAAGGTTGTAATCATTGTTCTGCTCCTTTGGCGAGCTGGGGCTAGTGCTGGCGGCGATTGCTTCCAGCTTCGGGCTTCCAGCTTCTAGCTGTTCGTCTGCCAACTCGGCTTGCGCTTTTCCAGGAAGGCCGTGAGCCCTTCCTGCCCCTCGGGGCTGACGCGAATGCGGGCGATGGCGTTCTCGGTGTAGCGGCGCAGGTTGGGGCTGAGGGCACCGCTGCCGACTTCGCGCATCAGCTCCTTGCTCACGCGCATGGCCTGGGGGCTGTTCAGCAGCAGGTTGGCGGTCCAGTCCTGCACCGCCTGTTCCAGTTCCTCCGCCGGGTAGCACTCGGCGAGCAGGCCCAGTTCGCGGGCGCGCTCGCCGCTGAAGCGTTCGGCGGTGAGGGCGTAGCGGCGCGCGGCGCGCTCGCCGATGGCCTGGACCACGAAGGGGCTGATCACCGCCGGGGCCAGGCCGATGCGCACCTCCGACAGGGAGAACTGCGCGTCGCTGGCACCGATGGCCATGTCGCAGCAGCTGATCAGGCCCAGTGCGCCGCCAAAGGCCGCGCCCTGCACCACGGCCAGGGTCGGCACCTTGAGCTGGTAGAGGTTGTACATCAGCTCGGCCAGCTCGCGGGAGTCGTCCAGGTTGGCGTTGTAGTCGAGGCGCGCGGACTCCTGCATCCAGGCGAGATCCGCGCCGGCGGAGAAGTGCCGGCCCCGGCCGCGCAGCATCAGGAAGCGCACGTTGGCGGCGCTCTTGACGGTTTCGATGGCGAGGATCAGCTCGCGGATCATGCCGGCGTTGAAGGCGTTGTTCTTCTCCGGGCGGTTGAGCCAGAGGGTGGCGACGCCGTTGTCGGCGAACTCCAGTTGCAGGGTGTCGAAGTCGGTCATGGGGTTCCCCAGCTGCACGTTTCAAGCGGCAAGCTGCAAGTGCGAGCCGCGCCTCTTGGGGCTTGCGGCTTGCAGCTTGCGGCTGGTTTTTTCACATCCTGAACACGCCGAAAGTGGTCGGCTCGATCGGCGCGTTGAGCGCGCTGGAGATCGCCATGGCGAGCACCTCGCGGGTCTGCGCCGGGTCGATCACGCCGTCGTCCCAGAGCCGCGCGCTGGAGTAGTAGGGGTGCCCCTGGCGCTCGTACTGGTCGAGGATCGGCTGTTTGAGGCGGGCCTCCTCCTCGGCGCTGAACACCTGCCCGGCGCGTTCGCTCTGCTCGCGCTTGACCTGGGCCAGCACCCCGGCGGCCTGCTCGGCGCCCATCACGCCGATGCGCGCGTTGGGCCACATCCACAGGAAGCGCGGGTCGTAGGCGCGGCCGCACATGCCGTAGTTACCGGCGCCGAAGCTGCCGCCGATGATCACGGTGAACTTGGGCACCCTGGCGCAGGCCACGGCGGTGACCAGCTTGGCGCCGTGCTTGGCGATGCCGCCGGCCTCGTACTTCTGGCCGACCATGAAGCCTGTGATGTTCTGCAAGAACAGCAGCGGGATGCCGCGCTGGCAGGCCAGTTCGATGAAGTGCGCGCCTTTCTGCGCGGCCTCGGCGAAGAGGATGCCGTTGTTGGCGAGAATGGCGATCGGGTAGCCGTTGAGGTGGGCGAAGCCGCACACCAGGGTGGTGCCGAACAGGGCCTTGAATTCATCGAACTCGGAGCCGTCCACCAGGCGTGCGATCACCTCGCGCACATCGAAGGGCTGCTTGGCGTCCGCCGGGATCACCCCGTACAGCTCCTCCGCCGCGTAGCGCGGTGGCACCGGCTGGCGGTGGTTGAGCTGGCCGAGCTTGCGCCAGTTGAGGTTGGCGATGCTGCGGCGCGCGAGCGCCAGGGCGTGGGCGTCGTCCTCGGCGTAGTGGTCGGCCACGCCCGAGGTCTTGCAGTGCACGTCGGCGCCGCCCAGGTCCTCGGCGCTCACCACCTCGCCGGTGGCGGCCTTCACCAGCGGCGGGCCGGCGAGGAAGATGGTGGCCTGGTTGCGCACCATGATGGTCTCGTCGCTCATCGCCGGCACGTAGGCGCCACCGGCGGTGCAGGAGCCCATGACCACGGCGATCTGCGGGATGCCCAGGGCGCTCATGTTGGCCTGGTTGAAGAAGATGCGGCCGAAGTGCTCGCGGTCGGGGAAGACCTCGTCCTGGCGCGGCAGGTTGGCGCCGCCGGAGTCCACCAGGTAGATGCACGGCAGGCGGTTTTCCCGGGCGATGGCCTGGGCGCGCAGGTGCTTCTTCACCGTCAGCGGGTAGTAGGAGCCGCCTTTCACCGTGGCGTCGTTGGCCACGATCATGCATTCGACGCCTTCCACGCGACCGATGCCGGCCACCACGCCGGCGGCGGGCACGTCCTCGCCATACACCTCGTGGGCGGCCAGCTGGCCGATCTCGAGGAAGGGCGAGCCGGGGTCGAGCAGGCGGTTGATGCGCTCGCGCGGCAGCAGCTTGCCCCGCGAGGTGTGGCGTTCCTGGGCCTTGGCGCCGCCGCCTTCATGGACGCGCGCCAGCAGCTCGCGTAGCGCGCCGACCTGCTCGCCCATCGCCGCGGCGTTGGCGGCGAAGTCGGGGGAGCGGGGGTTGATCTGGGTGTGCAGGATCATGGCTTCTCCATGAGCTGCAAGCCGCAAGCACCAAGCTGCAAGAGGGGCTCCCTTGCCGCTTGAAGCTTGCTGCTTGCCGCTTACTTAGTCTCGTTGAACAGCTCGCGCCCGATCAGCATGCGGCGGATCTCGCTGGTGCCGGCGCCGATCTCGTAGAGCTTGGCGTCGCGCAGCAGGCGGCCGGCGGGGAATTCGTTGATGTAGCCGTTGCCGCCGAGGATCTGGATCGCGTCCAGGGCCATTTGCGTCGCGCGCTCGGCGGTGTAGAGGATCACCCCGGCGGCGTCCTTGCGGGTGGTCTCGCTGCGGTCGCAGGCCTGGGCCACGGCATAGAGGTAGGCGCGGCTGGCGTTGAGCTGGGTGTACATGTCGGCGACCTTGCCCTGGATCAGCTGGAACTCGCCGATGCTCTGGCCGAACTGCTTGCGGTCGTGGATGTAGGGCACCACCACGTCCATGCACGCCTGCATGATCCCGGTGGGGCCGCCGGAGAGCACCACGCGCTCGTAGTCGAGCCCGCTCATCAGCACCTTCACGCCGCCATTGAGCACGCCGAGGATGTTTTCCTCCGGCACCTCGACGTCATCGAAGAACAGCTCGCAGGTGTTGGAGCCGCGCATGCCGAGCTTGTCGAACTTGTTGCTGCGGGAGAACCCCTTCCAGTCGCGCTCGACGATGAAGGCGGTGATGCCGTGGGGGCCCTTGTCCAGGTCGGTCTTGGCGTAGATCACGTAGGTGTTGGCGTCGGGCCCGTTGGTGATCCAGGTCTTGCTGCCGTTGAGCACGAAGCGGTCGCCCTTGCGGTCGGCGCGCAGCTTCATGGAGACCACGTCGGAGCCGGCGTTGGGCTCGCTCATGGCCAGGGCGCCGACGTGCTCGCCGCTGATCAGCTTGGGCAGGTACTTGTGCTTCTGCTCGGCGGTGCCGTTGCGGTTGATCTGGTTGACGCACAGGTTGGAGTGGGCGCCGTAGGAGAGGGCGACCGAGGCGGAACCGCGGCTGATCTCCTCCATGGCCACCACGTGGGCCAGGTAGCCCAGGCCCGCGCCGCCGAACTCCTCGGGCACGGTGATGCCGAGCAGGCCCATCTCGCCGAACTTCTTCCACATGTCCATGGGGAAGGCATTCTCGCTGTCCACCTGGGCCGCGCGGGGCGCCAGTTCGGCGGCGACGAAGTGCTGCACCTGCTCGCGCAGCATGTCGATGGTGTCGCCGAGGGCGAAGTTCAGGCTCGGGTAAGTCATGGTTCCACCTGTGCTTGTGATTGTCGGGAAACGGGTTGTCGGGTCAGGCGCTGGCGCCCTGTTTCTTGGTTTCGGCGAGGGCGGCCAGGCAGCGTTCCTCGGCGGTGTCCAGCTCCAGCTGCATCTGCTGGATGTCGAGCAACTGCTGTTCCAGCTGCGCGCGGCGGGCGGCGATCTTCTCCATGAAGGTCTCCAACTGCTTGCGGTTGCCGCTGCTCGGGTCGTAGAGGTCGATCAGTTCCTTGCACTCGGCGAGGGAGAAGCCGATGCGCTTGCCGCGCAGGATCAGCTTCAGCGCCACCAGGTCCTTGGGGCTGTAGATGCGCTCCTGGCCCCGGCGTTCGGGGAAGAGCATCTCCTGCTCCTCGTAGAAGCGGATGGCGCGGGTGGTCACATCCAGTTCGCGGGCGAGGTCGGAAATGCTGTAGGTCTTGGACATGGAAACGGGCTCGGCTGTGTTTACCTTTACGTTAACGTAAACCTGTGCGAACCTGCCTGTCAACGCTCGTCACGGTCGTTCCGCTGGCCCCTTCTGGCGCGAAGATTGCTCGCCATGCCCACGGACGACACGACTCTTTACGGCGCCGGAAGGCGGGTGTAGACATTCTGGGCGACCCTGCCGCCGGGCTCCCATACAGGTGCCGGGCGAGGAGGGCGCTGGAGTACGGATGACATGCGAATAACAAGAAACGACGATGTCCTGCGGCAGTCCCGGCTCGCCCGCCTGCGCCTGCAGAGCGAGGGCGACCTGCCCGGCGGCGTGCTGCGCGAAGAGATCGACGCCTCCTGGCGGCGCAGCCTCGGCCACGGGCTCGACTGCCTCGAAGGCGACGACGCGGGCATCGAGCAGATGCGCGACCTCGACCTCCTGCTGGCGGGCAATCGCCTGCTGATCGACGCCGCCACCCCCGAACTCGAATACCTGGTGCGTCAGCAGGGGCAGGGCGGCCTGGTGATACTCGGTGACGCCCAGGCCAACGTCCTGGCCATCGAAGGGCAGACCGACGCCCTGCAGCTCGCCGGCCTGCGCGACCTGCGCCCGGGCAGTTGCTGGAGCGAATCCCTGCGCGGCACCAACGCCCTGGGCACCGCCGTGGTCGAGGGCCGGCCGACCCTGATCAACAGTGGCGAGCACTACCTGGACCGCCTCAGCCGTTTCGCCTGCACCTCGGTGCCGCTGAAAGACCCCCATGGCCGCGTGGTCGGCGTCATCGACCTGACCCGCGAAGGCCACCTCGCCGAGCCCCGCGACAGCTTCGCCACGCTGCTGCTGGCGGCCGGCAATATCGAGAGCCGCCTGTTCGGCCTCAGCTACCCGCAGCAACTGGTGCTGGCCTTCCATTCACGCCCGCAGTACCTCGGTTCCGCCTGGCACGGCCTGCTGGCCCTGAGCCTGGACGGCGAGTTGCTGGCCGCCAACGACCAGGCCTGCAACCTGCTGCGGGTGGAGCGCCAGGCGCTGCTGGGGCACCGCTGCGAGGAGCTGCTCGGCGCCCGCGCCTCGGGCTTCCTCGCGCGCCTGCTGCAAGGCGGCGTGAGCAGCGTGCAGACCCCGCGCGGCGAGTTCTTCTTCCGTGCCCTGCACCTGCCCCGGCACATCGGTGTCGCCCCGGTGGCACCGGCCAGGCCGACCGCCGCGCCCGCGCCGGAGCTGGAAGCCCTGGCCGGCGGCAACGCGCGCCTGGCCCGGGCCTTGCGCATGGCCCGCCAGGGGCTGGCCGGCGAGCTGCCGGTGCTGCTGCTGGGCGAAACCGGCACCGGCAAGGAGGTGGTCGCCCGCGCCTTGCACCAGGCCAGTGCACGGGCGGGCAAGCCTTTCGTCGCGGTGAACTGCGCGGCGATCCCCGAAGGGCTGATCGAGTCCGAACTCTTCGGCTACCGCGAGGGCGCCTTCACCGGTTCGCGCAAGGGCGGCATGGTCGGCCGGGTGATGCAGGCCCAGGGCGGCACGCTGTTCCTCGACGAGATCGGCGACATGCCCCTGGCCCTGCAGGCGCGCCTGCTGCGCGTGCTGCAGGAACGCCGCGTCGCACCGCTCGGCGCGGGCGAGGAGCAGGAGCTGGACATCGCCGTGATCTGCGCCACCCACCGCGACCTGCAGCGCCTGGTGCAGGGCGGGCAGTTCCGCGAAGACCTCTACTACCGCGTCAATGGCGTGAGCCTGCGCCTGCCGTCGCTGCGTGAGCGCGATGACCTGGCCACCCTCATCGCCGAGGTGCTGGCGCGCCTCGGCGAACCCGGCATGAGCCTGGACAAGGACCTGGCCGAGCTGCTCGGCGGCTACGACTGGCCGGGCAACATCCGCCAGCTGGAGATGGTGCTGCGCTCGGCCCTGGCCATGCGCGAGCCCGGCGAACGGACGCTGGGCCTGGACCACCTCACCGACAGCCTGCTGGACGAGCTGACCAGCAGCCGTCGCCAGCCCGGCAGCATCCGCGAGAACGAGCTGGAGCTGATCCGCAGCGCCCTGGAGCGCCACCAGGGCAATGTCTCGGCCGCCGCCGACGCCCTGGGCATCAGCCGCGCGACCCTGTATCGCAAGCTGAAGCAGCTCAGGGGATGAGTTCCATGCAGGAGCATATTGTTCTTGTAGGGGCGAATTCATTCGCCAAGGGCAACGCAGTTGCCCCGTTGGCAGTCCTCCGGCCTGCTGGGCGAATGAATTCGCCCCTACAGTGTTTCTGTGCCTCATGACCCGCCTCCTGCTCAAACTCGTCGACGCCAGCGACCCCGACCTGCTGCGTCGCGCCCTGGCCTGGCTCTACGGCTTCGTCCGCCCCCACGGGCGGGCCATCGCCGCGCTGCTGGGGCTGTCCCTCTGCGCCAGCCTCCTGGTGCTGGCGCAGCCCTGGCTGACCAAGACGCTGATCGACGACGGCCTGCTGGCCCGGGACTTCGGCACCCTGGTGCAGGTGGCCCTGGCGATGATCCTGGTCGGGCTGCTCGGCACGGCGCTGTCGGGCATCAACCGCTACCTGCACACACGGCTCTCGGGGCGCATTCTCTTCGCCCTGCGTGACGACCTCTACCGCCACCTGCAGCGCCTGTCGCCGGCCTTCTTCGGGCGCAAGCGCCTGGGCGACATCCTTTCCCGGCTCGATGGCGACGTGGCGGAAATCCAGCGCTTCGCCGTGGACTCGCTGTTCTCCGCCGTCTCCAGCGTCATCGGCCTGATCGGCGCGGTGGCGCTGATGCTGATGCTGTCCTGGCAGCTGTCGCTGCTGCTGGCGCTGCTGATCCCCATCGAGGTGCTCTGGCTGCGCTGGATGCGGCGCAAGGTGGAGCGCGAGGTGCGCAGCCTGCGCGAGCGTTCGGCGGATGTGTCGTCCTTCCTGGTGGAAACCCTGCCGGCGATGAAATTCATCCAGGCCGCCGGTGCCCAGCAGCGCGAAGCGCGGCGCCTGGAAGGCTTGGGG
The DNA here is from genome assembly GCF_037153275.1 of Pseudomonas sp. USHLN015. NCBI lineage: Bacteria > Pseudomonadati > Pseudomonadota > Gammaproteobacteria > Pseudomonadales > Pseudomonadaceae > Pseudomonas > Pseudomonas sp. USHLN015. The sequence continues at coordinate 16,809 of NZ_JBBCKP010000013.1, forward strand.
CAGGGCTACATGCGCCAACTGCTGCGGGTGCAGGTCACCGAGTTCTTCACCCACGCGGTGCCCGGCACGCTCACCTCGCTGTCGCGCGCCTGCGCCTTCCTCATCGGCGGCTACTGGGTGATCCAGGGCACCTGGCAGCTGGGCGCGCTGATCGCCTTCTCCACCTACCTGGGCATGGCCGTGGGGCCGGTGCAGAGCCTGCTGGGGCTCTATGTCGCGCTGCAGCGGATGACCGTCAGCCTCGGCCGGGTGATGGAGCTGCAGCAGGAGCCGGTCACGGTGCGCCAGAGCGATGCGCCGCAGCCGATGCCGGAAGGCCGTGGCGCGCTGCGCCTGGAGGGCGTGCACTTCGCCCACGAGCAGCGCGCCGGCCTGCTACTCGATGGCGTGGACGCGAGCATTCCCGCCGGCCTCAAGGTCGCCATCAGCGGGGCGTCGGGCGTCGGCAAGTCCACCCTGATCGACCTGCTGCAACGCTTCTACGACCCGGACCGGGGCCGCATCCTGCTGGACGGCGCCGACCTGCGCGAACTGGACCTGCTCGCCCTGCGCCGGCGCATCGCCGTGGTCAGCCAGGACATCGTGCTGTTCCGCGGCACCCTGGCGGAGAACCTCGCCTACGCCGCCCCCGATGCCAGCCGCGAGGCCATTGAACAGGTGGCGCGGCTGGCCCGCCTCGATGGCCTGATCGCGTCCCTGCCCCTGGGGCTGGACAACCCCCTGGGCGAGCGTGGCCAGCAGCTTTCCGGTGGGCAGAAGCAGCGCATCGCCATCGCCCGCGCGCTGTTGCAGGACCCGCTGATCCTGGTGCTGGACGAGGCCACCTCGGCGGTGGACGAAGCCACCGAGCGCGACGTGATCGCCGCCATCGACCAGCTCTTCGCCGGGCGTACGCGCATCCTCATCAGTCATCGTGCCTCCACCCTGGCCGAAGCCGATCTCGCCTTCCGCATGGAGCAGGGCCGCCTGCAGCGCCTGGAGCCGGTGAGCCATGGGCACTGAGCTGGCCATCGGCATCATCGACAGCGGCTTCGCCCCCGAGCAGGCCGCGCGGGTGACGCTGGCCCGACGCTTCTGGCTGGAGGGCGGCGAGCTGCAGGAAGGCGAGGCGCAGCCCGATGCCCTCGGCCACGGCCCCCTGGTGCTGGATGCCATCTGCCCACCCAGCGCGCCGGTGCGCACCTGCCTGGCGCAGGTCTTCGGCGAGCGTTGGCAGACCAGCCCGTTGCAGGTCGCCGCCGCCCTGTACTGGCTGGCGGAGCAGGGCGTGGCGTTGATCAACATGAGCCTCGGCCTGCGCAATGACCGCCCCGTGCTGCGCGAAGCCTGCGCGCTGGTGCAGAGCGCCGGCGTGCTGCTCTGCGCCTCCAGCCCCGCCCAGGGCGCGGCGGTGTACCCGGCCGGCTACCCGGGGGTGATCCGCATCACCGGCGATGCCCGCTGCGCGCCGGGACAGTGGTCCTGGCTGGGCAGCCCCCAGGCCGATTTCGGCGCCCATGTCAGTGCCGCCAATGGCGTGGCCGGAGCCAGCATGGCCTGCGCTGCAATGAGCGGAATCATCGCGGCCCACCTGCGCGAGCACCCCGGTGCCGGCCGCGAAGCGGTGCTGCGCTGGCTGCACGAAGGCGCGGCCTTCACCGGGCCGGAGCGCCGCCATGGCTGAGGTCGTCGTGCTCGGCGCCGGCCCGGCGGGCGCTGCGGTCGCCCTGGGGCTGAAACGGCTGGGCTACCCGGTGCGTGTGGTCAGCGAGTGGCGGCGTTTCGCAGCGCTGGAGGGCGTGTCGCAACGGGTGCTCGAAGGCCTGCGTCATGCCGGGCTCACCCGTGCACTGGCCTGTGCCGATGCGCCGTCCGCTCGGCGGGTTGCCTGGGGCGCCGGCAGCCAATCGATCAACCGCGAATGCCTGCTGGATCGCCCGCGCTTCGATGCAGCGCTGCGCGAGGACCTGGCCGCTGCCGGCATCGCGGTGCAGGAAGCGCGGGTGCTGCGGGTCGAGGCGCTGGAGCGGGGGCACCTCGTGCATCTCGACGGCGGGGAGCCGCTGCGTACGGACTTCCTGGTGGAAGCCCGGGGTCGCCAGGCACCGTTGGCGGGGGGGCGCCTGCGTGGGCCGGAAACCCTCAGCCTGCTCAATACCTGGCGCGAAGCACCGGGCCAGCCGGGCTCGGCGCTGGAAAGCCTGGCCGACGGCTGGGCCTGGATGGCACGGCGGGAGGACGGGCGCTGCTACTGGCAGATCACCCTCAACGCCCGCGACCTGCCGCCCAAGGAGCGCCTGCCGGCCTGGTGCGCGCAGCGCCGCAGTGAGTCCGCCCTGGTGTGCGAACTGTTCGGCGAGGTCGCGTTGCAGCCGGCCAACCTGCATGCCCGCAGCAGCACCGCGATTCTCTTCAACGAGGCCAGTGGCGTGGACTGGCTGCGCGTGGGCGATGCCGCCATGGCGGTGGACCCGCTTTCGGGCAATGGCATCTTCCAGTCCCTGTCCTCCGCGTTGCAGGCGCCGGCGGTGATCAACACCCTGCTGCAACGGCCCGAGCGCGGCGGGTTGGCGCAGCGCTTCCATCAGCAGCGGGTGGAGCAACTGTTCCTGCGCTTCGCCCGCACCGGTCGTGATTTCTACGCCCTGGAGCGGCGCTGGGCTAAGCAGCCGTTCTGGCGTGAACGCAGTGCCTGGCCGGATGCCGAGCCGCTGCACGTGCCAGCCGATGTGGGCCAGCTGCGGGTCGAGCGTGGACCCGTCATCCAGGGCGATTTGATCGAGGAGCACGAGGTGGTCGTCACCGCCGACCAGCCCCTGGGCATCTGGCACCTGGACGGCATCGCACTCGCGCCCATCGTCCGCGCGCTGCAGGGCGGCCGGCTCTCCGAGACCCTGGCGGAGCAGGCGCCCGAGGCGCGGCGCAAGCTCCAGGGCTGGCTCCTGGCCCAGGGGTATCGGCCCTGATTCGTCCGTTTCCTGTCCTGTTCGGAATGACCGAAGGCTAGAATGCGACGCTGATTCAGCCTGGCCATTGAAGGGACCTCCATGCATTTCGACCTGATCCAGACCCTCAGCCTCGCGGGCAAGAACTCGGTTCCGAACGACGACCGCATCGGCAGCGCCGAGCAGCATGCCTGGGTCATCGACGGCGCCACCGACCTCGGCGAACCGGGGCTCATGGGCGAGCGCGGTGGCGCGGCCTGGCTGGCCGGCTCGGCGCATCGCGCATTCGCCGGTGCCTCGGGCCCGCTGGCGGAACTGTGCAACGGGGTGTTCGACCGCGTCGCCACGGACTATGCGCGTGACCGCCAGCGCGAGCCGGTCGCCCACTGGGAGTTGCCCCGCGCCTCGCTCGCCGCCGTGGCCATCGAGGGCGAAAGCCTCGCCTGCGGCCATCTCGGCGACTGCGTCGTCATCCACCGCAGCGCCAGCGGCGTCGCCTTCCTCACCCCCGAGCCGAACCGCGACACCGAACAGGCCGAAGCCGCGGCCCTGGGCCCGGGCACCGGTGCCGACAACGTGCGCAGCGCCCACGTGCTGGCCGACCGCCGCGCCGCCCGCGAACGCCCGAAGGCGGTGCTGAGCGTCGACGCCGAGCAGGCGAAGGCGGGCATGCACTACGCCCGCGCGCCGCTGGCCAGGGGGGACGACCTGCTGCTGATGACCGATGGCTTCGCCGCGCTGTTCGACACCTACCGCCACTACGACGCCGCCACCCTGGTGGCCCGCGTGCTCGAAAGCGGCCTGCTGCCCCTGGCCGCCGAGCTGCGCCGCATCGAACTCGAAGATGCCGCCTGCCTGCGCTATCCGCGCTTCAAGGCCAGCGACGATGCCTCGGTGATCTGGTTGCGGGTGGGGTAGGGCCGAAAGGCCCTCGTAGGGCGGGTGAAACCCGCGATGTTCCTGTACTCAGGGCGTCGGGTTGCACCCGACCTACGGGATTTGTCCGCGACGCACCACCGGCACCCATACCTCCACGTGGCCCGTCCCCTGCATCGGGTCGAAGTCGGCGCTGTACTGCTCGAATTCCGGGGCGTCGGCGAAGGCGTAATCGGACTCCGGCAGCCATTTGTTGAAGATGGTGAGAAAGGTCTGGTGGATGGTGGAGATGTGGCCCAGGTGGCGGAACACGGCGTAGTCCTGCGGGGGCACCTTGAAGTGGCGAAGGGCGGGCGGTAGCCCTTCGACACGTGGCACTTCGACGCCGGCGATGTATTCGAAGCTGCCGTCCTCGCCCGGGTTGCAGCACAGGCCGTAGGTGACGTAGCTGGTTTGCCCGGGGATGTTGCCCAGGAAGGGAATGAAGGCCTGCCAGAGGCCGACGATGCCTTCGTTACGGTCGAAGGTGAAGCGCTCGCCCAGGCCGGCGATGATGAATTCGGCGCGGGTTTCATAACGGGGTTCGGACAGTTCCACAAAGCTCATTTCTTTCATGCGCAAAGGCTCCACCAATGACAGGTTCCCGTGCCCCTGTTCGCGAACCTGCCGGGGCGTTACGCCGAACAGGTCGCTGAAGGCACGTGTGAAGGCTTCATGGGAGCCGTAGCCGGCATCCAGCGCGATATCGAGGATGTCGCGCTTTCTCTCGCCCAATGCCAGCGCCGCCTGGCTCAACCGGCGCGCGCGGATGTAGCGCATCACCGACCAGCCCGTCGCCATCGAGAAGAACCGCGACAGGGCGAACGGCGACAGGCCGAACTGGCGCGCGACATGCCCGAGATCCAGCTCGGAGCCCAACTCCGTTTCGATGAACCACAGGACTTTCTCGATGCTTGGCATGGGTGCTCCTTGAAGACGGGGCGACGTTAGCAGCGGAGCAAAGGGGGGATTTGATCGTTCTTGCGGGCCTTGCCGGGACGTTGCAGAACCCGCTGGGGACAAGGCGGCTTCGGGTTCCCTGCGCTGGGTTGTTGGCCCGGGAGGGACATTGTGAGGGGCGCGCCTGGGGATGGAAATAGCCGGGGCGGGTTCTGTAATGGCGTTTTCATCGGTTGCGTTGAGCCGCTCCTGGCTGCACCATCCGTGCCCTTCAGGCGTAAGGGCAAGGAAGCGGTGCATGTACAAGTTAGGTCACCTGGTGAATGGAGAGTGGGCGGAGTATCGGCACCCAGCGGTTTTTTCGCTTCCCGATGCGGAGGCGCACCAGCGGGTAGTGGTTGGCGTTCCGGGCTCTGATCCGGAGGTGATCCTGCGGCTTGCTCGTTGCCTGGAAGAACCGTTGTTGCTGCTTCATATCCTGCACACGACTCGTGGGGAGGCAGAGCCGGCGCGCTACCAGAGCCCGGAGCTGTCTTGCTCTGAGATCGAGGCGTTCATCCGCGAGTTCAGGCCGTTCCTGGCGAATGACAGCCGCTTCGATCTGTGGGTCCACTCACCGTCGCAACAGGCCACGCTGGCCTGGGATCGCCATGACATGCTCTATGCCTATGGCCCTCTCGATGACTACGAGGGCGCGCTCAGGGACCTTGGTTTCAGCGAGGGTCAGCCGCAGGTCCCCGTACCTCACGCGCACAACTACCACGCTGAGCTCGATGCTATGTCCCGTGAGGTGATCGAGTGGTGCGAGTGGTGGACATCACCGCTGCGGCCCGAGGACGAGCAGTAGCGGCGCTGGCAATCAGTCGTCCAGCTCGCAGGTCGCGGTGCCTTCGACGCCCGTCGCGTGCACGCTCACATGCCGTACGGCAAAGCCGGGCTGTTCGATTTTCATCTCCTTTGACCAGACGTCACCGCTGGCGACCTGATAGCTGATGGAGCCATCGCTGTGCCAGGCCAGGCGTAGCGTATAGGCACCCTTGTGGTCCGCGGTGGTAAGGATGTTGCTGCTGACAACCGGCTTTGCGGCATTGAAGGTACGAACGGAGAAGTTGCGCTGCCCCTCACCCGCAGGCGCACTGTCGAGAAACAGGGTGTTGTCTTCCACCTCATCCTCCGCTGCCGCGAGGATCACGCCGGGGCTCCACTTCTCGCCGGAGCGGTGTTCGTCGATTTTCACGTCGCACGACAAGCGGCCCTCTTGCCCCACGTCCTGCTGGAAGTAGGTGCCGTAGTTTCCATACGGGACATCGAACTCCATCGCGTGCTCCGACGCACCGCAGGCCAGCGACAGGCACAGGCCTGCCAGTCCGGTCAGGTGGGCAGCTTTCATCATGTCTTCACTCCTTGAAATGGCGAACTCGGGGCGCGCAAGGCTACGTGTGTCGTCTGCCTCGCACAATGGCGCCGACCTCAAGGCGCGCGTAGGCCTGCACGAGGGTCATATCGAGTCGACTTCGCTTGCGCCCTTCGACGGCGCCACCTGCCTGCTCACCCTGCATCTCCTGCCGGAGGAAGGGCGGGGAGCTGCTGCTGCGCCAGGCCGGTTTCGAGGGCGTCGAGCTGTTCTACGCCGGCTTCACCTTCAGGGGCTGGGTGCGGTACCGGCCGGGTTGGAAGGCCGATCCGGCGAGCACCGGAGTGGTATCGCTGGCAGCCAAAAAAAGCCCGCTCTAAGGAGCGGGCTCGTTGCATGGCCGAAGGCGCCGACTCAGCCGATCAGGGTGTAGCCGAAGGGGTTGTGGCGCAGGTCGCCGAGCTTATAGCCGAAGTCGGGGCGCTTCTTGTAAGGCGTGAGCGGCTCGCTGGCTTCCTCCAGGCCGAAGGTCGCCAGGAAGGCCTTTTCGAAGCGCGCGACCGAGTCGATCTGCTCCTGCTCCGATGGCTCCGCGTCCTCGCCGAAGGCGATCACGAAGTCCGGCAGCCCCAGGTTCTGCATGCCGCAGGTGTAGAGCTTGTCGTCGTCGCTGATGGGCTTGCGCACGAACATCTTGTACAGGGCCAGCAGCATGGACTTCTGGTCGCGCTGCTCCACCGCGTCGGTCATCTGGGTGATCAGCTCGCGCCAGCGCACGAGGCCATGGGCGAGGCCCGCCGTCTCGATCTTGGCGGCGGTGATCATGCCCTTGTCGATCAGGTTGCCCAGGCAGCGGGCGGTCACCATCGAGACCGAGATGCGCGTCCGCTCGGAGAAGATGTTGCGCACGATGAAGTAGGCGGAGGCGGTGTGGTTCTCGATGTTCTCCCAGTCCTGGTCGGTCATCGAGGGCTCGGTGCGGTCCATGCAGGCCGAGTAGGAGCGGAGCATGCGGTCGTCGTTCTCCAGCTCGCTGAACTCCGGGTCCAGGCGATAGGTGTCGACGAAGGCTGCGGCGGCCATTTCCTCGAACTCCGACTTCAGCGCATCGAAGGACTCCATGTTGCCCAGCACGTTGAGGATCATCGCCGGCGGCAGGCTGGCCTTGATGTTGGTCAGCTGCTCGTCCTTGGCGGCGATGTAGGCCTCCAGCGCCTCGAAGTGCTTCACGGCGCTTTCCTGGATCGCCGCGCTCTGCTCGGCGATGGGGAAGGTATCGAGCGTGTCCTCGCCCTCTGCATCCACCTCGACGGGCTGGTAGCGCACCTCGTATTCGCGGGTCTCGTGGTCCACCAGCTTGAAGATGTAGTGGCGGTGGTCGCTGTGCCCGTTCCTGGCGGCCGGGCTGTCGAAATTCTCCACCGCGACGCGGATGCGGTGCTGGTCGAACACGACGAACGCCTCCGTCTCCTCGCCATCGTCAAGTTCGAGGGTCACCCACTCGTCGTTGTCATTGCCTTCGATGTACGCGTGGAAGTGCTCTTCCACGTACTCCGAGTTCAGCAGGGCCTGGATGCGGTCGTAATCGATTGCGGCGAGAGCGGGGCTCGGGGCGTTGGCCATGGTGCGTCCTGTCGGGCTGGTTCAGCGGCTGCCGGTGGCAGCGGATGGGTGGGGGATGGGGTGTTGAGGCGGCAATTATCGAGGGAGGCAGGCAGGGAATTCTGTGAGAGAGGCCTGAATCCGTGGAGGAGGGGTGGCCGGTGGTCGGCGGCCGGGTTTGTTGGGAGCGGTTATTTGCCAGGGGCAACATCGTTGCCCCTGGCGATCCCTTCATAGGGAATAGATCAGGGCCCCGGCTATTTACCCGGCAACTGCGCCAACTCTGCCAGTTTGCAGAAGTCTTCATAGTTGTTGCGCGACAGATGGACCATCGCGTCCATCAAGGCCCCTTCCCGGTACCGGCTGAGGTAGGAGTAGTCGGCGCCGTCGCGCAAGGCCGCGAAATCCAGAAGCAACTCCGCCATCACCTGGGTGGTGTGCAGTCGCGTGTCGAGGTGGTCGACCAACTGCTGGATGCGTTGCTCCTTGTAATCGATCAGAGGGGCGCTATTCATGCCGAGGCCTCCTTTGTGGATGTCACAAGGAGACGAGCGGGGTCGTAGATAGCGAGTCGGAACTGTAATTCATGCATGGTGGAGCTCCAGTGTTAAGAGGGAAAGCCACCAGTGTTTCGGGCTGTCAAACCCGGCCAGGGGATTTACCGTGGCCGGGGCAGGATAGGGAGGAGGGGGCGGGAGGGCAAGGGGAGATAGTCAGTATCTATTCGCCGGGCTACGCGTGGCCATCCCTTCTCATGAAGCCCTTCAATGCATCTTGCCTCTTAAACTGCACTGATCAGAGTTTATTGATTACCTCCTGATCCGAATTACGCATGAAATGGCGAAAATAAATAGCACCCCAAAAAGCATCAGAGCTGTTTTGAGCGATTCGTTGCTTGCGATGTATGCAAGTGTTCCAGAGAAACCTATTGCAGTTATCCAGTCATAGGATTTTATGCTGGTTAAACCTAGGATTAAATTCCGATTGGGGGAGAAAAATTTCGCCGCTAAAAGCGAAAGGAACACTACCAATGCAATGGGTTCTGCATCTTTCTCATTTGTGAGTTTCCATAACAAGAAACACAAGAGAGAGATGCCTGCTGATGTACAAATATATAGTGATTTATTCATTTGTTGAGAGCTCTATTTCCATCCTACGGATACATCGACTGTCGAGGAGTTTCCGCTTCCTACATAAGCTCCCATGCCAGTGGCTGGCAGTCTGGCGCCTGCGCCACCTACAGAGACTGTAGGGGCTGCACCAACTTGAACACCCTGCTGGCCTAACCTGACACCCTGAACCGAAAAGGTCTGAACGGCCTGCTGAGAAAATTGATACGGCTAGCGATGCTCTGGAAAGGCTCGCTAAGCAACTGAAGAAGACAGATCTGAAGCTGCATAAAAAGACACCGGCACGAGGCCGGTGTCAGGTGAGAGCTGTATCTATAAATCTAAAGAAACTGGAAAGATAAAGACGCTCCCAAAAGGCTAAGCTCGGCAATGGTTGAAGGGGGTATGAAACCACCTTCTTGCTCATCAGAGCTCTTAACGGGAAGCACTAAGTCTATTTCTAGAAACTCAGGCTTAATGGTATCTCTGGCTTCTCGAATTCGCTCAATGCCACCAAGATGAGTCCAAAGTGCTGGAATCAGCTCATCAATTCGGCAGCCATCAGGGAACTGCACTGAAAATCTAACAAATGAGCGCTTCAATAGACTTTTTACCCCGGGCTTAACTGGTTCACCACGAGTACCAGTTTCAGAGGCTTTCCTTCCTATTGCAGACTCTACTTGTTCAGGCGTCAGCTCAAATCCACGCAAGCATAAAGCTACTGTTTTAACCTTATTAGGTGTCGCGCTCATAGTGGCTCCTTGTCTGCCCCTGGAACACCGTTCCATAGCCAAGTTTTTCCTGTGGTCTTATCACGATAGATGTCAACGCCACCTTCTCCGCGTCCCTTCTTCGCATCGTGAGCATCATCGTAGCCGGCATCCTGTGCTGCTTTATTTCCGTCCCGCTCCTTAACCTTGGTGAGATCTTTTTCATTTGGCGCTGAACTGTCGGTGTCTGATGACTCATTGAAAAGCTTGTCACCAAGATACCAGCTCAGCCCTGCTCCGATGCCTGCACCAATGACACCGCCCACAACGGTTCCTACGCCAGGGCATACAGCTGTGCCAGCTGCGGCTCCCATTTCTGCTGCGGGTGCCGTAAGTACGCTTTGTCCTTTCGGGTCAACGTATTTAAGTGGGTTTCCTTCTACATACCCGTAGGTATTCACCCCGCCTTTGAGCCCAATCGGGTCGCTCTCGACGTAGCGCCCCGTCTCGGGGTCATAATCGCGGAAGTAGTTGTAGTAAAGCGCACTGTGCGCATCGGCGACTTGGCCCGGGAAGCGCAGGATCACATCGATATTGCCGCCATAGGTGTTGGGCTGCCCCACACCAAAGGCATCGCTTTGCCAGCTCCACACCAGGTTGCCGCCCTGGTTGGTGGCCAAGCGCGGGGTGTCGAGGTGGTCGCTGTGCAGGTAGGTGAGGGTGGTACTGGCGATGGTGGTGCCGGCGGCGTCGTAGCCAAGGTCGATCTGGGCGATGGGCAGGCTGTCGAGCCAGACGTAGTAGCTGGCTTTGCTTTTCTTGCCGCTGCTGGTGTAGCGCACCTGGCCGAGCACCTGGCCGTCGGGGCCGTAGAGGTAGGTGTAGGGCGTGTGGGCGGTGCCTTGCAGCACGTCTTTGAGCACGCGCTGGCCGAGGGCGTTGTAGGCGTAGCTGGCGATGGGCGTGCCGGCCTCGTCGGTGACGGCGTTGAGGCGGCCCTGGTCGTCGTAGGTGTAGCGGCGGCTCTGGCTGTAGCGGGTGTAGTTGCCGGCGGCGTCGGCTTCGACGGCGTAGCTGGTGCTGCGCTGGCTGAGGCGGTTGCTGTCGGGGGCGTAGTGCAGGGTCTGCTTGGCGGTCTGCGCTTCGGTGCCGTTGCTGGTGGCGTAGGTGGTGCGCGAGCTGCGGTTGCCGGTGGCGTCGTAGGCGTAGGCCTTGCGGCTGGCGGCGGCCTTTTCCTCGGTCAGGCGGTCGAGGGCGTCGTACTGGTAGTCGAGGCTGCCGAACAGGCTGTGGGCGTGGGCGGTGATGTTACCGTTGGCGTCGTGGCTGTAGCTGCTCTGCCAGTTGCCGACCTGCTGGGCGGTGAGCTGGTAATCCTGGTCGTAGGTGCGGCTGAGGACGATGCCGTTGTTCCAGGTGAGGCTCTTGAGCGGCCCGAAGGGGGCGTAGCCGATGTTGCTGGCGAGGCTGGTGGGGGTGGCGCTGCCGACGGCAAAACCGACCTGGCTGACCTGGCCGGCGGCGTTGCGGCTGTAGTGGATGCTGAAGCCGGCCGGGTAGTCGATGCGGATGAGGTTGTTGGCGGCGTCGTAGGCGTAGCCGAGGGTGTCGTATTGATCACTCCCCAGCACGGACACGGAGCGCAGCTGCTCGATGAGGTTGCCGCGCTCGTCGTACTTGTAGCCGAGCACGCCGCTGGCGTCCTGCACGGCGGTGAGGCGGCCCACCCCTTTGTTGCCGTTGGCGGTCATGTCGTAGTGGTACTGGACGTTGAGCGCGGGGGTGGCGGGGTACTGGCGGCCGGTGAGGCGGTCGAGGGCGTCGTAGCTGTAGGTGGTGACGATGCCGCGGGCGTCGGTCTTGCGGATGACGTTGCCGGCGGCGTCGTGCTGGTAGGTGGTGGTGCCGGTGTCGGGGCTGATGAGTTGGGTGAGGTTGCCGAGGCCGTCGTATACGTAGCGGGTGGTGACGCCACGCGGGTCGACGACCTGGGTGAGGTTGTCTTGGGCGTCGTAGCCGAGGCGGGTGACCTTGCTCAGCGGATCGGTGCTGGAGACCAGGCGGTCGAGGGCGTCATAGGCCTTTGTGTGGGCGAACTGGCGCGGGTTGGTGTCGGTGGTGGGGTTGTCGTTGAGGTCGTACTGCTGGCTGTGGGTCTGGCCACCGGCCCCGACCGAGCGCAGCAGGCGGCCGAGCTCGTCGTACACCCACTGCTGCTGCTGGGTGAGGTTGTTGGAGGCGTCCTTGATGCGCTGGGCGGTGCGGTTGCCCATGGCGTCGAGGTCGAACTCGACCTGCTCGCCGAGGTTGTTGGTGATCCTGGTCAGGCGCCGGGCATCGTCCCAGGTGTAGGCAAGCCAGCTGCCGTCGCCCCGGGTGACCTTGGTGATCTGGCCGATGGCGTCGTGCTCGAAGGCGGTAGTGCCGCCGCCGACGCTGACCGAGGCGAGCCAGCCCTGCGGGGTGTAGGTGAGGGCGGTGGTGACGCCGTTGGGGTCGATGACGGTTTGCGGGTTGCCGTAGCTGTCGAAGCTGGACAGCTGGGTGATGTGACCGAGGGCGTTGGTGACGCTGATGAGGTGGCCCTGGGCGTCGTAGGCGTAGTGGGTGATGTCCTGGACATCGGTACGCGGGCCATCGGCGGTTTCGATCTGGCCGCTGGCGGTGTAGGTGTAGCTCCAGTTGCGCGGGGCGGCCTGGAGGCTGGCGGCGGCGAGGGTGCCGGCCAGGGCGAGCGTGAGGACGCTCAAGCGGTGGTGCAGGGGTTTCATGGGCAAGTCCTTGTGCGAATCAGCGCTGGCTGACGCTCTGGCTGAGTGGTCGTCCTTGGTCGTCGTAGCTATAGGTGGTGATGCGGTCGGGCTCGGTCACGGTGGCCGGCAGGAACAGGGTCGGGTGCCAGGTGGTGGTGACGGTGCGGGCCTGGGGCGTGCCAAAGGCTTCGGTGCGGGACACCTCGAGGCCACGCTCGTTGTAGTCGAAGGTGGTGACGTTGCCCCTGTTGTCGGTACGGGTCTTCACCAGGCCACGGTCGTCATAGGTGAAGGTGGAGTTGCTGTTGGGGCAGTTGGCCGAGGGCTCGCCTTCGATGGCGGTGATGCGCCGTACGCCTTGGATAGTCTGGAAGCGGTAGGTGGTGCGCTTGCCGAGGGCGTTGGTGACGGTGGAGGAACCGTCGGTGTTGTAGCTCACCAAGGTGCGTTCGGCACCGCCAGCGTGCTCGCTGGAGACGGCACGGCCCTGGTCGTCGTAGGTCCAGGTGGCGTAGCGGATGCCGCGCTCGTCGGTGATGCCTGTGAGGAGATTGGGGTTGGCGTCTTCGTAATGATAAGTCTGACTGGAAACAACAGAGTTTCGGGTAGTCGTTACAGCAGTCAACCTTCTGATGGAGTTGTATGTGTAGCTGACGGACGTTTCTCCCATTGCAAATAGCTTGGGCTGATACTCAGCATCCTGTCGAAGAGTGGCCGTGTTGCCGAAAGAGTCGGTAATGGTTATGAGAGCGTCGAAATAAGTCAGCGCTTGCCATTGGCCATTCTTTTCAGTGATTTTTGAGAGCCGAAGAGCCGAGTTGAAGGCGAGTTTGGTGCCGTTAGGTTCTTCAAAAGACCACTCTTCCCCTTGGCGGGTGAGTATGCCGCTGGCAGCTATGCCGTAGCTATTTACGCCATCCTGTAGTTGGAATTTGGTTTCACGGCCATCCGCGCGAACAAGAATTAAAGAGCTTCCATTTTTCTCGAGATGAGTCGAGTAGCTGTGTCGCCATACACCATCCGCGCTGTTGTAGGTTCTCGTGAGGCCGATGAGCGAGTTGCTTGCAGCTGGGGCGTCTACGATAGTCTGGACCTTGTTGCCAATAGATATATTTATTGGGTTTCCCTGGCGGTCATTCGGGACTGCACAGGTCAAGTCAGTAGGTGGTAGGCCTTTATTGGCATCCAGTAGAGGGCTGCTGCACTTATACGAAAGAGTGTCATAGGACGCACCAGGTGGGCAGCTATCGCCACCAAGATAAACAAGGTTGTTGGCGCGGGATGGTGTTGTTCCGACGAAGTAGCCAAGCATCTCTACTATGTACGTTCCTTCTCGTACATAATCAATGCTTGTTATGGAGTAATTGCTATACCAGTCTCTGTCGTTTTCTGTGTAGACGGAAAGTACCGCTTGGGCTGCCGCGTCGCGTGAGGGGAATTTGTCGAATCCGTAGACGGGTGCCCACCAATAAAAATATTCCGCCCTGGCGGTAGAGGCTAAAAGAAGCAAAGCAAGCATGGCGCCGGCTTTAAATGGAAAGCGAGTCTGCAATTTAGATCATCCTTGCCTGCATGGTCCTTGGGCGCTAGCTGTGGTCGCACTCAACGCTGAGTAGTGGCTTGTCCAGTTAGTCTTCCCTGTACGTCATAACTGTAACTGGTCACTCGGTCAGGTTCTGTGACAGTAGCCGGCAGAAACAGAGTCGGGTGCCACTCCGTAGTGACGGTGCGCGCCTGGGGCGTGCCGAAGGCTTCGGTGCGGGACACCTCGAGGCCACGATCGTTGTAGTCGAAGGTGGTGACGTTGCCCTTGTTGTCGGTACGAGTCTTCACCAGACCACGGTCGTCGTAGGTGAAGGTGGAATTGCTGTTGGGGCAGTTGGCCGAGGGCTCGCCTTCGATAGCGGTGATGCGCCGTATGCCCTGGATGGTCTGGAAGCGATAGGTGGTGCGCTTGCCGAGGGCGTTGGTGACGGTGGAGGAACCATCGGCGTTGTAGCTCACCAGAGTGCGCTCGGCGCCGCCAGCGTGCTCGCTGGAGATGGCACGGCCCTGGTCGTCGTAGGTCCAGGTGGCATAGCGGATACCGCGCTCGTCGGTGATGCCGGTGAGGAGGCCTACATTATGCGGATCTTCATACGAGTATTTGCTGCTGGTTACGACCCCATTGGCCCGACGTGTCGCTTCTATTAATTGACCCATTCCGCTGTAGGTGTAGTCGATAATCTGAGTGCCGGCTTGTGCGCTAAGAATACGGCGGTCTACAGACTGAGTAATTACAAGTGTCCTCCCATTTTGGTCGGTAATTGTGATTTTGTTGTCTAGGTAGGAGAGTGTTATATGTGCCGATATGCTGTTTTGAGCGATGAGTCGGCCGGCGCTGTCGAAATGGAGGTCTTTGTTGTCTCTAGACTTGTAGATCCATTCGCTGTTGTTTTTTGTTAGCGTTCCAGAGTTGATGTCGGTTGGAGTGATATCGTTCTCTTTGTAGAGGAATATTTCTTCTTGGCCAGTTGGTTTTATTAGCGAAATATATCTTTCTGAGGTGGTGCGCAAGTGAGTGGAGTAGCTATGCTGCCAAGAACTGTCGATGCTGTTGTAGTGTAGCTGGAGGGGGGCGCTAAGTCCGACTTCCTGTAGCTCTTCTCTGAATATGTAATTGTTTCCGATCGATGTTTTTATACTTGAGTCTTGGGTGCTGCACAGTGCAGGTTTGTTGATTGAGTCGGGCCCTTTCTGTTCGTCGTTGCCGCACTCCCCGGTTGTGGGATTGTATTTGCGATATTGTGGGCAGGTATCACCAGATCGGAATAGCAAATCATAGTCGCGGAGGGATTCTGTTGCAAAATTATCCTGCCAGAATGTCTGGATCGCCCAGCATTTGGCGATAGGAAAGCCATCTCCTGGAGTTATAGTCGTATGAGAGTATCTCAGTCTCAACAGTTGTGGGTTTGTACTTGGGAGATTTTTTATACAGCCTGCAGTTGCAGATGCATGTGTGCCAACGTAGCTGAACGACGTCCAGTAGAACTCCTGTGCAGAGGCCATGGGGCTGAATTGTAGGGGATAGAGTGCTATTGCCAGCGATGCGTACTTCTTCAATCCTTGAGTCCTAGCGTGGCGAGAGCTTGCGTCATGCGTTGCTCTGCTTTAGGCGGCATTATAAATTGATGCTCTCTTGGCTTTTCAAGGTTCAATCTGCTTTACAGTCAAATTTATTTTACGCTCATGCTGGCTTTGGGCAGGGCCAAAAAGGCGTTCAGATGCGGGATGAGTGTTGTTCGCTTCAGTCTTAGAGGACTTATTAGCCTGACCAGGCTCGGATTGTCCTCAGGGCTGAAAGTGGTCCATGCATTGAGCTCCCCAAGGCCCGCCCCTAAAAGCGGGCCCTTCCCCTCACACCCTGATCAACACCGACTTCACCTCCGTGTAGTGCTCGATCGCAGCCGCGCCCATCTCGCGGCCGACTCCCGACATCTTGTAGCCCCCGAACGGCAGCGCCGGGTCGAGGGCGCTGTGGCAGTTGACCCAGACGGATCCGGACTTGATGCGCGGGATCATGCGGTGCACGGCGGAAAGGTCGTTGGACCAGATGCTCGCGCCCAGGCCGTAGGGGTTGTCGTTGGCCAGGCGCACGGCTTCGTCGAGGTCGTCGAAGGGCATGGCGACGAGTACGGGACCGAAGATTTCTTCCTGCACCAGGCGGTGCTTCTGGTCGACGTCGACGAGGACGGTGGGTTTGACGAAGTAGCCCGGGCCGAAGCCTTCGCCGCCGCAGGCGACGGTGGCGCCCAGTTCGCGGCCGAGGTCGATGTAGCCGGTGACGCGGTCCTGTTGCTTGGCGGAGATCAGCGGGCCCATCTGCACGCTGGGGTCGAGGCCGTTGCCGAGCTTCATGGCGTTGGCGATGCCGGCGATGTCGGCGACCACGTTGTCGAAGTGCTTGCGGTGCACGTAGAGGCGCGAGCCGGCGCAGCACACCTGCCCCTGGTTGAAGAAGATGGCCGTGGCGGCGCCGGCGGCGGCCTCCTGCAGGTTGGCGTCGGGCAGGACGAGGGTGGGGGATTTGCCGCCCAGCTCCAGGGTTACGCGGGTCATGTTGTCCATCGCCGCCTTGCCGATCTGCTTGCCCACCTCGGTGGAGCCGGTGAAGGTCAGCTTGTCCACGCCCGGGTGGCGGGTGAGGGCGACGCCGGCGTTGAGGCCGGTGCCGGTCACCACGTTGAACACCCCCGCCGGGTAGCCCGCCTCCAGCACCAGCTCGGCCAGCTTGAGGGCGGTGAGCGGGGTTTCGTCGGCGGGCTTGAGCACCAGGGTGCAGCCGGTGGCCAGGGCCGGGCCGAGCTTCCAGCAGGCCAGCAGCAGGGGGAAGTTCCAGGCGACGATGGCGCCCACCACGCCTACCGCCTCGCGCCGGATGAAGCCGTGGAAGCGGTCGTCGGGCATCAGCGGCAGCGACGGGTCGACCGTGGTGCCTTCGATCTTGGTGGCCCAGCCGGCCATGTAGCGCAGGAAGTCGATGCCCAATTGCACGTCCATCACCTGGGCGACGGCGGCGCTCTTGCCGTTGTTCAGGCATTCCAGCTCGGCCAGTTGCTGGGCGTCGCGCTCCATCAGGTCGGCCAGGCGCCACAGCAGGTTCTGCCGCTCGCGCGGGCGCATGCGGCTCCAAGGCGAGTCGTCGAAGGCCTGGTGCGCGGCGCGTACGGCGCGGTCGACATCCTCGGCGGCGGCGGAGGGCACGCTGCCCAGTACATCGCCCGTGGCGGGGTTGCGGAAGTCCAGGGTGGCGCCGCTGGCGGCGTCCTGCCAGCCATCGCCGATCAGCATCTTCAGCGGGCGGTCGAGGAAGTCTCGGGTCTGGGGCAGTACGGGCAGTTCGGAATGCATGGGCAGGGCCTCTGTCGATGGGCATTGCAACGGCTCGCGCAACGCCCGTGCCAAGGCCCCTGAATGCAGTCAAGTGATTGAATGGAAAGGGATTTATCGATAACGGCCTGCACCGCCGCCGTCCCCCACTGTTGCAGTTTGAGACGGGGTGAGACAGCCGCTGGACAGTGCCGCCGCCCGGCCCCCTCGGCCCGGTGGGTGCCGCTGTCTCAGCCTGTGACGAGCTGTCGCGAAATTAGACGCCCGGCCCCGTTACCGAAGGCCCCGGCGCACCCCCGGAAATGGCTTAAGTCGTTGTTCTTAAAGGCCCTGCCAGGCGATGGCACACATTGTGTATTTGCCGTTGCAGACGCACCGCTGGCGAGACGGGTGCGAACCATAAGAACAAAACCGTGGAGGTCCGACCTTGAAGACGATTCGACTCCGGTGGCGTGCGGGCAGCCTGTTTTTGGCTGCGGCAGCCTTGCTGTGCACCCAGGCCCAGGCGGCGGAGGAGGGCCCGGCGCTGCTCAAGAGCAAGTGCATGGGTTGCCACATTCCCGAGGGCGGCGACCGTTACAGCCGCATCAGCCACCAGCGCAAGACGCCCGAAGGCTGGCTGATGAGCATCGCGCGCATGCAGGTGATGCACGGCCTCTCCATCAGCGACGACGACCGCCGCACCCTGGTCAAGTACCTGGCCGACCAGCAAGGCCTGGCCCCCAGCGAGACCGAGGGCGTGCGCTACGCCATGGAGCGTCGCCTCAACACGGTGGAGCAGTTCGACGAGGAACTGACCCAGATGTGCGGTCGCTGCCACTCCGGCGCACGGGTGGCCCTGCAGCGCCGCCCGGCCAGGGAGTGGGAGCACCTGGTCAACTTCCACCTCGGCCAGTGGCCGTCGCTGGAGTACCAGGCCCAGTCCCGCGACCGCGACTGGCTGGATATCGCCCTCAAGCAGATGGTGCCGGAGCTGGCCAAGCGCTTCCCGCTGGAGGACCAGGCCTGGGCCGACTGGCAGAAGGCGCGACCCAAGGCGGATGCGCTGCCAGGGCAATGGAGCTTCAGCGGCCACATGCTCGCCAAGGGCGATGTGCGCGGCGTGATGACGGTGACGGCCGATGCCGGCGACAGCTTCACGCTGCAGGTGAACGGCACCTACGCCGATGGCACGCCCTTCACGGGCAGCGGCTCGGCCATCCTCTACAACGGCTATGAATGGCGCGGCAACGTGAAGGTCGGCGATACCGCCATGCGCCAGGTCTTCGCGGCACTGGATGGCGAGATGAAGGGGCGCATGTTCGAGGCCGAGCACGACGAGCGCGGCCTCGACTTCAGCGCCGCCAAGGTGGGCGGCGCCAAGCTGCTGGCCGTGCAGCCGGCCTCTATCAAGGCCGGTAGCGAAGCGGAGCTGACCCTGGTGGGCAGCGGCCTCAAGGGCACTCCGCAACTGGGGGCCGGCCTGCAGGTGGTCAAGGTGCTGGAGGCGACGCCGGAGCAGGTGCGCGTGCGGGTCAAGGCCGCCGCCGATGCTGCGCCGGGTGTGCGTGACGTGGCGCTGGACGAGCTCAAGGGCGTGTCCCTGGCGGTCTACAGCAAGGTCACCGAGGTGAAGGTGGTGCCCGCGTTCTCCATCGCCCGGGTGGGCGAGAACGGCGGCTCCACGCCCAAGGTGCAGGGCCGTTTCGAGGCCGAGGCCTGGGGCCGGGATGCAGCCGGCCAGCCGTACCGCATCGGCTACCTGCCGGCCAGCTGGTCGGTCGCGCCCTTCGACGCACGCGCCGAGGAGGACCAGGACGTGAAGTTCGCCGGGCAGATGCAGAAGGACGGCGTGTTCATCCCCGGTGCCGCCGGCCCCAACCCCGAGCGCCGGATGATGACCAATAACGCCGGCAACCTGAAGGTGATCGCCGAGCTGGAGGAGGGCGGCCAGAAGGGTGAAGGCCACCTGATCGTCACCGTGCAGCGCTGGAACAACCCGCCGCTGCCATGAACCCGCCGCGAACCGCATCGACGATTGGGCAAATTCCCCGGAGGTCGCCATGGGCGCAATCTTGAATCTGGTCGAGCGCAACCTGCATGAAGTGCAGGTGGACGCGGACCGCATGCTGTTCCACATCCCCAGCAGTTCGTTGTTCGCCACGGACGCCGTCACCGGCGGCATCATCGACGCGCTGCGCCAGCAGGGCTGCTCGCCCGAGGACCTGGTGCAGCGCCTGGCCGGGCGCTTCCCCGGCCAGGAGGTGAGCGAGACCCTGCGCGAGCTGATCGCGCTGGAGCTGGTCAGCGACGGCTCGCCGCTGACGCCGGAAGTCGGCATCAAGCGGGTCGAGCGCACCGCGCTGAACACCGTGGTGCTGAACGTCAACACCGGCTGCAACCTCAGCTGCACCTATTGCTACAAGGAGGACCTCGACAAGCCCTCGGCCGGCCGCAAAATGGCCGTCGAGACCGCCGAAGCCTCGGTGGAGATGCTGCTGCGCGAATCCCCCGACGAGCCCCGCTACAGCGTGGTGTTCTTCGGTGGCGAACCGCTCTCCAACCGCGCGCTGATCGAGCACATGGTGGGCTACTGCGAGCGGCGTTTCGCACAGGCCGGCAAGCCGGTGGAATTCATCATGACCACCAACGCCACGCTGCTCACCGAGGAGATCGTCGACTGGCTCGACGCCCATCGCTTCGGCCTCTCCATCAGCATCGACGGGCCGAAGACGGTGCACGACCGCAACCGCATCACCGTGGGTGGGCAGGGCACCTACGACGTGGTCCGGCGCAAGGCCGACATGCTGCTGTCGCGCTACCGCAGCCGCCCGGTGGGCGCACGGGTGACCCTGACCCGGGGCATCACCGATGTCGAAACCATCTGGAACCACCTGTTCAACGAGATGGGCTTCGCCGAGGTCGGTTTCGCCCCGGTCACCTCGGGCGATCTCAGCGACTACAACCTCACGGGCGAGGAACTGGTGCAGGTCTTCGCCAACATGAAGGCCCTCGGCCGGCGCTACCTGGAGGCGGCGCTGGAGCACCGCAACATCGGCTTCTCCAACCTGCACCAGCTGATCACCGATATCCACGAGGGGCAGAAGAAGGCGCTGCCCTGCGGCGCCGGCTTGAAGATGCTGGCCGTGGATCACGCTGGCGGGCTCAACCTCTGCCACCGCTTCACCGGCTCCAGCCTGCCCACCTTCGGCGACGTGCACAGCGGAGTGAAACAGGCCGAGCTCAACGACTTCCTCTCCCAGCGCCTGGACCGCCAGGGCACCGGCTGCGACACCTGCCGCATCCGCAACCTCTGCTCCGGCGGCTGCTACCACGAGAGCTACGCCCGCTACGGCGACCCCACCCACCCGACCTACCACTACTGCGACCTGATGCGTGACTGGGTGGACTTCGGCATCGAGGTCTACAGCCGGATCATGGCCGCCAACCCGGCCTTCATCAGCCGCTACATCACCTCGCGGAAGGCGCACTGACATGAAGCATCTCAAGCCGCTGAACAACAAAGCCCAGTTGCTGGACCAGGCCGTGGCCGAGGACCGCATCGAAGACGTGGTGGCCATGAGCGCCGTGGCCGGCTGCACCTCCACCACCGACCCGGGCTGGGAAGTGGACGCCTTCGGGGGCGTCTCCTCGCTCTGCCAGCCCATGGAGGCGGACCTCTACGGCTGCTCCGACCCCTGCTGGTGGCCGGCCCAGGTGCCGGACATGATGAGCACCTACCAGGACTGGAACGCCAACGCTGCGGATTCCTCGCAGGACTGGCGCAACCTCGGCACCGTCTTCCCCAAAGACAAGTGACCGGCGAGAAGAACAGAAGAGGAATCCGCATGAAACTCAACGTCATCGCCCACTTGGCGACCGCCGTCGCCAGCCTCGCCCTGGGCACCGGCGCCTGGGCCGCCGACAGCGCCGGCCCGGCCCTCAAGCCCGGCAGCGAATACCTGATCGCCACCAACTACCCGAACAACATCCATGTGGTCGACCTGGCCAGCGACAGCCTCTACAAGACCTGCCGCCTGCCCGACGCCTTCGGCCCCGGCACCGCGATGATGGCGCCGGACAACAAGACCGCCTACCTGCTCAACAACCACTTCGGCGACCTCTACGGCGTCGACCTGGACGACTGCAAGACCGTGTTCCACGCCAGGCTCTCGCGCAACCCGGGGGAGAAGGTGCGCTCGATGTTCTCCTTCGCCTTGAGCCCGGACGGCAAGGAGCTGTACACCACGGTCAACCCGACCCAGGTGATGAGCGACCACTACGTGGTCAAGCCGCCGCGCCTGGAGGTGTTCCGCACCGCCGACGGCCTCGACGCCAAGCCCGTGCGCAGCTTCCCCATGCCGCGCCAGGTGTACCTGATGCGCGCCGCCGACGACGGCAGCCTGTTCGTGGCGGGGCCGGACATCTACAAGATGGATGTGCACACCGGCAAATACGAGGTGGCGGTGCCCGGGCGCAACTGGCAGCGCCCCGACTACAGCGCGCCGGACGTGCTGTACTTCTGGCCGCACCAGAGCGCGCTGCACGACTTCTCCATGCTTTACACCACCGCGAAGTTCAAGGACGCGAAGCAGGACCTGGCCACCGCCGACTTCATCTACGGCTTCGTCAGCATCGACCTGAAGACCGGCAAGAGCACGGTGCAGGACTTCGCCCCGCTCACCGAGCTGTACTTCACCGGCATGCGCTCGCCCAAGGACCCGAACCTGATGTTCGGCGTGCTCAACCGCCTGGCCAAGTACGACATCAGGCAGCAGAAGCTGGTCAAGGCCGCCAACCTCGACCACAGCTACTACTGCGTGGCCTTCAACAAGGCCGGCAGCAAGCTGTACCTCGCCGGCACCTTCAACGACATCGCGGTGTTCGACCCGGACAGCCTGGAGAAGGTGAAGAACATCAAGCTGCCCGGCGGAGACATGGCGATCACCACGACGCAGGTGTTCGTGCGCTGAGGCAGTGGGCAGGGCGTTGCGGCCGGTATGGCGCAACGCCTCTACGACCAACGGAGACCCCTCCAGGCCTGGCTTAACGTTTACGTAAAGGTTAAATAAGACCGGCACACCCGCGTTGCCTGCCTGGCAGCGGCAGTCGGTTCAGCGTCGATCCCAACAAGCACAAGAAGGGACCACCATGAATCACCCCAGCTACACCCGTGGGCGCCAGGACAAGCCATTGCTGGCCATGACCCTGGGCGCCGCCTTCGACGCCACCGTGGCGCGCTTCCCCGAACGCGAAGCGCTGGTGGTGCGCCACCAGGGCCTGCGCCTGAGCTGGGCGCAACTGGCGGCGGAAGTGGAGCGCCATGCCCGCGCGCTCATGGCCATCGGCCTGGAGGCGGGCGACCGCCTCGGCATCTGGGCGCCCAACTGCGCCGAATGGACCATCACCCAGTTCGCCAGCGCCAAGGTCGGCGCCATCCTGGTCAACATCAACCCGGCCTACCGCAGCAGCGAGCTGGAATACGCCCTCAAGCAATCCGGCTGCCGCTGGGTGATCTGCGCCGATGCCTTCAAGACCTCCGACTACCACGCGATGCTGCTGGAACTGGCCCCGGCCCTGGCCGACGGCGAGCCGGGCACGCTCGCCAGCGAGAAGCTGCCGGAGCTGCGTGGCGTGGTCAGCCTGGCTGCCGAGCCACCGGCCGGCTTCCTTCCCTGGGCCGCCCTGCAGGCGCGGGCCGGGGAGGTGAGCGCCGCGGCGCTGGCCGAGCGCGAGGGCCAGTTGCAGTTCGACGACCCGATCAACATCCAGTACACCTCCGGCACCACCGGCTTCCCCAAGGGCGCCACCCTCAGCCACTACAACATCCTCAACAACGGCTACATGGTCGGCGAGAGCCTGGGCCTCACCGAGCACGACCGCCTGGTGATCCCGGTGCCGCTCTACCACTGCTTCGGCATGGTCATGGGCAACCTCGGCTGCCTGACCCACGGCAGCACCATGATCTACCCGGGCGATGCCTTCGACCCCCTGGCCACCCTGGCCGCCGTGGCGGAGGAGAAGGCCACCGCGCTGTACGGCGTGCCCACCATGTTCATCGCCGAGCTGGACCACCCTCGGCGCCGCGACTTCGATCTCTCCAGCCTGCGCACCGGGATCATGGCCGGTGCCACCTGCCCGATCGAGGTGATGCGCCGGGTGATCGACGAGATGCACATGGCTGAGGTGCAGATCGCCTACGGCATGACCGAGACCAGCCCGGTGTCCCTGCAGACCGGCCCCGATGACGGCCTGGAACTGCGCGTCACCACCGTCGGCCGTACCCAGCCGCAGCTGGAAAGCAAGATCGTCGACGCCGACGGCCGCATCGTCCCGCGTGGGCAGATCGGCGAGCTGTGCACCCGTGGCTACAGCGTCATGCTCGGCTACTGGAACAACCCGCTGGCGACGACGGACGCCATTGACCCCGGCGGCTGGATGCACACCGGCGACCTGGCGGCCATGGACGAGGAGGGCTACGTACGCATCGTCGGTCGCAGCAAGGACATGATCATCCGCGGTGGCGAGAACATCTATCCGCGCGAGCTGGAGGAATTCTTCTTCACCCACCCGGCGGTGGCCGACGTGCAGGTGATCGGCATCCCCTGCAACCGCTACGGCGAGGAGCTGGTGGCCTGGGTCCAGCTGCACCCCGGCCACACGGCCACGGCGGAAGAACTGCGCGACTGGGCCCGCTCACGCATCGCCCACTTCAAGGTGCCGCGGCACTTCCGCTTCGTCAGCGAATTCCCCATGACCGTGACCGGCAAGATCCAGAAATTCCGCATGCGCGAAATCAGCATCGAGGAGATCGGCCCGTAGGGGCGAATTCATTGGCGCTGTCTGCGTTAGGTGTTGCTAGGGGATTTGGGACCCGGTTGATTGCCGAGTCTTGCTGATGGTTTCTGTTTCGCCTTGCCGGGCGAGTCTCTTTTTTCAGTCGCCAAAAAAGAAACCAAAAAGGCTTGCCCCTGCATACGGGTCTGGCTCCGCCAGACTTCCCTCGCTCCATCATCGTTTCAGGGGCCCGGCGTAACGGGCCATCCCTGGCCCGGTACGCCTTTCGCGACATCCATGTCGCTCAACCCCTGAAACGACGATTGCGCTCGGCCTCCTGAAGGGGCGTTTGGCCGCTGCTCCAACGTCGAGGCTCACGACTTCACATTGATGTGCGCATCACCACCGGGTGGATGCCGTGGCTGGCGGCTTTCGTAGGATGGTGTAGAGCGAAGCGAAACCCATGCGGTGGGTGTGCCAGGAATCCAGAGTCGTCCTGTTGAATCCACACAGCTAACGCAGTCAGAGCCAATTCATTCGCCCACTGTCTATCGCCAACCCAGCCCGTGGGAGCGAATTCATTCGCGAAAGGGCCGCGCAGCGGCTCCATTGCCGGCTCGGTTGGCGGCTCTCGTAGGATGGCGTAGAGCGAAGCGAAACCCATGCGGTGGGCGCACCAGGCATCCGGAAAGGCCCTGAAGGCACCTTTGCGAATTGCAGGTCCTGGGCCACGACGTGGCCTTTCGCGAATGAATTCGCTCCCACAGATGTGGATGGATCTCACCGGCTCTGCGCTGGCGGATCATTCATTGGGGCCGGGGAGTCGACGGCCCCCCGAATCCCCTCAATGCAGCGTCGTCGGCTCGTCCGTCACCAGCACCGTCTCCCAGCCGTCGTAATCGCCGTCGAAGGCCAGCGCCAGGGCCAGCATCGCCAGGGTCAGCTCGTCGATGTGCCCGGGCTGGGGGATGTCCTCGCGCCACAGCTGCACCTGGTAGGCGTCCTCATCCTCGGTCCAACCACAGTTGCGCACGGCGAATTCGAGGGTGGCCGCCTCGGCGATCAGCGCCTGGCCACGGGCCTCGTCGGGCAGGTAGAACCAGTGGTCGATCTCGCGCGGGGTCTCCAGCGTGTCGCCATTGCTTTCCAGCACCGCGCACAGGCGGCGGTTGCTGATGCGTTGCTGGTCCTCGGCGGGCGGGAAGAGGAAGTCGAAGTAGGTCGACCATTCCCGGTCTTCCCGGGTGCCGGCTTCGTACTCGTACTCGGGGAAACCCTCCAGCACGGTGGCCACCCGGCCCTCCCAGAGCGACGGGTCGCCCACGAAGTAGAAGAAATCGCGCAGGCTGTTGCCGGTGTAGCGGCCCAGGTAGGCGCAGCCTTCGTTGACCAGGCGTGCCGTCAACTGGTCCTCGATCTCGATCAGCCGGTCGAATTCATCCTGGCTGGAGAGGCCGTCGTCACGCGGCGTGCGCATGTGCAGGCGCACGTAGGCCATGAACGGCAGGTGCTCCAGGGGTGCCTCGCGCACCGCGCCGAGGTCGACGTAGAGGGAGGCGGGGCGGTCGTCGACCTGTGCGAAATAGAAATCCCAGTCGTCAGTCATGCAGCAGCTCCTTGCGTGGATGGAGCGACTCTACAGAGGCGCGCGCGTTCGCGCACGGATTGCCGGCATGTCGGTTGAACAGCTTCACGGCACGCCTGTCGAAGCTGGGCCATGCCGTTTCGTTTGCCGCCGTCGGAGCCACCATGAATCTCGCCCCCGCCAGTCTCGTCCTCGTCGCCGCCGCGTTGCTGGCCGGCTGCGGCAGCCAGCGCAGCCAGGAGGGCCCGCAGCTCACCCCGGCCGAGGTGCGCGCCCAGGTGGCGCGGCTGATTCCCAGCAGCGTGGTGGACCGCCAGGGCTGGGCCACGGATATCCAGGTGGCCTTCACCGCCCAGGAGCTGGCCACGGTGAAGAGCAACTTCTGCGCGGTGCTGGCGGTGACCGAGCAGGAGTCGACCTACCAGGCCGACCCGGCGGTGCCGGGCCTGGCGAAGATCGCCCGCCAGGAGATCGACCGCCGTGCCGCGCGCCTGCACCTGCCGGGCTTCCTGGTGGATTCGGCGCTGGACATCCGCTCGCCCACCGGCAAGACCTACGCCGAGCGCCTCGCAGCCGTGCGCACCGAGCGCCAGCTGAGCGTGATCTTCGATGACTTCATCGGCATGGTGCCCCTCGGCCGCCAGCTGTTCGGCACCTTCAACCCGGTGCACACCGGCGGCCCCATGCAGGTCAGCATCGCCTTCGCCCAGGAGCACGCCGAGCACTACCCGTACCCGACCACCGGCAGCGTGCGCGACGAGGTGTTCACCCGTCGTGGCGGCCTGTACTTCGGCATCGCCCACCTGCTCGGCTACGAGGCGGACTACCCCGAGCCGCTGTACCGCTTCGCCGACTTCAACGCCGGCTGGTACGCCAGCCGCAACGCCGCCTTCCAGCAGGCGGTGAGCCTGGCCAGCGGCATGCCCCTGGCGCTGGATGGCGACCTGATCATCCACGGCAGCCGCGATGCCGGCTCCACCGAGAAGGCGGTGCGCACCCTGGGGCGGCGCCTGGACATGGGCGATGGCGCCATCCGCCGCGCCCTGGAGCAGGGCGACGGGCCGGATTTCGCCGAAACGGAGCTGTACGAGAAGGTCTTCGCCCTGGCCGAGAAGGGGGGCGGGCGCAAGCTGCCCCGCGCGGTGCTGCCGGGCATCACCCTGCAGAGTCCGAAGATCACCCGCAAGCTGACCACGGCGTGGTTCGCCAAGCGTGTCGACGAGCGCTACCAGCGCTGCATGGCACGTTGAATGGCAATGCCGGCCCGTCGTCAGCTCGGCTGAAAACTTCTTGAACCTCCCACCGGACGGATTTTCCCATGACCAAGGCGGGTGCTCAGGCACGCACCCGCCGGGTCACGAGAGGAGAATAACAATGCCCAGTGTCACCTCAGCACGCCCCGACCGCAGTGAGCTCGTCAGCGTCAGCGTCAGCGTCGGCGTCATCGGCCAGGCCCCGTCCACGGCCGATGATCCCGGCGAAGACTGGCGCAGCCGTGGCGAACACGCCTTCGCCGCCATGGCGCGCAGCGATTCGAGCCTGTTCATCGCCAAGCTGGAAGAGGCCGTGCTTGCGGAAAGCATCTGCGTACAGCTCTACGATTCGCTGCTGGACCGTGCCATGCACCACCACGGCAACCGCGCCGAGCTGGTGGCGACCTTCCGGCAGATCCGCGATGAAGAGCTGGCCCACGTCTGGACCTTGATCGAGGCCCTGGAAACCGTTGGCGTGCGGGCCCGCACCGCGCTGGCCGAGCACCCCCGCACCTGGGGCATCGCCGCCCAGCGCGTGGCCCAGGTGCTGGCGCAACCGGACAGCACCGTGCCGCAATGCCTGCACGCCATGCTCATCTACGAGCTGGGCGAGCAGGCCGCCTGGGAAACCCTGGTGACCCTGGTCGGCGCCATGGGTGACGACTCCTGGCTGCGTCGTTTCCAGGCCGTCCTGCAGGACGAGCAGCGCCACGCCAACACCATCAAGGCGCTGCTGTCCCGCGAACTGCCCGAGGCGTAGCACCCCGGCAGGGCCCGGCGCCGACCGCAGCGGGCCAGGTCATCCCGTCATCCCCGCGAACGCGGGGACCCACTGAACAGCAGCCCGGTGCTCCCCATCACTTGGCGAACAGCTGCCCCATGTCCTTGAACGCCTTGAACTCCAGGGCGTTGCCGCACGGGTCGAAGAGGAACAGGGTCGCCTGTTCGCCCACCTGTCCCTTGAAGCGCACGTAGGGTTCGATCACGAACCGCGTGCCCAGCCCGCGCAGGCGCTCGGCGAGGGCTTCCCATTCCGCCCAGGGCAACACCACGCCGAAATGCGGCACCGGCACGTCGTGGCCGTCCACCGCATTGGTGTGGGCGGCCTCCTGGCTGGAGGTCTTCGGGTGCTCGTGGATCACCAGTTGGTGGCCGAAGAAATCGAAGTCCACCCAGTGTTCGCTGGAGCGACCCTCGGCGAGGCCGAACACCTCGCCGTAGAAGTGCCGCGCGGCGGCCAGGTCATGGACGGGGATGGCCAGGTGGAAGGGGGAAAGACTCATGGGGCGCTGCCTCGTGGGGGTGTGCGCTCCATTCTAGAGATGGGATTGTCGATGGAAAGTCGGGATAATTTGTGCCGAGCACGAATAATTTCGATCAGAGGCCGACCATGCTGCGCGAACTCCGCACCTTCATCGCCGTCGCCCGCCACGGCACCTTCGCCGCCGCCGGGATGCACATCGGGTTGACCCAGTCGGCGGTCAGCGCGCAGATCCGCAACCTGGAGCAGGCCCTTGGCGTGCGCCTGTTCGATCGCACCGGGCGCCAGGCCATCCTCAATGCCGCCGGGCACCGCGCGCTGCCCATGGCGCGGGAGATGCTGGAGATCTTCGCGCGCATGGCCACCCCGGAGGCGGCCGAGCAGTTCAGCGGCGAGCTGCGCATAGGTGCCATCGCCACGGTGCAGACCGGCCTGCTGGCCGCCGCGCTGCTGCGCCTGCGCGAGGCCGCGCCCAAGGTCGAGCCCAAGCTGATCCCCGGTGTCTCGTTGAACCTGCTGAGCCAGGTGGACGCGGGTGAACTGGACCTGGCGATCCTCATCGAGCCGCCGTTCGACCTGCCCAAGGAGCTGCACGCCGAAGTCCTGCGCGAGGAGGATTTCGTGCTCATCGTGCCCCGCGAGCTGGAGGGCGACGACCCGCTGCGCATCCTCGCCAGCCAGCCGCTGGTGCGCTACGACCGCACCTCCTTCGGCGGGCGCCAGGTCACCCGCTTCCTCCGTCGGCAGCGGCTGGAGGTCCAGGTGGCACTGGAGCTCGACGAGCTCGATGCCATCGTGCGCATGGTCGAAGCGGGGCTCGGGGTCTCGCTGATCCCCGAGGCGGGCCTGTGGCTGGAGCGCGAGGCCGCCATCCGCGTCATCCGCCTGGGCGAGCTGACCTTCCAGCGGCGCATCATCCTGCTGACCCGTCATGGCCAGCGCAGCCAGCCCATCCTGCAGCTCTTCGCCCGCTGCCTGCAGGGCGCCTGAGCCCTTGCAGAATACGGCCTCAACAATTGGCCGGCCTTGCATCCTGCAAATGACAGCTTGATATCAGCTTTACGCAACCGTTTGATTAATAAGGATTTAACGGTCGGCCCGAGGCTGGCACGGCGGATGCACCTCCTGTTACGGCAATGAACCGGACAGGAGTGATTGCAATGCAGATCGCCATCAAAGAATTCTTCGACGCCTTCCCTGGCTACACCGTCTCCATCACGCCCCGTCCCGACGGCAAGCTGCTGCTGACCCTCGACAAGGACGACCACCCGACCCTGCGCAAGGCCATCGACAGTGACGCGGTGTTCTGCCAGAAGCGGGTGCGCGGCCTGATCCGCGAGCTGATCCGCGACATCAAGCTCGCTGCGGGCGAGGTGAGCTGGAAGGGCGAGGGCAACCAGTGGGTCCGTGGCGAGCTGCCGACCTTCACCGGCGGCCCGATCCAGGTCACCGCCGCCAAGACGCTGTTCGCCCGCCGCGCCCTGCGCCATGGCTCGGTCGGCCGCCAGGCCGTGGCGGGTTGAGTTTTCTCGCTGCACGCCTAGCCCCGGGGTGATGGGGCTGATCGCGCGCACCCCGCGCGCCGGGCTGATGGGCCCGGGCGCGTCTCAGCGGGTGGCGACGAAGAACAGGCGCGGGAAGGGCAGCAGCACGCAGCCATCGGCGTAGCTGGGATAGGCCGCCGCCACTGCGGCCTCGTAACGGGCCAGGTACTGGTCCTGCTCAGTGGCCGAAAGCGGCGCGAGGAAGGGACGCAGGCCGCTGCCCTTGAACCACTCGACGATAGCCTTCGGGCCGCCCGCCAGCGCATGGTGGTAGACGGTCCGCCAGACGTTCACCCGTGCGCCGGCTTCACGCAGGACGCCGAAATACCACGACGCCGGATGGCGGCTTTCCCGGGCGCGGTGCGCGTCCGCCAGGCGCTCGGCCCAGGGCCCTTGCGCCGCGATTTCGCGCATCAGCCGGTGCGCCGGCTCATCCAGGTTGTCGGGCATCTGTACCGCCAGGCTTCCGCCGGGGGCGAGCCGGGCCAGCAGCGCCGGCAGCAGGCTGGCATGGTCCGGAACCCATTGCAGTGACGCGTTGGCGAGGATCAGGTCGACCGGCTCGGCGCTGCTCCAGCGGGTGATGTCGCCCACCTGGAAGTCGACGTCCGGCAGGCGCTGGCGGGCGGCCTCGATCATGTCCTCCGAGCTGTCCAGGCCGGTGACCCGGGCATCGGGAAAACGCTCGAGGAGCAGTTGGGTGGAATTGCCCGGGCCGCAGCCCAGGTCGATCGCCCGCGCCACGGGGTGCTCGGGTACCTGCGCCAGCAGGTCATGGATGGGGCGATTGCGCTCGTCTTCGAACTTCCGGTACTGCGCGGCGGACCAGCTCATCGAAAGGCTCCGGGCTGCGGTGAGAGGGGCTCGATGATCCTCCAGCGCGGCCGATCCTTCCAGCCTGGATGGCGGCGAAGGGCTCCGCAGGCGAGCAGGTGTGCTCGATGCGAGGTAGGCGAGGGGCCGGGGCGGGTGCAATGCCTGCAGAACGCAGAAAAGTAAAAAGCCCGCCGAAGCGGGCTTTTTCCAGACCGTCCGACATCCTGTCGGCTGCCATCCTGGCGTTGGTCGATCTTCCCTGACCGGGCGCGTCCTGCGCTTCAGTCGTGTGTGTAGGATAGGTCTGTCAGATAAAGTCGGGCAGAGGAGATTTCATCCGCCTCTTGTAAGCCTTTTGCTATAGCGAAACGGTAAAGATCTGACAGACCGCCCAGGTCCGGAGGCCAAACGCTGCTTCAGCGCACCTTGCTGCCCAGGACCAGCCCCACGCCTCCCAGCACCGCAATGGACGAGATCGCCAGGGTGAGGGTCAGTGCTTCCCCGAGCAGCAGGATGCCCGCCGTCGCCGCGATGATCGGCACGCTGAGCTGGACCGTGGCGGCCTGGATCGCAGCCAGCCGGGCCACCGCCGCGTACCAGATGGCGTAGCCCAGGCCGGAGGCCACGGCGCCGGAGAGCAGGGCGAAGCCCGCGCCGGCGGGGTCGTAGTGCAGGTCGTGGAGAAAGGGAAGGGCGCAGGCCAGGGCGATCGGGATGCCCCGCACGAAGTTGCCGGTGGTGGCAGCCAGCGGATCGCCGGAGCCCTTGCCCAGCAGCGAATAGACCGCCCAGGCGAGCCCCGCCACCAGCATCAGCAGCGCACTGCCCAGGGGCGGCGCACTGGCGCCCGGCAACAGCAGCACCAGCAACCCGGCCATGGCCAGCAACAGGCCCGTCGCGCCCTGCAGCCCGAGCCGCTCACCGCGCAGGAAACCGTAGGACAGCATGCTCAACTGCACCGCGCCGAACAGCAGCAGGGCGCCGGTGCCGGTCTCCAGGTGGACATAGGCCAGGGAAAAGCCCGCCGCGTACACCACCAGCGCCAGCGCGCCTGGCCAACTGCCGGCCATGGGCTTGCCGGCGCTGCGCCACCTGAGCAGGAACCACAGCATCAGCGCGCCGCTGGCGATGCGCAGCACGGTGAAGCTGGCGGCATCGATGCCCGTGTGCTTCAGGGCCAGGCGGCAAAGCACCGAGTTGCCGGCGAAGGCGAGCATCGCCAGGCCGGTGAGCAGCAACGTGGAGCCTCGGGTGGTGGTCGGGTGGGCGGCAGGCACGGTCATGGCGGGTCCCGTAGCGTCGGGTGGTCGTTGTCGTGGCGCCATACAAGCGCGGCCGCGCGACGGCGGTCAATGCGACCAAGGTGCCGGTTATTCGCGAATGAATTCGCTCCCACGACCCGTCATATGCCTATCCGCAGGATGGGAAGAGCGAAGCGAACCCCATGCTGGGCCGGCAACCACCGTTGATGGGGTTCGCATCGCTGCAACCTGCGAGCATGGGCTGGGCGAATGGATTGGTTGTGTCTGCGTTAGCTGTTGTGAACTTGATGGGTGGCCTCAAGCCTGGTGCTTTCTGGGGCATTTATGGCTCCCTGTCACGCCCACCGCGTGGGTTTCGCTTCGCTCTACACCACCCTACGTAAGCGAGCGTGATGCGCACATCGCTGAAGATTCTGGCGAAGAGGTTGCAGCAGCCGCCAAACGCCCCTTCAGGAGGCCGAGCGCAATCGTCGTTTCAGGGGTTGAGCGACATGGATGTCGCGAAAGGCGTACCGGGCCATGGATGGCCCGGTACGCCGGGCCCCTGAAACGATGATGGAGCGAGGGGAGTCTGGCTTCAGCCAGACCCGTATGCAGGGGCGAGCGCTTTTGGTTCCTTTTAAGTGGTTCGGCATTCCGACGATTGTTAAAAGGGACTCGCCCGGCAAGGCGAAACAGAAACCATCAGCAAAACTCGGCAATCGGCTTGGCCAAAAACCTCCTGGCAACACTTAACGCAGACAGAGCCAATGAATTCGCCCCTGCACGGTGTCACGGCACCTGCCGCAGGTGCTCCGGCGGGATGGCGTAGGTGCCGACCACGTGGGCGACGGGGTCGTCCAGGCCTTCGGAATAGAGGGAGACCTCGCCCATGGCCAGGGTCTTGCCCAGCTTCATCAGCCGGCACTCGCCGATCACCCGGCGGGCGGCTTCCGGCCGGCGCAGGAAGTTGATGGTCAGGCTGGTGGTGACCGCCAGCGGCACGATGCCGATCTGCCCCAGCACGGCGACGTAGAGGGCGACGTCGGCCACGGCCATGAGCGTGGGGCCGGATACGGTGCCGCCGGGGCGCAGGTCGCTGTCGTCCACCTGCAGCGATACCGTGGCGGCCATCGGCCCGACGGACTCGATCACCACGCGGGTCTGCGGGAAGGCGTCCCTGATGAAACTCGCGATCGCGTCTTTGCTGGCCATGTCCGGGCCCCCTGGTCGTTGGATGTCAGCGCTTGTTCGCCTGCTCGGCGAGCATCTGGTCGAGCTTCGCCTCGGCCTTGTCCGCGTAGGCCTTGCAGCTGACCGGCTGGGGATGTGGCCTGGCGGCGTTGGCGTAGTCCCAGCCGCTGCCTTCGGCGTGGGGTGTGAGCAGCAGGTCGCAGGGCAGGGCGCGGACGGCGGCGAAGCTTGCGCGGAAGGCTTCCACGAGGTGCGGGTAGCGGGCGTTGTGGCGCAACTGGTAGCCCGGCGCGCTGAGGCTGTCGCTGTAGGCGATGCGCAGGGGCTCGCCGTCCCGGGTGTCGGTCCAGGTCCAGCTCATGCTGCCGGGCGTGTGCCCCGGGGTGAAGTGCACGGTGAAGGTGCTGCTGCCCAGGGTCACGGCCTCGCCGTCCTGCACCAGGCGGTCGGTCTGGATCGGTTCGAAGAGCATGCCGCTGCCGAAATGGATGTCGTCGGCGCCGCCACGTTGCAGCAGCACGGCGGATTCGGCGTTGCTCACCAGCATGGCGCCGGTGGCGCGCTTGATCGCCGCCAGCGGGCCGACGTGGTCGATGTGCGCATGGCTGTGCAGGATCAGGCGCACATCCTGCGGGGCCACGCCGAGCTTCTTCATGTTGGCCAGCAGGTGATCGGCCACCTGGGGCATGCCACCGTCGATGAGCACCGCGCCAGCGTCGGTCTTCACCAGCAGGGCGCTGATGCTGGCGGTGCCGATCTGCCATACGTGGTCGCTGATGCGCAGTGGCTCCACCGGCACCAGCCAGGCGTCGAGACCCTTGTAGGCCTCCAGCTGGGGCAGCTGGGCGGGGGCGGCGACCGCCAGGTTGGCGGCGAACAGGGGCAGCGCGAGGCTGGCGAGCAAACGCATCGGAACACTCCATCGATAACGGGGGCGGCATTCTGCCCGGCCGGTACGCCGGGCGCCATGGAGCCGCTCTGACCCTTTTTCGCGCCCGGGGTTCGGCGCGCTCATGCCGCGCCTTCCAGGGCGCGCCACATCAGGGTGTGCTCGGCGCCCCAGGCGTGGAAAGATTCCAGCGGCGTCCAGCCGCGCCGGGCGTAGTAGTCGGCGCGATCCTGGGTGTGCAGGTAGAGCCGCACATGGCCCTGGCTGCGTGCCTGCTCGCAGATGCCCTCGATCAGGCGCTCGGCGATGCCCTGCCCGCGCGCTTCGGGTGTGGTGAACACGCAGGCGAGCCAGGGGCCCAGGTCATCGCGGCCGGGCAGGTCGTCGGCGGCCAGGGCCGCGCCGCCGAGCAGGCGTTCGCCATCCAGCGCCACCAGGCACTGCCACTCGCCACTGAGCTGGCCTTCGGCGAACTCGCGCTGCCAGTCCTCCAGGGGCTGGTCGGCGAACTCGTAGGCGAACTGCCGGTAGAGCCAGAGGGCGTAGGTGTCGCTGTGCTGCGGGTGGTTGCGCAGCCAGTCCAGGCGGTACATGGGGTCGTCCTTGCGGGGTGGGGAGCGCACATGGAACAGCAGTGCGGCGCCCCGCACAAGCGCCGCTTCAGCGCTGCCCCTCTGCCGCGCGGCTGCGGCGCACGTCGGCGATCCCGGACCAGAGCTCGTCGAGGTTCTTGAACGGCCAGTCGGCGGAGGATTCCCGCGCGACGATCTTGTCGCGCCCGGCGAGCTTCGCCAGGTCGATCACCTCCACCGGGATGGCGGCTTTAAGGCGCACGGAATAGAAGACCTTGACCCGCGGCATGGTCAGCGACTTCGGGTGCTGCTCCAGCACGACGCCGAGGCGCCCGCTGTCCAGGCGCACCAGGGAACCGGTTGGATAGATGCCGATGGATTTGACGAACGCCTGGAACACCGCCTCGTCGAAGTGCGACTGGCTCCATTCGGCCATGCGGCGGATGGATTCGGCGGGGTCCCAGCCGCGCTTGTAGGGGCGGTCGGAGGTGATGGCGTCGTACACGTCGCAGACGGCGCCCATCTTCGCCAGCAGGCTGATCTGATCGCTCTGCAGGCGATGCGGGTAGCCGGTTCCGTCGACCTTCTCGTGATGGTGCAGGCAGACATCCAGCACCAGGGCGCTGACCTGGCCGCTCTGCAGGAGTATCTGCGTACCCGCCTCGGGGTGGCTGCGTACCTGCTCGAATTCGCTGTCGGTGAGCTTGCCGGGCTTGTTCAGTACGTCCATGGGCACGGCCATCTTGCCGATGTCGTGCAGCAGCCCGGCCATGCCTGCCTCGCGCACCTGGGCTTCCGCCAGGCCGAGCTGGCGGGCGAGGGCGATCATCAGCGCGCAGACCGCCACCGAATGCATGTAGGTGTATTCGTCGGCCGACTTCAGGCGGGCCAGGCTGATCAGCGCATTGGGACAGCGCAGCACCGAGTTGGCGATTTCCTCCACCAGCCCCTGGGCGTTCTCGACGTCGATGGCCTTGCCCATGCGCGCATCGCCGAACATCGACACCACCGCTTCCTTCGAGCGCGCGCAAAGCTCGGCGGCACGCGCCACCTCGTCCTCCAGGCTGGTGGGGCGCAGGGGCGGCTTGTGCTCGGCGGCGGCCAGGCGCTCGTCGATCTCGGCCTCGACTTCCTCGACGGTGCGGCTGGGCAGATGCTCGGCCACGTCCGCGCCCTTGCTGGTGTCGATCCACACCTCGGCGATCTCGCTGTTGCGGATGCGTTGCAGGTCCTTGTCGGTCTTGACCACGAACTTGGCGCGGAAGAAGGGATGGTCCATCCATGAGCCGCAGAATTCCTGGACGTACATGCCGAGCTGCAGGTCGGCGGTAGCGATTCGCTTCAGCACCATTGGACATCCTATGGGGTGGCTGGGGCCGCATGCGCCTGGCACGGCTCGATCCTCACCGGTCACGTGCGGGCCGGTGAACGGGCGCGTGGGATGGGGATCACCTCAGGTTGCATGGCGGTACGCACTCACTATAGGCAAGCCTGTGAAGATCGGTGGCCGATCGCTCGGTTGGAGCCCCGGCCCGGCGAGGGCGTTGGCGGCTGGGCTGTTCTATTCTTTGCCGGGGCCGGGAAGCCATGCCGTGGAAGCGTCCCGGGGGCTAGGACGAGAGGAGCCGATGAGGATTCAGATAGTCGATGACGATCCCTGGATCGCCAATCTGCTTCAGCAACTGGTGCTGAGTGTCCGTCCGGGGGCGGAAATCGAGTGTTTCGCAGCGGTTCGTGCGGCCGTCGATGCCTGGCGATCGAACCGCTACCAACTGGTCATCGTCGATTGGAACCTGCCGGATGGCACCGGCCTGGATGTGATGCAGAAGATCCGCCGCATCGACAGGACCGTGCCGCTGCTGGTGGTCACTGGCCGTGCCGACCGGGAAAGCGTGATGGCCGCTCGCCCCATGGGCATCAGCGCCTATATCACCAAGCCCTTCGATGTACCCAAGGTCATCGCCTGCCTGGAGAGCCTGCTGCCCGGCGATGCCCGGGCAGTGGAGC
The DNA here is from genome assembly GCF_037153275.1 of Pseudomonas sp. USHLN015. Classification (NCBI taxonomy): domain Bacteria; kingdom Pseudomonadati; phylum Pseudomonadota; class Gammaproteobacteria; order Pseudomonadales; family Pseudomonadaceae; genus Pseudomonas; species Pseudomonas sp. USHLN015. The sequence continues at coordinate 53,063 of NZ_JBBCKP010000013.1, forward strand.
CCGAGGCGCAGCAGGGCAACTTCGAGGAGCACCTGCGCGGCCTGACCGCCGAGCAGCTGGACGTGCCGCTGCTGGCCGACGTGAAGGACAAGCTGCAACAGGCCAGCCGGGGCGTGCCGATGGATTTCCAGGAGCTGGCCGCCGACTGGAACCGCGACCCGGCGCTGTGCGCCTACCTGATCGCCGCTGCCAACAGCGCCACCTACGGTAGCGGCCAGGCGCCCTGCATCAGCCTGCCCGAGGCGCTCAAGCGCATGGGCGCCCGCACGTGCATGAACCACGCCATCGCCCTGGCCCTGCGCCAGGCCGGCAGCACCACTGACCCGTTCCTGAAGCTGTTCCTGCAGAACTACCTGGACGAGATCGAGCAGCTTTCCGAAACCGTGGTGCGCACCGCCCGCCAGTGCGGCCTCGACCACGGTCCGCTGCAGGCGGCGGCGCTGCTCTACCGGCTGGGCGAGATGTGCGTGATCTTCCAGGCCCAGCAGTGGATGCGACAGAGCCGCCAGGCCCTCGACGACAACACCCTGACCAAGGCCCTCGCCGACTTCGCCGAGCCGTTCGCCATCCGCCTCAAGGCGCACTGGGGCCTGCCCATGGCCCTGCGCGACCTGATCGGCGCCTGCTATGCGCTGCCGCAGTTCCAGGTGCGCCAGGAGCAGGTGGTCATGCGCCTGGCCGCGGCCCAGTGCGTCGGGGAGTCGGCGGCGGAGATCGAACGCCTCAAGCGCCTGGCCGGCGTGGGCTAGGGCAGCCACAGGGTCCGGAGTGCGCGGCGGCTGCATGCTCCGACGCCTGATTGCGCCCCTTTCACTGGGCCCCCGCATTCGCGAGGGTGACGGGTTTGCACAGCGCTCATCCCCCACCCGTCATCCCCGCGAACGCGGGGAGCCACTTAAAGAACAGCCCAAATCCACCGGCTGCGGGCTTAACGGAAACCTGTGCATCCGCGAAGGATTCGTTTTCGTGCTTCCCGTTGCGGCCCTTTCACTGGGCCCCTGCGTTCACGAGGGTGACGGGGTTTTCACGGCGCTCATCCCCCATTCGTCATCCCCGCGAACGCGGGGACCCACTAAAACTGCAGGTCGCCAAGGGGCGTAGTGCGCTGCTCCTGGCGCCCGCCGACCAGCAGAGACCCTTGTCAGTCCAGTTGAACCTGAGCGTGGGATATCTTCGTCTAGGCTGTCAGTTAGTCAGGACCTTAGTGTCATTCGAGGTAGCCAGGGAATGCACGACCTCTACAGCCACGATCCAGTGATCCTCATCGTCGATGACCAGGTCAGCCACATCCGGGTGCTGAGCGAGGCCGTGCGCGACCTGGCGGCCGTGCACATCGCCAATGGCGGCCCGGGGACCCTGGAGATCGCCCGGTCCTGCCGGCCCGATGTGGTGCTGCTGGACATCGAGATGCCGCAGATGAGCGGATTCGACATCTGCCGGCAGATCAAGGCCGATCCCAAGCTGTGCGACGCCTCGATCATCTTCGTCACTTCACACAGCGGGCCGGAGAACGAGCTGCAGGCCCTGGAGTCCGGTGCGCTGGGCTTCATCCAGAAGCCGCTCAACCTGGCGGTGGTGCGTGCCTACGTGAAGGCCCACCTGAGCCTGCGCGAGCAGGCCAAGCGCGTGGCCTACGTCGATGCGCTGACCGGCCTGCCCAATCGCGCGCTGCTGCAGGACCGCGCCATACAGGCGTTGCAGAAAGCGCGGCGGGGCCAGGGCAAGGTGGCGATGCTGATGCTCGACCTGGACAACTTCAAGCTGATCAACGATTCCATCGGCCACACCACCGGGGACCAGGTGCTGCGCGAGGTCGCATTGCGCCTTTCGGCCTCGGTGCGCACCGTCGACACCGTCAGCCGCCAGGGCGGCGACGAATTCGTGGTGCTGCTGCCGGATGTCCAGGGTTTCGACGCGGTGGGGGACTTCGCCGAGCGCCTGCTGTCGATCATCGGCCTGCCGCTGACCATCAACGGCGCCCGCTACGACCTCTCGGCCAGCATCGGCATCAGCGTCTACCCGGACGATTGCGACAACCTGGAATCCCTCTACCGCTACGCCGACTCGGCCATGTACCAGGCCAAGGTGGAGGGACGGAACCGCTTCCGCTTCTTCTCCGAGAAGATCGAGGCCAGCACCCGCGCCCGCCACATGCTCGAACGCCACATGCGCCGGGCCCTGGAGCAGCGGGTGTTCGAGGTGTTCTACCAGGCCAAGATCGACGCCGCCGATGGCCGCCCATCGGGCATCGAGGCGCTGATCCGCTGGCGCACCGCCGATGGCTCGCTGGTCTCGCCCGCCGACTTCATCCCCCTGGCCGAGGAAACCGGGCTGATCATCCCCATCGGCAAGTACGTGCTGCTGCAGGCCTGCAACGACGCCAGGCGTCTGCTCGACATGGGCTACCCGCTGTGCCTGAGCGTGAACATCTCCGCCGTGCAGTTCCGCGAGGAAAGCTTCCTCGGCATGGTCAAGGACATCATCCAGGAGTCGGGCTTGCCGCCCGACCACCTGGAGCTGGAGATCACCGAAGGCGTGCTGGCCCATGACATCGACCAGACGCGCAAGACCCTGCTGGCATTGAAGGAGGTGGGCGTGCGCATCGCCATCGACGATTTCGGCACTGGCTATTCGAGCCTCGCCTACCTCAAGCGCCTTCCCATCGACGTACTGAAGATCGACCAGAGCTTCGTCCGCGAGATGCTCACCGACCGCAGTGACGCGGCCATCATCGAGGCGGTCATCCGCCTCGCCCAGGCCCTGGGACTGGATCTGGTGGCCGAAGGCGTCGAGCATCGCGAACAGGCGCGGCTGCTGCTCGGGCTGGGCTGCCGGATCATGCAGGGCTACCTGTTCTGCCGGCCGGTACCCTTTCCCGAGGCCAGCCGCTTTCTCGCCGAGAACACCACCCACCCGCAACGCTGGCTCGACGCCGGCGATGGAGCCGGCCAATGAGCCGGCGCCTGTCCGCGCCGGTCTACAGCATGCTGGCCGTGGTCCTGGCCGGGATCCTGGCCACCGCGCTGGTGGCCAGCCAGCTGCAGCAGCACAACCAGCAGCGCATCCACGAGGCGCTGACGCGGGTCACCGACGCCATGGCCGATGCCGTGGTGCGTCGCCTGGGCCTCTACCAGTACGGCCTGCGCGGTGCCCGTGGCGCCCTGGTGACGGTTGGCGAGGCGGGCATCAGCCGCGAGCTGTTCAACCGCTACGCCCGCTCCCGCGACATCGCCTTCGAGTTTCCCGGCGCGCGGGGGTTCGGCCTCATCCGCAAGGTCGCTCAGGCCGAAGAGGCCGACTTTCTCCGCCTCGCCCGCGCCGACGGCAAGCCGGATTTCGCCATCCGCCAGATCAGCCAGCACGAGGGCGACCGCTTTGTCATCCAGTACGTGGAGCCGGTGGCCAACAATTCAGCGGCCATTGGCCTGGACATCGCCTCGGAAGCCAATCGGCGCGAGGCCGCGCTGGCCTCCATGCGCAGCGGCGAGGTGCGTCTCACCGCCCCCATCACGCTGGTGCAGGCGGTCGGCAAGCCGCTGCAGTCCTTTCTCATGCTGATGCCCATCTACCAGGGCGTGGCCGTCCCCGCGAGTGTCGATGAGCGCGAGCGGCAGCTCGTCGGCTGGAGCTACGCGCCGCTGCTCACCGAGGAGGTGCTCGACGGCCTGCAGGTGGATGCCCACACCCTGCAACTGCGCCTGCGCGACATCACCACGCCGGGCACCGCAGACGTGTTCTACGAAAGCGCCGCCTCCCCCGACGGCAGTCCCGAGGTGATGAGCCTGCGTGTGGAGCGCAGCCTCTACGGGCGCCATTGGGAGGTTGAGCTGGCCGCCTACCCGGCCTTCACCGCCCAGCTCAACCTGTTGTCACCCCGCCTGGCCTGGGGCGCCGGCCTGGCGCTGACCTGCCTGCTGGCCGCGCTGGTGGGGGCCAATGGCGTCAGCGGGTGGCGCAAGCAACAGGTGTTCGAGCAGCGCTCACGCCTGGCGGCCATCGTCGAAAGCTCCCCCGACGGCATCATCGGTCAGACCCTGGGCGGCGTGGTGACCAGCTGGAACGCCGGCGCCGAGGCGATCTTCGGCTACGACGCGGAGGAGGCCATCGGCCACACGCTCAAGGAGCTGATCGTCCCCGAGGCACGCGTCGATGAGGAGACCGACATCCTGCGGCGGGTCGGCCGGGGCGAGCGTCTCGCCCTGTTCGATGCCGAGCGCCACCGCAAGGACGGCAGCCTGGTCGATGTCTCGCTGTCCATCGCCCCCATCCTGGATCGCCAAAAGCATGTGGTGGGAATCTCCAAGACCGTACGCGACATCTCCGCGCAGAAGCGTGCCGAGGCCCGCATCCTCGAACTCAACGCCGGGCTCGAGGAACAGGTGGCGGCGCGCACCGAGGAGCTGACGGCGACCAACGTGCTGCTCGACAGCGTGCTCAGCTCGGCCTCGGAGGTGTCCATCATCGCCACCGATGCCGACGGCCTGATCCGCGTCTTCAATCGTGGCGCCGAGCGCCTGCTGGGCTACACGGCGAAGGAACTGGTGGGGCGGCAGACCCCTGCGCTGCTGCACGTCACCGAAGAGGTGGTCGAGCGCGGCCATGAACTCAGCGAGCGCTACCGGCAGCCGATCCAGGGCTTCCGCGTCTTCGTCCACGTACCCGAGCACGAGGGCGCCGAGGCACGCGAGTGGACCTACGTGCGCAAGGACGGAACGCGTTTCCCCGTGACCCTGGTGGTCACCGCCATCCGCGACGCCAGCGGCAGGCCCACCGGCTATCTCGGCATCGCCCTGGACATCACCGAGCGCAAGGCCGCCGAGCGCCAGCTGCAGGAAAGCCTGGCCACCACCCGCGCGGTGCTGGACACGGCGGTCAACCCGGTCATCACCTTCGGTCGCGACGGTCGCATCCAGTCGTTCAACCCTGCCGGTGGCGTGGTCTTCGGCTGCGACCCGCAGACCATGCCCGGGCGTCACCTGGAGGAGCTGGTGGACCCGGCCTCGCGCGAGGCCTTCGCCGAACTGATGGCCAGCTACACCGGCCAGGCCACCGGCACCGGGCCCAGCGGCCAGGAACTCTGGGGGCTGCGCGGCGACGGCAGCAGCTTCCCCATGCAGCTCACCCTGGCCGCCATGGGCACCAACGGCGAGCAGCGCCTGGTCTGCGTGGTCACCGACCTCACCCAGCTGCACCTGCAGCGCAAGAGCCTGCTGGCCGCCCGCGACCAGTTGCTGCTGGCCGCCGAGGTGGCCGAGCTGGGCATCTGGTCGTGGAACCTGGCCGATGACACGCTGCAGTGGAACGCCCGCATGTACGAGATCTACGGCCAGCCGCCCGAGCAGGGCGAGCGGGGCCTGCTGCTGGAGCACTGGCATGCCCGCGTGCACCCGGAGGATGTCGACCGGGTGGCCAAGCAGCTGCTCGCCGCCATCGACGGCAGCGCGCGCTACGAACCGATCTTCCGCATCGTCCGCCCCGACGGCCAGGTGCGCTTCATCCAGGCCGCGGCGCAGATCGAGCGCGACGCCCAGGGCCAGCCGACCAAGGTCACCGGCATCAACCGCGACATCACCGCCCAGCGCGAGCTGGAGTCGCGCCTCCTCGAGGCGCGCGACAAGGCTGACGCCGCGAGCGCCGCGAAGAGCTTCTTCCTGGCCAATATGAGCCACGAGATCCGCACGCCGATGAACGCCGTGCTGGGCATGCTGCAACTGGTCCAGGGCACCGAACTCAACGACCGCCAGCTGGACTACGTGCTCAAGGCGCAGACCGCCGCCCGCTCCCTGCTGGGGCTGCTCAACGACATCCTGGACTACTCCAAGATCGAAGCCGGCAAGCTGCAGCTCGACCCCCACGACTTCGAACTGGAAGCGCTGATGCGCGACCTCGCCGTGGTGCTCGCCGGCAACCAGGGCGACAAGGACGTGGAAGTGATGTTCGATCTCGACGCGCGCCTGCCGCAACGGCTGGTGGGCGACAGCTTCCGGCTGCAGCAGGTGCTGATCAACCTCGCTGGCAACGCCCTCAAGTTCACCAGCGTCGGCCAGGTGGTGGTGGGCTTCCGCCTGCTCGACCTGTTCGAGGGTTCGGTGCGGCTGCGGGTCTCGGTTAGCGACACCGGCATCGGTATCAGCCCGGAGCAGCTGGAGCGCATCTTCGACGGCTTCACCCAGGCCGAGGCCTCCACCTCGCGGCGTTTCGGTGGCACCGGCCTGGGGCTGGTGATCTGCAAGCGACTGGTCGAGCTGATGGGGGCCGAACTGAAGGTCGAGAGCCAGCCAGGCCAGGGCAGCCGCTTCTGGTTCGACGTGACCCTGGACCTGGCCGAGCCCGGTGCCCTGCGCGCCGCCTGTCCGGGCGTCGATGCGCCGCTGCGCCTGCTGGTGGTGGACGACAACCCGGTTGCCGGCGAGGTGCTGCTGCGCACCCTGCTGTCCCTCGGCTGGCAGGCCGAATATGCCTGCACCGGCGAAGCGGCCGTGAACCACGTGCGCGAGTCGGCGCAGCGGCTGGAACCCTTCGACCTAGTGCTGATGGACTGGCGCATGCCCGGCCTCGACGGCCTGGCCGCCAGCGAGGCGATCCAGGCCATGGCGGGCGAGCTGCAGGTGCCGCGCATCCTGATGATCACCGCGCACGGCAGCGAGGTGCTGGCCGATCGTAGCCAGCAGGGCAGGGCGCCGTTCGCCGGCTTCCTCACCAAGCCGGTCACCCCCATGCAGCTTGCCAGTGCCGTGCAGCGGGCCCTGGGGCAGGAGGATGCGCCGGTCACCGCCATCGAAAGGCCTCGGCAGCGCCTTGACGGGTTGCGCCTGCTGGTGGTGGAGGACAACGCGCTCAACCGCCAGGTGGCATCCGAACTGCTGGCGGGCGAGGGCGCCGAGGTGCGGCTGGCCAAGGGCGGCCTGGAGGGCGTGCAGGCGGTGCTCGGCAGCCTGAAGGCCTTCGACGCGGTGCTGATGGACGTCCAGATGCCCGACATCGACGGCCTCGAAGCCACCCGGCGTATTCGCGCCGACGGCCGCTACCCGGCGCTGCCGATCATCGCCATGACCGCCAACGCCGCGGCCCAGGACAGGCAGAGCTGCCTGGACGCCGGCATGGACGACCATGTCGGCAAGCCCATCGACATCCACCAGTTGGTGGCCACGCTGCTGCGCTGGACCCAGCCCGGTGCCGTCATCCGCGAAGCGCTCCCCCGTGTGGTGCCGGGGCAGGCAGCCGTGGTGGAGCCCCGCGAGTCCGTCCTGGCGCGCTTCGGTGGTAACCAGAAGCTGTTGATGACGGTGCTCGCCAGCTTCGATACCGAGATGCAGAAACAGATGCAGCGCCTGCGCGAGTCCGTCGCCAGCGGCGACCTGCGTACCGTGGTCGGCGTGCTCCATGGCCTCAAGGGCAGCGCCGGGACCATGGGGGCCAGCGCCCTGTGCCTGCGTTCCGGCGAGCTGGAGCAGCAAGGCCTGCACCTGGCTCCCGGGGAGGCCGCCGCCTTCCTCCACGAGCCACCCTGGGTCGACGAGCTGCAAGCGTTGCTGCAAAGCAGCAGCGCGGCGCTGGACCAGCTCTTCCCCGGCGCGGCCGTTCCCCAGGCCACGCCGCCACCACCCGTACGCGACCCGCGCTTCGAGCAGGTCGGGGCACAGGCCATGGCAGACTGGCAGGCGGCGCTGGGCAAGGTGATGGAGCTGCTGGAGACCGGCAGCCTGGCGGCCCTGGACCACACTGAACCGCTGTTGCACAAGGCTCCGCCACCCCTGCGCGAGGCCTGCCTGGCCTTCGTCCGCCTGGTGGACGAGCTGGACTTCGAAGCCGCCCGCGAGTGCGGGCTGCGCCTGCACCGGGGTGAGAGCCATGGATGAGCGGAGGGGCCCTGTGCGACGTCCGCGCCAGCAGGTATCGTGCGCACTTTCCCAGCTGTTCCCCAGGGTTTCGTCGCATGACCAGCACCTTCCTCCGCATCGCCATCCTCGGCCTCGGCGCCCTCTGCTCGGCCACCTCCTTCGCGCGGGTCGAGGTGGAGGCCGTCCAGCACAAGTCCGGGCCGATGCTGCTGGCCAAGGTTTCCGAAGACATCGCCCCCGGTGACTACGACACGCTGATGAAGGGCGTGCTCGGCAACCCCGGAAAATTCGTGCGCAAGATCGTCCTGCTGGACAGCATCGGCGGCAGCGTACCGGAGGCCATCCGCATGGGCCGCCTGCTGCGCGAGACCGGCTTCGACGCGCTGGTGCCCTCCACCGGCCTGTGCCAGGGCACCTGCGTCTACCTGCTGGCCGCCGGGCGCGGCAAGATCGTCAGCGGCTCGGTGGGCCTGCATCGCCCCTATTACGCCCATGGCGACTCCTCCCGCGACGAGGCGCTGTACAAGGGCGTGCGCTACAACTCCGCCGCCTATTTCAAGGAAATGAACATCCCGCCCAGCCTGCTGGAGGACATGCAGCGCACCGACCCCCGGCAGATGCGCGTGCTCTCGGCGGCGGAGCTGGCGCGCTACCGCCTCTCCGGAAAGTAGCCCCGCAGAAGCCGATCAAACGCCCTGTCGGTGAGGGGTTCCAGGCTGTCGGGCTTACTGTATAAAAGCCACAGGCCATCACGCAGTCGCCGGAACCACCGCCATGAGAGAAGAAGTCGAAACCACCAACGCGGTCTACAAGACGTTGCTGGAGTCCACCAGGGCGATCCCCTGGAAAATCGACTGGAAGACCATGAACTTCGCCTACATCGGCCCGCAGATCGAGGCGCTGCTGGGCTGGAGCCCGTCCAGCTGGATCAGCGTCGACGACTGGGCCGAACGCATGCACCCCGAGGACCGCGACGCCGTGGTCGCCTTCTGCGTCTCGCAATCCCAGGCCGGCACCGACCACGAGGCCGACTACCGCGCCCTCACCGCCGCCGGCGACTACGTGTGGATCCGCGATGTGGTGCACGTGATGCGCGACGAGGCGGGCGAGGTACAGGCGCTGATCGGCTTCATGTTCGACATCAGCGAACGCAAGCACGCCGAGCAGAAGCTGGTGGAGCTGCAGAAGCAGCTGGAAGAGTTCTCCTACAAGGACGGCCTGACCGGCGTGGCCAACCGGCGCATGGTCGACTCGACCCTGGACGTGGAGTGGGCCAACGCCCAGCGCACCCGGCAGCCGCTGTCGCTGATCCTCCTCGATATCGACTACTTCAAGCAGTACAACGACCACTACGGCCACATCCAGGGCGACGACTGCCTGAAGAGCGTCGGCCAGGCGCTGAGCGAGGCCGCCAACCGCCCACGTGACCTCGTCGGGCGCTTCGGAGGCGAGGAGTTCGTCCTCATCCTCCCGGAAACCGACGCCGACGCCGCCCGCCAGGTGGCCGAGCGCTGCCGCCGCCTGCTCCGCGAGCGCTGCATCCCCCACGAGAAATCCGGGGTCGCCTCGCTGCTCACCGTCAGCCTCGGCGTCGGCACCATCATCCCCACCCAGCACGACCAGGCGCTTGCCTTCGTCGAATCCGTCGACCGCCTGCTGTACCGGGCCAAGCAGGGCGGCCGCAACCGCTTCGAAGCCGGCCAGTGGACCGATATCGAGGCCCGACAGGAACAGGGCGGAACAGCCTCGTAGGTGGGCGCCGAGCGCAGCGAGGCCCAACGCAGCGGCCTTCACCCTTTCGCGAATGAATTCGCTCCCACGGCGGTGCATGGCGATGTGCCGTGACTGTCGGGTTTCACCCGACCTACGCCTTGGGCGAATTCATTGGCTCTGTCTGCGTTGGCTGTTTTGAACCTGATGCGAAGCGTCAAGTGCGGTGCTTTCCGGGGCGTCTATGACCCCCTGCCACGCCCACCGCGTGGGTTTCGCTTCGCTCTACGCCACCCTACGGAAACCACTCCGCCCCCCAAAGCGTGATGCGCACATCGATGAAGATTCCGGCGAGGACGTTGGAGCAGCAGAAACGCCCCTCCAGGAGGCCGAACGCAGTCGTTGCGTCGGGGGACGAGCGGCATGGATGCCGCGAGAGGCGCGCCAGGCCATGGATGGCCCATCGCGCCGGCCCCCAGACGCCACTTGTGGCGAACGCACTTCAGTGCGGCCCGAAGGGCGAGCGTAGCGAGTAACGACGACGCAGTCGGGCCGGATGATGGGGCAAGCCCTTTTGGTTTCTTTTGGGTGGTTCGGCACCCCGACGACTGCCAAAAGAAACTCGCCCGGGGGGGCGAAGCCAGAAGCATCAGCAAAGCTCGGCAATCAGCTGGGCTCGAAACCTTCTAGCAACACTTAACGCAGACAGAGCCAATGAATTCGTTCCCACGGCGGTAGCGGGTGCACCTCATGCTCGGCCTGGACCGCTGCGTAGGGTGGAGGTCGCTCTTCACCTCCACCAGCGGTGCCCACCCGGGCGGATGACGTCCAGCCCGTAGGTTGGCGCCGAGCGCAGCGAGGCCCAACGCTGGGGCCTTCGCCTTCTCGCGAATGAATTCGCGCCCACAGCAGCGCCCTGGGCGAACGAATTCGCCCCTACGACCCTGGCGGGGCCTTACGCGTCTACCGCCACTTCCACCGCCTCGCCGTTGAGCCGTGCCGGCCACACCCGCAGGCGCTGTTCGGGGTATTCCACGCAGCTGCCGTCCTCCAGGCGGAAGTGCTGCTTGTACAGCGGCGAGGCGATCACCAGTTCGCCCTTGATGTGGCCGAGCAGGCCGCGGCCGATGACGTTGGCGCCGGATTTCGGGTCGCGGTTCTCGATGGCGTAGAGGCGCTCGCCGTCCTCCGCCCCGGGCAGGAGGAAGAGGGCGACCTGGGCGCCATCGAGCCAGGCGACGACGCCGGAGTTGGCGACCAGGTCGCGGGCTGCGCAGAGCGTGCGCCAGGTGGGCTGGGACGTGGTTCGCAGGGCGTGGGGCTGGCTCATCAATTCACCTCCTCGGTGACGGGTATCAGGTGGAGTTCGCTGGCGGTCGCCGGCCGGCGCTGGCCGCGCTCGCGGACGAAGTGGATGTCCGGGTCGCCGCGCCGGTCGTTGACGAAGGTGCGGAAGCGCTTGAGCTTCTCCGGGTCCTTCAGGGCATTGGCCCATTCGCATTCGTAGCGGTCGATTACCTGCTGCATCTGCGCCTCCAGCTCGGCGCCCAGGCCCAGGCTGTCGTCGAGGATCACCGCCTTGAGGTAGTCCAGCCCGCCCTCCAGGCCCTCGCGCCACACCGAGGTGCGCTGCAGCTTGTCGGCGGTGCGCACGTAGAACATCAGGAAGCGGTCGATGGCGCGCACCAGGGCCTCGTCGTCGAGGTCGGTGGCCAGCAGCTCGGCATGGCGCGGGCGCATGCCGCCGTTGCCGCAGACGTAGAGGTTCCAGCCCTTGTCGGTGGCGATCACGCCAACGTCCTTGCTCTGCGCCTCGGCGCATTCGCGGGTGCAGCCGGAGACGGCGAACTTGATCTTGTGCGGCGAGCGCAGGCCCTTGTAGCGGTTCTCCAGGTGCAGGGCCATGGCCACGCTGTCCTGCACGCCGTAGCGGCACCAGGTGCTGCCGACGCAGGATTTCACCGTGCGCAGGGACTTGCCGTAGGCATGCCCTGTCTCGAAGCCCGCCTCGATCAGCTCGCCCCAGATGTCCGGCAGCTCGTGCAGCTGGGCGCCGAACAGGTCGATGCGCTGGCCGCCGGTGATCTTGGTATACAGATCGTATTTTTTTGCCACCTGGCCGAGGACGATGAGCTTGTCCGGGGTGATCTCGCCGCCGGCGATGCGCGGCACGATGGAGTAGGTGCCGTTCTTCTGCATGTTGGCCATGAAGGTGTCGTTGGTGTCCTGCAGCGGCACCAGCAGCGGGTCGGTGATCGACTGGTTCCAGCAGGACGCCAGGATCGAACCCACCGCCGGCTTGCAGATGTCGCAGCCGGTGTGGCCACGGCCATGGCGGGCCAGCAGTTCCTCGAAGCTGCGGATGCCTTCCACCCGCACCATCGCGCAGAGCGCCTGGCGGGTGTGGGCGAAGTGCTCGCACAGGCTCGTGTCGACGGCCACGCCGCGGGCGCCCAGCTCGTGCTCGAAGACCTGCTTGAGCAGCGCGGCGCAGCCCCCGCAGCCGGTGGCGGCCTTGGTCCGCGCCTTCAGCTCGCCCAGGTCGGTGCAGCCTGCGTCCACCGCGCAGCACACCGCGCCCTTGCTGACGTTGTGGCAGGAGCACAGGGTCGCGCTGGCCGGCAGGGCGTCGGCGCCCAGGGCCGGTGCGCCTTCGGAGCGGGGCAGGATCAGGCTCGACGGGTCCCGGGGCGGCTCGATGCCGTTCTGCGCGTACTGCAGCAGGGTGTCGTAGTAGCTGTTGTCGCCCACCAGCACCGCCCCCAGCACCCGCTTGCCGTCGGCGGACACCACCAGGCGCCGGTAGCTGGCGCTGGCCTCGTCGATGAAGCGGTAGCTGCGCGCGCCGGGCGTGGCGGCGTGGGCATCGCCGATGGAGCCGACGTCCACGCCCAGCAGCTTGAGCTTGGTGGACATGTCGGCGCCGGTGAAGGGTTCGTGGGGCTGGCCGGCCAGCAGCGCGGCGAGGTTGCGCGCCATGGCGTAGCCGGGGGCGACCAGGCCGAAGACGCTGCCGTTCCAGGAGGCGCACTCGCCGATGGCGAAGATCGTCGGGTCGCTGGTGCGGCAGTCGTTGTCGATCACCACGCCGCCGCGCGGGGCGATCTCCAGGCCGGCGGCGCGGCCGAGGGCGTCCTGCGGGCGGATGCCGGCGGAGAAGACGATCAGGTCGGTCTCGAGGAATTCGCCGTCGTTGAATCGCATGCGGTAGGCGTACTCCTCGCCGACGACGATCTCCTGGGTGGCGCGGGCCAGGTGCACGCCCACCCCAAGGGCCTCGATGCGGGCACGCAGGGCGGCGCCGCCGTCGGCATCGAGCTGCACCGGCATCAGCCGGGAGGCGAACTCCACCACATGGGCTTCCAGGCCCAGGGACTTCAGCGCGTTGGCCGCTTCCAGGCCGAGCAGGCCGCCGCCCACCACCACGCCACGCCGGGCGCAGGCGGCGGCCTCGCGGATGCCGTCGAGGTCGTCGAGGGTGCGGTAGACCAGGCGCGAGCGGCCCTCGGCACCGGGGATCGGCGGCACGAAGGGGTAGGAGCCGGTGGCCAGCACCAGGCGATCGTAGGGCTGGCGGCCCTCGGCGGTGACCACTTCGCGGCGTTCGCGGTCGATCTCCAGCACCGGCACGCCCAGGTGCAGGTGCACGCCGTGGCGGGCATGGAGGCCGGGCTCGCCCAGGGCCAGGGCCTCGGCGTCCTTGCCGGTGAAGTATTCGGAGAGGTGCACGCGGTCGTAGGCGCGCTGGCGCTCCTCGCCGTAGACATGCACCTGGTAGCGCGCCAGGGCACCGCGTTCGATCAACTGCTCCACGCAGTGGTGACCGACCATGCCGTTGCCGATGACGACCAGGATCTCGCTTTTGATCGGGGTGACGATGGCGTTCATGAGCCTTCCTCTGTCGAAGCCGCTGCCAGGGCCTGCGGAAAAAAATGCAAAAAAAAGCGCCTGGAACCGTCGAGCGGCTCCAGGCGCCTTTGCCTGGGATTCGTGGGTGTCGGGGAGGGCCGTGCGGGCTCCGTTGCCCTGGCCATCCGTCCCGCCGTGCTGGGTCATCGGCGACCGCGCGGGAGACCCCGAGGGAGAAATCCTACGGGGCCGACCAGGGAAAAGCAGGTTGCATGCCAGTTGCGTGAGAGGAGGGCGGCGGGGCGGGCGCGGCCCTTGCGGGGCAAGGTGCGCGGGGCTTGCCGTGGCGGGGGAGTCAGGCCGCGAACGGGGTGGCCGGCTGAACCATGATGGGGCGCCGGGGCACGCCGGTCCCCGTTTTGGAGCGGCACGCCGGGGCGGTCAGTTGAGCAGGTCGGGGTCGAGCATGTCGCATTCGAAGCTCAGCCAGCCGCCTTCGACGTTGGCGTCGCCGCCGGTGATCGGGCCGTAGTAGGTGAGGCCGATGTCCAGGGTGATGCAGACGTGGGTCGGCTCCTCCGGGGCCGCCAGCTGGCCCTTGAAGTGCACCTTCATCACGCCCGGGGAGACGGTCTCCAGGCCGATGTCCACGCGGGCGTTGTCCACCGCCTCGGCTTCACGCCCGAAGTGTTCGGCGCTGACGGTCAGGGTGGCGGTGTCTTGGTACATGCAGGGTCTCCAGCGATAGGCGCGCGCCCGGGGGCGAAAGGCCGCCAGGGTAATCCAGCGTCGCGGGCGCAGCCATCGCCGGATGAAAAAAACGCGACCCGCGCGTCAGATAGGCCGAACCCCCCGCCGTCGTCGCCTCTCGAACCCTCTACAGCCACAGAGGAGACGCGTCATGACCCAACAGGGCAAAACCGACCCCACGAACCGGCTCCGGCGTGACTCGCCCGAGGAGAGCCGCGGCCTGCCGGGCTACCCGAAAGAGCGCGATGGCGAGCGCGCGCGGCGCCAGGTGGGCGACGAGCTGGGCTTCGACCCCGACTCCCCCGATCTCGCCGACCCGCAGATCGACCCGCCCGGGCCGCCGCAGGTCCCCACCGGCGGCGACCACCCGGCCAGCCCACGCGCCCCCGGCAAGCAGTACCCGCCCTACGATTGAGCCCGCGCGCCCATCACTCGCGGGCTCCATCCGTCCGCCGGGGCGCCCCGTAGCCCGGGCTTCAGCCCAGGGAGAGGGGCGGGTGAGCGCTTCGCGAGCAGAGCTCGCTCCTACCTCAGCGCCCGGGGCGGGCGCCGTGCCCTGCCTTACATGCCCAGCGGCGCATTGGTCGCCACGCGCAAGGCCAGGCCTTCGTAGCCGTCCAGCTCCAGGCGCAGTTCGCCCTGTTCGGTGAGGTCGCCCTCCAGGCGCTCGTTGATCATGTCCACCACCGGGCCCGGCGGGACGTTGGGCAGCACGATGACCTCGCTGAGCGGCTCGGCACCGAAGTTCAGCGCGGTGACCTGGATGCCGCGCCCGGCGGGTAGCTCGTGGACCATCACCAGGAGCGCGGGGTGCTGCGTCTCGGGAATCAGGATCTGCCGGCTGGAGGCCACGCCGTAGGCGCGCCTCACGGCGAGCATGCGCCGCGCCTGGGCGGCGAAGGAGTCCGGGTCCTTGAGCTGTTCCACCAGGCTGCCGTAGAGGCTGCGCGCCTTGGGCATGCCTTCGCTGGAAAGCGTCGCCTCGGGCGCCAGGTCCGCCAGGTCGTAGGCGCCGCAGTGGATCCAGCGCGTGTCGCCGTCGGCCAGCAGCGGCTCCACCTGTTCGGGCGCCAGCGGCAGGGCGCCCACCAGGTCCCAGCCGGAGAGGGCGACGATGCCCGGCTGCATGGCGTTGAACATCAGCAGCAACAGGTGCACCTGGCGGATGCGTGCGATGTCCGCCTGGGTGATGGCGTCGAGATCACGGATGCCGAGGGCGGCGGTGATGATGCTCACCGTGGTGCAGGACACGCCGTTGGTGACGAACTTGAGGTTGTAGGGCGCGTCCTTGCCGGCCAGGCGCTCGTACATCTCGGCGCGGATGTGCTCGCGGAGGATGTTGCCCGGCAGGCTCTGGCCCTTGAACACGTAGGTGTCGTTGGCGTGGAGGGTCCAGAAGTGCACCAGCTCCAGGGTCAGCTCGTCGTGGTTCTGCAGGGCGTGGATCAGCGAGGCCGGGTCGATGCCGAAGGCATGCATCTGGTTGAGCATCAGGCGCAGGAACTCGGTGTCGCCGGTGAGCAGGGCGTGCTGGTAGGCCGGGCGGGTGATGAAGTCGTAGGAGAGGTCGGCGCCGCCCTGGGACATGGCGGCGATGTCGTCGAGGGTCAGGTTCAGCTCCTGGAAGCTGAAGCCGCCGGCCTTGCGGATCATGCCGCCGAGCAACTGGTTGCCGGTGACCGACAGCGGGTGGCTCTCCGACCAGGCGTTGCCCTGGGCACGCCGCTCGACGCCGAGGAAGCCGTTGGCATCCAGGCGCAGCACGCGGGCGCCGAGCACGTCGATGGAGTGCAGGGCGTCGCCGATGATCAGCTGTTGCGCGGCGAAGGTCGGGTCCAGCCAGTTCAGTGACGGCTGGCCTTCCTTGAAGTAGTGCAGGTAGACCCAGCGCCGCAGCTTGCCGTCCACGCCACGCACCGGCGCCGTGGCGCTCCAGTCGGTCTCCTTGACCCCGGGCTCGAAGAAGATCACCCGTTGCAGCTGGCCCACCAGGTAGTGGCGGTCGCGCAGGGCGTCCACCGTCTCCGGCGGCAGGTTCACCGCGTCGCGGCCCTCGGGCACCTCCGGCAGCAGCGGCCAGTCGGCCTCCTGGATCTCCACCATGTGGTAGATGCCGGGGTAGTCCCCATAGGCCATCTCCGCCAGGCGGAAGTCGGCGCCCTTGCCGGTGTGGGCGGGGATGCTGTCGTCGATGGTCACCGCGTTGTGCGCGGCGGCCACGCGGCTGAGGTGGACCTGCTGCTCGTCGGTGCCGAAGCGCGGGTCGATGTCCAGGCCGATGCGGTCGAAGTTGCCGTCCACGGTCGGCGTGTAGTCACGCCCGCGCAACCCGCCGGAGCGCTTCAGCGGCCCGGTGTGGATGCCCTGGATGCCGAGGTCGGAGAAGGCCGCCCAGAGGCGCTCGTCGCCCAGCGCCTCGAGCACCGAGCCGCCCTCGGCGGTGATGATCGAGGCGGGGTAGACGGTGACCCACACCGAGGCCACGGCGGTGACGCTGCGCGGCCGGGTCTGCGCATAGGGGTGTTGCCACAGCCGCGGCTGGCCGGCATACAGGCGCGCCCGCTGGCGCGCGGCTTCGAGCATGGAGTGTTCGACCAGCCAGGTGACCTGGTCGCTATCGGGGATGGGCATCGTTCGCTCCCTGGGTGGTGGGCCACCGGGAACGGGCCGGCAGCGCTTCCCTTGTTGAGAGCGATGGAGCGGGGGCTTTGTTCAGGTGATCTCAGACCACGCCCTGGCGGCGCAGCAGCTCCAGCACCTGCACCAGGCTCGGCAGCACGTCCAGGCACAGGGCGCGGGTCGCCTCGGGCGGCTGGCGCAGGTCCGGCACCATCAGCGTGGGCACGCCGGCGGCGTGGGCGGCGGCGACGCCGGGGATGGAGTCCTCGATGGCCAGGCAGGCGCCGGGGTGGCGGTCGATATGCCGGGCGGCGAGCAGGTACAGGGCCGGGTCGGGCTTGCCCAGGGGCACGTCGTCACGGGTGGCGACGGCGTCGAAGTAATGGGCGATGCCCCCCAGCCCCAGGTGCTCCTCGGCGGTCTCGCGGCCCGAGGAGGTGGCGATCGCCATGGGCCGGCCGCTGGCGCGCATGGCCTCCAGCAGCGGCACCACGCCTTCCTTGAGCGGCAGGCCGTTCTCCATGATCCGCGCCTTGTGGGCGAAATAGGCGGCGCCGAAATCCTTGAGCGGGAAGTTCTCGCCGTAGTGGTCGAACAGGCGCTGGCGGTAGGCCGGCCAGTCGATGCCCACCAGCGCCTCGCACAGCTCGGCGGCGCCCGCCAGGCCGAGGGCCTCGATGGCCGCCACGGTGCTCGCCAGGTTGATGCTCTCGGTATCCACCAGGGTGCCGTCCAGGTCGAGCAGGAAACCTTCGATGCGTGCCGCGTCCATTGCCTCTCCCCCGTTGACTGCTGCAGGACGGGCGACAGAATCGCATTCGCGGGCGGGCTGCGCCAAGGGGCGCAGCACCCTGTGGCGCTATCCAGCGCGCGCAGGGTGGATGACGCTCTTTTCATCCACCAGGCGGGGCCAATGGTGGTCTCTGACCGGTGGCCGGCAACGGCTTATTTTTCGCGATGAATTCGCTCCCACGATCGGTGGCTGGGGCCGGGCTTGGGGGCCACGCCTGGCCGCGTTCGGTGGACCGGTGGAGCGTGGTCCACCCTACGACGGTGCGGCTTTCGGGCACATGCATATCCGGCGGGTAGGGTGGATGGCGCTCTTTTCATCCACCAATCGGAGCTGATTGAGACCTCGGGCTGAAGCCCGGGCTAAGGGGAATCCATCGGCACGGGTCGGCCGTAGGTCGACGGTGGTTTCTAGCCCTCCAGGGCCGCGAAGTAGCGGGCCGGCGGCATGCCCAGGGCCTTCTTGAACATGGTGATGAACGCGCTCACCGATTCGTAGCCAAGATCGCCCGAAACCTGCTGCACCGTGGCGCCGCCGGCCAGCAGGCGCAGGGCCACCAGCAGGTGCAGCTGCTGGCGCCAGCGGCCGAAGCTGAGGCCGGTTTCCTTCTGCACCAGGCGCGCCAGGCTGCGTTCGCTCATGGCCACGCGCGCGGCCCATTGCGCCAGGGTGCTGCGATCGGCCGGGTCGTCGGCCAGGGCGGTGGCGATGAGGCGGATGCGCGGGTCGTCCGAGATCGGCAGCAGGTGCCGCTCGCGGGGCATGCGCGCCAGTTCGGCGAGGAGGAAACGCACCAGGTGGTCCGTGGCGCTGCCGGGCTCGTAGTCCCAGGGCAGCTCGGCGAGATGGCGGATGCCCTCGCGCAGCAGCGCCGTGATGCTCAGGGTGCAGCACTCGTCCGGCAGGTCCGCGCAGCCGGGTTCGACGAAGAGGAACCAGATGTGCGCGTTGGCGGTGGCGCGGTTGCTGTGGGGCGTGCCGCCGGGCAGCCAGATGGCGCATTGCGGCGGCACCATCAGCAGGGCGCCCGGCACCTCGCAGGTGACGCCGCCACGCAGCGCGATGATCAGCTGGCCCTTGCGGTGGCGGTGCATGGGCACTTCGCTGCGGCTGTCGGAGGTGTCGACTTTCATCGCCACGGCGGGGCGGTGGGAGAGGTCCGGGTCGATGCTGAGGGCGCGTTCCAGGGACATGGCGAATATGGCCGGATTTGAAAATCGATCGGCAATATATCCAGATTCAGCCGGTGCGTGTAGGCCGTAACGTAGCGGCCCACCCCTCTTCGGCCCGTTTCCATGTCCACCCGCACCCTGACCGCCTCGGTCGCCCGACCCGCCTTGCTGATCGTCGGCATCCTGCTCATCGCCGCCAACCTGCGCGCGCCCGTCACCGGCGTGGCGCCGCTGCTGGACCTGATCCAGCCGGCGTTCGGCCTGTCCAATGCCGAGGCCGGCATCCTCACCACCCTGCCGCTGCTGGCCTTCGCGCTGATCTCGCCGTTCTCCGCGTTGCTGGCCCGCGAGTACGGGCTGGAGCCCACGCTGTTCGGCGCGCTGATCCTGATCGCCGGCGGCATCGTCATGCGCTCGCTGGGGCCGGCCTGGTGCCTGTACCTGGGCACCTGGGTGATCGGCTCGGGCATCGCCGTCGGCAACGTGCTGCTGCCGAGCCTGCTCAAGCGCGATTTCCCCCGCAGCATCGCCAGCCTCACCGGCGCCTATGCGGTGACCATGGGCGTCGCCGCCGCCCTGGCGTCGATGGTGGCGGTGCCCCTGGCCCAGGCGGCCGAAAGCGGCTGGCGCCTGGCGCTGGGCTCGGTGATCGTCCTGCCGTTGCTGGCGATGGTGGCCTGGAGCCCGCAGCTGGGCCAGCACAGCGCGCCGGACCAGGGCACGCCGGGGCCGCTGCACGGCGGGCGCATCTGGCATTCGGCGCTGGCCTGGCAGATCACCCTGTTCATGGGCATCAACTCCTTCCTCTACTACGTGCTGGTGGGCTGGCTGCCGTCGATCATGGCCAGTGCCGGCTACTCACCGGCCGAGGCGGGCACCGCCCATGGCCTGCTGCAGCTGGCGTCGGCGCTGCCGGGGCTGGTGCTGGCGCCGCTGCTCAACCGCCTGCGTGACCAGCGGCTGATCGCCCTGGCCATGGCGCTGCTGGCCGGTGTCGGGCTGCTCGGCCTGCTGCTGGCGCCGGGCTGGTCGATCCTCTGGGCCATGCTCTTCGGCGCCGGGGCGGGCGCGGTGATCATCCTCGGCCTGACCTTCATCAGCCTGCGCGCCGGCAACCCGCAGCAAGCCGCTGCGCTCTCCGGCATGGCCCAGTGCGTGGGCTACCTGCTGGCCGCCTTCGGCCCGCCGCTGATGGGCCGCCTGCACGACGCCGCCGGCGGCTGGGGCCTGGCGCTGACGCTGTGCCTGGGACTGTCCCTGGCCATGGCGGTGGCCGGCTGGCTGGCGGGCAGGGCGCGGCAGATCGGCTAGGGCAGGGCGGGTTCTCGCCGCTGGACGGCCGTGCGCTGCCGGGGCCTGCGCGCTAGGATGATCGCCCCGAGAAACGGACCTTCCCATGACCCTGAAACAGCTCCTCGCCGCCTGCCTGGCCGTGCTCCTCACCGGCCACGCGGTGGCGGCCCAGACGGTGGACCCCAACAGCGTGCGCCTCAACGATCGCGTGCACGAGCAGCTGTCGCCGCAGGTGCTGGCGCGCATCCGCGCGGTGACCCAGGTGTTCGAGCCCATCGACGGCATCAGCTACGAGCGGGCGGTCGACCTCTACAAGCGCGACGCCGACCCCGAGGCCAACCTGGTGATCTTCGAGGAGATGGCGCGGGTCTACCGCGAGTTCTGCGCCAGCCGCTGCAGCCGACCCGAGGAGCGCATGGACGTCTACCGCCTGGTGTTGCTGCGCTCGATGTACAGCTCCGCGGAGACCCTGCGCCAGGCGCAGCTCGACATGCTGTCGAAGGCGGAGGCGCAGGCCATAGTCGACGCCTACCGGCTGAAGGCCATCCCCATCACCGTGGAAAAGCGCTAGCCGGCCACCCCTCACTCCACCGGTTCATAGGGCAGCCCCACGTAGTTCTCGGCGATGCTGGTGCGGCCGGCCTCGGAGCCGACGAAGTAGTCCAGTTCGGCCCGCTGCATGCGACGGCTGAAGGCGTCGGTGTCGGGGAAGCGGTGCAGCATCGAGGTCATCCACCAGGAGAAGCGCTCGGCCTTCCAGACGCGTTTCAGGCAGATTTCCGAATAGCGTGCGGTTAGGGCGTGGCGGCCTTCGCGGTACACGGCCAGGAGGATGCGATAGAGGGTGCCGACGTCGCTGGCGGCGAGGTTCAGGCCCTTGGCGCCGGTGGGCGGGACGATGTGCGCGGCGTCGCCCACCAGGAACAGCCGGCCGTGCTGCATGGGCTCCACCACGAAGCTGCGCAGGGGCGCGATGCTCTTTTCCAGGGAGGGGCCGGTCACCAGGCTCGCGGCGGTGTCGGCCGGCAGGCGGCGCTTGAGTTCTTCCCAGAAGCGCGCATCGGACCAGTCCTCCACCCGCTCTTCAATGCCCACCTGCACGTAGTACCGGGTGCGGGTCGGCGAGCGCATGCTGCACAGGGCGAAGCCGCGCTCGTGGGCGGCGTAGACCAGCTCCTCGGCCACCGGCGGGGTGTCGGCCAGCACGCCGAGCCAGCCGAAGGGGTAGACCCGTTCGAATTCCCTGAGCACGCCTGTGGGGATGGACTTGCGCGCCACGCCGTGGAAGCCGTCGCAGCCGGCGATGTAGTCGCAATCCAGGCGCAGTGTCTCGCCGTTGTGGGCGAAGGTGACGTGGGGACGGTCGCCCTGCAGGTCGTGCAGGGCCACCTCGGCTGCGTTGTAGAACGTGCGCGCCCCGCTGGCCCGGCGGGCGTCCATCAGGTCGCGGGTGACTTCGGTCTGGCCGTAGATCATCACCGTGCGGCCGGTGAGCCCCTTGAGATCGATGCGTTCGCGGCGGCCATCGAAGGCCAGTTCGAAGCCGTCGTGGACCAGCCCTTCACGGTCCATGCGCGTACCGACCCCGGCTTCGCGCAGCAGCTCGACCATGCCTTGTTCGAGCACGCCGGCGCGGATGCGGCCCAGCACATGATCGGCGGATTGGCGTTCGAGGATGACGGTGTCGATACCGGCCTTGTGCAGCAGCTGGCCGAGCAGGAGGCCGGAGGGGCCGGCGCCGATGATGGCGACTCGAGTCTTCATTGTTGTTGTCCTCATGGGGCCTCGGTCGGCACGTCGCCTGGCCCGTTGTTGTTGTGGTCCTCTGTATTTTTGGTGGATGGTCGGCGCCTTTGAAGGCACTATCCGGTTGGTTTTATGGACTTTTCGAGGTTTTCATGTCGCAGGTTTCCCCGGTTCCGGTGTTCCGCCTCTACGGCGAGACCCGCGCCTGGCCGACGCCGGACCTGATCCATTGCGAGTCGATCCCCGAACGCAGCGCCCTGCACGATTGGGAGATCCGCCCCCATCGGCACGGCGAGCTGGTGCAGGTGCTCTACGTGCAGGGCGGTACGGCGGAGCTGGAGGTGGAGGGCGTGGTCAACCGCGTCGAGGTGGCCGCGCTGCAGGTGGTGCCGGCGCTCTGCGTGCACGGCTTCCGCTTCTCGGAGGACATCCGTGGCTACGTGTTGAGCCTGGCGCTGCCGCTGGTGGACCAGCTCGGCGCGGCCCTGGACGAACCGCCGCTGGCCCGCGCCGCCTGTTATCCGGTGGCGGGGCAGAAGCGCTACCTGGACGCGCTGTTCGAATCCCTGGCCCAGGAGTACGGCGACCAGGCGCCGGGCCGCGAACTGATGCTGCAGTCGCTGATCAGCGCGCTGCTGGTGTGGGTGGGGCGCCGCTCGCTGGATCTGTCCCGCGCCGAGGCCCCGGTGCAGGACCGGGGACGCGAGCACCTGCAGCGCTTCACCCGCCTGCTCGAAGCCCATTACCGCGAACACCGCCCCATCGACTGGTACGCCGCGGCCCTCGGCATCAGCGCCGCCCACCTCAACGCCCTGTGCCGGCGCCTGGCCGGCCAGTCCGCTCTGCAGATGATCAGCGCGCGCCTGCTGCTGGAGGCCAAGCGCTGCCTGGTCTACACGGCGATGACCATCAACCAGGTCTCCGACAGCCTGGGCTTCTCCGAACCGGCCTACTTCTCGCGCTTCTTCAAGCGCGGCACGGGGCTGTCGCCCAAGGCATTTCGCATACGGCGGTAGGCCCGGCTCCGTGGTCCGGGTGGGCTCAGCGGCGTAGGTTGGCGCCGAGCGCAGCGAGGCCCAACGCAGCGATGTTCAGCCGTGTTGCGTTGGGCTTCGTACCTCAGCCCAACCTACGAGGCTGGTGTTTCCCGGCCACGCTGCAGGGCCAGCGCCATGGCCAGGCGTTCGAGGCCGATGCCGAAGCCGGCGCCTTCGGGGTAGGCGCCGCCGCCCACCACCTGGCGCTGGTTTTCCAGCACGGGGCAACGCACCTCGAAGCCCTGGCCGCCCAGGTAGTAGCTCAGCCCGCGGCTGGCACGCAGGTCCAGCTCGTATTCCAGCCCGAGTGAGTCGAGGAAGCCGATGCACAGCGCCTGGCTGCGGGCCAGGCCGCGTTCGGGGTCGCCAAGCACTTCGACGCCCAACTGGGTGAATTCGCGGTAGCGCAGGGCTTGGGGGCGCTCGTAGCGGTAGCAGCGCGCTGCATAGAAGAAGGTGGCTTCCCGGCGCCCGGCCAGCAGGAGGGCGCTGCGCTCCTGGAACAGCGCGGTGGCTTCGGGGATCAAGCAGCAGGGGCGCCCGGCCTTGTCGTCGAAGGCCCACATCTGGCCCATGATCTCGCTGCCGCCGGTTTTCTCGATGAAGGTGTCCTGGCCCCACAGCGCGGGGACTATCGCTTCCTCAGCCCCGGCGTCGATGAAGCCAGCTCCGGAAGCGGCCCTCGATCTCGCGCATGGCTTTGGCTTCTTCGCCGGTGATGATCCGGGTTCCTCGTAGCATGGTCATTTCTGGTTCCTCTCTGGTTTTCTACAGGCATGAAAAAAGGCGCCCTTGGGCGCCTTTGCGTGTCCATCGCAGCCGATTCAGTCAGCTTGCAACGGGCATGAGCAATCACGGCGCCCGGAGGGGGAGCCGTGATGATGGATGCGGTTGTTCGGGAAGCTGTTCATGGCGCGAATCCTGGCATGGGCTATCGTTCGCCGGCAAGGGGGACTCGGAATTGATCGCCGGGTTGCACCCGACCTACAGGCTCCGCGCTTCCCGGCGGCAATCATTTGTAGGGGCGACTTCAGTCGCCAAGCAGGCCGCAGGGCTGCCCTGGCTCCGCGTTCCCCGGTGGCACCGTTCGGTGGACGAAAAGAGCGTCGTCCACCCTACGTATCGGTCGGCTTTGTGGCTTGGGTTGGGCACGGTGCCGTAGGTTGGCGCCGAGCGCAGCGAGGCCCAACGCAGCGGGGTTCGGCCGTGTTGCGTTGGGCTTCGTGCCTCAGCCCAACCTACGGGAATCCGCGCTTCCCGGTTGCATCGCTTGGTGGACGAGAAGAGCGTCGTCCACCCTACGCATCGGTCGGCTCCGTGGCTTGGGCGGCCGTTTACCAGTGGAAGGAGACCGAGCCCAGCAGGCTGCGTTCTTCGCCCCAGTAGCAGCGCCCGGCGTTGTTGCAGCCGGCGACGTATTCCTTGTCCAGCAGGTTCTTGGCGTTCACCTCGGCGGACCAGTTGTCGTCGATGGTGTAGCCGATGGCAGCGTCCAGCAGGGTGACGTCACCGGTGTCCAGCCGGCCGTACAGCGAGGCCGGGGTGTAGGCGAAGGTGCTGTCGAAGTGGCGCACGCCACCGCCGATGCGCAGGCCCTTGAGGGCGCCGTCGAGGAAGCGGTAGCTGGCCCAGGCCGAGGCCTGGTTGCGCGGCACGCCGGTCATCTGGTGGTCTTCGAGCAGCGAGCCCTGGGCGTCCCTGGTGATGCGCGAGTCGGTGTAGGTGTAGGCGGCGGTGAGGTTGAGGTTCTCGGTCAGGTCGCTGTTGAGTTCCAGCTCGACGCCCTTGGCGCGGCTCTCGCCGACCTGGCGGTAGTCGTTGGCGGCGCTGTCGAAGATCACGTCGTCGGTCTTGCGCAGGTCGTAGACGGAGGCGGTGAAGGTGGTGTTCCAGCCCCTGGGCTCGTACTTGATGCCGGCCTCGTACTGCTCGGCGGTGGTCGGGTCCAGGGGGCCGGAGCGGCTGGAGGTCTGTTGGGTCGGGGCGAAGGCCGTGGAGTAGCTGACGTAGGGCGAGAGGCCGTTGTCGAACTGGTACATCAGGCCGGCCTGCCAGGTGAAGTCGGTGTCCCAGTAGTCGAGGTCGGCAGCGGCGTTGGTGGTGCCGGGCTTGTTGCGGTACTGGCTGTTGACCCGGTCCAGGCGCCCGCCGAGCAGCAGGACCCAGTTGTCGTAGCGGGTCTGCAATTGGCTGTAGGCGGCGTACATCGACTGGTCGAGCTGGGCGTTCTGGATGTGCACGGGAGTGGTCGGGCGGGTGGTCCAGACCGGGTCGAAGACGTTGACCAGGCCGCCGGCGCCGGCATCCCAGTTCTGGTTGAACGAGGTGCGGTCGAGGCTGGCGCCGAGCAGCACGGTGTGGTCGAAGTCGCCGCTGGCGAAGTGGCCTTCGAACTGGTTGTCCAGGGAGTAGGCGATGGATTTGTTGGTGCGGTCGTAGGCGGTGTAGGCGAGCGTGGTGCCGAAGCCGCCGGCGTTGAGGCTGCCGGGCCACATCTCGTGGCGGTCGATGCGCGACTGCATGTAGCGCGAGTTCTGGCGGAACTGCCAGGTGTCGTTGAGCGTGTGGGAGAACTCGTAGCCGAGGGTCCAGGTCTCGCGCTCGAACTTGTCCCAGTCGGGGTGGCCGAGCAGGGTGTCCTTGTCGATCTTGCCGTTGGGGTTGTGCAGCAGGGTGCCGGCGGCAGGGTAGCCCAGCTCCATCAGGGTGCGGTCGCGCTGGTAGGTCGAGAGCAGCGTGAGCGAGGTGGCGTCGTCGAGGTTCAAGGTCAGCGACGGGGCGATGTAGAGGCGGTCGTCCGGCTGGCCGTCGACCTGGGTGTCGGCGTTGCGGCCGAGCAGTACCAGGCGGCCGAGGATGTTATCGCCGTCGGCCAGCGGGCCGGAGACGTCGATGCCCAGCTGGCGCCGGTCGTGGCTGCCGTAGGTCAGCTCGACTTCGCCGCGCGGGTTGGCGGTGGGGCGCTTGCTGACCATGTTGACCACGCCGCCCGGGGCATTCTCGCCGTAGAGGATGGAGGTCGGGCCACGGAACACCTCGACCCGCTCCAGGCCGTAGGGCTCGCTGGTGGAGTCGTAGCGGTTGCCCTGCATGCGCAGGCCGTCGCGGAGCAGGCCGTAGCCCCAGTCGGTGGCGTTGAAACCACGGACGAAGAACAGGTCGCCGGCCTGGCCGTCACCGGCGGCGAAGGGCGGGGCGTAGATGCCGGGCATGTAGCCGAGCACGTCGGTGAGGGTCTGGGATTTCTGGTCCTCCATGCGCTGGCGGGTGACCACCGATACCGAGCGCGGCGTGTCGGCCAGGGCGGTGGCGGTCTTGCCGGCGGTGGTACTGACTTCGGCGCGGTAGCCGGTGTCGCCCTGGCCGAGGCCGTTGGCGAGGCCGCTGCCGACGATGGCGGTCGGCGCCAGTTGCATCGCGCCGTCCTGGGGAGCCGGCTGCAGGACGAAGCCGCCGTTGCCCTGGTCGACGGCCTGCAGGCCGCTGTCCTGCAGCAGTATGGCGAGGCCCTGGGTGACGCTGAAGCGGCCGTGCAGGCCGGCGCTGGCCTTGCCGGCGGCGAGGCTGTTGTGGCCGGCGAGGTAGATGCCGGCCTGGCTGCTGAATTCATTGAGCGAGGCGACCAGGGGGCCCGGTGCGATGTCGTACTGGCGCTCGGCGACGCCCTGCTGCGCGGTCTCGGCCCGGGCCATCGAGGTGGGCAGCGGCGCGACGCCGAACAGGGCCACCGGGATGGCGAGCGCGAGTGGGCGCAGGGCGAAGCGGAGGGTCGGGTTGGCGAGCAAGTGCATGGTGTCCCCTGGAAATGTTCGGTGGCCGATGGCGGTGTTGTCTGGTTGAACCGAACGAGAAATGAAAAGGGGAACCGCTCGCTGGAAAATATTTTCCTGGGTGTCGGCGCACCGGGTCCGGCGGGGTGCTCAGGCAGGCTCGACGCTGAGCCACCAGTCGGTGAGGCGCTGCACGCGGATGGGCAGCGCGGCGCCGAGCAGTTGCAGCGCCTGGTCGGTATCGCCCAGGGGGAAGGCGCCCATCACCGGCAGGCCGGCGACCGCCGGGTTGCAGCCGATGTGGCCGTGGCGGTAGCGGGCGAGGGCTTCGACCAGCTCGCCGAGGGGCATGTCGTCGGCCACCAGCACCTGGCGCGTCCAGGACTCGCCGGCCCGTTGCACCGGGGCGGGCGTGCCCATGGACAGGCGGTCGAAGTCGATGCGCTGGCCAGCCTCGATGACGCTGAGCTGGCCGCTGTCGGCGCTGCGCACTTCCACCGCGCCCTGGTAGACGCTGAGGCGGGTGAAGCCTGGGTCCTGGCGCACGCCGAAGCGCGTGCCGAGGGCGCGCAGGCGGCCGTGGCGGTTCTCCAGCAGGAAGGGGCGCGTGGCGTCCCTGGCGGTGTCGATCAGCACCTCGCCGAAGCGCAGCCGCAGCAGGCGCTGCTCGCCACTGAACTCGGCGTCCACCGCGCTCTCGGCACGCAGCCACAGGTGGCTGCCGTCGGCGAGCACGGTCTCCCGGGTCTCGGCGGTGCCGGTGGCGAAGTCGGCCGTCCAGCCGGCCACCAGGCGCGGCAGCGGCGTGGTGCGCCAGGTGCCCCAGCCGAGCAGCGAGCCGGCGCCCAGCACCAGCAGGCTCTTCAGGCCCTGGCGGCGGCTGATGCGGCGCGGGTCGCCCTGCAGCATGTGGCTCGCCAGCGTGCGCTCGCCCTCGGCTTGCAGCGGGGCGAAGCGCTGGCCGACGCGCTCGACGTACTGCCAGGCGTCGCGGTGTTCAGGGTGCTGGTCGAGCCAGGCCTGCCATTGCGCCTGCAACTGGGCACTGGGGGCGTCGTCGTGCAGCAGCACGTACCAGTGGGCGGCCTGTTGCAGGCTGGTGTGGCTGAGGCTGCGTTCCGGGCTGGCCATGGTGCTCATTCCACCAGCAGGCCGTCGAGTTCGGCCTCCAGCACGGCGCAGTGGAGGAAGGCCTGGGCCAGGTACTTCTTCACCATGCGTTCGGAGACGCCGATCTCCACGGCGATCTCGCGGTAGGGCATGCCGTCGAGCTGGGCCATGAGAAAGGCACGGCGCACCTTGTGCGGCAGGCGCAGGAGCATGGCGTCGACTTCATGCAGGGTTTCGATGATCAGCGCCCGCTGCTCGGGGGACGCCTGCACCGCCTCGGGACGGGCAGCCAGGGCGGCGAGCCAGTCCTGCTCCAGCTGTCGCCGGCGCCAGTGGTCGATGCACAGGCCACGGGCGATGGTCGCCAGGTAGGAGCGCTCGCCCGTCGTGCCGTCGAACACGCGGGGCCGCAGCAGCACGCGCAGGAAGGTGTCCTGCATCAGGTCGGCGGCATCGAAGCCGCTGCCCAGGCGACGGCGCAGGAAACCCAGCAACCAGGCGGAGTGACTCTGGTAGAGGGTATGGATCGGGGCATTGGTCGGCGGCATCGGAGCGGGGATCCAGCGCGGGTGCGCTCTGTTGCGAATGAGAATTAGTGGCAACTATACGGATCGGCCTTGCGCCCCGCAATGCGTCTTCGTGGTTGCCATCGCTTCCCATGCACCCCGCCGGTTGGCACGGCGCCGCCGGTGCGGCCGGTCGGGTTACTGGCGCGAGAAGCCGCGTCGTTCCAGTCCGTGGGGGGTGGTGCCCAGCTGCAGGGGCGAGCCGATGAAGCCGTGGAGTTCGCCCAGGCTGCGCTGCTTGCTCATGGCATCGACGCAGGCCACCAGCAGCATCTCCTCGGCCACCTCGCGGATCAGGCCGCGGATGCGGCGCTGGCTGAACGCCGCCTCGCCGTCGAACTCCCGGCTCAGCTCCTGGATGCCGCCCTTGCTCAGGGTCAGCAGCCACTTGCCATCGCTGCGTGGGGTGATGGCGACGCTGTGGTCGGGGAACGCTTCGTAGATTTCCTTGATGGCGGTGAACATGGGCTGGGCCTCCTTCTTGTAGTCAGCCCCCAGTCCATTGCAGCCGGCGTGCCAGGAACGCATCCGGCGCGAGCCCAGCAGAATCAAGCGATTGGCTATAAGCGCAGCGTGGACGCTCGTGCAAAACGCATGAAGAGGCCGCAGTGGCCTGGGCAATTTGCAAGGCGGTGCCTGCGCCAGCTGTCGTGGGTGCGATGCAAAGGCTCAAGAGCGGTGTCTGTGGAGCGATGCTGGGCTTCCGGAACACCCACCGCATGGGTTTCGCTTCGCTCTACGCCATCCTACGGGAGGTCGGGCGGACGCCGCCGTGTGCAGCGCCGCCAGGCTTATTCGGGCGGGCGTGGCGTTTCCACCAACTGCGGCTGCAGCAACTCGGCGATGCGCTCGCGCACGCTCTGCTCGGGTTCGCGGTCGAGGGTGCGTCGCAGCAGTTGCAGGGTGTCGGCCGGCCACTGGTTGCGACCCCAGGCGGCGAGGGTCTTGAGCGCCATGTGGCGGTTGCGCACCACCGGGCTGGCGAGGCCGGTGGCGACGAGATCCCAACCCTGCACGGGGAAGCGGCCGAGGTCCTGGAGGATGAAGTCCAGCGCGCTGTGCTGGCGGTATTCCGGGCCCAGGCCGAGGGCACTGCCGGGGCCGCTGGCGATGTGCGCCAGGTCCAGCTGCTGGCGGGCCAGTTCGAGGACCCGGCTGGCCCGTTGCGGGTCGTTGGTCTGCATCAGCTGGTACCAGGCCGAGGAGCGCTGGCTGCGCTGGCGTTCGAACCAGGCGTCCCAGGGGTCGATGTCCAGGTGGCCGGCGGCGGTGGCGGCGAGCCAGAAGAGGCGTTCCTCGTCCTCGCCCAGGCCCTGGTGCACCAGTTGCGGCCACTGCGGATTCTCGCGGATGGCGTCGGCACGGCGGGCGATGTCCTCGCGGCAGGCCTCGGTCCACCCGTGACGGGCGAGCTGCTCCCAGTCCTGGTGCGGGTCGCGGGCGAAGTCGCGGATGCCCTCGACCACCAGGAAGTGCCCGAGGTGCCGTGGCGGCCGGCGAGCCAGGTGGTCGAGCAGGTGCAATACCGCCTCGGCGCCGTCGGCGTAGTCGTTGATGTCCTGGGCGGGGCCGCCGTTGATCAGTGCCTCGATCATTTCCACGGCGCCGTCGAGCAGGCCGTCGTCCACATCCTGGCCGCTCAGCGCTGCCAGCAGGTTGCCGCCCACGGCGCAGGGGTAGGCCAGGTATTCCACCATCACCGAGTTCTGGTAGCCCTCGCGCAGCAGCCAGTCCTGCACGGCGGGCGAGGGGGTCTGGGCAAGGCGCTCCACCAGGTGGATGCGACCCCAGCCCCTGACCTTGCGGGCCAGCGCCCACCAGGCGCGCTCGCGCTCGGGTGGCGCCAGGGTGTTGCCTAGGGCAATGGTGGCGAAGAGGGTGAATTCCTCGTGCTGGCCGAAGGTCATGAACAGCTCGCGCTGGCTGCCGCTGTCGAGCACGCCGAGCAGGGCCAGGGCGAACTTCACCGCGCCGCGGTCGGGGCTGCTGCGCGCCAGCCACAGGGCCAGCGCATGGAGTCGCGCGCGGGGCAGGCCGGGGCGCTGCTGCAGGCGTTCGACCAGTTGATCGATGAAGCCGAGCACGCTGCCGTCGGCCACCATTTGGTAGAGGCGGGCCATGTTTCGGGTCGGATCGTCGAGGGTGGCGAGCAGGGCAGCCATCACCTCGTCGGCGGTGTCGACATCGTCGGCAGAGGCGTGGTGGCCGAGCACGCCATCGAGGGCGCCCGGGGCCCAGCGCAGTTCGTTGCCGGTGGCGGTCGGGGCTTCGTCGGGCAGGGTGATCTCGCTGTCCGGCAGGCCGCCGGGGGCCTCGGCGAAGGCGGCGAGGAAGCCATGCAGGCTTGGGCGCTCGATGGCCCAGGGGATGGGATACCCCTGGGTCTGGCCCTTGTCGTCCCTGACGATGCGGAAGAAGGTGGCGATCCAGTTTTTCATCGGTGCGGCGACAACGGCGGGAAAGCGCTCCTGTTTACCGCAACGGCCGGCGTGCGGCAATCGTGGCGCTTCAGGAGCACGACGCAGTCGACGTGGTCAGGTCGAACGGCGGCTGCGGGCCTCGTGGAGGATGCGTTGCAGCTCGGCCACCAGCGCTGCCTGGCAGCGCTCCAGGCGGGGCGCGTCGATGCCGGCCTGGCGCAGGGCGTCGCAGGCGCGCATGAGGCCCGGGGCGTCGATGGTGCAGGCGAGGCCGGAGAGGCGGTGGGCGCACTGGGCGATGAGGTCCGGCCGGTTGCTGGCCAGCGGCGTGGCGAGGCGCTGCAGTTCGTTTTCCAGGTTGCGCTCGAGTTCCGCCAGCAGGCGCTCCATCAGGCTGTGGTCGAGACGTTCCAGGTGGCCGAGGTCGAAAGCCATGGCCGGTACCGGCGGCGCGACGGGGCTGCGCCCGGCGAGGGCGGCGGCCAGGCGCTCGAGGGTCACGGGCTTGATCAGCAACTCGTCCATGCCTGCCTCGCGGCAGCGCTCCGCTTCGTCGGCCAGGGCGCTGGCGCTGTAGCCGATGATGCGCCGGGGAGCACGTCCGCTCTCGCTTTCCAGGCGGCGCACCGCGCGGGCCAGGGCGTAGCCGTCCATGCCCGGCATGTTGCAGTCGGTGATCAGCAGGTCGAATTCGTCCTCGGCCCAGGCGGCGAGCGCGCAGGCGCCATCGGTGAGCACGCGGGCGCGGTGGCCGAGGCTGGCCAGCTGCTGCTCCAGCACCAGGGCGTTGATGGACAGGTCGTCGACCACCAGCACACGCAGGGGCTGGGTGTCGGTGCGGGCCGAGGCGGGCGCGTTGCGGTACGCGGCGGAGGGCGCGGGGCGCCAGTCGAGGTTCATCTCCAGGGTGACGCTGCAGCCCCGGCCGGGCTCGCTTTCCAGGCTGATGCGCCCGCCCATCAGGTGCACCAGCTCGCGGCAGATGTGCAGGCCGAGCCCGGAGCCGCCGTGCAGTTGCGCGACCTCGGCGTCGGCCTGGCGGTAGGGCTCGAAGACCCGTGCCTGCACGCCGCGGGGGATGCCGATGCCGTCGTCGCTCACGCTCAGGGTGAGCAGGCTGCTGGTCGGGCCCGTGTCGCGCAGGCGGCCGGCCAGGCTGACGGTGCCGTGGCCGCTGAACTTCACGGCGTTGGCCAGCAGGTTGTGCAGCACCTGGCGCAGGCGCAGGGGGTCGACGCGGTACAGCCGGTGCGCCGGCAAGGCGCAATCCAGTTGCAGCGCCAGGCCCTTTTCGCGGGCGCGGGCGGCGAACAGCTCCAGGCTCTCGCGCAACAGCGCGGCCAGGTCCACGGGGCGGGGCGCCAGTTGCATGCGACCGCTCTCGATGCGGTCGAGGTCCAGGATGTCGCCCACCAGGTCGATCATGGCGTCGGCGGACTGCCGGGCGATGCGCAGGTTCTCCGAGCCCGGCCGGGCGCGGCTCTCCAGCTCCAGCAGGCCGACCAGGGCGTTGAGCGGGGTGCGCAACTCGTGGCTCATGGTGGCGAGGAAACGGCTCTTGGCCGCGCTGGCGTCCAGGGCCTGGCGCTGGGCGTCGCGCAGGCGGGTTTCCAGTTCCTTGCGGTCGCTGATGTCGATCCAGCCGCCGAGTACGCCCAGCAGCTTGCCGCGGGCGCTGTAGAAGGGCACCTGCCACTGGTAGAGGTGGCGCGGGCGGCCGTTTTCCTCGGTGCAGCTGTCGAAGAAGCGTGGCTGGCGGCTTTCCAGCACTTCCTGCAGGCGGCTCTCGAGGGCGTCGGCCAGCGCCAGGCACATGCCCTGCTGGCGTGGCGTGGTGCCGCGCATCTCATCGAGGGAGCTGGCGAAGAACTGCTCGTAGGCCCGGTTGCAACTGCTCAGGCGGCCTTCGAGGTCGCGCACGTAGAGGGGCGTCGGCTGGCCGTTGAGCAGCGAGAACTGGAAGGCCAGCTGGTCGCTCAGCTGGCATTGCGCGGCGCGGCGCTGGTGGATCTGGCGTTGCAGGCGCCAGTTCCACAAAAGCGAGAGGATCACCACCACCGCCACCAGCACCAGCAGGTGCCAGAAGGTCTGCGGCAGGTCGCGCCAGTCGATGTCCGAACGCTCCAGCGTCTCCAGCAGGCTCAGGCCGTCGTCGAACAGGGTGACACCGTAGTCGGGCCCTGACGAGGTGTCGGTCAGGCCGAGGCAGCCGCCGAGGCGTCCCCCTGGCCCGGGCTCGCAGGGGACGAGGTCGGCGATGCGCAGCGGGCAGCTCAAGGCCGCTTCGGCTGGGGCATGGATACCGGCGCCGGAGAGCAGGCCCAGCAGCAGGAGGAGGCGCAGGGAGAAGGTCATGGGCAGTCCTCAGGCCAGGCCGTTTTCCTGGATGTAGAGGTACAGCGCGGCGTTGGTGTCGAGGCCGAGCTTGCGCATGGCGCTGGTCTTCTGTGCGCTGATGGTCTGCTTGCTGCGGCAGAGGCGCTGGGCGATCTCGTTGATGGCCAGGCCGCTGCCGTACAGGCGCAGCACCTCCACCTCGCGCGGGGAGAGTTCGTCGATCTGCGCCAGGGGCTTGCCATGGGCGGCTTCGCCGAGCTGCATCAGGCGCTGCAGGGAGCCGGAAACGAACGGGCGCCTGGTGCTGGCGCCAAGGGCGCGAGGCAGGTCGGCCAGCAACCCGCGCTTGCTCACCAGGCCCTGGATGCCGAGCTTGAGCAGCGAGGCGGCGAGGGCCGGGTTGTCGAGCATGGTGACGACGATGATCGCCAGTTGCGGGTAGCGACGACGCAGTTGCTCAATCAGTCGCAGGCCGTCCGCCTGGCGGCTGTCCGGCATCATCAGGTCGGTGACCAGCAGCTCGCAGGGGCGGGCGGCGAGCTGTTCGAGCAGGCCGTCGGCGCTGTGGGCCTCGCCGACGATCTGCAGCGAGCTCTCACGGCTCAGCACGGCACGCAGGCCGATCAGGGTGATGGGGTGGTCGTCGACTATCAGGGTTCGTCTGTGCATCTGCTACCAGGGCTCGCGGAATCGGTACGGCGCACATGGTAGGGATGGCGGGAACGCGGGTATCGCGACCCGCGTGCAGTTCGGTAGGAATCGGATCAATCCGACATTTGTCGTCGGGCGCTTCCCACCGAGTGCCTGAAGTCTTACGGAAAAGCCTCGGGTGCCGGGAAATGGATGACACCCATGGCTGTAGGCAAGCCGCTACTGGACCTGCTGGCGGGGCGGCTGGATGGCACTGTCGAGTGCCGCGATCATCGAACCCACCAGGCCCGGTTGCTGCTTTTCGGCGTTCTGCAGGATGGGCGCGAGGCTGGCGATGCGCTCGGCGGCGGGGCCGCTGCCACGGTTGGCGGCGACGGCGAACCAGGTGTACGACTCCAGCTCCGGCTGAGTGGAGGGGTACTCGCCGCTGAGCAGTTTCTCGGCGTAGAGCACCATGGCGTCGAGGTCGCCGGAGAGGGCGGCGAGCTTGGTGGCTTCGGCGGCGGCCTCGTTCTCGGCGGGCTCGGCGTTCAGCGCGATGGCGGTGGCGTCGCGCTCGGCCGGTGCGGCGATGCTTGGCGCCAGGCACGGCAGCGGTTCGTGGGCCTGGGCCACCGAGGTTTCGATCGGCTGGCCCTGCTGCTGGCGCAGGGCGAGCTGGTAGAGCGGGGCGGAGACGCTGTCGCCGGCGTCGCTGGCCACCTTGAGCAGCGCCAGGCCGCGCTGCGGGTCGTTCAGGTAGGGCTCGCAGGTGTTGAGGTAGAGCAGGCTGATTTCACGCAGGGCGCGGTCGCTGGTGCGCGCGGCCTTCTCCATCAGGCGGGTGCCGTATTCCACGTCCTGCTGCACCCCGGTGCCGCGCAGGTAGTTCCAGGCCAGCACGCGGCTGGCCTCGGCGCTGCCCAGGGCGTCGGCCTGGCTCAGGTGGTCCAGCGCAGCGGCCTGGTCGGCGGGTACGCCTTCACCGGTCAGGTAGTGGCGGGCCAGCTCGTAGTGGGCGCGGGCGTTGCCGGCGTCGGCGGCCTCGTGGAGGCGGGCCAGGAGGGTTTCGGTGTCGCCGATCTCTTCGGCGACCATGGCCTGGGCGAGGATTTCCCGGGCCGGTTCCGGGCGCGGCTCGATGTTGCGCGTGCTGCCCTTCACGTCGTCCGGGTCTTCGGCGACCCACACCATCGGCGCTTCATAGCTGGGCACGCCGTACACCGGGTTCTCCGGCGGCAGCGGGCGGTTGCGCGTGGCGACGACGGGCTTGGCCTTGAGTGGCTGGAAGCCGGAACTGCAACCGGCACAGAGCGCGGCGGCGAGCAGGAGGAGGGCGAAACGCATCTTCATGGGAACGTAGGGAGCCTTGAAACCATTGCGGGAGACGGGTCGGAGGCTGCATAGCATTCCAGAGTGCGGCGCCCGATCCAAGCCGCAGGCGGGAATTGACGGTGCCGTACGTCAGGCTGGCGAAGCGGGCGCCTTCTCCGTAGGAGCGGCTTCAGCCGCGAAAGGCCCGCAGCCGGGTTGCGAGTGACGGATGCCCCAACGCGAATGAATTCGCTCCCACAAAGAGCTTCGCGAGCAGAGCTCGCTCCTACGGGTTGTGCCTTGGTGTGGGTTGTCGGGTTGCACCCGACCTACAGGCGGCACCAACGGTGCGATGTTCGGCCTCGCGGCGGGCTTTACTCGTGGGAGCGGCTTCAGCCGCGAAAGGCCCGCAGCCGGGTTGCGAGTGACGGATGCCCCAACGCGAATGAATTGGCTCCCACAAAGAGCTTCGCGAGCAGAGCTCGCTCCTACGGGTTGTGCCTTGGTGTGGGTTGTCGGGTTGCACCCGACCTACAGGCGGCACCAACGGTGCGATGTACGGCCTCGCGGCGGGCTTTACTCGTAGGAGCGGCTTCAGCCGCGAGAGACCCGCAGCCGGCAGTGGGCCGTGAGTGGCGGATGCCCCATCGCGAATGAATTCGCTCCCACGGGAGAGCAGCCGAACGTAGCCCGGGCTCCAGCTGGGGCTGCTCGGCGTCAGGCGCCGAGCATCCCCGCGCGGGTCGAGGGGTTGAGCATCGCCCGCAGGCGCGGGTCTTCGGTGTCGATGGAGACCAGGTCGAGGCCACGCTTGCGCAGTTCCTCTTCCTGCTGGATGGCGGCCAGCTCGGCCATGCGCTGGGCGATCTGCTTCTCGATCTGCTCCTGCTTCTCGGGCGGCATGGCGTCGATGTCTTCCTCGGTCAGGCCCATCTCCTTGAGGATCTTGTCACGCATCTTCTCGCCGGCGGACTTGTCCATGTAGTCGTGGAATTCCTGGGCGGCGGCGCTGCGGGCGGGCTTGTCGACACTGGCGGCGGCTGCGCCGGCATCGGCGTAGACATCATCGGTGGTCTGGTTGCCGGCCGCTGCGGCGGTGCCGCCTTGCAGGTTCACGCGCATGCGGGCGAAGGCTTCGTCGTAGGCGGCGTCGCGTTGCGCGGCGGCCTGGTCGACCCTGGGCGCGGCCTTGGCCTGGTTCGGCTGTGGGGTGGCGGTCGGCTGCGTGGTCTGCGGGGGGACCGGGCGCCCGTCGCCGTAACGCACGAGCTTGAGCGTGTGCGTCATGTCCTGCAGCTTGGAGCGGTCGAGGCCACCGAGGCCGGTGCTGAAGAGGCTCATGCTGAATCCATCCATAGGAAGTCCTTGTGCCCGCTGGCTGAGCAAGGCCTGTGCCAGCAGCCGGAACGCCCGTGCCAGGGCCTTTCGCTGCCAGGCGGGCGGGTGCCGGGCGGCAAGCGGTTGCCGCCCGTGACCGTCGTCTTGCCGCCGGCTTGCCGCAACCTTGTAGACTGCCGGCCGGTTTGCAAACGGAGCGGGAGGGGTATGGACGGTTTATCGCCACTGGCGGCCTACCGGCACGCGGTGGATGACCTGGGGTTCGCGCCGGATGCCGCGCAGCTGCACGCCGCCACCTTGCTGGAGCAGTGCCAGCAGGCCCTGCACGAGGGGGCCGGTGCCATCGGCGGGGTGTACCTCTGGGGCCCGGTCGGGCGCGGCAAGACCTGGCTGCTGGACCGCTTCTACCAGGGGCTGCGGGTGCCCGCACGGCGTCTGCACTTCCATCACTTCATGCGCTGGGTGCACCGCCGCCTGTTCGCCCTGACCGGCACCGCCGACCCGCTGCGCGCCCTGGCCCGCGAGTTGGCGCTGGAGGTGCGGGTGCTGTGCTTCGATGAGTTGTTCGTCAGCGACATCGGTGACGCGATCCTCCTCGGTGGGTTGTTGCAGGTGATGTTCGAGGAAGGCGTGGTGCTGGTCGCCACCTCCAACCAGCCGCCGACGCAGCTGTATGCGGACGGTTTCAACCGCCAGCGCTTCATCCCCGCGATCGAGGCGATCGCGCGGCACATGCAGGTGGTGGCGGTCGATGGCGGGCAGGACCACCGCCTGCACCCCGGCGCCGCGCAGCCGCGCTACTGGGTGATAGAGCCGGGCCGCCCGAGCGTGCTGGCGGCGGTGTTCGCCGAGCTGGACGACGGCGCCGCCAGCCACGATCGCCCGTTGCACCTGGGCCATCGCGACATCCCCGTGCACCGCCAGGGCCCGGTGGCGCTCTGGTGCGACTATGCCGCGCTCTGCGAGGCGCCGCTGGCCGCCCTGGACTTCATCGCCCTGTGCGACCGTTTCGGCGCCATCCTCCTCGGCGCCGTGCCGCGCCTGGGGGCCGCGCGCCGCGAAGGGCGCATCGCCCGGGGCACCGAGGACGGCGCCGAGCGCGTGGCCGCCGGTGATCGCCAGCTGCCGCAGCTCTCGCCGCTGGACGATGGCGTGCGTCGCTTCATCGCCCTGGTGGATGAGTGCTACGACCGCCGCGTGCCCCTCTACATCGAGGCCGAGGTGCCGCTGGAGCAGCTCTACACCGAGGGTTGGCTGGAATTCCCCTTCCGCCGCACCCTGAGCCGCCTGCGCGAGATGCAACTGGCGCGTTTCGGCCGCGCCTGAGCCCGGCGCGCACGATGGGCGGTCCTTGAGGGGGCGCCGGCGCGGCCGCATATTGGCCGGCATGAAGCCGACTTCCCCTACCGCCGACATCGCCCTGGCCGATTTCCACCCGGCCGTGCGCGCCTGGTTCACCGGGCGCTTCGCCGCACCCACCCCGGCCCAGGCCGAGGCCTGGCCGGCCATCCGCGCCGGTCGCTCGACCCTGGTGGCCGCGCCCACCGGCTCCGGCAAGACGCTCACCGCCTTCCTCGCCGCCATCGACGAGCTGGTGGAACAGGGCCTCGCCGAGGGCGGGCTGCCGGATGCCTGCTTCGTGGTCTACGTGTCGCCGCTCAAGGCGCTGTCCAACGACATCCGCATCAACCTCGACGAGCCCCTGGCCGGCATCCGCGCCGAGCTGCAGCGCCAGGGCCTGGGCGATGTGGCCATCCGCACCGCGGTGCGCACCGGCGACACGCCCCAGGCCGAGCGCGACGCCATGCGCAAGCGCGCGCCGCACATCCTGGTGACCACGCCGGAATCCCTCTACGTGCTGCTCGGCTCCGAGTCCGGGCGCGCCATGCTCGGCAGCTGCCGCAGCCTGATCGTCGATGAGATCCACGCCATCGCCGGCAGCAAGCGCGGCAGCCACCTGGCGCTGAGCATGGAGCGCCTGGAAAGCCTGTGCGGCCGGCCGTTGCAGCGCATCGGCCTGTCCGCCACGCAGAAGCCCATCGAGGCGGTGGCGCGCTTCCTCGGCGGCACGCCTCGGGGGGGCGAGTCCCGCGACTGCCTGATCGTCGACGTCGGCTACAGCCGCGAGCGCGACCTGGCCATCGAGGTGCCGCCGCTGCCGCTGGAGGCGGTGATGAGCAACGATGCCTGGGAGACCGTCTACGACCGTCTCGCCCGACTGGTGGCCGAGCACCGCACCACGCTGGTCTTCGTCAACACCCGGCGCCTGGCCGAGCGCGCCGCGCGGCACCTTTCCGAGCGCCTGGGCGAGGCCGCCGTCGCCGCCCACCACGGCAGCCTGGCCCGCGAGCTGCGCCTGGACGCCGAGCAGCGTCTGAAGCGTGGCGAGCTGCGGGTGCTGGTGGCCACCGCCTCCCTGGAGCTGGGCATCGACATCGGCGATGTCGAGCTGGTCTGCCAGTTGGGTTCGCCGCGCAGCATCGCTGCCTTCCTGCAACGCGTGGGGCGCTCCGGGCACAGCGTCGGCGGCACGCCGAAGGGGCGGCTGTTCCCCCAGTCGCGGGATGACCTGGTCGAATGCGCTGCACTGCTCGACTGCGTGCGCCGGGGCGAGCTGGACAGCCTGGTGATCCCGCGCCAGCCGCTGGACGTGCTGGCCCAGCAGATCGTCGCCGAGGTGGCCAACCAGGAGTGGGGCGAGGACGAGCTGTTCGCCCTGATGACCCGTGCCGCGCCCTATGCCGAACTACCCCGGGCAAGCTACGACGCCGTGCTGCGCATGCTCGGCGAGGGCTACAAC
Source organism: Pseudomonas sp. USHLN015 (assembly GCF_037153275.1). Lineage (NCBI taxonomy): Bacteria > Pseudomonadati > Pseudomonadota > Gammaproteobacteria > Pseudomonadales > Pseudomonadaceae > Pseudomonas > Pseudomonas sp. USHLN015. The sequence continues at coordinate 92,155 of NZ_JBBCKP010000013.1, forward strand.
GGCCGCAACGGCGTGCGCGGCGCCTACCTGCACCGCGATGCGGTCAACCGCCGCCTGCGCGGCCGGCGTTCGGCGCGGCTGGTGGCGCTGACCTCCGGCGGCACCATCCCCGATGCCGGTGACTACAACGTGCTGCTCGAACCCCAGGGCATGCAGGTGGGCACGGTGCACGAGGACTTCGCCGTGGAAAGCATCGCCGGCGACGTGTTCCAGCTGGGCAACCAGTCGTACCGCATCGTGCGCGTGGAGCCGGGGCGGGTGCGGGTGGAAGACGCCCGTGGCCAGCCGCCGAGCATTCCCTTCTGGCTCGGCGAGGCGCCGGGCCGCAGCGATGAGCTGTCCGCCGGGGTCTCGCGCCTGCGCGGGGAGATCGAGCGCCTGCTGGCCGCCGCCGACGGCGATCTGCAGCTGGCCATCGACTGGCTGACGGGCGAGCTGGGCCTGGGCGAGGCCGCCGCCCGCCAGATGGTCGAGTACCTGGCCCGCGCCCGGGCCGCCCTGGGGCGCCTGCCGACCCGCGACTGCCTGGTGATGGAGCGCTTCTTCGACGAGTCCGGCGGCATGCAACTGGTCATCCATTCGCCCCTGGGTAGCCGGGTCAACCGCGCCTGGGGCCTGGCGCTGCGCAAGCGCTTCTGCCGCAACTTCAACTTCGAACTGCAGGCCGCCGCCACCGAGGATGCCCTGGTGCTGTCGCTGTCCACCAGCCACAGCTTCCCGCTGGACGAGGTGTGGCGCTACCTGCATTCCAGCAGCGCCGAGCAGGTGCTGATCCAGGCGCTGCTGGACGCGCCGCTGTTCGGCGTGCGCTGGCGCTGGAACGCCACCAGCGCCCTGGCCCTGCCGCGTGCCTCGGGCGGGCGCAAGGTGGCGCCGCAGCTGCAGCGCATGCGCAGCGAGGACCTGCTGGCCAGCGTCTTCCCCGACCAGGTGGCCTGCCAGGAGAACCTGGTGGGCGAGCGCGAGGTGCCGGACCACCCGCTGGTGGCACAAACCCTCGATGACTGCCTGCACGAGGCCATGGACGCCGAGGCCTGGCTCGACCTGCTGCGGCGCATGGAGAGCGGTGCCGTGGAGCGGGTGGCCCGCGACCTGCCGGCACCCTCGGCGCTGGCGGCGGAGATCCTCGGTGCGCGGCCCTATGCCTTCCTCGACGATGCGCCGCTGGAGGAACGCCGCACCCAGGCCGTGCAGAACCGCCGCTGGACCGACCCCGAGTCCAGCGACGACCTCGGTGCCCTGGACGTCGAGGCCATCGCCGCCGTCGCCGAGGAGGCCTGGCCCCAGGTGCGCGACGCCGACGAGATGCACGAGGCGCTGCTGGCGCTGGGTTGCGTCACCCCGGCGGAGGTGGAGGCCAATAGCGGTTGGGCGGGCTGGTTGGCGCAACTGGGCCGGGCGCGTCGTGCCGCCTGCCTGCACCTGGAGGGCCGCCCCGCATTCTGGCTGGCTGCCGAGCGCCTGCCGCAGCTGCTGGCCCTGTACCCGCTGGGCTCGCTTGAGCCGGCGATCACCGCGCCGGCCGGGTTCGACACCTGCTGGGAAACGGAGGCTGCCTTGCTGGAGCTGGTGCGCTCGCGCCTGGGCTGCTTCGGCCCGCTGACCCTGGCGCGCATCGCCGCCGACCTGCGCCAGGCGCCGGGCGACATCGCCTTCGCCCTGGCCGCGCTGGAGCGCGAGGGCCATGTGCTGCGTGGTCGCTTCAGCCCGGGTGCACGGGAGCAGGAGTGGTGCGAGCGGCACCTGCTGGCGCGCATCCATCGCTACACCGTCAAGCGCCTGCGCCGGGAGATCGAGCCGGTGGAGCGGGCGGACTTCATGCGCTTCCTCTGCGACTGGCAGCACCTCTCCAGTGCCACGCGCATGCGCGGTGCCGAGGCGCTGGCCGGCGTGCTCGGCCTGCTGGAAGGCTTCCAGGCCGCTGCCGGTGCCTGGGAAGGCGAGTTGCTGCCGGCCCGCGTCGCCGACTACGGCATCGACTGGCTGGACGACCTGTGCCGTTCCGGGCGCATCGCCTGGAGTCGTCTCGCCGCCCCGGCTCGGGCCGCCGGCGGGCCGTTGCGCAGCACGCCGATCCTGCTGCTGCCGCGCAAGAGCCAGGGGCTCTGGCGCGCCTGCGTGGGCACGGCGGTGGTCGCCGAGCCCTCGCCCCGAGCCGAGCGGGTGCGCGAGGTATTGGCAGGGCAGGGCGCCCTGTTCTTCGACGAGTTGCTGGAGGAGACCCGCCTGCTGCGCAGCGAACTGGAGTATTGCCTCGGCGAACTGGTGGCCCTGGGCCTGGCCAGTGCCGACAGCTTCGCCGGCCTGCGCTCGCTGCTGATGCCCGCCGCCCGGCGCAGCCGCACCGACCGCCGTGCGCGCCTGGCGCTGGCCAGCATGCAGGATGCCGGGCGCTGGTCGCTGCTGCGTGGGCGCGGTGAGGAGGGCCGTCCCGGCCAGGTGCCGGCCGAAGCCCTGGAACATGTCGCCCGGACCCTGCTGCGCCGCTATGGCGTGGTCTGCTGGCGCCTGCTGGAGCGCGAGGCGGACTGGCTGCCGAGCTGGCGCGAGCTGCTGCGCGTCTATCACCGCCTGGAAGCGCGCGGGGAGATCCGTGGCGGGCGCTTCGTCGCTGGCGTTGCGGGCGAGCAGTTCGCCCTGCCCGAAGCCGTCGGCCTGCTGCGCGAGGTGCGCAAACGGCCGCTTTCGGGGGAGCTGGTCGGCCTCTCCGCCTGCGACCCGCTGAACCTGCAGGGCACCTTGCTGCCCGGCGCCAAGGTGCCCGCCGTGGCCGGCAACCGCCTGCTCCTGCGCGACGGCGTGCCGGTGGCGACCCTGGTGGCCGGCAAGTTCGCCCTGCTGCAGGAGACCGACGGCTTCACCGCCAGTCAGTGGCAGGCCGCGCTGATCCGCCAGCCGACCGCCAGCGCCCTGCAGGGCCATGGCGCCCGGCGGATGACGATGCGGCCCTGATCGTTGTTCTTTCCTTGTGGGAGCGGCTTCAGCCGCGAAAAGACCCGATGACGGCACGAGGCTGCGAGTGGGTCGGTCGCTCCATCGCGAATGAATTCGCTCCCACGGGGGAGCCTCAGCGGGCCTGCGTAGGTTGGCGCCGGCAGGCGGCCCCTGTGGGAGCGGCTTCAGCCGCGAAAAGACCCGAAGCCGGCACCAGGCTGCGAGTGGGTCAGTGCTCCATCGCGAATGAATTCGCTCCCACGGGGAGTCTCTGCAGGCCTGCGTAGGCTGGCGTCGGCAGGCGGCCCCTGTGGGAGCGGCTTCAGCCGCGAAAAGACCCGAGATAGGCACCAGGCTGCGAGCGGGTCGCTGCTCCATCGCGAATGAATTCGCTCCCACGGGGGGCTCTGCGGAGCTGCGTAGGTTGACGCCGAGCGCCTTGTAGGAGCGGCTTCAGCCGCGAAGACCGAAGCCGGCACCAGGCTGCGAGCGGGTCGGGCTCTCCATCGCGAATGAATTCGCTCCCACGGGCTCGCGCTATCGGACAGGCGCCAATGTTTCGTCTCGGCTTATTCGGAATTTTCATCGAGGTTTTTCAGAAGTTACCGCTTGATCCGGGCCTGATCTTTTCCGGCGGCAGCTATGCTCCTTTTGGGCTCGTTCGAGGAGTAAGAGCAATGGATTTCTTCGCCACCCCCGCTTCGCCCCCGTCACCGTCTCCCGCCAGCCGGCCCGTGCCGCCCTGGTGCGTGCTGGTGGTCGACGACGACCCGGAGGTCCACGCCGTGACGCGCCTGGCGTTGCGCGGCTTCGAGTTCCAGCAGCGGCCCCTGGAGCTGCTTTCGGCCTATTCGGCGGCTCAGGCGCAGGAGACCTTCCGCCAGCGCGACGATATCGCCCTGGCCCTCGTGGATGTGGTGATGGAGTCCGAGCACGCCGGGCTGGACCTGGTTCGCTACCTGCGCGAGGCCTGCGGCAACCGCATGACGCGCCTGGTGCTGCGCACCGGCCAGGCCGGGCAGGCGCCGGAGGACCAGGTGATCCGCGAGTACGAGGTGGACGACTACAAGGAAAAGACCGAGCTCACCACCCAGAAGCTGCGCACCCTGCTGTATTCCATGCTCCGCGCCTACCGGGACCTGGGGGTGATCGACGCCCAGCGCAAGGGCCTGAGCAATGTGCTGGAGGCCTGCGCCCAGGTGCAGAACGCCGCCACGCTGAAGCTGTTCTCCTCCACGGTGCTGGAGCAGCTGACCTCGCTGCTGTGCCTCGGGGATTCCGCGCTCTACTGCCTGATCCGCACCGACGACCACGAGCCGCAGACCCGCACCCTGGCGGCCACCGGCGAGTTCGTCCACTACGAGGCGAATGCGGCGCTGGACAACCTGCCGGCCGAGGTGGCCCGCCGCTTCGACCAGGTGCTGGCGCAGGGCGCCTCGCAGCATTTCGACGACGCCTACGTGCTGTTCCGGCGCAATGATCGCGGTGTCGCCAGCCTGCTCTACGTCACCCACATCGAGCCGCTCAGCACGCTGGACCGTCAATTGCTGGAAATCTACGTGCGCAGCGTGGCGATCACGTTCGAGAACATCCACCTGATGGAGGACCTGCAGGCCACCTCCAAGGAGCTGGTCTACACCCTGGCCAACGCGGTCGAGGCCCGCAGCAAGGAGACCGGCGCCCATGTGCAGCGCGTAGCGCTATTCAGCGAGTTGCTGGCACGGCTGCACGGTTTGCCCGAGCGCGAGGTGCAGCTCATCCAGCATGCATCGCCCCTGCATGACATCGGCAAGGTGGCGATCCCCGACGCCATCCTGCACAAGCCCGGCAAGCTCGATGATGAGGAGTGGGCGCTGATGAAGAAGCACGTCGACTATGGCGTGGCCATCCTCCAGCGCTCGCGCCGCGAGCTGATGCGCGTCGGCGCGCTGATCGCCGGCAGCCACCACGAGCGCTGGGACGGCCGCGGCTACCCGGGCGGGCTGGCCGGCGATGCGATCCCCCTGTGCGGGCGTATCGTTGCCCTGGCGGATGTGTTCGATGCCCTCGGGTCCAGGCGCAGCTACAAGGAACCCTGGACGCCGGAGCAGGTGTTGGAGCTGGTCCGTGCCGAGCGGGGCGCCCACTTCGACCCGCACCTGGTCGACCTGCTGGTGGACAATCACGACGAATTCCTGGCCATCCGCGAGCGCTACCCGGACGAGCCGCATCCATGAATGCGGCGCCCGTGCGCATCGGCCGCAGCCTGTCCTCCAGCCTGGTCCGCATCAACCTCCTGTGCGCCTGCCTGCTCGGGCTGGCCATCAGCGTGGTGCAGGTCGGCCTCGACTACTACCGTGCCCGCGAGCAGCCGGAGGAGGACATGCAGGCGCTGTTCAGCCTGATCCGCGAGCCGGTCACGGCGGTGGTCTTCAGTCTCGACCCACGCACCGCCGGCGACCTGCTCAGCGGCATGCTCAAGCAGCCGGCACTGGCCTCGGCGCGCATCCTCCTGCCCGAGGGACGTGTCTTCGCCGAGCACAGCCGCGAGCTGCGCGGGCAGGGCGGGCGGCGCCTCAATGACCTGTTGTTCGGCGCCACCCGCCACTACGCCTGGCCGTTGCAGGCGGACCTGCCCGGCGCCGGCCAGCGCGAGGAGCTGGGCACCCTGCAGGTGGAGGTGGACACCTACCGCTACGGGCACGACTTCCTCGACCGCGCCTGGGTGACCCTGCTGAGCAGCCTGTTCTATGCGCTGGCGATCTCCGCCATCCTGCTGCTGGTGTTCTACCTGCGGGTGACCCGGCCGCTGCGCAGCCTGATCCTGTCCATCGCCCGGGTGGATATCGACGCCCCGGAAGACACCCGCCTGCGGGAGCCCGCCGGCCATGCCGACAACGAGATCGGCGTGCTGGTGCGCTCGACCAACCAGCACCTGCAGGCCCTCGGCGACAACCTGCGCCAGGTGCGCGAGGCCGAGGGGCGCCTGCAGTTCCATTCCGAGCAGCTCGAATCCACGGTCGCCGAGCGCACCCGCGAGCTGTCGCGCAGCGTGCAGCAGCTGCAGGCGGCGCAGCGGCAGCTGATCGAGTCGGAGAAGCTGGCGGCCCTGGGCGGGCTGGTGGCGGGCGTGGCCCACGAGGTGAACACGCCGCTGGGCATCGCGGTGACCGCCTCCTCGGTGCTGTCCGAGGCGCTGACGGACCTGCGCACGCAGTTCCAGGCGCAGACCCTGACCAGCGAGAGTTTCCAGGCGCTGCTGGAGCTGGCCCAGGACAGCAACGCCATGCTGGCCAGCAACATCGCGCGGGCAGCCAAGCTGATCAGCGACTTCAAGCAGACGGCGGTGGACCAGGTGTCCGAGGCGCGGTGCGAGTTCGAGGTGCAGCAGGCACTGGATGCACTGATCGCCAGCCTGCACCCGGAGACGCGCAAGGTGCCGGTGACCGTGGAGCTGGACTGCGAGAGCGGCCTGCACATGCGCAGCCTGCCTGGGGTGCTGACCCAGGTGGTGGCCAACCTGATCATCAACAGCGTGCGCCATGCCTTCGCCGACACCCCCGAGGCTCGCATCACGCTGCGCATACGCAGCCAGAGAGAGGGCGTCGAGCTGGACTATCGTGACAATGGCTGCGGCGTACCGGCGGCGTTGCACGAGCGGATCTTCGAGCCCTTCTTCACCACCCGCCGCGGCACGGGGGGCACCGGGCTGGGCCTGAACATCGTCTACAACCTGGTCACCCGCAAGCTCCAGGGGCGCCTGGAGTTCCACTCCGAAGAGGGTGCCGGGGTGCATTTCCTGCTCTGGTTGCCACGCCGGCTGGAGTCCGCCGAGCCGGCCTGAAACGCATCTGCCATCCGGAGGTGTCTCGATGAAATCGATGGCTGTCGTGGTGCTGCTGGCCTGGCTGCTGCCGGGGCTCGCCAGCGCCGAACGCGTGACCCTCGCCGCCGAGGACGACTGGGCACCCTATTCGGTCATCGGCCAGGACGGCTCCTCGCCGCAGGGCTTCGCCGTCGACCTGGTGCGCGCCGCCTTCGCCACCCAAGGCGTGGAGGTGGACTTTCTCACCGTGCCCTTTTCCCGTTGCCTGTTCTATGCCCAGGGCACGCGGGCGGTGGGCTGTTTCGACGTGACCATCACCGAGGCCAATCGCGAGCAGTACATCTGGCACCCGACGCCGCTGTTCGAGGAGGGCCTGGCGATCTTCGGCCGGTCCGACGACCCGCGCACCCACATGGGCGCCAAGGACCTGGCCGGCAAGCTGGTGGGCATCACCAACGGCTACACCTACCCGACCTCCTTCATGGAAGACCCGGCCATCCGCCGCCACAGTGCCAACTCCGACAGCCAGCTGCTGCAGATGCTGGTGGCCGGGCGGCTGGACTACATCCTGCTTAACACCATGCCCGGCTACATGCGCATCGAGCAGGACGCGAACCTGCGCGGCAAGGTGAAACTCACCGGGGTGCTGCAGACCGACGGCTTCTGGGTGGCGTTCTCCAAGGCCCACCCCGACGGCGCGCGCATGGCCCAGCTTTTCGAGAAGGGCCTGCAGGCGCTGCACAAGAGTGGGCGCTACGCGAGCATGACGGCGGCGTTCCGCAAGCGCTATCGGCAGTAAGGGGCCCCGTTCAATGGGCCCCCGCGTTCGCGGGGGTGACGAGGTAGCCCAATACCGTGTCGCGGCCGGTTCCTCGTGGGAGCGGCTTCAGCCGCGAAAGATCCGCCGCGGGCACGAGGCGGCGAGCGGCCTGACATTGCATCGCGAATGAATTCGCTCCTACGGCATGTGGGCGTCGGGTGGGGGATTTCGTGGTGGCGGCGGGCTCGCTAGACTGGCGGCTCCTTCCCGCATCGATGGCCGACCCCATGGCAATGCACACCTGGCTGATCTACCTGCTGGCCGTTCTCGGGCTTTCGCTCACGCCCGGGCCGAATGCCTTGCTGGCGCTGTCCCACGGGGCGTTGCACGGGCACCGTCGGGCGCTGTTCACCATCGCCGGGGGCGCGCTGGGGTTCGTGCTGATCATGGCGCTGTCGATGTTCGGCATCGGCGCGCTGCTCAAGGCGTCGGCCGAGGCGCTGACGGTGCTCAAGATCGCCGGCGGCCTGTACCTGATCTGGCTCGGCATCCAGCTCTGGCGTTCGCCGCCGGTGCAGGTCTCGACCGCCGGTGAAGCGGGGCGTCGCAGTGGTGCCAGCCTGTTCCGCCAGGGGATGCTGTCGGCGGTCTCGAACCCCAAGGTGATCCTGTTCTTCGGCGCCTTCCTTTCGCAGTTCCTCGACCCGGGCAAGCCCCTGTGGCTGCAGTTCCTGGTGATGACCCTGACCTTCGTCCTGGTGGAGGCACTGGTGGAATACCTGCTGGCGCGCCTGGCCCACCGCGTGCGGCCCTGGCTCGCGCGCAGCGGCAAGGGCTTCAACCGCTGCTGCGGCGCGCTGTTCGGCGCCGCGGGCCTGGCCCTGCCGCTGACCCGCTGAGTTCAGCCGGCCCGGACGGACGGGTCGACCGGCTCGCCGTGGCGAGGCAGTACCGGCTTGTGCAGCAGCCCCTTGACCCGTGAGGCGAGGGACTCGATGGCGAAGGGCTTGGACATCACCTCCATGCCCGACTCCAGCTGCTCGTTGTCGAACAGGCTGTTCTGCGCGTAGCCGGTGATTAACAGCACGCGCAGGTCCGGGCGCATGCTCCGGGCGATCCGTGCCATCTCCTTGCCATTGATGCCACCGGGCAGGCCGACATCGGCCAGCAGCAGGTCGATGCGCTGCTCGCCTTCGAGCAGCGTCAGCCCGGATGCGCCGTCCACCGCCTCCAGTACCTTGTAGCCCAGGTCACGCAGCACTTCGCCGATGAGCATGCGCAGCGGCGCTTCGTCGTCCACCACCAGCACTGTGGCCTGGCGCTCTGCGCGTGGCGCTGCTTCCGGCTGGGAGGGACGTTCGATGCGCTCCTCGCCGTGGTGGCGCGGCAGGTGGATGGAGAGGCTGGTGCCCTGGCCGAGCCGCGAGGTGATCTGCACGCTGCCGCCGGACTGCTTGGCGAAGCCATAGACCATCGACAGGCCGAGGCCGGTGCCCTGGCCGGAGGGTTTGGTGGTGAAGAAGGGGTCGAAGACCCGGGCGATCACGTCCTCCGACATGCCGGTGCCGGTATCGGTGACGTACAGCGTCATGTACTCGCCCGGTGCCAGGCCTCGTTCGTTGGCGCGGGCACGGTCCAGGTGCTGGTTGCAGGTGCCGATGCTCAGCCTGCCACCGCCGGGCATGGCATCGCGGGCATTGATGCAGATATTGAGCAGGGCGCTTTCCAGCTGGTTGGGGTCGACCAGTACCGTCCACAGCTCGGGGCCGCTGAGCACCTCCACCTCTATCATCGGGCCCATGGTGCGGCTGATCAGTTCCTGCATGCCGGCCACCAGGCGGTTGACGCTGGTGGGCTTGGGGTCGAGCGCCTGGCGGCGGGAGAAGGCCAGCAGGCGGTGGGTGAGGGTGGCGGCGCGTTCGGCGGCGGTGCGCGCGGTGGATATGTAGCGGTCAAGATCGCCGGTGCGGCCCTGGCTGATGCGCAGCTTGAGCAGCTCCAGGCTGCCGCTGATGCCCGCCAGCAGGTTGTTGAAGTCATGGGCCAGGCCGCCGGTGAGCTGGCCAACGGCCTCCATCTTCTGGCTCTGGCGCAGCAGTTCCTCGGTCTGGTGCAGAGTCTCGGCGCGCTCGCGCTCCAGGGTGATATCGCGGCCGATGGCGCAGATATGGCCTTCGCCGGGGCTGGAGGACCAGTTGATCCAGCGATAGCTGCCGTCCTTGTGGCGCATGCGGCATTCGAAGTCGCGCAGGGATTCACCCTGCATCAGGCTGTGGGAGGCGCCCCAGGCACGGTTCAGGTCCTCGCTGTGCACCAGGTCGAGGGAACTGGTGCCCACCAGTTCCTTCTCGGTCCAGCCGAGCACCGGTTCCAGCGCCGGGTTGGCAGCGGTGATGACCATGTCCAGGCGAGTGATCAGCATCACGTCCGGCGACAGGTTCCACAGGCGGTTGCGATCGCGGGTGCGCTCGGCCACCTGACGCTCCAGGGAATGGGTGAGCTGGCGCAGCTGCTGCTGGGCGAGGCGCTCGGCGGTGGTCTCGATCACCGTGTCGAGCACGCCGACCACCTGGCCGGACTCGTCGCGCACCGGGCTGTAGCAGAAGGTGAAGTGGCAGCGTTCGGTGCGCCCGTTGCGGTCAATCTCCAGGGGAAAGTCCTGGATGAAGGTGGCTTCCCCGGCGAAGGCGCGATCGGCGATGGGGCCGATGTTGTGCCAGGCCTCCCGCCAGACGTCGTCGAAGGGGCGACCCAGGGCCTCGGGCTTGGCACCGAGGATGGGCCTGAAGGCGTCGTTGTACAGGGTGATGCGTGCGGGGCCCCAGAAGAGACAGCTGGGAAAATGCGAGGCGAGCATCATTTCGACCGCCACCCGCAGGCTGGTCGACCAGCCGCTGATGGGGCCAAGGGGCGTCCGTGCCCAATCGTGACCGCGTACCCGCCGGCTCATGAAGCCGGGGGCTGCGGGGAAGGAGTAAGCGTCCATGTCAGTATCCATCGGAGCGAGCATGCAATATCGGTCAAGACGGGCCGATTGGCCACTGCGCCGGGCGATAAAAACGCCCACTGGCGCACAGCCGGGGTGTTCGTTCGTCGCCTCGCCGTGGTGATTGCCCGGGCGTGCCGATGCTGGCAGGGTGACCGTCCCGTTGTCCCGCCCCGGAGCCCTCCATGACCTTCGACCCGACCCTGCTGGCCAAGGCCAGGCACCTCGTCGTCTTCACCGGCGCCGGCATCTCCGCCGAGAGCGGCATTCCCACCTTCCGTGACCGCCTGACCGGCCTGTGGGAGCGTTTCGAACCCGGCGAGCTGGCCAGCGCCGAAGGCTTTCGCCGTGACCCGGCGCTGGTCTGGGGCTGGTACGAGTGGCGGCGCACCGCCGTGCATCGCGCCCAGCCCAACGCCGGGCACCGGGCCATCGCCGAACTCGCCGAGCGGGTGCCACGGCTCACGCTGATCACCCAGAACGTCGACGACCTGCACGAGCGCGCCGGCAGCCAGGCGGTGCTGCACCTGCACGGCCGCCTCGATGCGCTGCGTTGCTTCGCCTGCGCGCGGCCGGCGCTGGAGATCCCCGTGCCGGACGAGCCCCACGAAGGGCGCCGGGTGGAGCCGCCGCGCTGCACCCGTTGCAACGGCAAGCTGCGCCCGGGCGTGGTGTGGTTCGGCGAGCCGTTGCCGGGGGATGTGCTGCGCGAGGCGTTCGCGGCCGCGCAGGCCTGCGACCTGCTGCTGTCCATCGGCACCTCCGGCGTGGTGGAGCCTGCCGCGCGGATTCCCCGGCTGGCGCTGGACGCGGGGGCCACGGTGCTGCACCTCAATACCCAGCCGGTGGCGGTGCAGGGTGAGCGCGAGTTCGCCCTGGTGGGCAAGGCCGGCGAGCGGCTGCCGGAACTGCTGCGCCAGGCCTTCGGCGCCTGAGCCGGCCGGCGCTCAGGCCGGGAGGGTCACAGGGGGCGGTTCTCGGCGGCTTCGAGCAGCGCCAGCAGGTCGTCGACCGTGGCTTCCAGGTACTGGCCGGCCTTGTAGTCGCGCAGCACCGCCTCACCTGCGCCGAGCACCGCCTGCGGGCGTTCGACGAACAGCCCCACCGGCTCGAACGCGGCGTCGAGCACCACCACCAGCGGGATCGAGACCTTGTCGAGGCCGAGGCGGGCCTTGAGGTCGTCTTCGGCGCGGCCCTTGGTGATCACCGCAAGATCGATCAGCGGCTGGGTGCGGCAGATGAAATCGAGCACGGCGACGTTGATCTGGCAGTCCGGGCACCACATCTCGCCGGCCACCAGCAGGTGGTAGCGCCGTTCGAGGCGCTGCAGCCGTGCGAGCGCCGCGGGGCCGATGCTGCCCGGCGTCGCCAGCTTCTGCACCACGACGTTGGCGGCGTCCCGCTCGGCGGGCAGGCCGCTGCGGAGGAAGTCGGCGAAGCCCTGGCCGATCTCGAACAACTGCTGGAATGACGCCATGGAAGGCCTCCTGGGTTGGGTGAGGGGAGGCGGGCATCCCAGCAGAAAAGTGGCGTGCGCATCAAGTGCCGCTGCGGCTTCCACCGGTGGGCGGGGCGCCTTTCATCCAGCCTGGGCCTCGCGCTGTCGGGTCTCGCTGCGCTCGGCACAACCGACGGTGTGCCCATCGTCGGGAATCGCAGGATTGTCTGGCCGCGTGGCGCATGAGCCTGCACTATCTGCGCTCTTTCCACCGACTTCCCATGGGCCCGCGCCATGTACGACAGCCTCCCGAAACCGGTCTCGCTCGGCCTCGCGTTGCGCCGTTGGCGCCTGTTGCACCGGGTGAAGCAGGCCCACGCCGCGCAGCTGTTCGGCGTCGCTCAGTCGACCATCTCGCGCTGGGAAAGCGGGGCGCAGGCGATGGAGCCGGCCGAGCGCGCGCGGGTGGAGCAGGTGCTTGGCGCCCGGCTGGAGGCGGCGGCCGACCAGGCCCTGGCGCGGCTGGTGGGCGACAGCCCGCGCGCGGTGCACCTGGTCTGCGACCTGAGCCATCGCCTGCTGGCCTGTTCCGCCCTGCGCGCCGCCGAATTCGGCGTGCCCCTCTCCGAGCTGCTGGGCCGCTCGCTGTGGCGCTACGCGACGCCGGAGATCGTGCGCCAGGAGGACGCGCTGGACGCCCTGGGCTGGCGCGACGTGCTGATGCCGCCGGCGCTGGAGTTCGGCAGCGGCAGCAACGAGTCCGCCATCGTGCCGATCCGCCAGGGCCTGTGCCGCTGGACGCGCATGACGCTTTCCGACGGCACCGCCGCGCGCCTGGTGGAAACCATCTGAGTGCAGCCCGGCCACGCATATTCCATGCGTGGACGTGACGCCAACCGCGCGCCTAGGCTATGCGCCTGCACGGGAGCCCTCCGGCTCCGACGACCATTTCGCGGGTGAAGCATGAACATCGACACCATCAGGGCGCGGCTCGACTTCCTGCGTGAGGCGGAGCGCCTCAAGGATGTGCTGCGCAGCGCCCACACCTCTTCCGGGCGGGCGGAAAGCACCGCCGAGCACAGCTGGCGCCTGTGCCTGATGGCCATCACCTTCGCCGACGAGCTGGCCGGGCTCGACCTGCTGCGGGTGCTGAAGATGTGCGTGGTGCACGACCTGGGCGAGGCCATCCATGGCGACATCCCCGCCGTCGAGCAGGGCGGCCATCCCGACAAGGGGGCCCAGGAGCGCGAGGACCTGCTGACCCTCACCCGCACCCTGGACGATGGGCTGCGCGGGGAGATCCTCGCGCTGTGGGACGACTACGAGAACGCCGCCTCCCCAGAGGCGCTGGCGGTCAAGGCGCTGGACAAGCTGGAGACCCTGCTGCAGCACACCCAGGGCGCCAACCCGGAGGACTTCGACTACGCCTTCAACCTCGGCTACGGGCGCCGCTACACCAGCGGCGAACCGCTGTTCGCGGCCATCCGTGCACAGCTGGACGAGGACACGAGGCGGCGGATGGAGGCGCAGGCGGGCGCGGCTCGCTGAGCGGCGTTCGAACCCCGTCACGTCGACGCGCTCGCCAGCAGGAAATCCTCACGGCGAGGCCGTCGCCTGTGGGACCATGGCGCGGTGCCTGCCCCTCTCGTGAACCCGCTGCCCATGAATGCCCGGGTTCATCGCCAGCACGGGCAGCCGGCGTTGCAGGAGCAACGCCCGGGCGCTTCCTCGATCATTGTCTGGTTCGTACAAGGCCGTATGAAAATCAAACCGTCGCTCCTCGCTCTATTGGGTGCCCTGTCACTCGCCCAGCCAATGCTTTGCCTCGCCGATATCGCCAACGGCAAGAAGCTCTACCAGCAGAGATGCGCCGTGTGCCACGGAGCGGACATCAAGGGCAGCGGCCCGCTGGCCCACAAGAGCGACCCACCGACCCCCGACCTGACGACGGCTGCCTTCCGGCAGCGGCTCGCGGACTACCCGGGGGTCATCGTCTCGTCGGTCATCCTGCGCCCCAATGGCGACCTGATTCCCCGGACGCTGCAGGAGAACGGGGTGAAGATCCCGCCGCACGCCTGGAGCGTCCAGGACTTCCGCGACCTCAACCAGTACATGAGCGGTGTGATCCTCCAGCGGCGCTGAGCGCAGGAGGCGGGCTGCGTCAGCGGGCCGCGTGACGCTGGTTGCGGCAGCGCTCGGAGCAGTAGCGCACCTCGTCCCAGCAGCGTGCCCAGCGGCGGCGCCAGGCGAAGGGGCGCCCGCACACCGCGCAAATCTTGTGCGGCAGGTGGGTCTTCTTCACAGGGCCTCGCCGGCGTCCAGCCGCGCCAGCAGCCGTTCGCCGCGCTGCCAGAGGGCCTCGACCCGCGCATCCGCCATGCGCTGCAGGTTGCGGTAGACCATGGCCAGGCGCGGATTGCCGCCCAGGCGATCGCGATGGCGCATCAGGAAATGCCAGTACAGCGCGTTGAAGGGGCAGGCGTCGTCCTCGGTCGCCCGCTCCACGCTGTAGCGGCAGCTGGCGCAGTGGTCGGACATCCGCTGGATATAGCGACCGCTGGCGCAATAGGGCTTGGAGCCGAGGTAGCCGCCGTCGGCGTGCATCACCATGCCCAGGGTATTGGGCAGCTCGACCCATTCGAAGGCGTCCAGGTAGACCGCCAGGTACCACTCGCAGATGGCCGCCGGCGCGATGCCGGCGAGCAGGGCGAAATTGCCGGTCACCATCAGCCGCTGGATGTGGTGCGCATAACCCAGCTCCAGGGTCTGGCCGATCGCCTGGGCCATGCAGCGCATGTCGGTGCGGCCGGTCCAGTAGAACGCCGGCAGCGACCGCTGGTTGCCGAAGGCGTTGAGCGCGGCGTATTCCGGCATGCGCAGCCAGTAGATGCCGCGCACGTATTCCCGCCAGCCGATCAGCTGGCGGATGAAGCCTTCGGCGGCGTTCAACGGCACCCGGTCCCGGCGGTGGGCGTTCTCCACATCGGCGCAGAGCTGGCGCAGGTCCAGCAGGCCGATGTTCAGGGCGGCGCTGATGCGCGCGTGGAACAGGTAGGGCTCGCCCTCGGCCATGGCGTCCTGGTAGTCGCCGAAGGAGGGCAGGGCGAACTCCAGGAAGTGCTGCCAGAGCGCCTGGGCCTCCTCGTGGGTCACCGGGTAGTCGAACCCTTCCAGGCGGCCGTAGTGCCCGGCGAACCGCTCGCCCACCAGGGCCACCACCTCGCGGGTGATCGCATCCTGCCCGAACCGCGCGGGGAAGGGCCCGCGCGCGCCCTTGGGCAGCGCCTTGCGGTTGTCGGCGTCGAAATTCCAGCTGCCCCCCAGCGGCTGGCCGTCCGGCTCAAGGAGCAGCCCGGTGCGCTTGCGCATTTCGCGGTAGAACAGCTCCATGCGCAGTTGCCGGCGGTTGCCCGCCCATTTGGCGAACGCCTCGCGGGAGCAGAGGAAGCGGCGGTCGGCGTGCCAGGTCAGCGGCAAGCCGGTCGAGCGCAGCGACGCCTCCACGCGCCACTCGCCGCACTCGGTCAGGTGGAGCGCCGGCTCGCCCAGGGCGGCGTGCCAGCGCCGCAGCTCGCCGGCCAGGCTGCCGCTGTTGTCGACAGCGTCGAGGCGCACGTAGATCACCCGCCAGCCGCGCGCCTCCAGTGCCGCCGCGAAGTGACGCATGGCGCTGAAGATGAGCACGATCTTGTGCGGATGATGCGGTACGTAGCTCGCTTCCTCCCGGACCTCCGCCATCAGCAGCGCATCGTGGGCCGGGTCGAGTTCATCGAACAGCGAGAGGTCGAAGCTGAGCTGGTCGCCCAGCACCAGGCCGAGCCGGCGAACGGGGCCGTTCACCATTGCGAGTCCAGCGACAGGGGCAGGCGCAGCGGCTCCAGCGGGCCCTCGCGGACTCCGCACATCTCGTCATGGACGCAATGCTGCACCAGCTCGCAGGGCAGCCGTGGCAAGCCTTGCAGCAGGTCGCGGAGCTGGGTCGTCGAGCGCAGGCGCAAGACCTTTCCCTGCTCGTCCAGCACCCCTTCGAGGCCCGAGGCGAGCCTGGCCTGCAGGATGTAGAAACCGCCTTCCAGGGACACCACTTCGAGCCCCTCGATACGGCCCGCCAGAGCGGCTTCGCCGAGTTGTTGGAGATTCATCGCCCAGTCCTCCGGCTCATGCCCGGTCAGTCAGTCGTTCGACGCGGCATCGCGGCGGAAGAACAGCGTCACCTGGCCGAGCTCCACCCCGAGCTTGCTCATGCTCGAGCGGTTGATGAGGGTGTCCTCGTCCATCAGGTACATCCAGTCGTCGAAGTCCACTTCCCAGGTCGAGCCATCCACGTCCAGGTTCAGCGTGTAGCGCCAGCGCAGGGCGTTGCCGGCCACTTCGCCATCGGCTTCGCCGATCACGTCCGCCGCGCGGCCGCGCCAGTGCCCTTCGCCGGCCGGGGTCAGGGTCCATACCCGTTGCTGGCGGGTGCCGTCGCTGTAGAGGAAGCGCTCATCGAGGATCAGCCGTTCGCCCTCGCGGCGGCTGGTGATGTCGACCTTGAAGCGCTTGACCACCTCCCCCGAGCGGTTCTGGAACATGCCCCAGGCCTGCACCGGCCGGGAGAAGAACCCCGGCAGGTCCAGCTGCGGCCGCTCCTTCGCGTAGTGATGGACATCCACACCGCCGCAACCGGCGAGCAGCAGGCAGCACAGCAACCCTATTACGGCACGCATCATCGGCCTCCTCATTGGCTTGTTTCATTGAGCCCGAGCAACTCGCGGCGCAGCTCGGGATTACGGGTACGGGCATCCAGCCAGATGGCGAAGAAGGCCTGGGCGAAGTCGGTGTCGGCGATCGCATGGCGGAATGCCCCGTCGACATAGAAGCGGCTGCCCTGGCCGGGCAGGTACAGGCCGGTGATGCGCTGGCCCGGCTGGATGTCGACGAAGGCCTGGCGCATCTCGCCGTCCCAGGCCGCCAGGCGCTGCTCATCGACCGAGGCGCCCCCCAGCCGGCGCATTTCGTCCAGGCTGGCCTGCACCAGCGTGTCCCGCGACAGCTCGCGGCTGTAGATGAGCTCCAGGGCGAAGGGCTGCTTCCAGTCCACCGGCGCCACCGGGCTCCAGAGCCGGGCCTGGTACACCCGCAGGCCGAACCAGGTGAAGTCGCCCTGGCCGACCAGCCTCGCGCCGGGCAGCTCGCTGCGCCAGTCCGCCCAGCTCGGTGAGCCTGCCAGTAGCAGGCAGAGCAGGGCGACGGCGCGTAATGCCGAGGTGGCAGGCGGTGCCAGGCGCATGAAGGTCTCTCCAAGTGTGCTCATGGGATAGATGATATCTGTACAAATACTAGTTATGTATAAGTATTTGTATAGATTGTTCGTCATAGGTTCACACGATCCGCCCGTGCATCGCGGCTCCGTCCCGAAAAAGGCCATCACGGGGTTGGCGATCCGCGACAGCTACTGCTGCTGGACTATCGTTCGTTGATCCCGGCAACCCGCCGCGTGCGTCTCGTCTTGGGGGAAGGCATGAGCAGGCTCGTCTGCGCTGATTTCGATGAATTCGAGGAAGCCCTGTATGGCGTCGAAGGGCGCTACCTGCTGCGTACACGGCAGCAGCGTGACTGGCGCTTGCGCGTCGTCGAGCTCAACGGCGTGGCGCTGATGTTCGGCCGCGAGGGGGCGGGCACCGTCTACAGCGGGGTCGGCCTGAGCGGCTTCTTCAATATCTTCCTGCCGCTGAGCCGGCACGAGTCCACCGTGCTGGGAGGGCAGCGCCTGGACCGCCGGCTGATCGGCTGGATGGTGCCCGAGGCGATGTTCCATATCGACGCCAGCCAGCCGGCGAGCTGGATGACCGTGGCGATGTCCTGCGAGCTGGTGCTGCGCTGGGCGCAGCAGCACGAGGACGAATTCGACGTGTCGATCCTCTCGCGCAATCTGGTCTGCGTGGCCCAGCAGGACCTGGCGCCGCTGGTGTGGCTGGCCTTGCGCCTGTTGCGCATCGATCACTGCGCACCGCAGGAGCTGCACGCCCCGGCGGCCGAGTGCGCGGCGCGCGGCGATCTGCTGGACCGGGTGTTCCGCAGCCTCCTGCCCGCGACACCGGCCCAGGCCGATAGCGCAGGGCGGCAGAACCACCAGCTGATCCTGCGTCGCGTCCTGGAGTTGCTCGAGGGCATGCCGGATACACCGCTGCACATGACGGACCTGTGCCAGGCCTGCAACAGCTCCGAGCGCACGCTGCGCAACCTCTTCACCCGCTACCTGGGCATGAGCCCGCACCGCTACCTGATGCAGCACCGCCTGCACGCCATCCGTCGCGCCATCCTGCGGGCCTCGGCGGACGAGACCATCACCGAGATCTGCGCGCGCTTCGGCGTGTGGGACTTCGGCCGCTTCGCCGGGCTCTACCGGCGCTACTTCGGCGAACTGCCGTCGCAATCGCTGCGCAGCCGTCGCTCCCTGCCGCCTAGGCGGGGCTGATGCGGCGCTGCAGGGTGGCGCTGGGGTACTCGCCGAACAGGGCGTGATAGTCCGCCGCCATGCGCCCGCCGTCGGTGTAGCCGAAGCGGCGGGCCAGCTCCGCGACGCCGGTCTGGTACGGGTCGGCAACCGCCAGGGCGGCCCGCAGCAGGTGCAGGCGGCGCAGGCGCAGATACCGCGCGGGCGCCACGCCCAGGATGGCGACGAAGGCGCTGCGCAGGGTGCGTTCGCTGACCCCGACCACGCGACACAGCTCGGCCAGGCGCGGTGGGCGCCCGCACCCCTGCGGCAACATGTCCAGCACCTGCTTCAGCAGGCGTTCCTGAGCGGCCCGGCGGCGGCGTTCACGTGGCGTGTTGCGCGTTTGCATGGCGGTGTCCTGGCCAGGAGTGGCGCCTCAAGGGTGCGCCGGGGCGGGTGCCACGGCTACGTAAAACAGGCACGTGCCGGCCGTCGTGCAGATTTGCCGATTTTACGTAGCCGCCAGCGTCCACCTGCAGCGAGCATCCCGGTATCGCTCGCCACCCGCTGCCCCTGCATCACTGCAACGACACCGGCTGCCCGGTTCCGCCGGGCGGCCACCCGGGAGGTTGCATGCGAGGCGATGAGCCCGCGGCAAGCCACCTTCAACCCGCAATGGAGAGCAAGACCATGGGCACCATCACCACCCGCGACGGCACCGAGATCTACTACAAGGACTGGGGCACGGGCCCGGTCGTGGTGCTCAGCCACGGCTGGCCGCTCAACGCCGACAGCTGGGAGGCGCAGATGCTGTTCCTGGCCAGCAACGGCTACCGGGTGATCGCTCATGATCGCCGGGGCCATGGCCGCTCCAGCCAGCCCTGGAGCGGCAACGAGATGGACACCTACGCCGACGACCTGGCCCAGCTGCTCGACCAGCTGGACGTGCACGGCGCCGCATTGTTCGGCTTCTCCACCGGTGGCGGCGAGGTGGCGCGCTACATCGGCCGCCATGGCACGGCGCGGGTGGCCAAGGCCGGGCTGATCGCGGCGGTGCCGCCCTTGATGGTGCGGACCGAGGCCAACCCCGGCGGCCTGCCGGTCGAGGTGTTCGATGGCATTCGCGCGGCCTCCATCGCCGACCGTTCGCAGCTGTACAAGGACGTCGCCAGCGGTCCCTTCTTCGGCTACAACCGGCCGGGCGCCACGCCCTCCCAGGGCGTGATCGACGCCTTCTGGATGCAGGGCATGATGGCCGGGCACAAGAATGCCCTCGACTGCATCAAGGCCTTCTCCGAAACCGATTTCACCGAAGACCTGAAGAAGTTCTCCATCCCCACGCTGATCCTGCACGGCGACGACGACCAGATCGTCCCGGTGGACGCCGCCGCGCGCGCGTCTGCCAGGCTGGTGCCGCACGCCAAGCTGGTGATCTACCCCGGCGCGCCCCACGGCATCACCGACACCCACAAGGAAAAACTCGGCGCGGACATGCTGGCCTTCCTGCGCGAATGAGCCCCTGCGCCCGCGGATTCCCGGCGGGCCACGGCAAGAGGAGAGACGAGATGAGCGGCAAGAAAGCGTTGATCGTGGTGGATATCCAGAACGACTACTTCCCTGGCGGCCTGTGGACCCTGGACAAGGTCGAGGAGGCGGCGGCCAAGGCGGCCCAGGTGATCGCGGCATTCCGCGACAGCGGCGATCTGGTGGTGCACATCCGCCACGAGTTCACCAGCCAGGACGCGCCCTTCTTCCGGCCGCACAGCGAAGGCGCGCAGCTGCACCCGAGCGTGATCAACCGGCCGGGCGAGCCGGTGGTGCTCAAGCACTTCATCAATTCCTTCCGCGAGACCGAGCTGAAGCCGATCCTCGACAAGGCCGGCGTGAGCGACGTGGTGGTGGTCGGCAACATGAGCCACATGTGCGTGGACGGCATCACCCGTGCCTCGATCGATTTCGGCTACCGGACCACCGTGCTGCACGATGCCTGCGCCACCCTCGACCTGGAGTTCGACGGCGTGAAGGTGCCGGCGGCGCATGTGCATGCGGCCTTCATGGCGGCGCTGAAGTTCGGCTATGCACCGGTGATCTCCACCGCCGAGTACCTCCGCCTGCACGCCAGCAGCGCGGCGTGAACAGCCGATCAACCGCGCGGCGCCACCGTGCCGGCGCCCAGCGACGGAGAAGGTCATGAGCGATTCGAGACAGGACACCGGCCTTTTGCTGGTCGACCCCTACAACGACTTCCTCAGCGAGGGCGGCAAGCTCACCGGTCTGGCCAAGCCGGTAGCCGATCGCCTCGGCACGCTGGCCAACCTGCGCGCGGTAGTGGGGGCCGCACGCCAGGCCGGCATCCGCGTGTTCTACGTTCCGCATCACCGCGCCCGGCCCGACGACTTCCAGGGCTGGCTGCATCCCAGCCCCTATCAGCTGGGCGCGGCGAGGGCCCAGGTTTTCGCCGTCGGCAGCTGGGGAGGGGAGTGGCACCCCGACTTCCAGCCCCAGCCCGGCGACGTGGTGGTGCAGGAGCACTGGGGCGGCAGCGGCTTCGCCAATACCGACCTGGACCTGCAACTCAAGCAGCACGGGGTGCGCCGGGTCATCGTCGTCGGCCTGCTGGCCAACACCTGCATCGAGGCCACGTCGCGCTTCGCCGCCGAGCTGGGCTACCACGTGACCCTGGTGCGTGACGCCACGGCGGCCTTCTCCGAAGAGGCGCTGCACGCCGCGCACGAGATCAACGGGCCGACCTTCGCCCACGCCATCGTCACCACGGCCGAGCTGCTTGAGGCGCTGTCCCGTCGCTGACGACCGCGATATCCAGGCCGCCGGTACGCGCGGCCAGCCGGCGACTGACGAGACAGCCTGCGGGGGCGGCACCTGCGCCAGGCCACCGCACCGCCGTATTCCGGGCGCTACTCGTGCTTCGCCGGAAATCGCTCGCGCAACTGCCGTGAGAGATCGCCCAGGGCACTGAATTCCGCGAAGTCCGGCGCGTGGTCCATGCGCTTGGGCCACAGCTGGGCGGCAGTCTTGTGCCAGTAGAGGATGGCGTCGTGCCCTGCGACGGAGTCCGGCATCTGCCGGCGGGTGTATGCCCAGGGCTCGCCCCCCGCCCAGCGCCACTCGCGCGAGACGTCGTCCGGCTCGCCGCTGGTGGCGACCTTGACCAGCTCACCGGCCTGGTAGGTGTAGAAGTAGCGCAGGTACATCTCGTCATCGGTGCCCGTGAGCCAGATCGTGCAGACCTCGCCGTTCGGCTTGCTGGTGACGTAGACCTCGGCTTCGTGGCGATACGGCCAGCCCATGGAGACGGGCAGCGTGGCGAGGTAGCGGCTGTTCTCGTAGCCCTGGCCGTCGGGGAGCGGGCAGTGCTGGCTGAGCGAGTCGAGGCGTGTCGCCGGGTTCCAGCTCCAGCTTCCGTCGGGGGCGGGAATCGCCGAGAACATATCGAGCAGCTCGTCGCTGACCATCTGCTGGTCATCGCCGAAATGGCCGCGCACGCGCTCCAGCACCGTCTTCCGGTTCGCCCAGCTGATTTCATCGCCGACCTTCAGCCCGCAATCGGCCACCTCGGGCGCCGCCCTGGCGCCGCGTGAATAGGTGAGCAACAGGCCGTTGGAGAGGATCTCGCCGCGCTCGGTGTCGTCGGCGAAGCAGCTCAGGCGGATGTCCATGCGCTGCTCCTCGCACCCCTTGGCGCAGGTCATGTATTCCAGTGACAGGTCGTCGATGCGGAAGGTGCCGCCCTGGTCCTCGATGACCGGTGCGAAATCCAGCTCCAGGGTGCGCGGGCCGGCCGCCATGACCTGCGAGGGCGGCAGCTTCAGCCACACCGTGCGGTTCAGCGTGCGCGTGCAGCGCTTGAAGGAGGGCAGGGTGCCGAAGCGCGAGGGCGAGACGCAGTTGGCTCGCGAGGTGGTCGTCTCCGTGGTGTTCGGCGAACCGTCCACCAGGGGGCGATAGGTGGCGTTGACCTTCACCCGCCAGGTGCCGACCGGGGGCGCGTCGGGGGCCAGCACCTTAAGGCTGACGCGGTGGTTCTCGGCGGCCAGGCGCTGGGCCGCGCAGGGCAGGGGGGCGCCCAGGCAGGCCGCCAGCAGCAGGGCGAGGCAGGGCCGGTTGGCATTCATCAGCCAGCGGGTGCCGAACGGGTGTTTTCTCAACGGAGTCTTCCTTGGGGCGATCGCATCGCTCGCGAGTGCCTGCATTCTGATGGGCGCGGATGCGAACCGCGCGTGCATGGCCGACATTTTCGTCGTCATTGCCCGGGCCATCCGCATCGGCGCGTCCTAGTACAGCTGTGCTAGTTGACCCTCACTCGCGCCCGTCGCTAGATTCCGGCCCTTCTTCGCCGCAGGGCCCCTCGCCCCGCAGCGCCAACAGTGGCAAGGACAGGCCCTTCATGCACAAGATCACCCCCTTTCTTCTCACCAGCGCCCTGGCGCTCGCCTGCCTGCCCAGCCACGCACAGGACAACGAGGTCTACAGCTGCGACGCCGGCTACTTCCCCTCCGAGGGCAAGTTCGGCCAGCTCTACACCGTCGTGGGCAAGCACCAGACGCACTTCTTCAAGGACGACGAGCGCTGCCCCGAATCGGAAGGGTGCATGCGCAAGGCCTACGTCATCGAGGGCGACGAGGTGCTGGTCAACAAGATCGAAGGGGACTGGGCCTGCGCCTGGTACCAGGGCAAGAAGCGCGAAACCGTGGGCTGGATCGTGCTGGAGAACCTAGCGCCGGCGGCCGACCCCTTGCCCGCATCCACCGACTGGCTGGGCACCTGGAAGGCCCGGGCGGGCTCCATCACCATCGAGCAGCAAGGGCAGGAACCGGGCCTGCACGTGACGGGCGATGCGACCTGGGGCAGCGGCGCCAGCACCCACGTCGGGCAGATCGACGGCACCCTCAAGCCGCAAGGCCGCTACGCGATGACCCGGGACGGCGACGGCAAGTACGACTGCGCGGTCGAATACACCCGGATCGGCCGCTTCCTGATCGTCGATGACAACAACAATTGCGGCGGCATGAATGTGAGCTTCGATGGGGTTTATGTCAGGGAGTGATCAGGCGAGCACCCGTCGTCGCCCGCTCTGCCTGCCAGGACGGACGCGTACCGTAGGGCGTGCCGTGCGAGCCGCCGCACGGTGCTTCTGGCGAGCACTGCTCAGCGGAGGCGATGACTGATCCTCTCCGGTTTGAGCAGTTCTTCTGCCCCCTGTGGCCCATAGAACCTCACGTCTTGAACTCCAAACCTGCTGGCTTTGACCACCGTAACGCCTGCGTGCATGCCCACTACAAAGGTGTCGCCTTGCTTGACCAGGCTATTGGGTGCAAAGCGCGACCAAGGCGCTTTGTAGGCAATGATTTCCATCGACGCCTGCTCAGGGGATGGGTTTACGGCAATCAGGCTGTCGGAGGTCAGAATATAGGCAACGCCCTGTTCAAAGAGGATCTTCTCCGGGGCGGAGGGGAGCAGGGTGACCTTGGTCAACTTCGGTTCGCTTGCGATATCCGTCAGCTCATACATGGCGCCAACGTTAATCCCCATGTGGCTGAGCCCGGTAAACACGAAGATCGAGTCTCCGACTTTCTGGATGCTGACGACATTTTCCTTCAGCAAGGTTCTGGTCGTTCCATCCTGCGAGGTGACGGTCAGCTCACCACCCCATTCACCCTGATCCGTACCCCTGATCTTCACGCCACCGACCTGCAACTCGGTCAGGGGCCGCTCCAGGCTCTGTTCATCGTGACTGATGAGGAGCCCGCCACCTTCGGCAGTAACTTGATAAGCGCCAAGGTCCAGTGTTTTCCCGGTGATGCCGCTTTTCGGTACGGCCTGGGCTACCAGGCCGTTCTTTTGAAGTTCGCTTTCGAGGGTGCCCGCGACCGTCGCCATGGAGATCAGGGCTGAGAGTGCAGCGATTGCAATGCGTTGCATGGGAGATATCCGTTCTCTTCAGACCAAGGAGTGCGTGCAGTAGCGCTCGATTACCTCGCACAGTTGATCGACATCGCCCAACGGCACGAACTGGCTTAGCGACCAGCCGTTCTCGCCGCGCTTCTGGCTGAAAACGTCATAGCCGACCACGGCGCCGCCAAATCGATAGCGGGAGACGAGCAGCGTGTCTTCGCCATAGATGAAGTCGGGCCTGTGGGAGATGTGGAGGTGCTGGAAGGGGTTGTTGGGGTCGAAGTGAATCGATTCGAACAGGCCCTTCTCATCCAGCCGTTCGAATGCTTCCTTGAGATCATCCTCGAAGCACGCGTGGCCCTTGCCGGCCCGCTCGCGGATGGTCGTGACGGGTACGGTCTTCACGGGCCAGCCGCTGAGTTCCGGCACCAGGTGATCCCAGCCCTTGGCCAGTGCGATATCGCGGGGCGTTTCGCCGTGGGCATTGGCCCGGAACACATTCACCATGCCCTGGAGCCCTTCGAGGATCTCGATGCGCCGGGTCGCGCCCCAACTGCCGGGCTTCTCGGCGAACGGTGCCTTGATCAGCGCGGTGATCAGGGTCTCTCCGTCCCGGGTGAACCCTTCCACCACGTCGTACGGGATGTTGTCCCAGCCGATGGAAAAAACATTGCCTGCCTGGATCAGCGTGGCCAGGGCATCGGTGCTTTGCGTGCTGAGCAGTTCGTTGTTCACCCGCTTGAACGCTTTCAAGGGGAGGTAAACCGCCTCGATGCTCTCCGCTTCCGAGGTGAAGAGAAAGGTGCCGGGAAGCTTCTTCCTGCAGTGCTTGTGCAGCGCATCGAGGAAGCTCTGATCGATGTAGGTGCCACCCTCGTGGGTGAACTTCAGCGCGTAGGTTTCCTGCTGCTGGGTGAAGCTCAGGGTGAGCTTGCCAGTGCGACCGGCCTTGATCTGCACGCTCTCCGGCGCCAGGTCGCCATTGCTGATGGCCGCCAGGCGAGCGAGAAGCACCTCGTAGTCCTGCGGCTCATCGATCACGTCGGGGTCCAGCGAGGCAACGTTCGCCGGAATCAGCTCGCGGAATATCTCCACGATACCGGCCTTGTCCTTGGCACTGTTGGGCACTCGGCCTGAGAAAGCCTTGGTTTTACGCAGGATGTCGGTAATCAGGGCGAGGGTATTCATGAGATGTCCTTATCTCGGCAACCGAGCGGCCAGGTGAAAGAGAACGCGTGGGATGAGTGCGCAGGAAGGGCTGGCGAGGCGTGCACGGCGACATCCATTTCCGGTGGTTGGCGGATAGTGCCACTGCGGATGCGGGTTGGAAATCGAGGCGGTGCGGAACTGTGAAGGGGGCCGAGATACGCCGAGGGTGACTGTAGGTGAGCCGTGCTCCTCCCATCTGCGAACCCTTCGACAGGAACTCATCCTGGGGATTTGACCCGGCCCGCGCCCCGTCGATGATGGCGCCCTGGGCACGTCCATCCGCAGGCAGGGAAGCCGCCTCGCCGGGCATCGAGAATGACTAATACAAGGAGGTCGGCAATATGCAGGGCATGGCATTGAACGGGATGCTGCTGGTGGGCACGCTGCCCGCGCTGCTTCCCGGGCGGCGAGCGTTTCTGGTGGCCCTGGCCGGGGTGGCCGTGCTCTACGGGGCGCAAGTCGCCTGGTTCTTCTGGGCCGTGGAGCAGGAGGCGACCGAAGGGCCCGCCTTCCTGGCAGGCATCGCCATCCTGGGCGTCGCGCAGGTGCTCGTCGTTGCCTCGATCATCGGGCGTCTCATCGCCCACGCCCTGGCCCGCAGCGTGAGCCGGCGCGTGCGGGCCGGCGTGCTCTGGGGGCTTGCCCTGCTGGCTGCCAGCATCTGCGCCTTCTCGCTGAGCGGGTACGCCTCGCCCATGCTCATGTTGGTGGCGGTGCCGTTCGTCTGGTTCTGCCTGGCCTTGCTGCTGGCGCCTCGCCCATCTCGGGACCTCTCATTCGCCTGACCCGAACGTAAGGGAGGCTTCAGATGGGGACTTTGCGTCCCTCGACCCCCTGCCTTGAGCATTCATCAAGCGCAGCGGCATTTGGGTCGCTAAGGATTTCCCTACAGAAAATAGGGAAGTGCCGATAACCATTGAGTCCGGATCACAGGAAGATGAAGCGGAACTGAAGACAACCCGAAGCTAATGGAATCGGTGTTGCATCAACCTCTAATTCCGTTTGGCTTGGCTACTCTGAGGAAGGCCGCTCCGGCGACTGGACGACCACCGCAGGCAGTAAGGGCAAAACGTTCCTACCCAATACCGCGAGGAGCTCATCATGCTGTTCAGAAAGAGCCGAGTCAGTCCTGCCACCAAGACACCCCAGGACGAGGGAAACCTCCAGCGCCTGCGTGCCGTCGAGGACAACGTCGCGTCCATCTGCTTCACCCCCCAGGGCGAGATCATCACCGCCAACCCCCTGTTCCTCCAGGTGGTCGGCTACTCCGAGCAGGAGATCGTCGGCAAGCATCA
The DNA here is from genome assembly GCF_037153275.1 of Pseudomonas sp. USHLN015. Lineage (NCBI taxonomy): Bacteria > Pseudomonadati > Pseudomonadota > Gammaproteobacteria > Pseudomonadales > Pseudomonadaceae > Pseudomonas > Pseudomonas sp. USHLN015. The sequence goes on from NZ_JBBCKP010000013.1 coordinate 118,916, forward strand.
CCGCATCTTCTGCGAGGACAGCTTCCGCAATTCCAGCGCCTATGAGCGCTTCTGGGCATCCCTGGCCAACGGCATCTCCCAGCGCGGGGTGTTCAAGCGCATCGCCAAGAACGGCGCGGTGATCTGGCTGGAGGCGACCTACTTCCCGGTCAAGGATGAGTCCGGCCGCGTGATCGAAGTCCTCAAGATCGCCAGCGACGTCACTCAGAAACACTCCGACCTGCTGGTGCTGGCCGCGTTGAGCGATGCGCTGCGCCGCTCCATGGCCATGATCGAGTTCACCCCCGACGGCGAGATCATCGACGCCAACGACAACTTCCTGCGCCTGATGGGCTACAGCCTCGGCAGCCTCAAGGGCCGCCACCACCGCATGCTGTGCCTCGACGAGTTCTACAAGGAGAACCCCGACTTCTGGGCCAACCTCAAGGCTGGCAACTTCTACCGTGGCCACTTCGAGCGCAAGACCGCCTCCGGCAGCACCGTGCATATCGAGGCCAGCTACAACCCGGTGAAGGACGAGTCCGGCACTGTGTTCAAGGTGGTCAAGTTCGCCATCGACGTCACCGAACAGGTGCGCCGCAACGAAGAGGTCAGGCGTGCCGCCGAACTGTCCTTCTCCACCGCCGAGGAGACCGCGCAGATCTCCAACCGCGGCATGGGCTCGCTCGACCAGTCAGTGGCGATCTCCGCCACCACCCTGACCATGGTGAACACCGCCGTGGAGCTCATCTCCAAGCTGAGCCTGCAGGCCAAGGACATCGAGAACATCGTCACCACCATCCAGGGCGTCGCCGAGCAGACCAACCTGCTGGCCCTCAATGCCGCCATCGAGGCGGCGCGGGCGGGGGACATGGGGCGCGGCTTCGCCGTGGTGGCCGACGAAGTGCGGCAACTGGCCGGGCGCACCAGCGGTGCCACCGTCGAGATCAAGAGCGTGGTCACCGAGAACGTGAAGATGACCCAGCAGATCGACGACTACATGAAGAAGATCGAAGCCAGCGCCAAGGACAACAACGCACAGATCTCCACCGTCGCCACCATCATGGGCGAGATCAGCCGGGGCGCCGAACACGTCGCCAAGGTGGTCTCGGCGCTCTTCAAGTAGCTCCGTCGGAGGCCCCCGGCGCGCCCTCCAGCGGGCTCGCCGGCTCGCTCTTCATGCGCGGCATCTCGATGCCGTGCTGCTTCACCCGCCGGTACAGGGTCGCCCGGGATATGCCCAGGGCCCGCGCTGCGGGCAGCGGTTGCCAGCGGTGGCGCACCAGGGCGTCCAGCAGGGCCTGGCGTTCCGGGCTGGCGGGCGTCTCGTCCCGGGGTTCCGGCGCTGCGCCGCGCAGTTCTTCCGGCAGGTCCTGCAGGCGCAGGGTGTCGCCGGGGCAGATGGCGCAGGCATAGCGCAGCACATGGCGCAGCTGGCGCACATTGCCCGGCCAGCGATAGCCCAGCAGGCATTCCAGCGCCGCCTCGCACAGCCCCAGGCGCAGCCCGCAGCGGGCCGCTTCCTCGTCCAGCAGGCGGTTGATCAGCGCCAGCTTGTCCGTGCGCTCGCGCAGGGGCGGCAGCTCGAAGCGCGCGCCGTTGAGGCGGAAGAACAGGTCCTCGCGGAACTCGCCCGCCGCCACCAGCGCCGCCAGGTCCCGGTGGCTGGCGCAGATCACCTGGATGTCTACCGCCTGCCGGCGTGCCGCGCCCAGCGGCGCCACCTCGCCCTCGGCCAGCACCCGCAGCAGGCGGGTCTGCAAGGCCAGGGGCATGTCACCGATTTCGTCGAGGAACAGCGTGCCGCCATCGGCCTGCTGCAACAGCCCGCGCATGCCCTTGCGCTCCGCCCCGGTGAAGGCGCCGGCCACATAGCCGAACAGCTCGCTCTCGATCAGGTTCTCCGGGATGGCCGCGCAGTTCAGCGCCACGAAGGGCTTGCCCCGGCGTGCGCTGGCTTCGTGCAGCTGGCGGGCGAACACCTCCTTGCCGGCGCCGGTCTCGCCGTGGATCAGCACCGGCAGGTGGCGGTCCTTCACCCGCACCGCCAGGCGCAGGCTCTCCGCGATGCGTGGGTCCAGCTGCGTGGCATCGCGGCTCGGCAGCGCCACGCTCACCGCTCGGCGCGGCACGCTGAGGCGGATGTGCAGGCCTTGCTCGGGCACATGGCGCGGGTGCTCGTCGGCGGCGGCCCGCAGCAGGTCCAGGTCGAATACTTCGCCGATGTGTTGCGGCAGGCGCCCGTGGCGTTCCAGCAGGTAGTGCCGCGCCGCCGGATTCAGCGCCTGCAGGCGGCCGTCGGCGTCCCAGGCGAACAGGTAGTCCGGCTGGCTGTCCACGTAGCCGGGGGCTGAATGGGCGCGCAGCACCCAGTGGCCACGGGTGCTGTGCATGAAGAAGGCGTTCTCGATATCGCGGGCGCTCTGCACCGCCATCTGGCGGATCAGGTGCTGGCTGCGGCGGTCGTCCGGCGACTCCACGGCGGACACGTCCAGTACCCCCAGCAACTGGCCCTGGGGGTCGAACACCGGCGCCGCCGAACAGGTCAGGCCGATGAAGGCGGCGCGGAAGTGGTCGCGCTTGTGCACCGTCACCGGCACCCGGTTGGTCAGCACCGCCGCCACCCCGCAGGTGCCTTCCTCGCCCTCCGACCAGCAGGTGCCCAGGTACAGCCCCGCCCGGCGGCACTCGCCACGGATGGAGGCTTCCACGCGGTAGTCGATGGTGCGGCCCTGGGCATCGGTGAGCAGCACGCAGTAGTCGGCATCGCGCACCCGCCCGTGCAGGCGCGAGACCTCCTCGCCGGCGATGCGCAGGAAGCTTTCCGCGCGTTCGCGGCATTCCTTCAGCAGCGTCTCGCTGAGGATGCGCGGGCCCTGCAGCGAGCCCGGGTCCAGGCGGTGCTGGTCCATGGAGCGGCGCCAGGAGTCCAGGATCAGGTCCGGCACCGGTGGTTCGGGCAGGCGTTCGGCGTGGCGCAGCACACGGCTGATGCAGTCCACATGGGCTTTCGAGTTGGCAGGCAGCATGGGGCCTCCACGGCTCGTGTCGTTGTTCTTGTGCCGGCCATTTAAGCGCCGGCCCGGAAGGCGGACAAGCGCGGCAGCGCGCCGCCCGGCGGATGAGACGCCGCGTCTCAGCGTCTCGCCCGCACCCGTGCAGGCTGACATGGCGCGTCTCAGATCGCGCTTCCCACGGCGCGTCGACAAACCCCTCGCGGCCGCTCTGGCCCGCACCTTTGCGCCCCGCCTGCGCCGTCCTGGCACCGCCCTTGCTCCTGTCCTGGCGACACCGGGACGCCGTCCCGCACCCACAACAACAATTCAGAGGTGCGTCATGACTCTGCGCGTCGGCATCATCGCCAACCCGGCCTCCGGCCGTGACGTACGCCGCCTCACCGCCAATGCCGGGCTGTACTCCAGCACCGACAAGGCCGCCGTGGTGCAGCGCCTGCTCGGCGCGTTCGGCGCCACCGGGGTGGACGAGGTGCTGATGCCGCCGGACATGACCGGCATCGCCGCCGCCGTGCTCAAGGCCAGCGCCAGCCGCCACGCCCACGACAGCCGCTGGCCGCGCCTGGAGTTCCTCGACCTGCCGCTGCGCCAGAGCGTGGAAGACACCCGCCACGCCGCACGCCTGATGGTCCAGCGCGGCGTCGCCCTGGTGGCGGTGCTCGGCGGCGACGGCACCCACAAGGCCGTGGCGGGGGAGGTGGGCGACATCCCGCTGTTGTGCCTCTCCACCGGCACCAACAACGCCTTCCCCGAGCTGCGCGAAGCCACCGGTGCGGGCCTGGCCGGCGGGCTCTACGCCAGCGGCCGCATTCCGGCGGAGGTGGCGCTGCGCCGCAACAAGCGCCTGCGGGTGCGCATCGCCACGCGTGGCATCGACGAAACCGCCCTGGTGGAGGTGGCCGTCTCGCCGCTCACCTTCACCGGGGCCCGCGCCATCAGCCGCGCGGAGGACCTGGCCGAGGTCTACGCCGCCTTCGCCGAGCCCCACGCCATCGGCCTCTCGTCCCTCTGCGGGCTGTGGAACCCGGTGTCGCGGAGCTACCCCCGTGGCAGTTGGGTGCGCCTCGCCCCCGGTGCCGAACACACCCTGCTGGCGCCGCTCGCGCCCGGCCTGCTGCAGGCCTGCGGCATCGTCGCCAGCGGCAGCCTGGAACCCGGCATCCCCCGGCTGCCGCGCCTGGCCGCCGGCACCCTGGCCCTGGACGGCGAACGCGAGATCGAGTTCGCCGCCGCCGACCGCCCCAGCATCACCCTCGAACTCGACGGCCCGCTGAGCATTGACGTCGAGGCCGCCCTGGCCTTCGCCGCCTGCCATCGCCTGCTGGCCGTCCCTGGCAAGCCCGTGAACCACCCTGGAGAACAAGAAGATGTCCACGCTTTCGACTGAGCAATTGCTCCATGCCTACCGCGTGATGCGCACCATCCGCGCCTTCGAGGAACGCCTGCACGTGGAGTTCGCCACCGGCGAGATCCCCGGCTTCGTCCACTTGTACGCCGGCGAGGAAGCCTCCGCCGCCGGGGTGATGGCGCACCTCGACGACGAGGACTGCATCGCCTCCACCCACCGTGGCCACGGCCACTGCATCGCCAAGGGCGTGGACGTGTACGGGATGATGGCCGAGATCTACGGCAAGAAGACCGGCGTCTGCCACGGCAAGGGCGGCTCCATGCACATCGCCGACCTGTCCAAGGGCATGCTCGGCGCCAACGGCATCGTCGGTGCCGGCGCGCCGCTGGCTGCCGGTGCCGCCCTGGCCGCCAAGCTCAAGGGCAACCGCGCGGTGGCCGTGGCCTTCTTCGGCGACGGGGGCTCCAACGAGGGCGCCGTGTTCGAGGCCATGAACCTCGCCTCGGTGTGGAACCTGCCGTGCATCTTCGTCGCCGAGAACAACGGCTACGCCGAGGCCACCGCCTCCAACTGGTCCGTCGCCTGCGACCACATCGCCGACCGCGCCGCCGGCTTCGGCATGCCCGGCGTCACCGTCGACGGCTTCGATTTCTTCGCCGTGCACGAAGCCGCCGGCGCCGCCATCGAGCGGGCCCGGGCCGGGGAGGGGCCCTCGCTGATCGAAGTGAAGCTGACCCGCTACTACGGCCACTTCGAAGGCGACGCCCAGACCTACCGCGCCCCCGACGAGGTCAGGCACTACCGCGAAACCCGCGACTGCCTCATGCAGTTCCGCGAGCGCACCACCCGTGCCGGGCTGCTCCAGGCCAGCGCGCTGGACGCCATCGATGCCGAGGTCGAGGCCTGCATCGAAGAGGCCGTGGTGCGCGCCAAGGCCGACCCCAAGCCATCCCCCGGCGACCTGCTCAGCGACGTCTACGTCGCCTACCCGTAACTAGCCGGCGAGCCGCCAGAAGAACAATCAAAGGAGAGCCATCATGGCCAGAAAGATCAGTTACCAGCAGGCCATCAACGAGGCGCTGGCCCAGGAAATGCGCCGCGATCCCAGCGTCTTCATCATGGGCGAGGACAATGCCGGCGGCGCCGGCGCACCCGGCGAGGATGACGCCTGGGGCGGCGTGCTCGGGGTCACCAAGGGCCTCTACCACCAGTTCCCCGGCCGCGTGCTGGACACCCCGCTGTCGGAGATCGGCTACGTCGGCGCCGCCGTGGGCGCCGCCACCCGGGGCCTGCGCCCGGTGTGCGAGCTGATGTTCGTCGACTTCGCCGGCTGCTGCCTGGACCAGATCCTCAACCAGGCCGCCAAGTTCCGCTACATGTTCGGCGGCAAGGCCGTCACCCCGCTGGTGATCCGCACCATGGTCGGTGCCGGCCTGCGCGCCGCCGCCCAGCACTCGCAGATGCTCACCGCGCTGTGGACCCACATCCCCGGCCTCAAGGTGGTGTGCCCCTCGTCCCCGTACGACGCCAAGGGCCTGCTGATCCAGGCCATCCGCGACAACGACCCGGTGATCTTCTGCGAGCACAAGCTGCTCTATTCCATGCAGGGCGAGGTGCCGGAAGAGCTCTACACCGTGCCCTTCGGCGAGGCCAACTTCCTCCGCGACGGCGACGACGTCACCCTGGTGACCTACGGCCGCATGGTCCACCTGGCCATGGACGCCGCCGCCAGCCTCGCCCGCCAGGGCATCTCCTGCGAGGTGCTGGACCTGCGCACCACCAGCCCGATGGACGCCGACAGCATCCTCGAAAGCGTCGAGAAGACCGGCCACCTGGTGGTCATCGATGAAGCCAACCCGCGCTGCTCCCTGGCCACCGACATCGCCGCGCTGGTCGCCGAGCAGGCCTTCCACGCCCTCAAGGGGCCGATCCGCCAGGTCACCGCCCCGCACACCCCGGTGCCGTTCTCCGACGCCCTGGAGGACCTCTACATCCCCAGCGCCGCGAAGATCGAAGCCGCCGTGCTGGCGCTGCTGCAAGGGAGAAACGCCGCATGAGCCGCATCCATACCCTGACCATGCCCAAGTGGGGCCTCTCCATGACCGAAGGCCGCGTGGCCGACTGGCTCAAGCAGGACGGCGACACCATCGAGAAGGGCGACGAAGTGCTCGACGTGGAGACCGACAAGATCAGCAGCAGCGTCGAGGCGCCGTTCTCCGGCGTGCTGCGGCGCCAGGTGGCGCGGCCTGACGAGGTGCTGCCGGTGGGCGCGCTGCTCGGCATCGTGGTGGAAGGGGAGGCCAGCGAGGCGGAGATCGACGCCGTGGTCGAGCGCTTCCTCGCCGAGTTCGTGCCCGGTGGCGACGGCGAGGCCGACAGCGGCCCCAGCCCGCAGAAGGTCGAGCTGGACGGCCGCACCCTGCGCTACTTCGAGCGCGGAGAGGGCGGCGTGCCGCTGGTGCTGATCCACGGCTTCGGTGGCGACCTCAACAACTGGCTGTTCAACCACGAGGCCCTGGCCGCCGAGCGCCGCGTCATCGCCCTCGACCTGCCCGGCCACGGCGAATCCGCCAAGCAACTGGCCCGTGGCGACCTGGACGAGTTGAGCAGCGCCGTGCTCGCACTGCTCGACCACCTCGACATCCAGCACGCCCACCTGGCCGGCCACTCCATGGGCGGCGCCGTCGCCCTCAACACCGCGCGGCTGGCCCCGCAGCGGGTGCGCAGCCTCAGCCTGCTGGCCAGCGCCGGGCTCGGCGCCGAGATCAACGGCGCCTACCTCCAGGGCTTCGTCGAGGCCGGCAACCGCAACGCCCTCAAGCCGCAGCTGGTGCAGCTGTTCTCCGACCCCGCGCTGGTCACCCGGCAGATGCTCGAAGACATGCTCCGCTTCAAGCGCCTGGAAGGGGTGGACGCCGCCCTGCGCCAGCTCGCCGACACCCTCAACGAGGCGGGCCGCCAGCGGCTCGACCTGCGCAGCGTGGTGGAGAGCGGCGCGCACCCCGTGTTGGTGGTCTGGGGCGAGGCCGACGCCATCATCCCCGCCCACCACGCCGAGGGCCTGCCGGCCGACGTGCACATCCTCCCGGGGCAGGCCCACATGCTGCAGATGGAGGCCGCCGAGGCGGTCAACGCGCTGCTGCAGGCCTTCCTCCAACGCCACTGACGATCACCGGGCCCGGCACCCGCCGGGCCCCAGGAGAACCCCATGAGCATCCTCCCCAACAGCATGCGTGCCGCGGTGTGGCACGGCCGCAACGACATCCGCGTGGAAGACGTGCCCCTGCCCGGCGACCCGGCCCCCGGCTGGGTGCAGATCCGCGTGCACTGGTGCGGCATCTGCGGCTCCGACCTGCACGAGTACGTCGCCGGCCCCGTGTTCATCCCCGTGGAAGCGCCGCACCCGCTCACCGGCATCAAGGGCCAGTGCATCCTCGGCCACGAGTTCTGCGGCGAGATCGTCAAGCTCGGCGACGGCGTGCAGGGCTTCGCCCCGGGCGAGGTGGTCGCCGCCGACGCCTGCCAGCACTGCGGCACCTGCTACTACTGCCGCCACGGCCTCTACAACATCTGCGAGAACCTCGCCTTCACCGGGCTGATGAACAACGGCGCCTTCGCCGAATGGGTCAACGTCCCCGCCAACCTGCTGTACAAGCTCCCGGCCGGCTTCCCCGCCGAGGCCGGCGCCCTCATCGAACCCCTGGCCGTGGGCATGCACGCGGTGAAGAAGGCCGGCAGCCTGCTCGGGCGCAACGTGGTGGTCGTGGGGGCGGGCACCATCGGCCTGTGCACCATCATGTGCGCCAAGGCTGCCGGCGCCGCCCAGGTCATCGCCCTGGAGATGTCCAGCGCGCGCAAGGCCAAGGCCCGCGAAGTGGGCGCCAGCCACGTGCTGGACCCGAACGAATGCGACGTGCTCGCGGAAATCCGCGCGCTCACCCAGGGCCTGGGCGCCGACGTCAGCTTCGAATGCATCGGTAACAAGCACACCGCCAAGCTCGCCATCGACGCCATCCGCAAGGCCGGCACCTGCGTACTGGTGGGCATCTTCGAAGAGCCCAGCTCGTTCAACTTCTTCGAACTGGTGGCCACCGAGAAGCAGGTCCTCGGCGCCCTGGCCTACAACGGCGAATTCGCCGACGTCATCGCCTTCATCGCCGACGGCCGCCTCGACATCACACCCCTGGTCACCGGCCGCATCGAGCTGGAGCAGATCGTCGAAAAGGGCTTCGAAGAGCTGGTGCACAACAAGGAACACAACGTGAAGATCATCGTCTCCCCGCGTGCGGCATAGGCCCCGACTGTGGCCGCGAATTGCGGCCTGACCCCGGCGCCAGGCCGGGGTTTTTTTATGGGGAGGGAGAAGGGCTGTTATCGGCGCGAAGCTGCCACAGGCGTGTGGCGGCTTGCCACGCGGTTCCGAATCCAGGCGTGGATGCAGTTCAAATTGGAGCGACTCAGCAGGATGACCTGCCATCCTTCCGAAGCAGTTCGTTGGCCATTTCAATGGCCTCTTCATGTGAGGCGGCAAACAGCAGCGGGTAGCCCCAGACTTTGGCGAACAGCCCTGCGAATGCCTTGAAGCCCAGGCGTTTTGCCACGCTGGGTTCGACCATGATCAGGGCCAGAACCAGGCTGCGTAATTGCGCCTTGTGCTTCTTCATCCAGAGCGCGGTGCGTTTCTTTTCTTCCGGTGAGTGGTCGTGGTCGTCGCCGGGTGGTGTATCGCTCAGCAGCACGAAGGGCTCGCCGCGCTGCAGGTTGGCCGCAAACTTGTCGAAGTCCTCCTGGGGGTCGTGCCCGGGCTCTTGGGCGAAACTCATCCAGACCAAGGGGAAGTCAGTGCTATTCATCGACATGGTGGGTTCCTTTGCTGTTGAGTTGACGCCAACTGGCGGTGATCGCGAATACGCCGGGCAGCGTGATGAAGAAAACCGCCGAGAAGGCGACGTGCCAGCCGTCGCGCAATCCATCGCTGATTCCCCCGAGGGTATTGAGTACGACGAGCAGGCTGCCTACGACCAGGACAGCCCACTTGGCTTTGCGGGTTTCGATCTGGGCGAGGAGGACCGTGACGATCCAGGAGCCGTAGAAAACCGGAAACACCCACAGCACGCCGGGCTCGAAGGTGATCGTCGGGGCCGAGCCATGCGCCCTCACGAAGTCGTTTACGTAGAAGAACAACTGGAAGGTCACGAACAGCACTGCGCCAACGGCGGTCGTCAACCAGAACAGGGTGACCTTGTTCGGGTTGTGTAACTCCAGTGCTTGAAACGGGTTTTGGGTGTGCATGAGCGCATTCTCGATGTGCAAGGCCAGGTGCGAGTCACTGCAGGTGACTCGCGTCTCGTGGGCGATCAGTACCGGTAGTCCAGCGTGGCCATCAGGTTGCGCGGGGCGCCATAGGTCACGGTGTCGAAGTCACCCTTCTGCAGGGCGTACTTCTTGTCGAACAGGTTGTTGACGTTGAGGCCCAGGTCGATGTTCTTGCTGAGGGCGTAACGTCCCATCACCGAGGTCAGGGCATAGGCGCCCTGCTCGCCGCCCAGTGTGCTGGTACCGACTCCCGGCGCCTGGTAGAAGCGGCTCTGCCATTTCACGCCCGTTCCCAGGGTCAGCTTGTTCCACGCGCCGGGCAGCCGGTAGGTGGTAAAAAGCTGGGCTGTGGTGCGCGGCAGCTGAGCGTTCAGACGCACACCGTCGCCATCCTCGGCGGTGAAGTGGGCGATACCGGCGTAGATGTTCCACCCATTGGCCAACTCGCCCTGCAGGTCGAACTCGATACCGCGAGACCGGGTGCCATCGGTGCCGGTATAGGCATTGGCTCCACCCGGGGTGAAGGCTCCGGGGATCAGCTGCGCCGCGTTGTCCAGCTCGGTCTCGAACACCGCGATGGCGGCATTCAGACGTCCCTCCAGATAAGCCGCCTTGAGGCCGACTTCCTTGGTTTTGCCCTTGGACGGGGTGAGCACGTTGCCGGTCGTGTCGCGGAAGTCGGTTTGCGGGTTGAAGATGCCGGTATAGCTGACGTAGGCCGAGTAAGTGTCGTCGATGTCGTAGACCAGGCCGGCGTACGGGGTGAATTCGTTGTTCTTCTTGTAGTGCAGCGTCGTGCCGTTGGCATCGTCGTCGACCTGGTAATAATTCAGGCGTCCGCCAACGATGAGTTTCAGCGGTTCGGCCAGAGAGAGGCGGGCCGCGCTGTAGACGCCGCTCTGCTTGACCTCGGTGCGGGTCGGGATACGCGGTATCGAATCGAAGTCGGGCCGGGCAAGGCCTGGGCTCAGGGAATAGACGTTGACCGGCGTAAAGCCTGCGAAGAAAGGCGCCACATCGTCCTGGCCGGCCTTGCGGCGTGAATTCGTCGCGCCTACCACCAGGTCGTGCTGGCGGCCCAGCAGTTCGAAGGGACCGCTGGCCATCACGTCGAACGTGTTCTGGCGGCTGCGCCCCTCGGACGCCAACGCCACCGGAAAGGCTCCGCTGGGGAAGGTACCCAGCCCCGTTGCACGATCAGGGCGACCGCTCAACGAGACCAGTTGGGCTTCGCTTTCGGTGCGGTACTGGTTGGCCACGGCCTTGAGCTTCCAGCCGTTGTCGAAGCGGTGCTCGACTTCGGCAAACGCCGTCTTGAGGGTATTGTCGAAATGACTCCAGTTCTGTCCGTAGCTCTTGGAGCGGGAGTACTCGATCTGCGTACCGTCGCTGAACCATAGCGGCAAGCCGCCCCAGGTGGCGCCCTTCGGTGTGATGTCCTGGTAGTCGTAGCCCAGGCTCACCGTGGTATCGGAGGTCAGGTCGGCTTCGATGATGCCGTAGAACGCCTTGCGCTCGGGCTTGTAACCGTCCAGGTATGAGTTCCCGTCCTGATAGGTGCCCACCAGGCGCGCGCGGATGCGGCCGTCCTCAGTAAGCGGTGTCGATACGTCCGCCATGCCCCGGTGAGTATCCCAGCTCCCCGCGCCGAGAGAGGCGGACGCGGCGAACTCAGGTGTCGGCCGTTTACGCACCAGATTGATGGCGGCCGAAGGATTGCCGGTTCCGGTCAGCAAGGCCGAGCCGCCGCGCACCACCTCGACACGGTCGTAAAACGCAGTGTCCAGGGCGTTGATGCCGCTCCCGTTGACGGCGTTGCCGACCACGGTAGGGATACCGTCGTACTGCACGTTGTTGATCAGCAGGCCACGCGAATAAAAACTGGTGCGCTCGGTATCGGCCTGGCGCGCGGTGACGCCCGTGGTGTTCTCCAGCACGCTCTGCACCGTATTGAGCTGCTGGTCGTCCATGCGCTGGCGCGTAATCACGGTCACCGCCTGGGGCGTTTCCTTCAACGACAACGGCAGGCGTATCGCCGCTGCCGTCTCTCCCGTGGTGTAGGAGCCGGTACCCTCGGTGGTCGCCGTGCTCATGCGGTCCGTCACGCTGATCGCCGGTAAGACCACTTCCTCGTGGGCGGTACCCGCTTCCCTGTCCTTTGGCTGAGTTGCCTCGGCGGCGGCTGCGCCCTGAGCACCGATGAGGATCGCCGCCGCAGCTGTCGGGCCCAACAGGCTGAGTGGCGCGCCCCACAAGCCATATCTATATGGGACCTCGCGGCGAGAACAGGCGGCTAGCCGTACGTGCATGGCGAGAGCCCAGCGGGACTTCTCTACAGTCGTGAAAGTGCGCATTAACAATACTCATTTGTATTTAGAGGGCGCATTTAACGACAGAGGGGAGAGGGGAGGATGGCGATATCAGGCCAGACTATTATTCGCTCAGGCCAAATATTCCCGATTTCAGCGCATTGACCGTTTTGAGAAAGAAACTCGCGCAATGCGCAGTTCCGCCAGTGATATGGGCGGCCTGAGCGGCACATGGTGTGCGGCGGCCATACCAGTCAGCAGGACCTGTTCAGAGGCAGATGGGGACGGGGTGCGTGACGCCGGGGAGCGGAGCAGCCCCTGCTCCGCTGGTGCGATCCGACAGGTAGCGAGCTGGAGGCTTGCCCACCGTCTTGCGGAACATGGTGACGAATCCGCTGGCGTTTTCGTAGCCCAGTTCCAATGCCACCGATTGCACGCTTTCTCCCTTGGTCATCCGCTGCAGCGCGAGGATCACATGCAGCTGTCGACGCCAGCGGCTGAAGCTCATGCCAATCTCATGCAATAGGAGACGGCTCATGCTTCGCTCACTCATACCGATACGCCTGGCCCAGGCGGCTTTCGAGGTCTTGTCGGCAGGGGCGGCCAGGAGCATTTCTGCGAGGCGACGCAATCGGGGGTCGTACGGCATGGGCAGATGCAAATCTTCTACTGGAGCCGCCACCAGTTCGTCGAGCAATACGGCGAGCAGCCGTTCCTCCCGCCCGCCCGGCTCATACAGCTCGGGAACAGTTGTTGCCTTCAGCATCAACTCCCGTAGAAATGGCGACACCGATATCGTGCAACAGCTGCTTGGAAGATCTGGCGCAGCATCGGGCTCGATGAACAGGCAGTGACACTCGACTTCCCCCGAGCCCCAAGCCGAGTGGGGCAGGTCTCCCGGGATCCACAAGGCGCACTGCGGCGGCACGATCCAGACACCGTCCTCGATTTCGCAGTTGAGGATGCCTCGTACCGAGTAGATCAGTTGCGCCTTGCGGTGCTGATGCGTGGCATTTTCCCAGTCCTTGCCGGCCAGCGTTGCACTCAGTGCCATGACGGGGCGCGAGACGCTGTCGACGTCCCTGGGGGCGCTTTGATCGGTGATGGCAATGCTCGACATGATGAACCGGGTCTTGGATGGAGGATGAGGTGATGGCCTGGCCGGAAAATACTATGGGCAACTTGCTCAATTACTTCTAGCCATTCCTCTTGCGCTGCGGCTCCGACCTGTACGAATAAGTCGCCGGCCCCGTGTTCACCCCGTGGAAGCGCCGCACCCGCTCACCGGCATCAAGGGCCAGTGCATCCTCGGCCACGAGTTCTGCGGCGAGATCGTCAAGCTCGCCGAAATCCGCGCGCTCACCCAGGGCCTGGGCGCCGACGTCGGCTTCGAATGCATCGGTAACAAGCACACCGCCAAGCTCGCCATCGACGCCATCCGCAAGGCCGGCACCTGCGTGCTGGTGGGCATCTTCGAAGAGCCCAGCTCGTTCAACTTCTTCGAACTGGTGGCCACCGAGAAACAGGTCCTCGGCGCCCTGGCCTACAACGGCGAATTCGCCGACGTCATCGCCTTCATCGCCGACGGCCGCCTCGACATCACACCCCTGGTCACCGGCCGCATCGAGCTGGAGCAGATCGTCGAAAAGGGCTTCGAAGAGCTGGTGCGCAACAAGGAACACAACGTGAAGATCATCGTTTCCCCGCGTGCGGCATAGGCCCCGACTTAGGCCGCGAACTGCGACCTGACCCCGGCGCCAGGCCGGGTTTTTTTTGTGGGGGAGGGACGTGGTGAGGGGCGATTCACCTAGTTTGTGGCGTCATAGGCGTAGACCTTCTACTTTCTACAAATAGCCCAAGGTCCATAACCAACTCTGCATAGGCAGTCACGCAAATAAAAAGCAGGAGTGCCCCTCGGGCACTCATTGCCGAGAGGCCGCCAAGTATTTGGAATCGTGTGCTCTTGCTAAAGAGTATTGGCTCAGTTTTTTAGGAATCTCCTAATCAAAGTTTTGAATCCTCGTTTCTCAGAAAGTATTCCATATAAATTGGGGAGTCGATCTTTCATTTTTGCGGTAATGGACCCTAGAGCCTCTTTCATTCCTTTGCTGTAATTAAAACGGGTCAATTCTTCAGCGCGAGCGTCGAAGAATGTAGCCGCAGCAGTGGAGCTATCTGGGTGGTCATGGATAAATTCAAGTATTTGTAACAAGCGACCAGCCTCCGCGACATCTGCGGGTTGCGCATCCGGGATTAGATGTCCCACAACTTCTATTGCGTAGGTAGCTGCCGCTAGACTTGTTCCGCTGTCTAATACAAGAGTGCGAATGCTTGTTCCCATGACTAGCTGCGCATCACGATCTAGACAGTTGAGAACTGCAGTGATTTTTCCATTAAGCTCTTCATCGGGTCGCACATATGGTTCCAGCTCAGCTATAGATTGAAGTTTATTGAGTATCGCACCTCTAGCTTCGCTTTTGCTTTTTATAAGCATGCTGTTTTCAGCCATGTACCGTAGTACCTGCAAGGCATTGACTGATTTTTGCTCAAAAAACTCAGTCCAGTACTCCATGGTTGTGTCGGCTGAAAAATAATCTAGAAAATTTTGCTTAAGTTTGGATATTGTCCCTGACTGTCTCGATAGCATGTGCGCCACTAAATTGCTGTCTGTGGACTCGAGTTCGGGTGCCAATTTGAATTCAGGCCATCGCTTGTCTATCCAATCGCAAACGTCGCTCTCTGTTAAATTGTATGCCTCGACTTTACGACAGATACGTGAAAAGTCACTATATAGATAGTTGGTGGGCATGAAGTAGACGGAGTCGTCTGCGATGATTTTTGCAAGAAGTGGTGCAATTATCTCGGCGCAGCCTTCGTTTCTAAGAGCCAAACATAACTGTTCAAAACTGATAGCTGCTTTGATGAGGGCGACGAAGAAGTCGGACATGTGGAAGTCTTCAATACCTTGAATTGACTCTAAGGTGCTGTAATCCTTTAGGCGCAAGCATACGATAGCCATTGCCATTCTAATATGGCTTTCCTTCGCTTGGACATATGAGGAGAAAAAGGACCTATAGTCGCCACTCAGGTTTTTAGTAAGTGCCAGAGCTACCCATAGTCGGGGTTCGGTAGGGGCGCTTGAGATAGCGTTGTTCACGGAGCTGAACTCTTCATCGTTCAGTCCATAAACTCTTTTTGTTGCAGTGAGCAGGCTGCTTTTGAATGCATGGCATAATGCCGGCTCCCATTCATCTTCATTAAGAGGGGTTAAGCCGAAGTCCACATGGTCATTGGAACAGATTTGTCGAATGGCAGATTCAATGCCGTTTGAAGTTAATTTTAGCTTTTCCGGTTCAATGCTCTGTAGCCAATCGGCCGGCAGAACTAGGTGATAAAGAACTTCCGCGCTATCTAGGGAAGCACTTGGTGGCTCCTCGTCAAGTGCATAAAGGTAGGCATCATACTCCTCTAGAACTAACTCCTCGTCGTTCAATTTTGCATATGGTATCCCAAGGGATTTAATGAACGAGCTGCGTAGGGATGTAATGTTTGGAGTGAATAGTGACTTGTCTAGGCCTGAATTAGTAAGAGTCTTAATGGCTTCTGTATATTCGCTGCTGAAAGGTACTCTAATCAACTCTGGATCATTTATCAGCTTAGAATTTAGCTCTGAGATAATTTGAGAAAAAATGGCAGGCCGGAGTTTTTGATTAGACTCGCTGATTGCTCTCATCAGTAGAGATCTAGATATACCTTTCTCGAGCACCCTCCTGAATCCATCGAGAAATCCAAACATTGTGCTTATGCGGCCGAGTCTCTCAGTGTCAATGTTCTCTATCGCTGTTGTCAGTGGAGCATCCAGTAACTCAGCTACAGCTATATCTGACGATGTTTGGAAGTGGATCTGAAGGAACTGTATCGGCCAGCCGGACTCCATCTCGCTACCAAATTTACTCGTCAGGAAGCTCTTGGTTTTGTCTAAATTAAGTTGATTCTGAGTGCTATCTTTATCGTCAGAAGATGACTGATTAAGCACTGTTTCAATTGGTATTGAGTTGTATTTGCATAACAAAATATAGGCTGCAATACAAAGGGGGTTGGGACTTCCTTCTGTAACAAGTGCCGTGGTTGCGATGTCATTTAAGAATCGCTTTTGAAGTCTGGGAGTTACTAGCCTGTTTTCCATTGGGCTATGCCGCTGTAATAGAGTTCCACAGTGATCGGCCTCACTTGAAAATTCGTCGCCGAAACTTTCCTTCCACAGAGCCTTGAATGTATCCCTCCATCCGGAGGTAATTATGGGCGGTGCCCGGAAGACAACAGGAAATTTTTTGGCTATAAAATCTTTTGAGTCGTAGCTAGCGCTATCGCTAGCATCAAGATATTTGGCAACCTTGGAGGAGCAGAAAGGGACAATTACATGAAAGTTTTTGTCGGCGGGCGGGGATGTAAATATTTCTAGATCGCTCCAAACTGTCCGTAACGAATCCTTTGGTAGTCTATCTAGGTTGTCTAATACAACTACATAGGATGTGTCGGCAACAGTGTCTAGGTGAGCGAGAAGCGCCTTCTTTAAGTCTAAGGGGCTGACGTCCTTGCTAACTTCAATTGTTTCGCTAATATAATCGTCTGAAGTTCCTTTGAATAAACTTAGCAAGCTCCATTTCTTTCGCCCTAATTTCCTGTTCCTGTTAAAAAACCAAGCTAGAAAGAAAATTATTGCTGGAGATGCGATGCCCGAGCCAAAAATTAAGTACCACCACCATTCAGTAGCGGTTTCTTGGTGTACGACGGAAAGAAGTTCTTTTAGGAATGTAGATGCAACAAAAAACGAAGCTAGAAGCGCAATGGCCCAAGGACTTACTTTGCTGTTTGTCTCCTTTGAGTAGGTGAGATGGCGACCAAGTGCAATGTCACGTGTTTTTTCAACGTCCGGAATTTTTATTTCCTGCCTTTTCTCGCGCAAATTTGAGATTACTTCATCTGTAAAAAGCTCTATAAAGTTGCTTTTTATAGATCCTTGATAGTTCTGCTCGCAGTCAAAAGTCCATAGCTTGTAGTGATTATTCAGATTGCTGATTCGGATCTCGAGCATTTTGAGAATGGAGCTCTTGCCTGAGCCGAATTCACCGTCCAGTCCAATGATCCGGGTTTGAGTATCGCGGAGAATGTGCCTGAAAATCGCTTCAGCTACGCGCTCATGGCTAGAACCGGGGAACAAGTCTCTAGATGAGGGTTGCTCGCTGTGAAAGCTCAAGGGCTGCATCAGAATTCCTTTTCGAGGTGATGATGTCTATATAGTAGCACCAGTAGTGGAACGGGAGCAGGCTGGGAAGGTCCTTGCTCTTTAAGGTTTAGAGCTTCGTCATGCGGCTGTCCTAAGCAACCTACTAGAGAGGCCTTTCGGCGGCTAAAACCAAACAATCAACTTGGTGAGTAAATGGCTTAGTTTTGGTTGCAAATATTGCAATTTATATTGCCCATGCATACCAATGCATAACAGCTTCTTTTCTAGAGGCTAGGAGTAAGAAATATGAATCACCCCAATTTCATAGGCAAGTCTGATAGTCCGCTTTGGGTCATGAAGCAGGCGCTGGTGACAGGCAATTGCCGGCCAAAAGCGGATTCATCATGCATGCAATTTTCACTACTGCTCTGCTTTATGGTAATTCGCGCAGGCCCCGTGGTCTGACGGCTCCAATTGCAGGTCTGTCAACCTCGCTTGGTCTGACACCCATCTCATTCTCCACCGCTCAGTCCCGCCCCCATCTTTCCCACCAACGGGGAGGTTTTGGCTTGAGCGATATCACTCACGACAACGCCGCCTTCAAGAACTGGTCCAGCGCCTGGATGCACGCTTACACAGCACGCTGGTGATCGCCGAGGTGATTCTGGAAAACGTGTCCCTGCACGATGGCGTGCCAGGGCCGTTTCTCGATGGTTATCGGGAGGGTGCGTTGATGGATGCGGTGATCCACCTGTCACGCAGTAACTACGAGGATTACCTGCGGCTGGTGGAGATGGTCGGGTTGCCGCTGGGGCGCAGGGTGCCCTGACAGTGGCGGGGCAGGGTGGTGGCGATATCTTCGCAACTAAAAACGCCGCACTCCCATGCGGCGTTTCCATTTCCACCTCCCTAGAAAAACCGCTTCCAACTCGGCCCATCCCCCAGCCGCGGATCATCGTGCGCAGCCATGAAGCGCGGCAGGTCCTGCCGGGCGATCCAGGTTTCGCTTTGCCAGTGCAGGGCGGCGATGCGCTGGTTGGCCCAGGTCATGAGAATGCGCCTCGGGCTGGCCTGGGGGTCGCGGTGGTAGTCGTGGAGGGTGGGGATCACTTCGTCGCTGAGCCACTGGCTGAGGGCGCAGTGTTCGGGGTGGCCGAAGCGGTAGAGGGCGCGATAGAGGCCGGCTTCGCTGATCAGTTCTACTTCTTCGCAAAGGCCGGTGCTGTAGCGCAGGTAGGCGAAGCGGAATTGGTGCGGGTAGAGGCGTTTGGTCAGCCGATACGGCCGGGTGGCGGCGATCATCAGGGCGAAGTCGAGGGCGACGAACCAGGGGCGGTTGTCGATCATCACGGCGCGCAGTTGATGGCAGTGGCGTTGGAAGGTGATGGGGGTGAATGCGTCATGCATGGTGGCTCTCCAATGTTGAATTGAAGACTTGCCACCCACGCTGTCATTCGAAGGGCGGCAAGCCGCGCGGGGTTGACAGACCGGCAACATTGGAACCGGCAGGCCACGAGGACCTCCCCGCGCGACCTGCCATAAAGCAGAGCAGTTGTGAAAACTGCATGCGTGCTGATGCCTGCAAAAAACATTCGCCGTTTTTCGCATGCACCTCGCGGCGCATTCGCGCCAATGTTCTTTCGGGCTGTCAAACCCGGCCACGGGATTGACCGTGGCCGGCGCAGGATAGGGACGGCCGGGCCCGAGGGCAAGGGGAGGAGGGGGCCGGCACGTCGACAGGCTGCCGTCTTGTCTGGGAGAAAGTGGCGGGTCTTGGGGCGGAAAGCGTTACGTCAGGCCGAGCCCACAATCTGCCGGTGACCGAGTGAGACGGTTGCTTGAACAACCGCCTTGGGTGCTCTCAGTGGTGTGGTTGCAGGTTGGGCTGATCGGCACGTTCACCCTTCGATTCGGGATGAACGTGCCGGGGGGCACGGCCCTTCACGGTTGGCGTGGACGTGGTTGCTTTCGATCCGCTGCGCGCCACCTTTGCCACGCCCTTGTTCAAGGCCTCGTCAATCTGGGCGGCGTGCTTCGAAGCTGATGATGGGATCGCTCTGGCAAGGGGAGCGGCCATGCTGGTAGCCGCCTGACGCCACGACCTCTACAAAACCCGCTTCGCGCAGTGCGAATGCCAGTTCGTCGACGCCCCACCAGCGCAAGTGGAACAGATCCAGTTCGGCGGACTGCAAGGTGCCGTCTTGCCAATGCTGGTAGTGCAGATGGGACAGCGTAGTCTGCTTGCGGTAGTCCACTTCGGCCCGGTGGCTGGTCAGCGTGAGGAGGTTGTTGCCATCCACTGTCCAGCTCCGTGCCGCCTGTGCCTCCCCGATGATGCTCTCGATGGGGTCGATGTCCATGATCAACCGCCCGCCGGGCTGCAGGTGATTCCAGAACCGCTTGAGCACGGCCATTGCGGTGGTGGTTTCGGTAATCAGCTGGAATGACCCGGCGGGCATGATGATGGCCGCGAATCGCTGGTCATAGCTGAACTGCTCGAACGTCTGCTGTGTGAGGGGCGCGGGCAGCCCTCGCGCCCGGCATTCCTGCCGGCAGTATTCGAGCATCTCGTGGGAGGCATCGAAGCCCTCGATGGCCAGGCCCTTCTCCAGCAGCGGTATGAAGATCCGCCCATTGCCCACGGCGGGCTCCAGTACCGGGCCATCAACGTCCGCCAGGCGCTGCTGGTAGTACTCCAGGTCTCCAAATGAATGGCCGATGGGTTTATCCAAGTGATAAATCCACGAGGCGAGTCTTCCGTATCGGTTTTGCATATCACTCTCCATGGCAAGCGCGGGATGCTACCCCAACTTCGTGGCCATGCCTTCATAGGGTTGTAGCCCGGCGTTCATGGATGGATGCGGTGATCCACCTGTCGCGCAGCAACTACGAGGATTACCTGCGGCTGGTGGAGAGGGGCGGGCTGCCGTTGGCGCGGCGGGGCCCTGATAGATAGCGGGGCAGGGTGGTGAGTGTCGTCATCCTGGCCACCGCTGAACTCGGCGCCGCCGTCGCGGTTCCAACCTTCACGGGCTTGCGAACCCCGGGTGCCGTGGCACCTGGGCTGGCGCCGTGGTTGCCCGACTTCCTTTATATGAGGTTCGAACCATGCGCCCATTTGCTGCCTTGCCCCTCCGTGCCTTTACCTTCCTGCTCGGCTTGCTGCTTGCCACCGGTGCTTCCGCTGGCGAGGAGGCCATGCTGGTGGATGCCATCAATGCCTACCGCGCCCAGCCGCAGAACTGCGGCAACCAGCCCACCGTTGCGCTTACACCTCTGACCAACGACCCGCGCCTGGTGTTGCCGACCGAGAACGGCGAGGCCTGGCGCGCGGCGCTGGGGCAATCCGGTTACCGCATTGGCGATGTGCGCACCATCCGCCTCACCGGCCCGGCCAATGCCCAGGCGGCGTTCGCGGCGATGCAGGGGTATTGCGATGTGCTGCTGAACCCGCAGTTCGTCGATGTGGGCGTCAGCCAGATGGGGCCGGTGTGGCGGGTGACCTTTGCCCGGCCGTTGCACAGCGCGGCCATAACTGGCGGGCCTTCGCCGGTGTCGGCGCTGCTGGAGCAGGTGAACGCGGCGCGGGCGCAGCCACGTCTCTGCGGGGGCGAGCCCTTCGCCTCGGCACCGCCGCTGACCTGGAACCAAGCCCTGGCTGCGGCGGCGACCTCTCACAGCCAGTCGATGGCGCTCAACGGTTTCTTCGCCCACCAGGGCACCGACGGCAGCGCGCCGGCGGATAGAGCGCGCAGTGCGGGCTATATGGGCACGCGGGTGGCGGAAAGCATCGCCGCCGGGATGGGCTCGGCGGCCAGTGCGGTGCAGGGCTGGCTGGCCAGCCCCGAGGAGTGCTCGCGCCTGATGAGCCCGCTGTTCACCGACCTGGGCGGCGCGCAGGCACCGGCGGCGAAGGCGGGTGGGGTTTATTGGACGCTGTTGTTGGGCGCTCCGTAGAAACCTGCCTGCGTTGCCGTCGCGGCGTTGCCTGCGGTTTTCGGTGGCCTGCTGGGACTTAGCCCGGACTTCAGTCCGGGGTCTCGTGCGCATCGATTCCCGGGCTACTGGGTGGCGTGGTTGGGTGGGAAATTGGTGCGACGCGCGGTTTCGGCTAACTCCCCGCATCAAGCCAAGAGCGGTGCGACGCCAGACTTTGCGCGTGCTCAAATGCTGGCTGGTTCCGACTCGCCGGGCGTTGGGCGACGAAATGATGAAGCCTTCATCAGGAGCGCGACAGGCGTTCAGTTCTGTCTCTTTCCCTTTGTGTACCGACTGACAACGCTATCAGCGGCACTCCACTTTTTTGTCATCCCCAAGCCCTCACATCACCCCTGTTCACTCCTGCTCGGAGCCTGGCCAATCGTTCGGCAAGGATTTCAGAAGCACGATGCTAGAGCGCCGTAGATGGATAGTTCGCTTCTGCCGGCACCGAATTCTCGCGGAATTTTCCCGTAGGACTGGATCTCGACTGAGCGGTCGACCCTGTACTCATTGTCCTTGGGGTCTGTTCCTGCCCCCCTCATTCCAGCACTCATGATTACGACCGAAGCCCGTGCTGATCGGTGGCGGCTGCTCTGCTCCAGGCGTTTCTTTTCAAGGCCAAATGCGCTGCGGCCGCAATTACCCGTGCCAGGGCTCTCATCTGTTGAGGAACCACACAGAGACGTGTCATCTACTCGCTAAGGAGATAAACGGATGTATCAAGCACTTCTTCGGGAACAACTGGAGACATTGAAGTCCTCCAACCAGTACCGCACTTTCACCACCCTCAGCCGCATTTGTGGCCAGTACCCCCTGGCCAAACTGGGCGGTCGCGAGCAGGAGCCCGTGGTGGTGTGGTGCAGCAATGACTACCTCGGCATGTCGCAACATCCGGCAGTGCGCGAACAGATGCACGATGCACTGGAAACCTACGGTGCGGGATCCGGTGGATCACGCAATATCGGCGGTTCGCACGAGGTGTATACCTGCCTGGAGACGAGCCTGGCCGACTGGCACGGCAAGGAAGCGGCGTTGGTCTTCCCCACCGGCTTCGGCTCCAACGATGCAACCCTGCAGTGCCTGCTGCGGCGTATTCCCGATTGCGTAGTAATCAGTGACGAGCTGAACCATGCCTCCATCGTTAATGGCATTCGATCAACACCCAACGAGCGCAAGATCTTCCGCCACAACGACGTCGAGCATCTGGAGCTAATTCTCGCCAGTTACCCGCTGAGTCAGCCAAAGATCGTGGTGTTTGAGTCGGTCTACTCGATGGATGGCGATATCGCCCCTATTTCCGAAATCGTCGCGGCCGCCAAGCGCTACAACGCCCTTACTTACCTCGACGAGGTGCATGCGGTGGGCATGTACGGTCCACGCGGTGCCGGTATCGCTGCGGAACTGGGCGTCTCGGGCCAGGTGGATATCATCCAAGGGACCATGGCAAAGGCCATAGGTGTGATCGGCGGCTATATCACCTCGACTCGGGTGATCGTCGATGCGGTTCGCTCTTTCGCTACCGGCTTCATCTTCACCACCTCGCTGCCACCGGCAATCACCGCAGGCTGCTTGGCCAGCGTCGAGCACCTCAAGGCGAATAGCTGCGAGCGTGATGCCCTGCACCGCCAGACAGCCAAGCTGCGCGACCGCCTGAAGCACTATGACGTACCAGTGATGCCCTGCTCACAAACCCATGTGCTGCCGGTGCTGGTAGGTGAGGCCAAGCGCTGCAAGGCGGCTGCAGAACGCCTACTGCATAGCCATGGCGTGTACCTGCAGCCTATCAACTACCCCTCGGTGCCGGTGGGCACCGAGCGCTTCCGAGTCAATGCTACGCCTAATCACAACGACGAGCAGATCGAGCACCTGGCGGTGTCGCTGCGCGAGACTTTCGACCATTTCAGCATCCCGCGGGCATCCCAGGTTTTCGCTGCGGAGGTGGTCTGAGATGGGGCAGTCTTTCTTTAACGTCCGGCCTGCGACCCAGGCCGACCTGGCTAGTTTGGTGGAGTTGCGCGCGTATCTGCTGGACGGTACCGACGCCAGCTATTCGAGCAGGACGCCGGAGGACGCAGCACGCTGGCGGGCGGCCTACCGTACCTGGCTGATCAGTCGCCTAAGCGAGAGCGATTGCGTGCAGATTTTCGCCGCCGAGGATAAGGAGTCCGGTCGGGTGCTGGGCTGCGCGACGGCAATCATCGACCAGCGTGCGCCGGCACCTGGCTGCCTCAACGGCCTGTCCGGCTGGGTGCAGTCGGTGGTGGTGGAGCCGCAGTGGCGCGGTCGCGGTATCGCCCGGCAGCTGATGCAACACCTGCTGCGCTGGTTTGCCAACCGCGGCGTCGGCTGTGTGGTACTGCAGAGCACTGCGACTGCCGGCACGCTTTACGAGACTCTGGGCTTCGCCGTTAGCAACGAGCGACTGCTGCTTCGTCAGGAGGCCTGGGCATGAAGATACTGATCATCGGTCTCGGCTATGCCGGCAATCGCTACCGCCGCGCATTCGAGCATATCGCCAGTAGCTCTGGCCTGCCGCTTTCGCTGGCCTACGTAGGACGCAAGCAGAAAGCCACCGGATTGCCTTACTTCGATAGCGTCGATAAAGCGTTGCGAGTGTTCGCGCCGGATATCGTGGTGGTTAGCGTCAATGACCACAGCCATGCACCGGTGCTTAAACAGCTGACCGGCTACCGCGGCTTCGTGCTCTGCGAGAAGCCATTGGTCACCCCGTGCGACAACCTGGACGAGCTGTCAGGCGCCTTGGAGCAGGTCAGCGGTTTTGCACTTGATCTAGTGGAGCGCTATTCGGACGCGACCCAGCAGCTGCGCGAATGGATCGAACGTCACAACTGGCAATTGGTGCGCGCCAGCTTTCACTGGGGCAAGGATCGCATCAACGACTATCGCCCGACCTGCGGCGTGACCAGTGAGGTGATCCATGCCCTGGATTTGGTCGGCTGGCTCTGCCCTCGTGCCGGACAGTTGCAGCTCAATGGCGTGCTCGGTGTGCGCTCGGACTTCTCCATTTCTGGCCCTGAGGTGCTCGATACCGTTCAGCTCACTGCCAGCCTGGGTGAGGCGCGAGTCACCGGCTATGCCAGCTTCGTCAACATCGTGCGCCAGCGCACCGTGGATCTCAGCTTCGTCGACCGCGACGCCCGAATGATCCATGCGCGGCTAGTGTTCGACACCCCGCGCTGGGATCACGACCAGTTGCGTATCTGGACGCGTGGCGCTAACGGCGCCGAGGAGCTGCTGCACGAGTTTTCAACAGCGCCCGACGAGCCAGGCCTGGACACCCTGCACAAGCTATCGCGGCTCTGTCGGCAAGTGGTGCGGGCCGTAGAACTCAATGAACCGCCATCTCAACCCTTTGCTGGCTTCGACACCGCTGTGGAGCTGCAGCGCCTGCTCAACGACCTCGATAGCGATGCACAAACCCCACCCCCGGCGCGCTACGTCCATGGCGAGACGCGAGTGCTGCTGGCCGAGGACAGCGATCTGGAAAGCCTCGGATAAATTGATCATAAGGAGCATGACTATGTGTGGAATTGCTGGATGGCTGTCCTACAGCCAGAACCTGGAGATGCAACGCAACATTCTGCAGCGCATGACCGACACCATGGCACTGCGCGGGCCGGATGCAGGCGGTTTATGGATAGACGGCCCCGTCGGCCTGGGTCATCGGCGTCTATCGATCATCGATCTGGAGGGTGGTCGCCAGCCGATGACGGCCATGCACGGTGGTCGGCGTGAAGCGGCTGCGATTACCTATAGCGGTGAGGTCTATAACTTCCACGAACTTCGCACCGAACTGCAGCGACTTGGCCATTCGTTCAAAACACGCAGTGACACCGAGGTGGTGCTGCGCGCCTATATTGAGTGGGGCGAATCCTTCGTCGAACGCCTCAATGGCATGTATGCCTTCGCCATATGGGACCTCCGCTCGCAGGAGCTGCTGTTAATCCGCGACCGCATGGGCGTCAAGCCGCTGTATTACTTCCCTACTGGGGACGGCGTGGTGTTCGGCTCCGAGCCCAAGGCGCTGCTGACCAATCCGCTGGTACCGCGCAAGGTGCGTGCTGATGGACTGCGCGAGATCCTGGAGATGGTCAAGACGCCGGGTCACGCCGTGTTTGACGGCATGCGCGAGGTTATGCCCGGCGAGATTGTGCGTGTCAGTCGACAGGGGGTAGGCCGTCGCCACTACTGGAAGCTGGAAGCGCGGGAGCACGGTCATTCGCTGGACGAAACCATCCGGCATACCCGCGAGCTGCTGGAGGATATCGTCGACCGCCAGATCGTCGCTGATGTGCCGCTGTGCAGTCTGC
Organism: Pseudomonas sp. USHLN015; assembly: GCF_037153275.1. Taxonomy (NCBI): domain Bacteria; kingdom Pseudomonadati; phylum Pseudomonadota; class Gammaproteobacteria; order Pseudomonadales; family Pseudomonadaceae; genus Pseudomonas; species Pseudomonas sp. USHLN015. Next base: position 144,421 of record NZ_JBBCKP010000013.1, read on the forward strand.
TCTCCGGTGGGTTGGACTCTTCGATCATCACTGCGCTTGCGTCGAAGAAGCTGCTAGCAGCCGGCGAGGAGAACATTCACTCCTTCTCGGTGGATTTCGTCGACCACGGTAGTGGCTTCACCGGCGACGCCGTGCGCGGTACGCCGGATGCCCCCTTCGTGCGTGACCTGGTGGAGAAGATCCGCTCAAGCCACCAGGAGATTGTCCTCGATAGCCGAGAGCTGGCCGATCCGGCGTTGCGGGCGCAGATCGTCCGCGCCCTCGACCTACCGCCAGCGTTCTGGGGCGACATGTGGCCGTCGCTTTACCGGCTGTTCCAAGAGGTGCGCAAGCACTCGACCGTGGCGCTGTCAGGCGAGAGCGCGGACGAGGTATTCGGCGGCTACCGCTGGTTTCACGATCCGGAGGCGATCCATGCCGAAACCTTCCCCTGGCTAACGTCGGTGACCGGCAAGTACTTCGACGGCAAGACCCTGTTCGACCCGGGCCTGCTGGCTCAACTCGACATGCACAACTTCCTGCGCGACAGCTACGCCCAGGCCATTGCAGAGGCGCCGGTACTGCCCGGCGAAAGCGCGGTGGACCAGCGTATGAGGGAGATGAGCTACGTGAACCTGACCCGCTTCGTGCAGACCCTGCTTGACCGCAAGGATCGTATGAGCATGGCCGTCGGCCTCGAGGTACGGGTGCCCTTCTGCGATCACCGCCTGGTCGAGTACGCCTTCAACATACCCTGGGCAATGAAGTCCTTCGACGGACGAGAAAAGAGCATCCTGCGCGCGGCTACCCGCGACCTGTTGCCGGAGTCGATCAGTGAGCGGGTCAAGAGCCCCTACCCATCGACTCAGGACCCAGCTTATGAGCACGCGCTACGTCACGCATTGACCAAGATCCAAGCGGATCGCAACGCGCCGGTGACGCCTCTGCTCGACAGAGGCCGCATCGAGCAGACTTTGGCGAAGCCACTCGGCAGCGTCTCGCCCATGTATGAACGCATGGGTATGGAGCTGGCGGTTGGCCTCAACACTTGGCTTGGCGAGTACGACGTCAGCCTCGAACTTTAGCCCCTCAACCGGATGCGGCCCTGATGCGGGCCGCATCCCTTCGCCGAACCATTTACGTGTTCCTGCAATGCAATGGAGTCCGAGCATGCGCACACTCAACCAGTCCCCCATATACCTGATTGCGCTGGGGGCCTTTGCCCTCGGCATGGCCTCCTATGTCACAGCCGGGCTGATCCCGATGATCGAGGACTCGTTCGCAGTCTCTGTCGCGGTGGCCGCACAGTTGGTCACCTCATTCACACTGGCCTATGGCCTGGGTTCACCGATCTTCGTGGCTTTGACGCCAGCACACCGTCAGCGCGCCGGCCTGCTGCTGGCGCTAGGCCTGTTCGTCATCGCCAACGCAGCCAGTGCGCTAGCCGAGAGCTTCACCGCGCTGATGGCCTGGCGCGCCATCGCCGGCATTGGGGCCGGCGTCTATCTGGCCATGGGTATCGGTGCCTCGGCCTCCGTCTCCACCCCGGAAACCCGCGGCAAGGCCATCGCAATCATCATGGGTGGCATGGCCAGTGGTGTAGTGCTGGGCGTTCCACTCAGCCTGCTGATCGCAGAACAGCTGGGCTGGCAGGCTGCCCTATGGCTGGTTTCCCTTCTCGGCCTGGTGGCCTTCTTCGGCCTGCTGCTGAAGCTCCCGTCCTTACCGGCAGCCGCTGCCACCACACTGGGCCAGAAGCTGGCTATCCTCGGCGACAGCCATGTGCTGGTCATCCTGCTGGTGTCGCTGCTGGCTGCCGTCGCCAGTTTGGGCATGTACACCTTCATCGCTCCGCTGCTGGCTGATCCGTCCTATGGTGCGGTGCATTCGGTCACCCCCTATCTGTGGGTCTGGGGAATCGGCGGTGTGTTGAGCAGCTTCCTGATCGGCCCGCTGGTGGACCGCATCAAGGGCCCGGTACTCACCTTCGTCATCATGCTGATTCTCGCCGTGTCGTTGTTCGTGCTTCCACTTGCGGCTGCCTTCAGCACCTGGCTGGTGATGCTGCCTATCGCGCTGTGGGGCGCAGTTGGATGGGCGCTGCAAGTACCGCAGAACAACGAGCTGATCCTGGCACGTCAGGCACAGGGTGATGGCAACCTGGCTATCGCGTTGAACGAGTCGGCGCTCTACCTGGGTAGCGCCATCGGCGCGGCGGCTGGTGGCTTCGTGCTGCTGTTGCAGATGCCTATCTGGATCCTGACCGCCAGTGCGGGCGGTGTCGCAGCGCTGGGTGCCCTGCTGCAGATTATCAACCTGCGTCGCCAGCCAACCTGGAGCGGTGACGTGCAAACCGAGCCGTGTAACTGACGGAGGCAAAGGGCAGCCCGTCGGAAGCGCCGTGCGGAGGTGCGCACGGCACACCCTACGGCTCGCGTTCATCCTGCCGGGTTCTCAATTCGCATCGTCACAGGCGAACCGATGGCTCATGACCACGCCCTGAGGACGTGGTTTCCCGCGTTCGAACGAAGGCCTGTCGCCCTTACTTCGCCTTGGCCAGGCTTGCCATATAGGCCGCGAACATGTCGCTCAAGGCGCCGATCAGTTCGCTGCGCGTGAGCGGTGGGTGAGGGTGGCTCATGAAGCGGATGATGGTCATCAGCGCGCTGTTGATGACGACGTAGAGCGTGGGCAGCGGGTTGTCGATGGGGATTTCCCGCAGGTGGCGCAGCAGGTAGAGGCGGCAGAAATCGAACAGGTGCTGTTCCATCTCGTCGACCACTTTCAGCGTGCGCAAGTCCTGCCAGTGGCGCGCCAGTTCGAGGTGCAGGCTGGCGTTGCGGTCGATGAACGCGAATACCGCCTGCAGCAGGCGCTCCACGGCGGCGTGTACGTCGTCCGCCAGCAGGGTGGTGGCGTTGTCGCGGATCACGCCGGCCAGCTCCTGGCTCATGCGGTCGAGCAGGGCCTCGACCAGGGCTTCCTTGCTGGCGAAGTACTGGTAGAGCGAACCGACACTGACCCCGGCCTCGGCGGCGATGAGGTTGGTGCTCAGGCGGGCCAGGCCGTCGCGGGCGATGACCAGGGCGCAGGCTTCCACCAGGTCGGCGACCATCTGTTGCGAGCGTTGTTGGCGAGGCTGCTTGCGCATGGCGGGCTCCGGACGCGAATTGAATGCGAGCGGATAGTCGCATTAGCGTGAGGGCGTTTCCAAGCACCTGCCGGAGCCGCTTCCATGCACGCATTTGAACCCGCTCAACCCGCCCAGCCGAGTCCGCTGGGGCCGGACTCACTCACCTGGCGCTACTTCGGCGACCTGCGCGGCCTGCTGCTGATCGGGCGCACGGGTATCCTGCAGAACATGCACCCGGGCCTGGCGGCCGGCGTGCTGCAGCACTCCGACCTGTTCGCCAACCCCTGGAACCGTTTGCTGCGCTCCATCCCGCCCATCCTGGGCGTGGTCTACGACGGCGAGCAGGCTGCCGGCACCGCCTTGCAGGTGCGTGCCTTCCATCGCGATATCAAGGGGCAGGACGGGCAGGGGCGCCCCTACCACGCCCTCAGCCCCGAGCTGTTCTATTGGGCCCACGCCACCTTCTTCGAGGCGCAGATCGCCCTGCAGCAATGGCTCGGTACGCCCCTGGACGAACAGCAATGCGAGCGCCTCTACCAGGAGTCCGTCCACTGGTATGCCCTCTATGGATTGCCGATGGAGCAGGTGCCGGCGAGCTACGCCGCATTCCGGGTTTACTGGCAGCAGATGCTGGAGCAGCGCCTCCAGGCCACGGAGATCACCACCTGGTACTTCGGCCCGACCGCACGCCTGCCGGCGCCCTATCCCTGGATGCGCGGCCCGTTGTGGTGGTGCCTGCAACCCCTGCTGGTGGGCGGCGTGCGCTGGGTGGCGCGGGGCACCTTGCCGCCCGTGCTGCGGGAGCGGCTGGGGCTGCGGTGGACGGCGTGGGACCAGCGCCGGTTGCGCTTGCTCGCCGGTTTCCTGCGGTTGGTCTGGCGTGTGTTGCCTGGGGAGTGGGGCTATTTCCCCCGGGCGCGGAGGGCGATACGGCGTGCGCGGATGGCCGCCAGCGGAGCGCACCAGGCCCGCCAGGCTTGAGGGGCCTGGCGTAGCCCGGGCTTCAGTCCGGGGGCTTTGCGTGCATCCGCTCCCGGGCGGAAGCCCGGGCTACGGGGGCGTGCGACTGGGCGGGGCTTAGTGCGGTGCGCGGTTGCGGATGGTTTTCATCAGGTCGTCGGGGCTGATGTGGCCGACCACGTGGGCCGCGGCGCTGCCAGGTTGCGGCAGGTCGAGGATGTGGCCCTTCATCTTGCCGATGACGTGCATTTCGCAGGGCTTGCAGTCGAACTTCAGGGTCAGCACTTCATCGCCGTGCACCAGCTGCATCGGTGCGACCTTGGTGCGCACGCCGGTCACGCCCTTGGCCTGCTTGGGGCAGAGGTTGAAGGAGAAGCGCAGGCAGTGCTTGGTGATCATCACCGGCACTTCGCCGGCTTCCTCGTGGGCCTCGTAGGCCGCGTCGATCAGTTGCACGCCGTAGCGGTGGTAGAAGTCCCGCGCCTTCTGGTTGTAGACGTTGTAGAGGAACGACAGGTGCGCCTCCGGGTACACCGGCGGTGGCACGGCGACGGGCTTACGGCCGCCGCGCGGGTGGGCGGCGACGCGGGCTGCGGTCAGTGCCTCGATGGCTTCGCGGCGCAGGGCCTTGAGCTGGGAGTTGGGGATGAAGAAGGCCTGGGGCGCGTCCAGCTCCACGGTGTCAGCGTGGTACATCGTGGTGCCCAGCTGGCCGAGCAGGTCGTGCAGTTGCTCCAGGGCCTGCTCGGGCTTGTTGGCGGCGCCGAAGGGGCCGTCCAGGGCGACGCTGGCGCTGACGCCTTCCTCGCTGGTGGCGGTCAGTTCCAGGCGCTCTTCACGCAGCTTGGCGACCCAGGAGAGGCCGACGCGGCGCTCGGAGGAGGTCTTCTGCAGGGCCTGTTGCCAGTTGTGGTCGAGGTTGCGCGAGAGCGGGTGATTGGGGCGCAGGCGGAACAGCCCCTCGGGCATTTCGTTGGGCTCGACGCGGTAGCGGTAGCGCTTCTGGCCGTCTTCCTCGAACTCGCCTTTCGGCTCGGCGATGTTGGCGCGGAAGCCCACCACCTCGCGCTTGACCAGCACGTTGAGGCCGTCGCCGTTGGACAGGGGCTCCTGGGTCACCACCAGCAGGTCGCGCTTGTTGACCTTCTCCACGTTGCCCACCAGCAGGCCGGTGAAGGTGGGGGAGTCGAAGGCGCCGATGTCGATCTTGCGGTCGGTGACGAAGTAGTCGGTGCTGCCACGGTGGAAGGTCTTGTCCGGGTCGGGCACGAAGAAGTGGTCGGTGCGGCCGCTGGAGGCGCGGGCGAGGTCCGGGCGGTTCTCGAGGATGCCGTCCAGGCGCTGGCGGTAGTAGGCGGTGATGTTCTTCACGTAGCCCATGTCCTTGTAGCGCCCTTCGATCTTGAAGGAGCGCACGCCGGCATCCACCAGGGCGCTGAGGTTGGCGCTCTGGTTGTTGTCCTTCATGGACAGCAGGTGCTTCTCGAAGGCGACGACGCGGCCCTGGTCATCCTTCAGGGTGTAGGGCAGGCGGCAGGCTTGGGAGCAGTCGCCCCGGTTGGCGCTGCGGCCGGTCTGGGCGTGGGAGATGTTGCACTGGCCGGAGAAGGCCACGCACAGCGCACCGTGGATGAAGAATTCGATGGCGGCGTCGGTCTCGTCGGCGATGGCGCGGATCTGCTTGAGGTCCAGCTCGCGGGCCAGCACCAGCTGGGAGAAGCCGGCCTGGTCGAGGAACTTGGCCCGTTCCAGGGTGCGGATGTCGGTCTGGGTGCTGGCGTGCAGCTCGATCGGCGGGATGTCCAGTTCCATCACGCCCATGTCCTGGACGATCAGCGCGTCGACGCCGGCGTCGTACAGCTGGTGGATCAGCGTGCGCGCCGGCTCCAGCTCGTCATCGTGGAGGATGGTGTTGATGGTGACGAACACGCGGGCGTGGAAGCGGCGGGCGAACTCCACCAGCTGGGCGATATCGGCCACCTCGTTGCAGGCGTTGTGCCGCGCGCCGAAGCTCGGCCCGCCGATATAGACGGCATCGGCCCCATGCAGGATGGCCTCGCGGGCGATGTGCACATCGCGGGCAGGGCTGAGCAGTTCGAGGTGGTGTTTGGGTAGGGACATGGCAAAAAGGCTTCCGGCACGGTGCAGGGCGCGAATTGTACCGGTCCGATGCCCGCTCGGCACCCGGTTCGGCGACGAATAGCGGGTTGGCTGCAAACGCCTGCGCGCTCGCGCTGTTAATCCTGTCCCGGTAATGGGAAAGCTGAGCCTGGAGCGGCGGCGGTGTCGCCTGGTTCCCGCTTGGGGCGCTGTCTAGAGTAGTTGGCTGGACAAAAGGAGTTGCCCCCATGAGACGAAAGGCCCGCATTCTCATTCTCTGCAAGACCTACCCCAGCCCCAGTGCCACTTATGCCGAGACCTCCTGCGTGGCTGGCATGGATGAGCACGGCGCGTTGATCCGTTTGTTCCCCGTGCCGTTCCGCCTCATTGGCCAGGAGCAGCAGTTCGCCAAGTGGCAATGGATCGAAGCCAGTATCGAAAAGAGCACTCAAGACCACCGCCCCGAGAGCCACAAGATCGGCGTGGACACCATTCGGCCCCAGGAAACGCTGCCCGCCGGTGATTGGTTGCTACGCAGGCGCCAACTGGAAAAGTTGCATGTGTATGAGAGCTTCGAGGCGCTGGAGCAGGCGCGGTTGGATCTGGGTGTCACGCTGGGGCTGTTGAGGCCCGCTCGGATAACCGGCCTGCAGATTCGCAAGGCAGGCACCGAACAGTGGACGGCCGAGGAGTTGGAGAAGCTGGAGCAGATGCAGCGCCAGGCCAGCCTGTTCGATGAGGACGAGGTTGCCAGCATCAAGCGCCTGGAAAAGGTGCCGTTCGACTTCTACTACGACTACGAATGCCTGGTCGGCGGGCAGGTGGTCAGCCATACCCACAAGATTTCGGATTGGGAGGCCTGCGAGTTGTACCGGAAGGTGCGCCGCAGTCATGGTTCCGATTGGGAGGTGCCCTTCAGGGAAAAGCTCGAAAGGGATCTGCCACGCCAGGACCTGATGTTCCTGATGGGCAACATGCACCGTTTCCCGGGCCAGTGGCTGATCGTCAGCCTGATCTACCCGCCTAGGCTACAGCCGGGAATAGGTCTGCAACTGCCGTTGCTTTGAGGGGGAGGTGAACGGCCTTCAGGGCGCTGTCCAGGCTGTGGGCTCGCTGGGCGATCAGGTTGCGGTGGCAGAACCGGGCGTCCGCTTCGTAGCAGACCATGCAGATCCGCTCACTGGCTGCGTCGGCCAGCAAGCCATGGAGCCGTTCATCCTGGGTCTTGATGTAGGCATTGAAGCCGCGTTCGTAAGTGGCCCAGTCACCGTCTTCCTTGTAGCGCTTGCGTACCGGTTTGGGGCAGCCGAGGGCGGGCTCGTGCTCGTAGGCGATACCTGCTTTTGCCAGGCATTCGGCGAAGGCTTTCTTGGAGAAGCCAGGCTTGCGCGAGAGGGGGTATTCACGAACGTCGAGGACCTTGTCGATCCCGGCTTCTTGCAGGCGCGCGATGAAGGCGTCGATGGAGAGGCCCTCATAACCCGCTGTGTAGATATTCATGATGTCCTCCGCTTCCGTGCCGACCTGGCCGCAAAATCGCGGCGGACTATATCACCGCAGCCCTGAGGCAGGGCTGGCCTACGATGGGCGGCCCATCGGACCGGTGAATGTCCTACAGCCCTCAGCAACTGGAGATATCGCGAATCCAATCGTCGATCCGCGGGCGGGGTTGCAGAAGGTCGGCGTCGGCGGCGTCCAGCCTTGGCAGGCCATGGTGGCCGGCGCGGCGCACGTGCAGGCGGATGCGTGCCTGTTGTTCATCGAGGATGTCGCGCCCCTGGCGCAGGCGGGCCAGGAGGCGGTCGTCCACCTGGTAGCTGCCACATTCCCGGCAGCGCAGGGCGAGACCGGGGCCGCCCGAATCCAGGGCTTTGGCTTCGTGTTCGCAGATCAAGCACTTCACGTGGGGCAACTCCTTTGTCCGGTCGACGGCGGGCTTGAATCGGATCCTGGCCGTGGCGACTGCGGCTCGACGCCGCTGTGCGACGGACAGCATGATCGTTGGTAACCATAGACCGGAGTGATGTGGAGCGAGTTGCAGAATTGTTTGAGCCTTGTGTCGGATGGCCCGGCACGCTTTCGCAAGCGGGTTTGCCGGGCAGGAATTAAGGAGTCGAACATGCACTACCAGATCAGGACGGCCACGGCCGATGACGCAGCGGCCATCAGCCAGGTGGTGATCACGGCGCTGGCCGAGAGCAACGCCCGTGACTACCCGCCCAAGGTGATCGCCTCGGTGCGGGCGAACTTCGGCCCGGAGCAGGTGCAGGCCCTGATGGCGGTGCGCGAGGTGCTGGTGGCCGAGGAGCAGGGCTGCGTGATCGGCACCGCCAGCCTGGATGGGGATGTGGTGCGTACCGTCTTCGTCGCGCCGGGCGAGCAGGGGCGGGGCGTCGGCCGGCGGCTGATGGAGCGGATCGAGGCGCTGGCCCGCGAGCGCGGCGTCAGGCTGTTGCGGATGCCTTCGTCGATCACCGCCGAAGGCTTCTATGCGGGGCTGGGGTTCCGCTTCGTGCAGGAAATCATCCGGGGCGAGGAGCGCACCCTGGTGATGGAGCGCTCGCTCGCCTGACCGGCCTGCGGCCTACCAGCCGCAGGCGGCCTCGAAGCTGTCGGCGCGGGCCATTTCCCACATGCGGCCGTAGAAGTCGGCCTCGATCGTCTCCTTGAGCAGGTCGCCCGGCTTGAGGAAGACGTGGAGCTGGGAGAACAGGCGGATTTCGCTGTCGGAGACGCGGCGCACCAGGTGGCGCGGCTCCAGCTGCGCCGGGTGGTCGAGGCCGGCGGCGGCGAGCATCTCGGCCAGGGCCTTGAGGGTGTTGCGGTGGAAGCTGTGCACGCGCTGGGCCTTGTCCGGCACCACCAGGGCGCGCTGGCGCAGGGCGTCCTGGGTGGCGACGCCGGTGGGGCATTTGTTGGTGTGGCAGCTCTGCGACTGGATGCAACCGATGGCGAACATGAAGCCGCGCGCGGAGTTGGCCCAGTCGGCGCCGATGGAGAGCACGCTGGCGATGTCGAAGGCGCTGACGATCTTGCCGCTGGCGCCGAGCTTGATCTTGTCGCGCAGGTTCAGCCCCACCAGCACGTTGTGCACGAACAGCAGGCCCTCGCGCAGGGGCACGCCGATATGGTCGGTGAACTCCAGGGGCGCGGCGCCGGTGCCGCCTTCCTTGCCGTCGACGACGATGAAGTCGGGGTAGATGCCGGTGGCCAGCATGGCCTTGGCGATGCCCATGAATTCCCACGGGTGGCCCAGGCAGAACTTGAAGCCCACCGGCTTGCCGCCGGACAGCTCACGCAGCTGGGCGATGAACTGCATCATCTCGATGGGCGTGGAGAAGGCGCTGTGGCGCGAGGGGGAGATGCAGTCCTCGCCCATCATCACGCCACGGGTCTCGGAGATTTCCTTCGTCACCTTGTGCTTGGGCAGGATGCCGCCGTGGCCCGGCTTGGCGCCCTGGCTGAGCTTGATCTCGATCATCCGCACCTGCGGGTTCTGCGCCTGGGCGGCGAAGCGCTCCGGGTCGAACAGGCCGGCGGCGGTGCGGCAGCCGAAGTAGCCGCTGCCCAGCTCCCACACCAGGTCGCCGCCGTGCTCGCGGTGGTAGGGGCTGATGCTGCCCTCGCCGGTGTCGTGGTAGAAGCCGCCGAGCTTGGCGCCCTGGTTGAGGGCGCGGATGGCGTTGGCGCTGAGGGAGCCGAAGCTCATGGCCGAGATGTTGAAGATCGACGCCGAGTAGGGCTGTGTGCACTGCGGCCCGCCGATCTCCACGCGGAAGGCCGACGGGTCGCTCAGCGGTGCCGGGCGCATGGAGTGCCCGATGAATTCGAAGCCCGCCTGGTAGACGTCCATCAGCGTGCCGAAGGGCTTGTCGGCCCCCTCGTTCTTGGCCCGCGCGTAGACCAGCGAGCGCTGGGCGCGGGAGAAGGGCAGCTTGTCGCCGTCGGCCTCCAGCAGGTACTGGCGGATTTCCGGGCGGATGCCCTCCACCAGGTAGCGGATGTTGCCCAGGATCGGGTAGTTGCGCCGCACCGCGTGGGGTGTCTGCAGCAGGTCGAGGAGGCCGACCAGCGACAGCACGCCGGTGACGGCGGTGAAGGGCCAGAGCCACTCGTGCCCGACGAAGGGCAGGGTGGCGAGGGTGAAGAGCACGCAGAAGGCGAAGAACGCGTAGCGGCTGAGAAGCGACAGGCTCATGCGGATTCCTTGTGAGAGGGCACGGGTTCAGCGTAGCGGAGCGGCAAGGTTACGCGTTGCACCGGTGCGATGGACACCGCTGCCGTGTGGGGCGGTGAAAACACGGGACGTAGGCTAGCGCGGCGCGGCCAGGAAACGCTTCCACAGTTCGGCCTCGCGGCCATTGGCACGCAGCGTGGCCAGGCCCTTGTCGAAGGCTTCCAGGTAGCGCCGGTTATCGGCCGGCTGGCTGGCGAAGAGCAGGTGGTAGTCCCAGCGCTGCAAGGGTTCGGTGGTGGCCAGCTGCGCGGCTTCGTCCAGCTCCAGGCGCTGGTTGATCAGCCATTGCCCGGTGCCCTTGACCATGTCCACCGCGTCGATGCGCCCGGCGGCCAGCTTGCGCAGGTTGCCGGTCTCGTCGCCGCCGACTTCGTATTTCAGCAGGCCGCGTTGCTCGGCTTCCTCCAGCAGCGGGGTCTTCGCAGAGCCCAGGGGCAGGCCGATGGTCAGCCCGCGCAGGCGCTCCATGTCGGCGGGCGTGCCGTCCCAACGCACCGGGTGGGCGCGGTTGTAGAAGAGCACCACCTCGTCGCTGTACACCCGCTCGGAGAACAGGCAGCAGGCCTCGCGCTCGGGGCTGCGGCCCCACACCGCCGAGGCCTGCCAGCGGCCCTGGCGCACCTCTTCGAAGGCGCGCTTCCAGGGGAAGAAGCCGTATTCCACGGTGATGCCCTGGGTGGCGAAGGCTTCGCTGATGAGGGTGGGGATCACGCCGTTGCCGGGTTGCGAGGCGCTGATCAGGGGTGGCCATTCGCCGATGGCGATGCGGATGTGCCCCTCGGCGAAAAGCGGGCGGGAGAGGGCGAGGAGGCAGATGAGCAGCAGGACCCGGAATCGGGACATCGAATTCTCCCGGCGATGCATGCGCGGCGGCATGCCGCCCGTTCAGCCAAGCACAGGGCATGCCGGCCCGCCAGCCAGCGGCGATGCCCGGTGCCGGTCACGGGGCGCCGAAGGCCTGCGGGCGGTCGAAGAAGCGGCGGCGCTGCTCCACGGGCAGCTTGCCGGCGATCTCCAGCAGCATCGCCTGGGCCGCGCGCTGCAGCGTTGCCGTGGCCTCGCGCTGCTGGGCGAAGCGCCGTTCGACGGCGGCGGCGTCCAGGGGCTCGCTGGCCAGTTCATTGAGCAGTTGCTGGCGGTTGTCGCGGTTGGCCTGGGCCAGGTCGCGCAACTGCGGGGCGTGCTGGCGGATCACCGCGCGCACCTCGCCGCGTTGCTCGGCGGGCAGCTCCCGCACCCGTGCGATCAGTTGGCGCATGGGCTGGCCCTGGAAGCCGGAGTCGCCCGGTGCCGGGCGGGCGATCAGCCAGCCGCCGAGAAAGGCATTGCCGGCCAGGGAGAGCAGCAGGGCGCCGCCGAGCAGCCAGGTCCTGTTCATGGTTCCTCCGTCCACAGCAGTTGGTCCATGGCCTGGGCGGCCACTTCCAGGTCGGCGTCGCCGGCCGGCGCGCCGGCATGCCCGGCGAGCAGCCCGAGCACGCCGCACAGGGCGAGGCTGGCGAGCTTCAGCTGCCAGCCGTAGCGCCATTGTTCCAGGGCCCGTTGCAGGCGTCGGCGCCAGCCCGGGCGCTGCGGTTGCGCGGTGGCGCGGGCGACGATGCGCGCGGCGAGGTCGGCCGGGGGCGTCGGTCTCGGTTGTGCGGCCAGGTGCCGGCGCAGGTCCTGTTCATCGTTCATCGTCGTGCTCCTCGGTGGGGCGGTTGGCCGGGCTTGCGGGCAACCAGCGGCGCAGTTGCGCGCGGGCCCGGCCCAGCAGGCCTTCCAGGGCCTTGAGGTGGAGGCCCATGAGTGCGGCGGCCTGGGGGTTGCTGTGCTCCTCGAAGTAGCAGAGCACCACGGCCATGCGCTGTTTGTCCGGCAGCCGCTGCACCACCCGCTGGACCTCGGCGGCCTCGCGGGCGCGCTGCACCTGCGCGGCGGTGTCGGCGTCGGGGTCGAGCAGTTCTTCCAGCAGGGCGTCGATGTCCTGTTCGGGGCGGCGCTTGCGACGGCGCAACTGGTCCAGGCACTGGTTGACCAGGATGCGCTGCAGCCAGGTGGTGAACAGCGCCCGGCCCGGTTGCCAGTCGGCGGCGTGGGTCCAGATGCGGGTGAAGGCTTCCTGGGCGGCGTCCTCGGCGTCGGCCTGCTCGGGCAGCACGCGCCGGGCGATGGCATAGGCGCGCGGCAGGTGGCGCTGCACCAGGGTGGCGAAGGCGCGTTCGTCACCTTCGGCCACGGCGGCCATCAGGCGTTCGTCGTCGAGCTGCATCCGTCGTGGCTACCCGGGCATCGAGGGTGTTCGGGAATCGGGCAGCAGCGGGGTGGGGCGCTTCATCGGGCCTCCGGTTCAGGGCAAGGGGGTGAGGGTGACGCTGCCGCTGCGGGTCTCGCCCTGGCTGCCGGTCACGCTGCGCGAAAGGGTGTTGCTGTCGCGGTCGAAACTGTAGCTGGCCGAACGCTGTGCCGTCTCGCCCGCTGCGTTGGTGACCTGGGTCTGGCGGGTGAGGCCGTCGTCGCCGCGCTGGGACTGCTGGCTGAAGGTTCCGCTGCGGCCGTCGGTGGTGGTCCAGGTGCCGCTGCTCTGGCCGTCGGCGTGGGTGCCTTCGAGGGTGACGCCACGGCCATCGGCACCGCTGCTGCTGCGGCTGAACTGGCCGCTGTCGCGGTCGTAGCGGGTGGTGCTGGTGCGGCTTGTGCTGCGGCCGTCGTCGCCGGTGACGCTGCGCTGGCGGGTCAGCCCGTCGGCCAGGTTGCCGCTGCGCTGGGTCTGCCAGGTGCCGGCCTGCCCACGTCCGGTGACGAAGCTGCCTGCGTGTTGGCGTTCCCTGGCCTCGGCCAGGCCGGTGCACAGCAGGAGCAGGCAGAGCAGGTGGGGCAGGGCGTTGCGCAGGGTGGCGTTCATGGGAGCCTCGTTGCCGGGAAAAGGGCGGGTTCGAGGGTTGTACGACGGCGTTGGGGGCGCCCCTGCGTTTATTTTTTGAAGGCACCGGGATGGGGCGGATGTCGGGTACAGCTCCGTGCGATCTGTTGTTCCGCTTGGTGGATGGGTGAAGCGTCATCCACCCTACGCAGCGGCGACCGTGGTGCTGGAGTGGGGCACCGAGGTGGGCCGGATGTAGGGTGGATGGCGCTCTTTTCATCCACCGGCGGAGCCCGGCGTGACCACGGATGTTGGGCGAGTGAGGCGGGGTTCAGCCTACGGCTGCGGCGGCAAGGCGTTGCTGCAGGCGGTGATCACGGCGTCGTCGGCCTTGAGGCGGTCGGGCAGGAAGTCGCGGAGGAATTCCACCCAGGTGCGGATCTTCGCGTCGAGGAACTGCCGCGACGGGTAGAGCGCATAGATGCCCAGGGGGAACAGGCTGTGGCGCGGCAGCACGCGCACCAGGCTGCCGTCGGCCAGGCCCTTCACGGCGGAGTACACCGGCAGCACGCCGATGCCCATGCCGGCCATCAGCGCCTCGGTCATGGCGTCCGCGGTGTTGACCTGGAAGGGGGTGTGGTTGATGGAGATCATCTGTTGCCCGTCCGGGCCCTCGAACAGCCACTTGTCCAACGCCATCACCGAGTTCACCAGGCGCAGGCAGCGGTGCTGGGTGAGGTCGGACGGCTGGCGCGGGGCGCCGTGCCTGGCGATGTAGGCGGGGGAGGCGCAGAGCACGCTGTAGGTGGTGCCGAGCTGCTTGGAGATGAAGCCCGAGTCGGGCAGCTCCTGGGCGATCACCACCGAGATGTCGTAGCCCTCGTCGAGGATGTCGGTGGTGCGGTTGGCCAGGGTCAGGTCGAAGCTCACGTCCGGGTAGGTCTCGCTGTACTGGGCGATGGCCTTGATCAGGTAGTGCTGGCCGATGCCGGTCATGGCGTGGACCTTGAGGTTGCCGGCGGGGCGGGCGTGGGCCTCGCTGGCTTCGGCCTCGGCCTCCTCGATGTAGCCGAGGATCTGCTCGCAGCGCAGCAGGTAGCGCTGGCCGGCTTCGGTGAGGGCGATGCGACGGGTGGTGCGGTGCAGCAGGCGGGTGCGCAGGTGGGTTTCCAGGGTGGCCACGGCGCGCGAAACGTACGAGGTGGTCAGGTCGAGGCGGGCCGCTGCCGCGGTGAAACTGCCGGTTTCGGCCACGCAGACGAAGGCGCGCATGTTGAAGAGGATGTCCATGAGGGGCTCCGACCTGGAAGGGGTGCGAATTCTGGCATGAAGTGCCGGGGGGATTATGGCCGATCAGTACACAATGAATCGCCTATCCGAGCGCTTATCCTGGCCCCGGGCCGCACATAGAATCGGCGCCGTTTCGGGCCTCTCGGCCCTTGCCTCAGGATGTGCCGCACGTGCCCCGCAATCGTCGGCCCGGGTTGACCCGAGCCAGTCTGTTCGCCGTCTTCCCGCTTCTGTGTTCCTGCATCGATTCCTCCGGCCTTGCGCCAGCCTCCCGGCCCCTCGACGCCCATGAACTGGCGCCGGGCGCCGCCATCGCCGCCGCCCGGGCCGAGGCCGGCTGGCCAGCCGGGCAATGGTGGCGTGCCTTCGGTGACCCGCAGCTGGACCGCTGGATGGACCGCGCCCTGGCCGGCAGCCCGAGCCTGGCCATGGCCGCCGCGCGGGTGCGCCAGGCGCAGGCGCGGGCAGGCGTGGTGGAAGCCGACGAGGCGCCGCAGCTGGGCCTGGACGCCAGCCTGCAGCGCAAGCGCTGGCCCGACGATGCCTTCTATGGCCCCGGTGACCTGGCCCGCAGCAGCAGCTGGAACAACACCAGCCAACTGGGCTTTTCCTACCCGCTGGATCTCTGGGGCCGCGAGCGCAGCCGGGGCGAGTCGGCCCTCGACCAGGCCCAGGCGACGGCGAGCGAGGCACGCCTGGCGGCCCTGGAGCTGCAAGGCAACCTGGTGCGCAGCTACATAGGCCTGGCCCTGCACCACGCCGAGCTGGACATCGCCGAGGCCGAGCTGGCCCGCCAGGAACAGCTGCTGGCACTGGTTCGCCAGCGCCGCCGCGACGGCATCGGCACCGGCCTGGAGGAGACCCGCGCCGGGATGGGCCTGCCCGAGGCCCACCGGCAGATCGACCTGCTGCACGAGGCCATCGAACTGGACCGCAACCAGCTCGCCGCCCTGGCCGGCGTCGGGCCGGGGGAGGGCGAGGCGCTGCAACGCCCGGCCTTGTCGCCGCTGCTGGACCTGGGCCTGCCGCCGCGCCTGCCCCTGGAGCTGCTCGGCCACCGGCCGGACCTGGTGGCCGCGCGCTGGCGGGTGGCGGCCGAGGCGCGGGGCATCGAGGCGGCGAAGGCGGATTTCTACCCCAACGTCGACCTGCTCGGCGGCCTCGGCAGCTCGGCGGTGCAGGGCGGGGTGCTGGATTTCTTGCGCTACGACAAGCTGACCTGGGGCCTTGGGCCGGCGCTGTCCCTGCCGGTGTATGACGGTGGCCTGCGCCGTGGGCGGCTGGCGGAGGCGGGGGCCGGCTACGACCTGGCGGTGCAGGGCTACAACCAGGCGCTGGTGCAGGCGATCAAGGGCGTGGCCGATGCCCTGGTGCGGCTGAAATCCCTGCGCGAGCAGCAGCACCTCGTCGCCGAGTCGGTGGACCAGACGCAGCACGCCTTCGATCTCGCGCAACTGGCCCGCCAGCGCGGCCTCACCGACCAGCGTGCGGTTCTGGAGGCGCAACCGGCGCTGCTCCAGGCCCAGCGCCAGCAGCAACGGGTGCGCGCCGCGCGCCTGGTGGCCCAGGCCGACCTGCTGCTGCAACTGGGCGGCGGTGTGCTGCCCGGGGCCTCGGGGCCGCAGCCCCGCGAGCTGGAGCCCGGCGAGCCCACATTGCGATTGACCCACCCCTGAGACGACGACCATGACCACGACCCTGCGCCGCGAGCTGGCCCATTGGGCACGCACCGAAGGCCTCACCTGGGTGTTCATCCTCAAGGCCCTGCTCACCGCCTTCATCGCCCTGTGGCTGGCCTACCGCCTGGAGCTGCCGCAGCCCGGCACCGTGCTGGTGACGGTGTTCATCGTCATGCAGCCGCAGAGCGGCCAGGTATTGGCCAAGAGCTTCTACCGCATCATCGGCACGCTGCTGGGGCTGACGGTGATGGTGGCGCTGATCGCCCTGTTCAACCAGGAGCGGGTGCTGTTCATGCTCGCCGTGGCCATCTGGATCGGCCTGTGCACCGCCGGTGCCGCGCGCTACCGGGATTTTCGCGGCTACGCCTGCGTGCTGGCCGGCTACACCGCGGTGATCATCGGCCTGCCGGCGACCCTGCACCCGGAAGGCGCCTTCATGTCGGCGCTGTGGCGGGTGCTGGAGATCACCCTGGGCATCCTCTGCACCGGGCTGGTCAGCGCGCTGGTGCTGCCGCAGACCAGCAGCGCCGACCTGCGCGCCACCTTGCAGGCGCGCTTCCGCGACTTCGCCGCCTTCGCCTGCGAGGGGCTGGCCGGGCGCCTGGACAGCGAGTGCTTCGAGGCGCTCAACGCGCGCTTCGCCGCCGCCGCCGTGGGCCTGGAGAACCTGCGCAACGCCACCGCCTTCGAAGACCCGCACATGCGCCTGCGTGCCGGGCGGCTGGGGCGGCTGAACAACGAGTTCATGGTGCTTTCCACGCGCTTCCACGCCTTGCACCAGTTGCTCAATCGCCTGGCCGAGCCGGCCGGCGGGCAACGGGTGCGCGAGGCCCTGGCCCCGCCCCTGGCGGAGGTGGCGGCATTGCTCGCCGCCCAGCGCGAGCGCCTGGGCAGCGACGCCGAGGCGGCGGAGTTCGCCGGGCGCCTGGCGGCCTGCCGGCAGGAGCTGATGCAGCTGATCCGTGCCGGGCGGGGCCGCCTGGCCGTGCAGCAGGTGGACGAGGCCGGCGCGCTGGATTTCGATACCGCCGCCGAGCTGCTGTTCCGCTTCGTCGATGACCTCCACGGCTACGCCCTGACCCTGGCCTCGCTGCTGGACCACCGCCACGCCCGCGAGGACTGGCGGGAGAGCTTCAGCCCCCGCGCCAACCCCTTGGCCGCCGCCGTGGCCGGCATGCGCAGCAGCCTGCTGATCCTCGCCCTCGGTACCTTCTGGATGGCCACCGCCTGGCCCGCCGGGGAGACCTTCACCATGACCGTGGGGATGATCTCGGCGCTGGCCTCGTCCTCCTCCAACCCCAAGCGCCTGGCCCTGCAACTGACGATCGGCGCCACCGGCGGCGCCCTGGCCGGCATCTTCACCACCTTCTGGGTGCTGCCCTGGCTGGATGGCTTCGCCATGCTCTGCTGCGCCCTGGCACCCACCTTCGCCCTGGGCGCGCTGCTGCTCTCGCGCAGCCAGTGGTCGGGCTACGGCGTCGGCCTGCTGGTGTGGTTCTGCCTGCTGTCGCTGCCGGCCAACCTGACCCACTACGACCCCTACCGGCTGTTCAACGAGTACCTGGCGGTGCTGCTGTCCATGACCCTGGCCACCCTGGCGGCGGCGCTGATCCTGCCGCCCAACCGGCCCTGGCTGTGGCGGCGCCTGGAGCACGACCTGCGCCTGTGCGCGGTGCACACCGTGAGCGGGCGCATCCGTGGGCTGGTGAGCGGCTTCGAGAGCGGCACGCGGGACCTGCTGGCCCAGGCCTACGCCTTCTCCGCCGGGCGCCCGGACGTGCAGCGCCGCCTGCTGCGCTGGATGTACGCGGTGCAGGAAGTGGGGCACGCGGTGATCGAGCTGCGCCTGGAGCAGGCGCGGTTGCCGGCGCTGTCGTGCTACGCCGAGTCCATGCCCTGGCGCCAGGCGGTGCGGGTGATGGGCCGGGCGCTGATCCGCCTGTTGATCCAGCCCGGCGAAGCCAACCGCGTGCGCGCGCTGCAGGCGGTGGAGCAGGCCATCGAGGCGGTGCGCGCCACTCCCGAGCCCTGCGCGCCGCAGTTCGAGACCTCGCCGCTGCGTCGCCTGCAGAGCTACCTGCACTTCATCCGCACCTCGCTGCTCGACCCGCTGGCGCCCTGGGCCGAGGCGGACGAGGCGGCACCTGCCCCGGTACTCGCCCATGCCCCGTGAGATCGCCCTGCACGGCGTCTACCTGCCGAGCCTGACGCTGCTGTTCCTCCTGGCCCTGGCCGGCGGCTGGCTGCTCGACCGCCTCGCCGCGCGCCTCGGCCTGTACCGCTACGCGTGGCACCCGGTGCTGCTGCGGGTCAGCCTGTTTACCTGCCTGTACGGCGCCCTGGCGCTGGCCACCTACCGTTGAGAGACCCCTGTCCGTGAAACGAATCATCAGTGTCGGCGCGACCCTGCTCATCCTCGCCCTGGCGGTGACCCTGGTGCACCAGCTGTGGCAGCACTACATGGAGTCGGCCTGGACCCGTGACGGCCGCGTGCGCGCCGACGTGATCAACATTGGCCCCGACGTCGCCGGGCTGGTGGTGGAGGTGCCGGTGCGCGACAACCAGGCGGTGAAGGCCGGCGACGTGCTGCTGCGCATCGACCCCTCGCACTACGCGCTGGCGGTGAGCGAGGCGGAAGCGGAGGTGGACGCCGCCCGCGCCGAGCTGGACATGCGCCGCCTCAACGCCCGCCGCCGCGCCGACATGGACGACCTGGTGGTGTCGCGGGAGAGCCGCGAGGACGCGAGCCACATCGCCAGCGGCGCCGAGGCGCGCTACCGCCGCGCCCTGGCCCGCCGTGATGCCGCGCGGCTGGACCTGGAGCGCACCGAGGTGCGTGCGCCGGTGGACGGCTACGTCACCAACCTCAACGTCTACCGGGGCGACTACGCGCGCACCGGCCAGGCGAGCATGGCGCTGGTGGACGGGCAGTCGTTCTACGTCAACGGCTACTTCGAGGAGACCCGCCTGCCGCGCATCCACGTGGGCGCGAAGGTGGAGATGCGCCTGATGAGCGGTGAGCGCCTGCTGGGGCATGTCGACAGCATCGCGCGGGGCATCTATGACCGCGACAACCCGGAAAGCCGCGAGCTGGTGGCGGACGTCAACCCGACCTTCAACTGGGTGCGCCTTGCCCAGCGCGTGCCGGTGCGCATCCACCTGGACGAGGTGCCCGAGGGGCTGGCGCTGTCCGCCGGGATGACCTGCACCGTGGTGGTGGACGAGGGGCAGGGCGGGGACGCTGCGCGGGGCTGAGCGATTGTTGATCCAGCGGCCACAGTCCTTGTGCTGGATCGGTCTGTAAGCGTCGCGGGGCGCTCCTTAAAATCGTCCTGCCTCCCACGACGAGGCACATGCTGATCTACCTCACCGTGTTTGCGGTGTTGCGCTGTACCTTCGGCCCGTTCGTGGAGAGCGGGCCGAAGCCCCTTCCCAAGGCAATTCGGATAACAGATCAATGAAAGCGTTCATGTTGCTGGCCCTGGCCGGCCTGTCTCCTCTCGTCTTCGCTGCCACCCCCGAACAACCCGCCACCACCCAGGCCGAGCAGTACCACTACGGCATGGAGCTGGACATCGCCCGGGTCATCTCCCGCAGCGAGATCCCCGATGTCTGCGGCGTGGTGCCGGCCTACCTGACCTACGAGGACCACCAGGGCAAGGTCCACCGCCTCGAATACATGGTGTTCGGCAATGGTTGCTCCAACGGTTGAGCCCAGCCGCTCGACGTGACAGATGCCCGGCCCGATGAGCCGGGCATTGTCGTTTCTGGGGGAGCCATCGGGTGCGTGTGACGTTTGGATTAAATATCTGACTTGCCGGTCGGAATTCATTATCCTGCGGCACTCTTGCTTGCAGTACAGAACAACCCATCAATAAAAGGATCAACTCCATGGCTCAAGTAACCCTCAAGGGCAACCCCGTCAGCGTCGATGGCCAACTGCCGGCCAAGGGCGCCCAGGCACCGGCTTTCAGCCTGGTCGGCGGCAACCTGGCGGACGTGACCCTGGCCAGCCTGAGCGGCAAGCGCAAGGTGCTGAACATCTTCCCGAGCGTCGACACCCCCACCTGCGCCACCTCCGTGCGCAAGTTCAACGCCGAAGCCAGCAAGCTGGCCAACACCGTGGTGCTGTGCATCTCCGCCGACCTGCCGTTCGCCCAGGCGCGCTTCTGCGGCGCTGAAGGCCTGGAAAACGTGATCAACCTTTCCACCATGCGTGGCGCGCAGTTCCTCAAGGACTACGGCGTCGCCATCGCCAACGGCCCCCTGGCCGGCATCGCCGCCCGCGCCGTCGTGGTGCTGGACGAGAACGACAAGGTGCTGCACAGCGAGCTGGTAGGCGAAATCGCCGACGAGCCGGACTACGCAGCCGCCATCGCCGCGCTCTGATCGGGCGAGGGTGACGAAAGGGAGGCCATTGGCCTCCCTTTTTCTTTGGGCGGGATTCCTTGGCCAGGCACGGCGTTGATTCGTGTGTAGGGTGGAGGTCGCTTTTTACCTCCACCAGCGGTGCCTGGATCGGCCGCGAATGGTGGACGGGTGAGGCGTCGTCCATCCTACGCACCGGTCGGATTCGTAGGGCGGGTGGAACCCGCGTGGTATGGCGCCGGGGTGTCGGGTTGCACCCGACCTGCGAGGGGCGTGGTGCCGTAGGTTGGCGCCGAGCGTAGCGAGGCCCAACGCGGAGATGTTCGGCCGTGGCAGGTACTCCCTGTGGGAGCGGCTTCAGCCGCGAAAGGCCCGCCGTTGGCACCAGGCTGCGAGTGGCCGGATAGTCCATCGCGAATGAATTCGCTCCTACGGGGCGTGCCAGGGCCGATCGACGGAGTTGGGATGTGCCTAGTGCCGCAAGGCCGGTTGCGGGGTTGAGCCGTGTGTAGGGTGGAGGTCGCTTTTTACCTCCACCAGCGGTGCCTGGATCGGCCGCGAATGGTGGACGGGTGAGGCGTCGTCCACCCTACGCACCGGTCGGATTCGTAGGGCGGGTGGAACCCGCGTGGGGCGTGTCCGCTCCCGGGCTGAAGCCCGGGCTACGGATGGTGTGGCGCTATAGCGTGAGCTGCAAACGCTTGACCAGGGCGCCGGGCAGGAGGGAGGAGAGGGTCTGGCGTTCGCCGTAGGTGCTGGCGGAGAGGCGCAGCTGGCGTTCGGCGGTGAGGGCTTCGAGCTGCTCGCCGAGGAGGTCGAAGAGGCTGTCGTCGAAGCGCATGGTGCTGACCGGCGCCTGGATGCGGCCGTCCTCCACCCAGAAGGTGGCGAAGCGGGTCATGCCGGTGATGCGGGCGGCGGGCAGGTCGGACCAGTTCAGGTACCAGAGGTTGCCGATGTAGAGCCCGGTGCCGAGGGCGGCGAGGGCGTCCGCCTCGGGCAGGGTGCCAGCGTCCATCACCAGGGCCTGGGGGCTCTCGTCGCCGCTGGCGCCGTTGCCGGCCAGGCCGTATTCCCGGGCGCTGCGCGAACCCACCAGGCGTCCGGTGAGGCGCCCTTGTTCGATGAGGGCGACATCGCTGCGCGGCGAGCCTTCGGCGGTGAAGGCCGGGGACAGGGCGCCGGCCACCTGCTCGTGCAGGCCCAGCAGCGGGCTGAAGCGGGCGCCGTCGCCGTCGAGGCGTTGCAACGGGCTTTCCTTGGTCGCCAGGGCGCGGGCGGAGAAGCCGCCCCAGCAGAGCATGCCGGTGATCTCTTCCAGCGCCGCCGGGGCGATGTAGGCGCGGTAGCCGCCGGGTGCCAGCACGCGCAGCGGCTTGCCCAGGTGCTCCAGCTGGGCGCGGGCGGCGGCGAAGCGGCGATGGAATTCGTCGTCGTTCCAGCCCTGGCCGGCGTAGTCGGCCTTCACCGCCTGGCCGTTGGCGTGGAACAGGCTGAAGTCGAAGTTGAAGCAGTGGGCGCTGTGCCAGCCGAAGGCGCCCCAGCTGTTGGCGAAGCCCCGGTAGAGCGGGCCGGCGGCGTAGATGCCGACCAGGTCCAGGCCTTCGGCGGCGGCGCTGATGCAGGGCAGCACGGCGGCCGGGTCGGGCAGCGGCTGGGTGTCGACGTGGCGCCGCTGCCAGGGCGTGCGGTCGGGCATCAGGTAGGGATCGGGCGGCAACTGGCCGATCACTGCGCGCAGGCGTTCGAGGCCGTCGGCCAGGCGCTGGCGGTCTTCCTCCGGCTGGCCGGAGAGGGTGACGGCCATCTGCGCCTGGCGCTCGGCGGCGATCAGCTGCAGGGTGGCGCCGGCCTGGGACACGTGCCCGGCCTGGCGCACGCGGGCGTGGTTGAAGCGGATGAAGTCGGAGGACTCGGCGCTGTACCACAGGGTGAAGTCCTCGCCGGGGTGCAGGGCCTGGCGAAGGGATTCGGCGAGGGCGGCGAAGCCGGCTTCACGGGTGTCGATATGGACGCTCATCAGGCGGCACCTCCGAATACGTCGACCTGGCTGAATACGCAGGCGGGGGAGGCATGGCCCACCCGCACCACCTGGTTGGGCTCGCCCTTGCCGCAGAAGGGGGTGCCGAGCACTTCGAAGGTGCTGGCATCGCCCACCGCCGCGAGGCTGCGCCAGAAGCTGGCGGAGATGCCCCGGTAGTTGGGGTTCTTCACCACACCCTTGAGCTCGCCGTTCTCGATGAGTTGGCCCCATTCGCAGCCGAACTGGAACTTGTTGCGCGCATCGTCGATGGACCAGGAGCGGTTGGTGGTCATCAGGATGCCGCGCTCGATGCCGCCGATCAGCTGCTCCAGGCGCTGGTCGCCGGGCTCGATGTTGAGGTTGGCCATGCGGTCGATGGGGGCGCGGTTCCAGCTGCAGGCGCGGCTGTTGGCCACGCCCGGCAGGCCGCTGCGTTGCTGCGAGAGGGCGCCGCCGAGGGGGCGCAGGAGCAGGCCCTTCTCGATCAGCAGGGTCTTCCGGGCGGCGCTGCCGTCGTCGTCGTGGCCGTAGCTGGCCAGCTCCTCGGGGATGCCCGGGTCGAAGCTGACGTTGAGCAGCGCCGAGCCGTACTGGTAGTGGCCGAAGTCTTCCTGGCGAATGAAGCTGGTGCCGGCGTAGTTGCGCTCGTCGCCGAGGATGCGATCCAGCTCCAGCGGGTGGCCGATGGATTCGTGGATCTGCAGCATCATCTGCTCGGGCATCAGCAGCAGGTCGCGCGGACCTTCCGGGGTGTTGGGCGCCAGCAGCAGCTGCAGCGCCTCGTCGGCCACGCGCGGGGCCGCGCCGCGCAGCCCCAGGCGCTGGATGACCTCGGCGCCGCCCTGCTGGCCGCCGTGGTAGCCGCCGAAGCTGCGGGTCTGGCTGTCGTGGCCGTCGAAGGCGGTGACGCTGGCGCCGGGGTAGACGAATTGCAGTTCCTGCCAGTGCTCGGCGCCGGCGCTGTTGAGGTAGAGCTGTTCGTGGCGGTCGACGCTGAGCAGCAGGGTCCAGTTGACCAGGCGCGGGTCGGCGGGCACCGCGGCGGATTCCTCGCGCAGCAGTTCGATGCGCTCGGCGATGCCGGGCAGCGGCTGGTCGAGGCCGGGGGAGCGGTAGTCGGCGCGGCCCTGGGGCGGCGCGACGCGGGCGTCCACCAGGTTGTACGGGGCGATCAGCCGGGCGCGCGCTTCGGCCAGGTCGAGGGCGCGCTGCAGGCCGGCGGTGCTGAGGTCGCTGGTGGCGGCATAGGCTTCGACGCCGCCGATGCGCACGCTGAGCATGGCGCCCAGGTCGCTGGAGAAGAACGGCGGCTCGGCGACGTTGCGCCGTACCTGGCAGTGCTCGCCGCTCTGGCGGACGATGCGCAGGGCGTGGAAATCGGCGCGGCTGCGCAGGGTGGAGAACTGCTGCTTGAGTCGTTCGAACACGGGGCACTCCCAGGAAGCGGAAAGGCGAGCGCGCATGGTCGCGCGGTACGCGCGGATGGACAAGAACGCGCGCGGAAAGGTGTTGTGACAGTTGCACGGCGGGCCGCCGAGGGCCGCCACCGCTCAAGGCCGCGCCCTCGTAGGGGTAAGGAATGGGTAAATAGGCGGTAAAGAGGCTTTGCCTGGCCACGCCGAGTGCTTATCGTTCACGCTCTCGCACGAACCGACCGCAGAATCATGCCCTCGATCCAAGACCCGCACGCTCGTCCCACCCGGCGCTGGCCGCTCATCCTCGTCTGCCTGTTTGCCCTGGTGGCGCTGATCTGGTGGCTATGGCCCGCCGCCTCCGGCCACAAGGCCGAGGAGCCCCGCACCCGTCCGGGGCCGGCCGGCATGGCGCGCCCGGGCTTCGGCCCGTTCAGCGGCCCGGTGCCGGTGCGCGTGGCCGCCGCCACCCAGGGTGACTTCCCCGTCTACTACAAGGCCCTCGGCACGGTCACCGCGCTGAACACGGTGAACGTCAAGGCCCGCGTCAGCGGCGAGGTGGTCAAGCTGGCCTTCGAGGAAGGCCAGCAGGTCAAGGCCGGCGACCTGCTGGCGGTGATCGACCCGCGCCCCTACGAGGTCGCCCTGCAGCAGGCCGAAGGCACGCTCTTGCAGAGCCAGGCGCAGCTGAAGAACGCCGAGATCGACCTGGCCCGCTACCGCGGCCTGTACGCCGAGGACAGCATCGCCAAGCAGACCCTGGACACCCAGGAAGCGCTGGTGGGCCAGTACAAGGGCACGGTCAAGGCCAACCAGGCCGCCGTCGCCGAGGCCAAGCTGAACCTCAGCTTCACCCAGGTGCGCGCGCCGGTGGCCGGCCGCGTCGGCCTGCGCCAGGTGGACCTGGGCAACCAGGTCGGCACCGGCGACACCACGCCGCTGGTGGTGATCACCCAGAACCGCCCCATCAGCGTCACCTTTACCCTGCCGGAGAGCCAGTTGCCCGGCGTGGTCAGCCGCTTCCGCAGCGGCCAGGCGATGCCGGTGGAGGCCTGGGACCGGGGCGACACCCTGAAGCAGGCCGAGGGCGTGCTGCAGAGCCTGGACAACCAGATCGACACCACCACCGGCACGCTGAAGTTCAAGGCGCGCTTCGCCAACGACAGCGAGACCCTGTTCCCCAACCAGTTCGTCAACGTGCGCCTGCTGGCCGACACCCTGGCCCAGGCCGTGCTGGTGCCCTCGGCTGCGGTGCAGTTCGGCAGCCAGGGCACCTTCGCCTACGTGCTGGACGGCGAGAAGAAGGTGCGCGTGCAGAAGCTCGAAACCGGCCCCAGCGACGGCGAGCACACCGTGATCCGCAGTGGCCTCAAGGCCGGCGAGCGGGTGGTGCTGGAAGGCACCGACCGCCTGCGCGACGGCAGCGACGTAGAGGTGGTGCACGACAGCGATGCCGTGCCGGCCGCGCCGAGCGAGCAACTGCAAGGCGCCGACAAGGGCGAGCAGGGCGGCAAGGCTGAAAAAGGCGTATGAACATCTCCCGCCTGTTCATCCTGCGGCCGGTCGCCACCACGCTGAGCATGCTGGCGATCCTGCTGGCCGGCCTGATCGCCTACCGCCTGCTGCCGGTGTCGGCGCTGCCGGAGGTGGACTACCCGACCATCCGCGTGATGACGCTCTACCCGGGTGCCAGCCCGGACGTGATGACCAGCGCCGTGACCGCGCCGCTGGAACGCCAGTTCGGGCAGATGCCGGGGCTGGACCAGATGTCCTCCACCAGTTCCGGCGGCGCCTCGGTGATCACCCTGCGCTTCAACCTGGACGTGCAGCTGGACGTGGCCGAGCAGGAAGTGCAGGCGGCCATCAACGCCGCCACCAACCTGCTGCCCAATGACCTGCCGGCGCCGCCGGTCTACAACAAGGTCAACCCCGCCGACACCCCGGTGCTGACCGTGGCGGTGATGTCGCGCACCTTGCCGCTGCCGCAGCTGCACACCCTGGTGGACACACGCATGGCGCAGAAGCTGTCGCAGATCAGCGGCGTCGGCATGGTCAGCATCGCCGGTGGCCAGCGCCAGGCAGTGCGCATCAAGGTCAACCCGGAGGCGCTCGCGGCCAACGGCCTGAACCTTTCCAGCGTGCGTTCGCTGATCACCGCATCCAACGTCAACCAGCCCAAAGGCAACTTCGACGGCCCGACGCGCACCTCCATGCTGGATGCCAACGACCAGCTGAAGTCGGCGGACGAGTACGCCAACCTGATCCTCGCCTACAAGAACGGCGCGGCGCTGCGCCTGAAGGACGTGGCCACCATCGTCGAAGGCGCCGAGAACGAGCGCCTGGCCGCCTGGGCCAACCAGAACCAGGCCGTGCTGCTGAACATCCAGCGCCAGCCCGGCGCCAACGTCATCGAGGTGGTGGACCGCATCCAGGCGCTGCTGCCGAAGATGACCGCCAACCTGCCGGCGGGCCTGGACGTGATGGTGCTGACCGACCGCACCCAGACCATCCGCGCCTCGGTGCGCGACGTGCAGCATGAGCTGATGCTGGCCATCGCCCTGGTGGTGATGGTGACCTTCCTGTTCCTGCGCCGCTTCAGCGCCACGCTGATCCCGTCCATCGCCGTGCCGCTGTCCCTGGTGGGCACCTTCGGGGTGATGTACCTGGCCGGCTTCTCGGTGAACAACCTGACGCTGATGGCCCTGACCATCGCCACCGGCTTCGTGGTGGACGACGCCATCGTCATGCTGGAGAACATCGCCCGCCACCTGGAGGCGGGCGCCACGCCGCTGGAGGCCGCGCTCAAGGGCGCCCGGCAGATCGGCTTCACGCTGATCTCCCTGACCTTCTCGCTGATCGCGGTGCTGATTCCGCTGCTGTTCATGGCTGACGTGGTGGGGCGGCTGTTCCGCGAGTTCGCCATCACCCTGGCGGTGGCCATCCTGATCTCCCTGGTGGTGTCGCTGACCCTGACGCCGATGATGTGCGCGCGGCTGCTCAAGCCCGAGCCGGAGGAGAAGGAGCAGGGCCGCTTCTACCGCGCCAGCGGCGCCTTCATCGACGGCATGATCGAGCGCTATTCCCATGGCCTGCGCTGGGTGCTGCGCCACCAGGTGCTGACCCTGCTGGTGGCCCTGGGCACCCTGGCGCTGACCGTGGTGCTGTACCTGGCGGTGCCCAAGGGCTTCTTCCCGGTGCAGGACACCGGCGTCATCCAGGGCATCACCGAAGCGCCGCAGTCGGTGTCGTTCCGCGCCATGGGCGAGCGTCAGCAGCAGGCGGCCGAGGTGATCCTCAAGGACCCGGCGGTGGCCAGCCTGACCTCCTACATCGGCGTCGACGGCGACAACGTCACCCTCAACAGCGGGCGCATGCTGATCAACCTCAAGCCCCACGGCGAGCGCGACGTCACCGCCAGCGAGGTGATCCAGCGCCTGCAGCCGCAGTTGGAACGCCTGGTGGGCATCCGCCTGTACCTGCAGCCGGTGCAGGACCTGACCATCGAGGACCGGGTCAGCCGTACCCAGTTCCAGTTCAGCATGGAGTCCCCGGACGCCGAGCTGCTGCGCGAGTGGACCGGCAAGCTGGTGGACGCCTTGCGCCAGCAGCCGGAGCTGTCCGACGTGGCCAGCGACCTGCAGGACAAGGGCCTGCAGGTGTACCTGGACATCGACCGCGACATGGCTGGGCGCCTGGGCGTGGAGGTCTCGGCCATCACCGACGCGCTCTACGACGCCTTCGGCCAGCGGCAGATCTCCACCATCTTCACCCAGGCCAGCCAGTACCGCGTGGTGCTGGAGTCCGCCACCGGTGATCGCATCGGGCCCAAGGCCCTGGAGCAGCTGCGGGTGGCCGGCACCGACGGCGTGCAGGTGCCGCTCGCGACCCTGGCGCGCATCCAGGAGCGCCAGTCGTCCCTGGTGGTGAACCACATCAGCCAGTTCCCGGCAGTGAACCTCTCCTTCAACCTGGCGCCGGGCGTGGCCCTGGGCGAGGCGGTGCAGGTGATCGAGCGGGTGCAGCAGGAAATCGGCCTGCCGGAAGGCATCCAGACCCGCTTCCAGGGCGCGGCGGCGGCCTTCGAGGCCTCGCTGTCGAGCACGCTGCTGCTGATCCTGGCGGCGGTGGTGACCATGTACATCGTCCTCGGCGTGCTCTATGAGAGCTACATCCACCCGGTGACCATCCTCTCCACGCTGCCCTCGGCGGGCGTCGGCGCCTTGCTGGCGCTGCTGCTCTCGGGCAATGACCTGGGGCTGATCGCCATCATCGGCATCATCCTGCTGATCGGCATCGTCAAGAAGAACGCAATCATGATGATCGACTTCGCCCTGGAGGCCGAGCGCCACCAGGGCATGGCGCCGGAGGAGGCCATCTACCAGGCGGCGCTGCTGCGCTTCCGGCCGATCCTGATGACCACCCTGGCCGCGCTGTTCGGCGCCGTGCCGCTGATGCTCGCCAGCGGTTCCGGCGCGGAGCTGCGCCAGCCCCTGGGCCTGGTGATGGTGGGCGGCCTGCTGGTGAGCCAGGTGCTGACGCTGTTCACCACGCCGGTCATCTACCTGTTCTTCGACCGCCTCTCGCGGCGCTTCACCGGCCGCAGCGCGGCAGGGGTGGCGGCATGATGCGCCGCGTGCCGGCTGCCCCGGCCGGAGCGGCGTCGTGAACCTGTCCGCTCCCTTCATCCGCCGGCCGGTGGCGACCCTGCTGCTGAGCCTGGCGATCATGCTGCTGGGCGGCATGAGCTTCGGCCTGTTGCCGGTCTCCCCGCTGCCGCAGATGGACTTCCCGGTGATCACCGTGCAGGCCAGCCTGCCCGGTGCCAGCCCGGAGATCATGGCCTCCAGCGTCACCACGCCGCTGGAGCGCTCCCTGGGCACGCTTTCGGGCATCACCCAGATGACCAGTCGCACCAGCCAGGGCTCGACGCGGATCATCATCCAGTTCGACCTGGACCGGGACATCAACGGCGCCGCCCGCGACGTGCAGGCGGCCATCAACGCCTCGCGCAACCTGTTGCCCAGCGGCATGCGCAGCATGCCCACCTACAAGAAGGTCAATCCGTCCCAGGCGCCGATCATGGTGCTGTCGCTGACCTCCGACGTGCTGGAGAAGGGCCAGCTGTACGACCTGGCCTCGACCATCCTGGCCCAGAGCCTGTCCCAGGTTAAGGGCGTGGGCGAGGTGCAGATCGGCGGCAGTTCGCTGCCGGCGGTGCGGGTGGAGCTGGAGCCGCAGTTGCTCAACCAGTACGGCATCGCCCTGGACGAGGTGCGCAAGACCATCGCCGCCGCCAACCAGCGCCGCCCCAAGGGCGCGGTGGAAGACGCCGAGCGCCACTGGCAGGTGGGCGCCAGCGACCAGCTGGAGAAGGCCGCCGACTACGCGCCGCTGATCATCCGCTACCAGGACGGCGCGGCCCTGCGCCTGGGCGACGTGGCCAAGGTGCGCGACGCCGTGGAGGACCGCTACAACAGCGGTTTCTTCAATGACCAGGACGCGGTGCTGCTGGTGATCAACCGCCAGGCCGGCGCCAACATCATCGAGACCATCGAAAGCATCAAGGCCCAGCTGCCGGCGTTGCAGGCGGTGCTGCCGGCCAGCGTCAAGCTGAACCAGGCGATGGACCGCTCGCCGGTGATCCGCGCCACCCTGCACGAGGCCGAGCGCACCCTGCTGATCGCCGTGGCGCTGGTGATCCTGGTGGTCTACCTGTTCCTCGGCAGCCTGCGTGCCTCGCTGATCCCGGCGCTGGCGGTGCCGGTGTCGCTGGTGGGCACCTTCGCGGTGATGTACCTGTGCGGCTTCTCCCTCAACGTGCTGTCGCTGATGGCGCTGATTCTCGCCGCCGGGCTGGTGGTGGACGACGCCATCGTGGTGCTGGAGAACATCGCCCGGCACATCAACGAGGGCATGCCGCCGTTCAAGGCGGCGCTGCAGGGCACCCGCGAGGTGGGCTTCACGCTGCTGTCGATGAACCTGTCGCTGGTGGTGGTGTTCGTCTCCATCCTGTTCATGGGCGGCATCATCGACCGCATGTTCCGCGAGTTCTCCCTGACCCTGACGGCGGCCATCCTGGTGTCGCTGCTGGTGTCGCTGACGCTCACGCCGATGCTCTGCGCGCGCTGGCTCAAGCCCCACATGCCGGATGCCGACAGCCGCATGCAGCGTTGGAGCGAGGCGATCCACCAGCGCATGACCCGGCTCTACGACGTCAGCCTCGGCTGGGCGCTGCGCCACCCGCGCCTGACCCTGGCCAGCCTGCTGGTGACCATCGGCCTCAACGTCGCGCTCTACGTGATCGTGCCCAAGACCTTCCTGCCGCAGCAGGACACCGGCCAGTTGATCGGCTTCATCCGTGGCGACGACGGCCTGTCATTCAGCGTGATGCAGCCGAAGATGGAAATCTTCCGCCGCGCGGTGCTCAAGGACCCGGCGGTGGAGAGCGTGGCCGGTTTCATCGGCGGCAGCGGCGGCATCAACAACGCCTTCATGATCGTGCGGCTGAAGCCGATCAAGGAGCGCCAGCTTTCTGCCCAGAAGGTGATCGAGCGGCTGCGCAAGGAAATGCCCCAGGTGCCCGGCGGCCGGCTGATGCTGATGGCCGACCAGGACATCATGACCGGCGGTTCCCGCGAGCAGCGCAGCTCCCAGTACGAGTACGTGCTGCAGGCCGGCGAACTGGCCGACCTGCGCACCTGGCTGCCCAAGGTGACCGACGCGTTGAAATCCCTGCCGGAGCTGACCGCCATTGACGCGCGGGAAGGCGAGGGCGCCCAGCAGGTGACCCTGAAGGTGGACCGGGACGCGGCCAAGCGCCTGGGCATCGACATGGCGATGGTCACCACGGTGCTCAACAACGCCTACAGCCAGCGGCAGATCTCCACCATCTACGACACCCTCAACCAGTACCAGGTGGTGATGGAGGTGAACCCGAAGTACGCCCAGGACCCGTCGACCCTGGAGCAGGTGCAGGTGATCACCGCCGACGGCCAGCGCGTGCCGCTCTCGGCCATCGCCCGCTACGAGCGCAGCCTGGAGAACGACCGGGTCAACCACGAGGGCCAGTTCGCCTCGGAGAGCATCTCCTTCGACCTGGCACCGGGCGTGAGCCTGGACCAGGCCACCGTGGCCATCGAGAAGGCGGTCGCGGCCATCGGCATGCCCAGCTCGGTGGTCGCGCGCCTGGGCGGCACCGCCGATGCCTTCGCCAGCAGCCAGGAGAACCAGCCGTGGATGATCCTCGCCGCCCTGGTGCTGGTGTACCTGGTGCTGGGCATCCTCTACGAGAGCTACATCCACCCGCTGACCATTCTCTCGACGCTGCCGTCGGCGGGGGTGGGCGCGTTGCTGACCATCCAGCTGATCGGCGGCGAGTTCAGCCTGATCTCGCTGCTGGGGCTGTTCCTGCTCATCGGCATCGTCAAGAAGAACGCCATCCTGATGATCGACCTGGCACTGCAGCTGGAACGCAACGACGGCCTGTCGCCGGCCGAGTCGATCCACCGCGCCTGCCTGCTGCGCCTGCGACCGATCCTGATGACCACCCTGGCCGCCATCCTCGGCGCGGTGCCGCTGCTGATTGGTGGCGCCGAGGGCGCGGAGATGCGCCAGCCGCTGGGCGTGACCATCATCGGCGGCCTGGTGCTGAGCCAGATCCTCACCCTCTACACCACCCCCGTGGTCTACCTGTACCTCGACCGCCTGCGCCACCGCTTCAACCGCTGGCGCGGCGTGCGCACCGACGCTTCGCTGGAGACACCGCTATGAGTCCGCAAACCCGCCGTCTTTTCCCGGTGCTGGCCCTGGCCATCGCCCTGGCCGGTTGTGCCGTGGGGCCGGATTACCAGCAGCCCGACCATGCCGTGCCCGCCCGCTTCAAGCACGCCGAGGGCTGGAAGGCCGCCGCGCCGGCCGATGCCCTGGCCCGTGGCGCCTGGTGGGAGCTGTACGGCGACGCCACCCTCAACGACCTGCTGCGGCGCCTGGAAACCTCCAACCAGACCCTGGCGCAGTCCGTCGCCCAGTACCGCCAGGCCCAGGCGCTGGCCCGCGGCGCGCGCGCCTCGTTCTTCCCCTCGGTGAGCGCCAACGCGAGCAAGACCCGCTCCGGCCAGGGCGGGAGCAGCAGCACCGTGCGCCTGTCCGATGGCTCCACCGTCACCAGCGGTGGCAGCGGCGGCATCTCCAACAGCTACAGCGCCACCCTCGGCGTGAGCTGGGAGCTGGACCTCTGGGGCAAGCTGCGCCGCCAGTTGGAAGCCGACAGTGCGAGCATGCAGGCCAGCGCCGCCGACCTCGCCGCCGTGCGCCTGAGCCAGCAGTCCGAGCTGGCGCAGAACTACCTGCAACTGCGGGTGATGGATGCGCAGAAGCGCCTGCTCGATGCCACCGTGCAGGCCTACGAGCGTTCGCTGAAGCTCACCGAGAACCAGTTCCGCGCGGGTATCGTCACCCGCGC
Organism: Pseudomonas sp. USHLN015; assembly: GCF_037153275.1. Lineage (NCBI taxonomy): Bacteria > Pseudomonadati > Pseudomonadota > Gammaproteobacteria > Pseudomonadales > Pseudomonadaceae > Pseudomonas > Pseudomonas sp. USHLN015. The sequence continues at coordinate 176,905 of NZ_JBBCKP010000013.1, forward strand.
CGACGTGGCCCAGGCGCGCACCCAGCTCAAGAGCACCCAGGCCCAGGCCATCGACCTCAAGTACCAGCGCGCGCAACTGGAGAACGCCATCGCCGTGCTCATCGGCGTGCCGCCGGCGGAGTTCGACCTGGCCGAGGTGGACAGCGTCCCGAGCCTGCCGCAGGTGCCGGCGCTGGTGCCGTCGCAGCTGCTGGAGCGCCGCCCGGACGTGGCCTCGGCCGAGCGCAAGGTGATCGCCGCCAACGCGCAGATCGGGGTTTCCAAGGCCGCCTACTACCCGAGCCTCAACCTCAGCGCCACCGGCGGCTACCGCAGCGGCGGCCTGAGCGACTGGATCAGCACGCCGAACCGCTTCTGGTCCATCGGCCCCGAGTTCGCCCTCAACCTGTTCGACGGCGGCCTGATCCGCTCCCAGGTCGACCAGGCCGAAGCCAGCTACGACCAGACGGTGGCCAGCTACCGCCAGACCGTGCTCGACAGCTTCCGCGAAGTGGAGGACTACCTGGTCCAGCTCAGCGTGCTGGAGGAGGAGAGCGGCGTGCAGCAGGAGGCCCTGGAATCCGCCCGCGAGGCCCTGCGCCTGGTGACCAACCAGTACAAGGCCGGCCTGCAGGACTACAGCAGCGTGGTCTCCAGCCAGGCCACGGCGCTGTCCAACGAACGCACCGTGCTCACCCTCACCGGCACGCGCCTGACCGCCAGCGTCCAGCTCATCGCCGCCATGGGCGGTGGTTGGGAGCAGGGCCGCCTGGAGCAGGTGGACGCCGACGACCAAGGCCAGCCCACGCCCTGAGCGGCGCGGCTGGCGCGTCGCCCATCCCCGGGCTGAAGCCCGGGCTACCCCCTAAGCCATCGTTCGCTGAAAGGTTGAATGTGCTCTAGCCCCGCTTCGGCGGGGCTTTTTTTGCCTGGCGTTCCCGTAGCCGGAGCGGGTGACGCTGACGTTCTTCGGGACGCCGGCAGCTTGCAAGCTATCGGAGTGATTGGGTTCCTACGGCAGGTCCCGTCGTTTCTTCGGAAGCTTCCCGATCCCCTGGGGGCTTTTCCCTATTCCCTGCTCATCGGGGTTTTCCGCCTACTGTCTCGCCCCGGATGCAGGGCTCGGCGGTTTCTTCGAGGTACGGTCACGAACCGGCGATGCATACGGGCCATCCCATCGATGAGGCCTCGACATGCTTGCCGAACTCCGCCATTTCTTCGATCACAGCCGTCACCGCCTGCAGGTCGGCGAACTCGACGTCGGGCTCGACGTCCTCGCCTTCGTCGGGGACGAGACGCTCAGCCAGCCCTTCACCTACCAGGTCGAGTTCACCGCGTCCCAGCGCGACCTCCCCTCCAGGCGCATCGTCGGGCAGCCCGCCAGTTTCAGCCTCTTCGCGCCCCCCAAGCCGGTGCCCTTCGCCGGCCTGGGCGCGCCGCCGACCCAGCCGCTGCGCACCCTGCACGGCGTGGTCACGGGCTTCCGGCGGCTCTCCGGCTCAAACGACGAGGCCCGCTACGAAATCACCCTGCAGCCGCGCCTGACCCTGCTCGGGCGAGGCCGCCAGTACCGCATCTACCAGCACCTCTCGGTGCCCGAGATCGTCGAGCAGATCCTGCGCAGCGACCGCCACCGCTGGGCCGGGCAGGACTTCTTCTTCGACCTCAGGCGCGACTACCCCAAGCGCGAGCAGGTCATGCAATACGACGAGAGCGACCTGGCCTTCATCCAGCGCCTGCTGGCCGAGGTCGGCATCTGGTACCGCTTCACCGCCGACGAGCGCCTGGGCATCGATGTCGTCGAATTCCACGATGACCAGCGCAACTACCGGTTCGGCGTCCAGCTGCCCTACCGCCCGCAGTCCGGCACCGTCAGCAGCGGCCAGGACGCCGTCTGGGACCTGCAATCGAGCCACGGCGTGGTGGAAAGGAACCTGCGTATCCGCGCCTACACCCCGCGTGACGCGACGGCCTACCTCGACGGCGACCTCGACCAGACCCGGGGCGACCCGACCACCTACGGCGAGGCCTATCACTACGGCGAGCTCTACATCGAGCTGGACGACCCCGGCTCCCGCGACGAAGACCTGAAAAGCGAAAGCGGCTACTTCTATGCCCGCCTCGCCCACGAGCGCTACCTCAACGACCAGACCCGTCTCGGCGGCCGCACCAGCAGCGCCACCCTGGCACCTGGGCAGGTGCTGAAGATCGAGGGCGGCGCGCCCGAGGCCTTCACCCCAGGCGCCGTCATCACCCGCCTGGTCACCGTCGCCGCCCGCGACCGCAGCTTCGAAGCCCGCTTCGAGGCCATCCCCTACAGCGAAAGCGTGTGCTTTCGCCCGCCGCTGCTGCCGCGCCCCGTGATCGCCGGCACCATCCCGGCCCGCGTCACCAGCGCGCAGGCCGACGACCTCTACAGCCACATCGACCTGGAGGGCCGCTACAAGGTCAGCTTCCTCTTCGACCAGGACACCTGGCCCGCCGGCCAGGAAAGCATGTGGCTGCGCCTGGCGCGCGCCTATGCCGGGGATACCCATGGCCTGCACCTGCCGCTGATCCAGGGCACCGAGGTCGGCATCGCCTTCGAACGCGGCGACCCGGACCGGGGCTTCATCGCCTTCGCCCTGCACGACAGTCGGCACCCCGACCTCGTCACCCTGAAGAACTACAAGCGCAACGTCCTGCGCACCCCGTCCAACAACAAGCTGCGCCTGGACGACACCCGCGGCCAGGAACACATCAAGCTCAGCACCGAGCACAGCGGCAAGAGCCAGCTCAACCTCGGCCACCTGGTGGATGGGCAACGGCAGAAACGCGGCGAAGGCTTCGAGCTGCGCACCGACGGCTGGGGTGCCGTACGGGCGGGGAGGGGGCTGTACATCAGTGCCGATGAGCAGGCTCGTGCCCAGGGGCAGGTGCTGGCCATGCAGGACACACTCGCCCGGCTGCAACGCGCCGGTGAGGAGATGCAGACGCTTTCCGAGCACGCACAGCTTGCCCATGCCGAGCCGGCCGATGTGCAGGCGCAGCTCGACCTGCTCAGGCAGGACCTGGAGCAGATCAAGTCATCCGTCCTGCTGCTCAGCGCGCCCAGGGGCATCGCGCTCAGCAGTGGTAGCCACCTGCAACTTGCCGCGGAACGGAACCTCATCGCCAACGCGGGCAAGGACGCCGCCTTGAGCGTGGTGAGGCGCCTGTTCATCGGGGTGGGGGAGGGCGTCAGCCTGTTCGTGCGCAAGCTCGGCCTGAAGCTCATCGCCAACCAGGGCGCGGTGCAGATCCAGGCGCAGAACGACCGCCTGGAACTGCTGGCGCGCCAGGGGCTGGACATCGTCAGCACCGAGGATGAAATCCGCATCACCGCCAAGAAGAGGATCGTCCTCAACGGTGGGGGCAGCTACATCAGCGTCGATGCCTGTTCCATCGAGTCCGGCACCCAGGGGGACCACCTGATCAAGGCGGCGCATTTCGATTACCAGGGGGCTGCCAGCATGAAAGCCACACACCCGCAGTACCCGAAGCTCGAGTCGGCGCCGCGTCTGAGGCTGCGTATGCCCCAGGTACCCAATGCGCCACGGGCGATCTGGGCCGGCATGCCCTATCGGCTTTATGCCGACGGGCAAGAGCTGCAATGCGGTGTGATGGACGACAGCGGCTACCTGAGTCTCGAGCATCAGGTGGTGACGCGAAGCTACCGGCTGGAACTGGCCAACGGCCTGTCCTTCCAGTTGCCCGTGCCCAGCGAATACAGCAATCCCGAGCTGGGCGAACTGGCCAACCTGGGGTTGCACAAGCACGGTGCCGCTGAGGCAGACGCAACTCCGCAAACGGATCACCGCAGCCTGTACGCCGAGTTGCTTGCCACCCGCTCGGGCCATCAAGGAGAGACCCCATGAGACCGGCCAACGCCAGGCACCCCGATATCGTGGTGCCCATTGCCCTGCACCGCACCCATGAGGCGTTCTGCTGCGCGCCCTGGTACGTGCTCGATACCGAGTACCGGCCCTGGCCGGCCAGCTATAGGCCGCTGATCAATGGCCAGGAGGCTTTTGGTGCAGTGCACAAGGCCATCG